>JAZNLO010000001.1:0-110771 GCA_045579085.1 Acutalibacteraceae bacterium
CGAAGTACAGGATGCTCAGGATTAAGAGCGCGTGCACGGAATGCAGCAAGTGCATCCTTATCTATCATTTCGTCAAGGTCATTGTAATCCCATACAGAGATCTTCTGAATCTCATGTGATGTACGGAAACCGTCGAAGAAGTTGATGAAAGGAACGCGGCTCTTGATGCTTGCAAGGTGAGCAACAGCACCGAGGTCCATAACCTCCTGAGTGTTTGTTTCGGCAAGCATAGCAAAACCTGTCTGACGGCAAGCATATACGTCGGAATGGTCGCCGAAAATGTTCAGAGCGTGCGAAGCTACGCAACGAGCTGAAACGTGGAAAACGCAGGGAAGAAGCTCACCTGCAATTTTGTACATATTGGGAATCATCAAAAGAAGACCCTGTGAAGCGGTGTAGGTGGTGGTGAGAGCACCGGCTGCGAGTGAGCCGTGAACTGTACCGGAAGCACCTGCTTCGGACTGCATCTCGACAACGTTTACAGTTGTGCCGAAGATGTTTTTCTGACCGGCAGCAGACCACTGGTCAACATAGTCAGCCATCGGGCTGGACGGGGTAATCGGGTAGATACCTGCAACTTCGGTAAATGCGTAAGACACATGTGCCGCAGCGTTGTTACCGTCCATGGTTTTCATTTTTCTTGCCATGAATTTATTCCTCCTTGAATAATTATACAATCATAAGGCGGTGCGAAACCTTACATTAAATAAGAGCTTATCGCACCATATAGAATTCTAACACTTTTGCACCGATATGTAAATAGTAAAATTGTTATAAAAATGACAAATTTATCAAAAGTTTTCGGTAAATTAGCATTGTTATAGGCATAAAGTTGACATTTTGGCAAAATCAATATATTATATGTGTATCAGTTTTTGAAAATTGAGAGGAGTTAATTATGTCAGAAGAACCTGAACCTGCCAATTTTATTGTCAAGGCAGTTGTTGTGTTATTAATTTTGCTGGTGGGTGCGCTCATCAGAGCAGGAGAAAGAGCCATTGTGATGCTTAACGATGCGGTTGTTAAGCGTGACGCTGAGGATGGCGACAAAAAGGCTAAGCGTGTTTTGCGTCTTACAAAGAAGTCGGACGGTTTTATGGCGGCTATCCACATCGCAGATGTGACTATGCTGCTGGCTGTGGTTTTATCGTTTTTCCATTTTTTTAATGCAGATATAATGGGATGGATAAGCGGAGTTACTAATAGCAGTGTAGTACAGGTGCTGATATATTTTGCTGTGTTTGTGCTGCTGCTGTTTTTCTGTTTTTTGTTTGGTGATATGTTGCCAAAGCAGGTTGCCGCACATCGCTGTGAAAAAACAGCCTATGCTCTGCTTACTCTGGTTGAACTTGTTTCGTTTGTGTTTTTACCGTTTGCTAAAATCAACGGTTTTATATCGGGCGTTATTCTCAGAATATTCGGCATAGACCCAAATGCCGATGTTGAGCGGGTAACCGAAGAAGAGATATTGATGATGGTTGATGCGGGTGAGGAAAGAGGCGTAATTGAGGAAAGCCAGAAAGAGATGATTAACAATATTTTTGAGTTTGACGATATCGCTGCAAGTGATGTTATGACTCACCGCACGGATATCGTTACCGTAGACATTGAGGATACGATTGACGATGTTATTCATCTGGCTACTGAGGAAGGCTATTCAAGAATCCCTGTTTATGAGGGCGATATAGATAATATCAAGGGCATAATTTACGTTAAGGACTTGCTTAAGTTTGTTGGCGCAAAGTTGCCCGCAGGCGGACTCGGCACTATTATGCGAGAGGCGTTTTTCGTGCCCGAGTCAAAACGCTGCGGCGACCTTTTTACTGAGATGACGGAAAAGCGCATTCAGATGTGCATCGTGTCCGACGAATACGGCGGCACAGCGGGTCTTGTCACGATTGAGGACTTGCTTGAATCCATCGTTGGCAATATTCAGGACGAGTATGACGATGAAGAGGAAGACGAAATCGAGCAGATTGATGAGTCCACCTTCACAGTTGACGGCACAACAGATACCGACGAGGTTGCAGAGCGGCTTGATATCGAGTTGCCTGAGGGCGATTTTGATACAGTTGGTGGAATGATAATGTCGGCTATCGGCAGAATACCCGAAGAAAACGAGCATCCGAGCATCGAAGTCAGCGGATATCTCTTTACAGTTGAGGAGATGGGGGAACGCCGAATCGAGAGGGTAACAATTCAGAGACTTCCGTCACAAGAGGACTAAGTTATAATATGTAAAAACATCACCGTCGCTTAAATGCGAGCGGTGATGTTTTTTGTTTACTGCCTATACCAAGTTTTTGCGTCCGCAGGCAGTGGATTATTCGCTTACTCCTATTATATTCATCGGGTCTATTGTTTTATTATCTTTTGTTATAGAAAAATGCAAATGAACAGCCTCTATAGCCTCACAGGGTATCTCGCCGAGAACGCCTATTGTCTGGTTTGCCTTTACTGTATCGCCGTTTTTAACGCTTGTTTCAGACAGTCCGCAGTAGTCGGCAACTATTCCGCTTCCGTGATTTATTTTAACCACCTTGCCGAGCGCTTTGTCGTCTGTTACGGATATAACAGTGCCGTCGCCTGCCGAGTGTATATCACAGCCGAGCGTGCCTGCTATGTCAATGCCGTTGTGCATTCTGTAATCGCCGTAGGTCATTGAGTATTGCAGCTTATCCTCGCTGAAAGGTTTTATAACCTCGCCTGTTAGCGGCATAACAAAAAAGGTTGCCTCAGGGGTGACAACGGTTACGGTTTGCTCATTTTGCTGATTGGTATTCTCAGGACTTTGTGCTTGCGGCTTGCTCTGAGTGGTCAGGCCTGAGGTATCGGACTCAGGTGACTGTGAGGGGATTATTGCCTGTTGTGACTGCGCGTTTGGATTAATGGGAATTGGCACAGTGGAAATAGTGGATGTGTCTGCCTTGCCTGTAAGAGTTTGCGCCAGTTCAGGACTGCCGTTTTTTACGGCTACCCAGCCCGCAGCACCGATGGCAATCAAACATATTGACAAAGCGGCAATGAATCCTTTTGACCTTATAAGTCTGTTTTCGCCGCGATATTTTATGTTTTTCATATGAAATCACGTCCTACTTAAATACTTCGACTATATTTTGGTCTGAACACCGCTTGAATATTCACAAACAATAATAAAATATTCATAAAAAGTTAACAGGATAAGACACAATCCGCAAAAATCTCGATGTATTATAAGAGCATACCCGAAGGGGTTACAGAGCCACTAAGGGTACCCTCCTCAAAATACACAATAGCAAAACGGTCACGCTATCAAACGTGACCGTTTTGCTTTGCGCATTGACAAGCAAAAAATAAAATTGTATATTTAAAATATAAATACTGTTGCTTTGGAGGAATTTATGAACGTAGAAAAAATTTATATGAAGGATATAATTACAGATAATGAGAATATTACTTCCAGCATAGATGTGTATTGGCAGCCTGACGATAATGAAACACAGCTTGGTCCGCGTCCTGCGATAATAATTTTTCCGGGCGGCGCATACGTGGAGACGTCAATAAGAGAGGCAGACCCTGTTGCAACTAAGTTTTGCTCGCTTGGATATCAGTGCTTTGTTTTGTGGTATACCTGTAAAACTGCCCATTATCCGCAACAGTTACTTGAGGGAGCGGCTGCGGTAAACTTTGTGCGTAAAAACGCAGAGCGGTTTAATGTTGATGCTCAAAAGGTGGCAGTGCTTGGCTTCTCGGCGGGCGGACACGCTGCAGGCGCAGTAGGCACGCTTTGGAAGGAGCCTGTTTTAAGCGAAACGCTTTCGGTTCCGAGCGAGGACTTGCGCCCTGACGCAATGGTGCTCGCTTATCCTGTAATCACATCGAGCGATATGGAACTCAAATTCTGTTTCGATACGCTTTTGGGACCTGAGCAGAAGGATAGCAAAGAACTGCTTGAAAAGGTGTCGCTTGAAAAAGCGGTTGACTATGACACTCCGCCTGCATTTATATGGGCAACCGCTAATGATTCTATTGTGCCCAGTGAAAACTCACTGCTTATGGCACTTGCGTTAAAGCAGCACAATATCGATTATGAGCTTCACATATACGGAAACGGACCGCACGGAATGTCGCTTGCCGACAACAGCACACCGCTGCCGAGCGCAAAAGGCAAAGGCATCGACAGCCGCGTTGCTAAGTGGGTTACAGACTGTGATAGCTGGTTAAGAGATGTTTATTCTAAAAAATAGAAACTAAAGGGAAATAATATGAAACTGATTTCTTGGAACGTTAACGGAATAAGGGCTTGTATGGGCAAGGGCTTTGCCGATATATTTAATGAACTTGATGCTGATGTGTTTTGCTTGCAGGAAACAAAACTGCAGGCAGGTCAGCTTGAATATGAGCCTGAGGGGTATTATCAGTATTGGAACTATGCCGATAAGAAAGGCTATTCGGGAACGGCTATGTTTTTAAAGCAAAAGCCGCTCGACGTCATCTACGGTATAGGTGTTGATGAGCATGACCATGAGGGCCGTGTTATAACAGCAGAGCTTGAAAGCTGTTATGTGGTTACCGTGTATACCCCCAATTCACAGGACGGGCTGAAGCGCCTTGACTATCGTATGAGATGGGAAGACGATTTTCTCAAGTTTTTAAAGCAGCTTGAGCAAAAAAAGCCTGTTATATTTTGCGGTGACTTGAACGTTGCAAGAAATCCGATAGATTTGAAAAACCCGTCGTCAAACCATCATAATCCGGGCTTTACCGACGAGGAAAGAGGCAAGCTCAACACCTTGCTTGATAACGGCTTTATCGACACGTTCAGGTATCTTTATCCCGATAAGACGGGCGCATATTCCTGGTGGTCGTATCGGTTTAATGCAAGGGCTAACAACGCAGGGTGGAGAATAGACTACTTTATCGTGTCTGATGCGCTAAAAAGCAATATAAAAGACGCCTTAATTCACAGTGAAATCTACGGCTCAGACCATTGCCCTGTTGAGCTTGAAATAGAAATTTAATATAAAAACAGCACTCCTTATCCCAAGAATAATCCTGATTTGCAAACATACAATAATCAGGAAAACGGGATAAGGAGCTTTTTAATGAATATTTATTCTGTGATTCAGCTTTTAGGCGGTCTTGCGTTCTTCCTTTACGGAATGAGCACGCTTTCTTCCTCACTGGAACGGTTGGCAGGCGGTAAGCTTGAGGGAATGATGAAGCGTGTTACATCAAGCAAGGTAAAGGGTGTGCTTTTTGGAACAGGTGTAACAATGGCTATACAGTCCTCATCTGCGGTTACTGTTATGCTGGTGGGGCTTGTCAACTCAGGCATAATCGCAATGAGCCAGTCTGTAAGCATAATTATGGGCTCAAACATAGGTACCACGCTTACAACGTGGATAATCTCGCTTATCGGAATCGAAAGCGACATATTGTGGCTGAATCTGCTTAAGCCCAAAAACTTTTCTCCGATTTTCGCCCTGATAGGCATATTAACCGTGATGATATCAAAACGTCACCGCAACAAAAACATCGGCACAGCGTTAGTTTCGTTTGCGGTGCTTATGTCCGGTATGGAATTTATGAGCGACGCTGTTTCTCCGCTTGCAGACAGCCCTGAATTTATGCAGATTTTGACTAAATTCACCAACCCGTTTTTGTGTCTTGCAGCAGGTGCAATTTTTACGGCGCTTATTCAGTCGTCATCTGCGTCGGTGGGCATATTGGAAGCGTTGGCTCTGACGGGCGGTATATCGTATTCAATGGCGGTGCCGATAATTATGGGGCAAAATATAGGCACGTGTATAACTGTGCTTATTTCAAGCATAGGTGTGTCTAAAAACGCAAAAAAGGTGGGGGTTGTGCACCTGTTGTTCAACCTGTTCGGCACTGCTGTGTTTTTCGTGCTGCTCAAAATTATTGACCTGATTTTTGTTTTGGATTTTAAAAATGCGCCGATTACTCCGCTCGGTATTGCGGTTGTTCACAGCGCGTTTAACGTGAGCGTTACACTGATTTTACTGCCGCTTAGCCGTTGGCTTGAAAAGGCTGCCGACTTTATAGTCAGGGATAAAAAGAAAAGCGACAGAAATTCGCTGTTGGATGAACGCTTGCTGGCAACGCCGTCTGTGGCGGCAGCTGAGTGCGATGCGGTATCAGCAAAGGTGGGCAGACTCGCTCACAAGACGGCGCTCGATGCGCTTGAATGTATTTTTAAGTTTGATGAGCGCGCCGCCGCAAAGGTTAAGCAAAACGAAATAAGTCTTGATGAATACGAGGATGCACTAGGAGCGTATCTTATAAAGCTGTCAAAAAACGCCCTGTCGGGGGCCGATTCAAAGCGTGTTTCTAAAATTCTGCACGTGATTTCGGATTTTGAACGTTTGGGCGACCACGCAGTGAATATTGTTGAAACGGTTGAGCTTTACGGTGCGGTGCTGGACGATGAGGCGAGAAAGTCGCTTGCCGATTTGCGTGCTGCGATGAGTGAAATTCTTGAGCTTACCTTTAAAGCGTATGAAACGTCAAGCCTGAGCTTAGCAAAGAGCGTTGAGCCGCTTGAACAGGTTATAGATGTGCTTATTTCTGATATAAAAAGCGAGCATATTCGCCGCTTGCAAAGCCAAAAGTCAACCGCCAGAGCGGGCGTGGTTTTGGGCGATTTGCTGAACAATCTGGAAAGAATAGGTGACCACTGCTCGAATATTGCCGTTGCTGTTATTGGAGTTAGAAGCGGAAACTTCAACTCTCACAAGTATCTAAATTCTGTGCGATACGGCGATAAAGAGTTTGCACAGAAGTATGAAATTTTCTCAAAAAAATACGGAGTGTAAAAATCACAACGATAAAATCATATTGACAACTTGCAAATTTTTTACTAATATTGTATTTGTAGGAAATTGTGATTTTTAGAAGAAAAAGGGTAAGATACCCGGGAGGTTACGAAAGAAGTATGAACGCAACCCAAATACTGTTAATGATGGCCGAGCTGCTCGGCGGCCTTGCTTTCTTCCTTTACGGAATGAGTGCGATGTCAAGTGGATTGGAACAAATGGCAGGAGGTGCGCTTGAGCGCACATTAAAAAAGGTCACTAAAAATGACTTTTTAGGATTTTTCCTCGGTGCAGGAATAACTGTTGCAATACAGTCCTCATCTGCGATGACTGTTATGCTGGTTGGTCTTGTTAACTCAGGAATAATGAACTTTGCCGACACGTTCGGAATGATTATGGGCTCAAACGTGGGCACCACTATTACCGCGTGGATACTTACGCTTGGCGGAATAAGCGGAGATAATTTCTTGCTTGTGCTGCTTAAGCCGATGACGTTTGCACCCTTGCTCGCGTTTGTTGGAATAGCGATGAGAATGCTCTCAAAGAGCGAGAAAAAGCACCATATCGGTGTTATTATGATTGGCTTTGCCGTGCTTATGGCAGGTATGGATATGATGGGCAACTCTATGGAAACATTCCAGAAAGACCCCGCATTCCAGAGTTTGCTTACCGCATTCTCAAGTCCGCTTATTGCCTTTGTTGTTTCGACTGTGTTCACAGGCGTTATACAGTCCTCAGCGGCAACTGTTGCTATAGTTCAGGCGATAGCAACCACCGCATTTTTAACTAATGACCCGCTTACATATCAGGTAGCGATTCCGCTCGTTCTCGGCGCAAACATAGGAACCTGCATTACCTCGCTTATCTCCGCAATCGGCACAAACAAAAATGCAAAGCGAGTTGTTGCTGTGCATATGTCTGTAAACGCTATCGGCGGCAGCCTTTGCATTGCGATAATGTATATGTTAATGGCATTTGCTCCTAAATTTATGGCTCAGCCGATAAACACCTTTGGCGTTGCGGCAGTTCACAGTCTTTTCAATATCGGAATAACTGTTCTGTTCTGGCCTTTGAAAAAATATCTGCTCGCTCTCTGCGAGAAGATGGTTCGTTCGGATAAGGAAGAGAAGCATACTGTGTTCCTCGACGAGCGTATTTTCAACAACGTTCCGCTTGCAATTTCGGAATGTGACCGTCTTACAGATGAGATGGCTGAGTATGCACGTGAGGCGTTGCTTTGCTCGATTTCGCTTGTTGATGAGTATGACGAGGAAAAGGCAAACAGAGTTCGTGAGCTCGAAACCTTGACTGATAAATATGAGGATAAGCTCGGTACATATCTTGTTCGTCTTAGTGGTAATATTCTCAGCGATACGGATTCACATCACGTTTCACTTATGCTCCGCAGCATAGGCGATTTGGAACGCTTTGGTGACCATGCGCTCAATATTTGCGAGGCTGCCAGAGAGATTAAAGAGAAGAAAATCGTATTCTCCGACAGTGCAAAGAAAGAGCTTGCAGTTATAACTAAGGCTTTGACTCAGATACTTAACAGCACGGTTGACTCGTTTGTAAACGGCGATATTAAGCTGGCATCACAGGTTGAGCCGCTTGAGCAGGTTATCGACAAGCTCAACAATGAGCTTAAGGCGCGCCACGTTAAGCGTTTGCAAAAGGGCGATTGCACAATTCAGCTCGGCTTCGTATTCAATGATTTGCTTGCAAATTATGAGAGAGTGTCCGACCATTGTTCAAACATTGCCGCATATACTTTGCAGATTAATTCTCCTTTGCTCAATACACATAAATATTTGCGTACTATCAGAGAGGAAGAACACGGCGAATATGTTCAAAGGCTTGAAGAATTTGAACAGCTTTATGTGCTTGACTGATAACAAAGATAAATTAAAACTCCGCACGGAATTTTCCGCGCGGAGTTTTTTGTTGCTATTGTTATTGCTGATGCTTGCTTACAGCTCAAACTCTTTTTTGTCAAACTTCTGCTTAGCAGGGAGCTTGGGCTCACGCTTGAGCGGGTCGTAGCAAAAGCTGTGGCACACGCCGTCGAGAGGCATAATGCCGTGTTTGATGCACAGCACGCTCTTTGAGTCGGGCGATAGTCTGCCCACCTCACACAAGCTGCACTGCTTTGAAATCTCCACCTTAGGTTTCACTTTACGCACCGCCTTTCATTTGCTTATAAGAATTATATCAAAAAAGCTCGAAAAAATAAAGACTTATTTTTTATAGGCGGCTGTCCACAGCATAGCGGACGCCATAAGCAGCATAGATAACGTTATTGCAACGGTGTTTGTGCTAAGCGTCAGTATGGCTTGCGGCCCTGCTGACATAGTCGCGAGCACTCTTTCGGGCAAAACCTTAAGGCTGAAGTAGCATAAAACTGCGCTTATCGTTGCGTGGCAAATGCGCGAGAGCAGTAGCTTTAAGATGCTGAGCTGTGCGCCTGAAAGAGCAAGCACCTGAAATATAACAGATATACCGCCAAACCCAAGCAGAGCAGACACAAGCACAATGCTGTGCCCGTTTTGCGCCAACCACACGCAGCCTTTGGTCACTTCGAACAAGGGCAGAGCAAAGCTTGCATTTTCAGGCAAGAGGGCAGTTATACAAGCAAAGAGTGTAACGTATCCGCAGATGATAAGCATTTGCTTGCAGACAGTGGCGGTTGCGTTTACAAAGGCTTCGGCGGTTGGCTCGGCTTGAGGACTTTTAGCAGTCTTGGATTTTATTATTGCAGCATCGTCTTTGCCAAAAAACAGCGCTGATAGTACGCCTATAATCAGCGATGCCAGTATGTGACACGCTAATAGCATTACGCCCACAGAGATGGAGCCAAACATCCCTTGCCCAACGGCAAGCACAATCATAGCAGGCCCTGCATTTACGCAAAACATCATCATTCTTGAGGCTTGCTTAGACGTGATTTGACCGCTTTTGAGGAGCCCCGACACAAGCGAAGCGCCTGTGGGATAGCCTGAAAACATAGACATAAGCACAGCACAGCAAGCCGTTACGGGCAGCTTTAAAACAGGGGAAAGCACCTTGCAAATTGGCATAAAAATAATATCAGCGGTAAGGGTTCTTACTGCGAATTCAGAAATCACCATAAACGGCATCAGTGAGGGTATAACTACTTGGGAGCAGAGGATTAAGCCGTCCCTGATTCCCTCAGCCGCCACAGCCGAGCTTGTAAACAGCGAAATCAAAGCTAAGCTGAACAAAATCACGTTTAAGCACCGTGTTAATTTAAATCTCATATTTCCACCTCGCACTGTTAATGAAATATATGGTAAACGGCGCATTTTTATATCCCGAATATCATATTTTATAAGGATTGGTGGGGTGTTTTGATGTCAGGTAAAAGACAAAAAATCAAGGGTGCGGCGCAAAAGCTGGATAGAGTGCTCGAACTTCCTGCAGGAGCGTTGAGCGGCGGCGCGCATATAGAAATCAACTCAAACCGAGAAGCTGTTATTGATGGTTGCAGAGGGATAATTGATTATTCTGAAGAATCGGTTAGAATCAACGTGGGCAACGGCTCGGTGACGTTTTCGGGCAAGGATTTGATGATAAAAACGTTAACGGATAAAGAGGCTGTTATAGCAGGGTGTATTAGTGCGGTAGAATTTGATTGTTAGGGGTAGGATAGTGTTTTTTCTCAGGTTGCTTCGCTTTTTATGCGGATATGTAAAAATATCCGTTTCAGGACGTTTTCCTGAGCGGTTTTTAAATATGTGCGCCAACTCCCGTATAAGCGTGTGGTACTCGCATCGTAGAGGGGACAAAATCGAATGTTGTATTTTTGCACGTGATTATAAACGCCTGCCGTCACTGTGTCGGAGTTGTGCGGTTAAGGTGAGGATTTTGCGCAAGTGCGGCTTGCCGTTTATAACATACAGATACAGACGACGCAAGGGGTTGGTTTTAGGCTTTGCTATGTGCGTTGCGTTTGTTGCTTTTATGCCGAATTTCGTTTGGAGCATAAACGTGAACGCTGACGATAGCATAGATAAAGCTCAGGTGCTTGCTGCGCTCGATGAAATCGGGCTCAGCATCGGCACACCGCTTAGCAGAGTTGACACGGGCAATATGCGTGTACAGCTTGCGCTCAAGCTGCCGCATATTTCGTGGGCGGCTATAAACACCGACGGCACAAGCATCACAGTTGATATAAGAAGCGCAAAGGGTAAGGACGAAAAGGATTATACCTACAGCAATATGGTTGCCGATTTTGATGGGCGCATAACAGCGGTTTACGTCAGAAGCGGCAAGGCAACGGTACAGGTTGGCGATGCTGTGGTTAAGGGACAAATGCTTGTTTCAGGTACCATCGAGTATAAGACGGGGCAGACAGTGTTTTGCCACTGCGATGCGGATATTATGGCTCAAACACACAGACAGCTCAGCGTGAGTGTGCCGCTTAAGCAGACTGTAACAAAGGACACAGGTCGGGTTGAGAAGAAAAAGGTGCTGAGCTTCTTTTCAGTTAAAATGCCGCTTTATTTAGGAAGTGTTGGCTTTGACGAATACCGAGTGCAAAAGCGTAAGGACATCTTGGAGTTAGACTCAGTCGTTCTGCCTGTATGGGTGGCGAGCGCTGACTTTTACGAGGTTGAAAAGCGAGAGGTTACAGTTAAGGCGGAAAAGGCACGAAAGCAGTGCGAGGAAAAGCTTGCAGAGCTTGAAAAGGAAGAACTTAGCGGCAAAAAAATCGTTTCACGTGAGCTTGAGTTTCAGGTTAAAAACGGTGAGGTGGTTTTGGTTGCAAATTATGTGTGCAACGAAAATATTGTACGTACTGAGTATATAAATTTTGATAGTATGTAAAAAAATAAAAAATAAGCAATAAATCTGTTTGATAACTTAAATAAATGTGTTACAATAATAATGGAATTATAATATCTTGGAGGCATAGAATGTTTGAGCAGACTGTAAATATAGACAGACTCGAATCGGCTGTGAATCTTTTTGGCAGTTTTGATGAAAATGTAAAAATCATCGAAAAAGCCTACTCGGTAACAATCACAATGAGAGGCAGTCAGATAAAGATTCAGGGCGAGGCGGATATGACCGATATGGCGGCGAGCGTAATATCGGGCTTGCTCATGCTTGCATCAAAGGGTGAAGAAATAAACGAGCAGAGCGTTAATTACGCAATTTCACTGGCTAACGACGGCAAACAGGATAAGCTCTCACAGCTCGGCGGTAACGATTGCATTTGTATAACTGCTCAGGGCAAGCCGATTAAGCCGAAAACGCTCGGTCAGAAAAAATACATTGAATCAATCCGCAAAAACACCATTGTAATAGGGGTTGGCCCCGCAGGAACGGGCAAGACCTATCTTGCTGTTGCGATGGCGGTTGCGGCGTTTCGCGATAAAAAGGTAAATAGAATAATCATAACCCGTCCTGCAGTTGAGGCGGGCGAAAAGCTTGGCTTTCTGCCGGGTGACCTGCAAAGCAAGGTAGACCCGTATTTGCGCCCATTATACGATGCGCTTTTCGATATGCTTGGTGCGGAGAGTTTTCAGCGTTATCAGGAGAGAGGAAGCATCGAGGTTGCACCTCTCGCCTATATGCGAGGCAGAACCCTTGAGGACAGCTTCATAATTCTTGACGAGGCTCAAAACACCACCAGAGAGCAAATGAAAATGTTTTTAACAAGGCTTGGGTATAACTCAAAAATAGTGGTAACGGGCGACGTTACGCAGATAGACTTGTCCGACAGAAACAAGTCGGGACTTGTTGATGCGTGCAGAGTGCTTAAAAACGTTGAGGATATAGATATAATTCGATTCAACGAAAAAGACGTGGTGCGTCATCAGCTTGTTCAGCGAATCGTAAAGGCGTATGAGAAGTATGACAGCGCAAAAAGGAGCAAGGCAAATGCAAAAGACTAAGGTTTCAATATCAAACAAGCAAAGCAAGCTGCCTGTTGACAGAAGTTTGCGCTCGTTTATAAGAAAGGTGTGCGCTGCAACGCTTAAACAGCAGCAGTTTGACTCGGGCGCAGAGATAAACGTTAGCCTTGTTGACGATGAGGAGATTTGCAGACTTAACAACGAGTTTCGCAATATTGACAAATCAACCGATGTGCTGTCGTTTCCGCTTGGGGACGACGGCGAGTATGATATAGATTACGCTTCAGGCTTGAAGCAGTTGGGCGATATTGTTATATCGCTTGAGCACGCAGCGGCTCAGGCTGAGGAGTACGGCCATTCTTATGAGAGAGAGGTTGGATACCTTACCGCCCACTCTATGCTGCATCTGCTCGGTTATGACCACGTTAATTCCGATGATGAGGCTAAGGTGATGCGTTCTCATGAGGAAGCGGTTATGACTATGTTGGGACTTGAAAGATAGGAGAAATAAAATGACATCAACTTCTGCTTTTATTGCAATTGTAGGACGTCCAAACGTGGGCAAGTCCTCGCTTATGAATAAGTTGCTCGGCTCAAAGGTGGCAATAGTGTCGGACAAGCCGCAGACAACGCGCACAAGGATAATGGGAGTATTGACAGAGAACGAGTGTCAGCTTGTTTTCATCGACACACCCGGTCTTTTCAAGCCCAGAAACAAGCTCGGCGAAAGTATGGTAAAGGCGGTTGACGATTCTGTTGGCGATGTTGATGCTTGTGTTTTGGTGGTTGACGCTTCAACGATGCACAAGGATTTGTCACCTGCGCCTGCAGAGGCGGAGCTGATTGAAAGATTTAAGACAAAGAAAATCAAAGCGGTGCTTGCAATTAACAAGATAGATTTGGTTGAAGATAAAACAAGGCTGCTTGAAATTATTGCCGCATATTCGAGACTGTATGATTTTGACGTGGTTGTGCCGATTTCGGCGCAAAAAGGTGAGGGAGTTGACGCACTTAAGGGCGAAATTAAAAAGTTTGCGCAGGAAGGCCCGCACTTTTTCGCCGACGACTCGCTTACAGACCAGACAGAGCGCACGATTGCGTCTGAGATAATACGTGAGAAGCTGTTAAGAAGCCTCAACAAAGAGGTGCCGCACGGAATAGCAGTTGGAATAGAGAAGTTTTCTGACGCAAAAACAAATGCAGGCGAGGACATTATTGATATCGAGGCAGTGATATATTGCGAAGCTGAAAGCCATAAGGGCATTATAATCGGAAAGGGCGGCAGTATGCTCAAGCGTGTTTCGTCGCACGCAAGGCAGGATATGGAGCGCTTTTTCGGTTGCAAGGTAAACCTGAGGTGTTGGGTTAAGGTTAAGGAAGACTGGCGAAACCGTCAGGGCTTGATACACAATTTCGGACTGGACTGATTTTCCACTGATAAATCTCTTTGCCGTGTAGAAGATAAAAATACGGAGTGATAAAGAGATGGATATAAACGCAGCTTGGCAGAACTTTTATACTACAGGTACGATAGAAGATTATCTTAAATATATAAGCGTCTGCAAGGGAGAAAGCAACGATGAAAATAAACACGGACGGCATAATAATCAAACGGGGAACAGTCGGTGAAGGCACCCGGCTGGTCACTGTTTTGACCCGAGATTTAGGCTTGATACGGGGCTTTGTTCACGGCGCATCCAAAACTAAGGGTAAGGCGGTCAGCGGCACGGATATGCTGTGCTACTCAAGCTTTACCGTTACACGCAGTAAGGATACATATACGTTAAGTGAATTTACGCCCATTGAAGTGTTTTTTGATTTAAGAGAAGATATAGAATTGCTCAGCCTTGCGCAGTATTTCTGCGAGGTGGCGATGAATCTATCGGTTGAGGGAGAGAACTCTGAGGAGCCGCTCAGGATTTTGTTAAATTGCCTTTATATGCTTATGAAAAAGATAAGACCGCCTGTGCAGATAAAAGCGATTTATGAATTAAGGCAGATGTCGCTTGCGGGCTTTATGCCTGATTTGTCGTGCTGTTCAAAATGCGGAAAGGACAGCAAGGCTAATGTCTGGTTTGATTACGCTGAGGGCACGATTTCCTGTGAAAGCTGCGGAGGCAACGGTAGTTTTATCCCGTACGGCGTGCTTGCGGCAATGCGGCACATTGCTAACTGCGATGTCGAAAAGCTGTTTTCGTTTGAGCTTTCGGAGCAATCTTTAAAGGTGCTTGGCAGCGTGACTGAAAGATATCTTATTACACATTGCGACAGAGATTTTACAGCGCTTAAATTCTATAAGAGCTTGTAATCTGAGGAGAAACATATGACCGATTTAAAGAAACATTACAAGGTGCTTGAGCTTGACAGAGTGCTCAACAGGCTTGCTGAGATAAGCGGTAACGCTGACTCGGCGGAGCTTGCGCGCTCGCTTACACCAAGCGGCGATATAAACGAGGTGCGTAGGCTTCTTGCGCAAACCGACTGTGCATACGTGCTTACAGGCCGTTACGGCGCGCCGTCGTTTGGCTCGATGAGCAATATTAAATCGGCAGTAGTCAGGGCTCAGGCGGGCGCATCGCTTTCACTTAGAGAGCTTCTCGATATAACAGAAAACCTGAGGGTTTACCGCTCGCTGAGTGAGTGGAAATCACGATTTTCAGACGAGGGTGTATTAGACGGCATTTTCGAAGGCGTTGTGCCGATGAGGCAGCTCGAAAACAGGCTGTCATCAGCTGTTGTAAGCGAGGACGAGCTAAGTGATACCGCCTCGCCGGCTCTTGCCGATATACGAAGAAAAATACGCAATGCAGAAAATTCTGTGCGTGAAAAGTTTGATAAAATAATCCACTCCTCACAGTATCAAAAGTATCTGCAGGAGCCTGTTGTTACGATACGCTCAGACCGTTTCGTAGTGCCTGTTAAGCTTGAATGCAGAGGCAGTGTGCCCGGACTTGTGCACGATACATCATCATCGGGCGCAACGGTGTTTATTGAGCCGATGGCTGTGGTTGAGGCGAATAACGATATAAGGGTGCTTCGTTCTAAGGAAGCGGCAGAAATTGACAGAATCATTGCAGAGCTTTCGGCAGACGTGGGTCAGCACGCTCAGATGCTGAGCATATCTTATGATTGCGCTGTGGAGCTCTGCCTGATATTCGCAAAGGCTAAGCTCGCCTTTGATATGAAAGCAACTATGCCCCTGATAAACAGCGAGGGCAGAATAAAGCTGATTAACGCAAGGCATCCGCTGATTGATGCGAAAAAAGTGGTGCCCGTGACAGTTGAGCTTGGAACATATTTTGACACAATAGTTATAACCGGTCCTAACACAGGCGGTAAAACAGTAACGCTTAAAACGATAGGCTTGCTTACGCTTATGGCAGAGTGCGGATTGATGCTGCCTGTTTCAGATTCGAGCGAGGTTGCTGTGTTTGAGCAGGTTATGGCTGATATCGGCGATGAGCAAAGCATTGAGCAGTCGCTTTCAACCTTTTCTTCGCATATGGTAAATCTGGTGGACATACTGGAGTGCGCTGGGGACAGGAGTCTGGTGCTTGTTGACGAGCTTGGCGCAGGCACAGACCCGGTTGAAGGTGCGGCACTTGCTAAGGCTATAATCGAAACACTGCGCTCTAAGGGCTGTAAGGTTGCGGCAACCACGCATTATGCTGAGCTTAAGGCATATGCGATTGATTCGGTGGGAATAGAAAATGCGAGCTGCGAGTTTGACGTGAAATCGCTCAGACCGACATACAGGCTGCTCATAGGCGTACCGGGACGTTCAAACGCATTTGCAATATCTGAGCGGCTTGGACTTTCTCACGAGATAGTAAACAACGCAAAACTTATGTTATCCACTGAGGATAAAAAGTTTGAGGGTGTTGTGCGTTCACTGGAGCAGGCACGCAAGGCGGCTGATGATGAGCGCAACGAGGTTGCGAGACTGAAAGCCGAGCTTGCCTCAGCGCATGCGGACGCGAAGAAGCGTTTTGCTCAAACAGAGGCAGAGCACAATAAGATAATTGAGCGCGCACGGCTTGATGCCAAGCGCATTATTGACAGAGCCAATTCACTATCATCTTCGATGCTCAATGAAATTGAGGAATTGGTTAAACAGGCGAATAAGTCAAAAAACATAAATGAAATTGCAAGAGCGGCAAGAGCTGCGGTAAAGTCGGGCAACAAGAAGCTCGAAAAGTCCGATGTTGACGTGGGCGAGGTGAAATACGAGCTGCCACGTCCCCTCAAGGTTGGCGACACAGTCTTGGTTACCGATGCAAACCGCAACGGCGAGGTGGTAAGTCTGCAGGATAAATCGGGCAACATCACTGTCAGGGTGGGGGCGCTTACGATGAAGATACCGCAGTCTTCGGTGCGGCTTGTGGAGCAACCTGAGAAAAAAGCCGCTTCAACCGCTCGCAGAAACGTTACCTCACGGGTTGAGCGCTCTGTCACCAGAGAGCTGGATTTAAGAGGACTTATGTCTGATGAGGCAGTTATCGAGCTTGATAGATTTATCGACGAATCACTGCTTAGCGGAATACAAACGCTTACTGTTATTCACGGAAAAGGCACAGGCGCACTGCGGAAGGCTGTGCACGCAAGGCTTAAACAGCTAAAGGCGGTTAAGTCATACAGGCTTGGCTTGTTCGGCGAGGGTGAAGACGGCGTTACGATAGTTGAACTTATGTAGTAAAGTAAAAAGCACCACCCGAAATCGTTTCGGATGGTGCTTTTTTGTAAGGATTACTGCTTGTTAAAAACAAATTGATTGTCTGCAAAATCGCATACAACCTTGTTGCCTGCCGTAATGGTTTTGTCGAGGATTTGCTCACTGAGCGGATTCTCGATTTTGTTTTGAATCGCTCTGCGCAAGGGGCGTGCTCCGTAAACCGCATCGAAGCCCGCGTTTGCGATTGCTGTCACGCACGCATCGGTGAAGCTGAGTTCAATCTCAAGCTGTTCAACACGCTGCGAGAGCGTTTTGAGCATACCTAATGCAATTTTCTTTATATCCTCACTTGACAGCTTGCTGAAGACGATGATATCGTCAACTCTGTTCAAAAACTCAGGCTTAAACTGCGTTTTCAGTTCGTTTAATACGTTGTCTTTGATTTTCGAATCGTCGTCTGAGCCCATCTCAGAGAAGCCAACAGAGGTTTTTTTCTCTGTTATAAGCCTTGCACCAACGTTGCTTGTCATAATGATTACGGTGTTTTTAAAATCCACGTGTCTGCCCTGAGAATCGGTTAGAACGCCGTCTTCCAGCACCTGAAGCAGAATGTTGAACACGTCGGGGTGTGCCTTTTCTATTTCGTCGAAAAGGATAACCGAGTACGGCTTGCGGCGCACTTTTTCTGTGAGCTGACCGCCCTCATCGTAGCCGACGTAACCGGGAGGTGAGCCTACCATTTTTGATACGGTGTGCTTTTCCATAAATTCGGACATATCAAGCTTGATTATGGCGTTTTCGTCACCGAACATAGCCTCTGCAAGAGCACGGCACAGTTCGGTTTTACCCACGCCTGTGGGACCTAAGAAGATGAACGAGCCGATAGGACGTTTCGGGTCTTTTAATCCGACTCTGCCTCGCCTGATGGCTTTCGAAACGGCATCAACCGCCTCGTTTTGACCAATAACACGCTCGTGTAGGATGCTCTCAAGCCTTAACAGGCGCTCGCTTTCTGCCTCAGTAAGCTGTGCGACGGGAACACCCGTCCAGCCTGAAACAACTTCAGCGATTTCTTCTGCTGTGACTATGCCTGATTCGTGCTCGTTTTCCTCTTGCCACTTAGCCTTTAGTGCATCGAGCGTGGCTTGCTTTTCTTTTTCCTTGTCACGCAAGGCGGCGGCTTGTTCAAAATCCTGAGCGTTGATTGCCGCTGTTTTTTCGTCTGCGAGATGTTTGATTTCGTCAGCCAGAGCTTTCAGGTTATCCGGCTCTGTCATATTGCGGAGCTTTACTCGTGAGCACGCCTCGTCAATGAGGTCGATAGCCTTGTCGGGCAGATAACGGTCAGAGATATATCTGGCAGAGAGCTGCACTGCGGCGGTGATGGACTCGTCGCTGATTCTCACCTTATGGTGCGCCTCGTATTTGTTTCGAAGCCCTTTTAGAATGAGTATAGCATCATCGCTGTTAGGCTCGCCCACGTTTAGCGGTTGGAATCTGCGCTCGAGGGCAGCGTCCTTTTCAATATATTTGCGGTACTCGTTAATGGTGGTTGCGCCGATAACCTGTACCTCACCTCTTGCGAGCTGTGGCTTAAGCATATTTGCGGCATCGGTTGAGCCTTCGGCGGAGCCTGCGCCCACCAGCGTGTGCACTTCATCAATAAACAGGATGACATCGCCCGCTTTTTTCACTTCGTCAATAGCCGCTTTTACACGTTCCTCAAAGTCGCCCCTGTATTTTGTGCCCGCAACCATTCCTGTGAGGTCGAGTGAAACAACTCGCTTGTTTTTGAGCAGTTCAGGCACCTCGCCGTCGTTGATTTTTATAGCCAAGCCTTCAACTACTGCGGTTTTGCCCACTCCGGGCTCGCCGATAAGACAGGGGTTGTTCTTGGTGCGACGTGTCAATATCTGAATGATGCGCTCAATTTCTTTTGCACGGCCTATAACGGGGTCAAGCTTGCCGCTTTTTGCCTCAGCAGTCAAATCTCTGCCGTACTTGTTGAGCGTGGGCGTTTTCTTGCTGCCCTTATTTTGTTTTGTATTTTTTTCGCTTGCTTCATCAGAGTCGGCTGCGCCAACAACTTTGGCAGTTTGCTGCAGAATCGAGGTGCAGTCGCCGCCAACCTTGCTGATAAATCTTACGGCATAGTTATCGCCTTCTTCGAGTATTGACATCAGCAAGTGCTCAGTGCCGACTAAGGCGGAGCCGTTGCCCCTTGCGATAGAGATTGACATCTCTATGATTCGCTTTGCTCGGGGTGTGAACTGGTCGGGCGACAGATTGGTGGGATTACCTCTGCCGATGGTGCTTTCAAGCTCCTCCTCGATTTTTTCAACTGTGATGGACTTAGAATCCAAAATCTGCGCGGCGGCACCGTTTTCCTCTTTCAGCAGACCAAGTAAGAGGTGCTCGCTGCCGATGTATGTGTGACCAAAGTCCTGCGCTGTTTCGATTGCAAAATTCAGCGCCTTGTTGGCCTTGTCGGTGAATCCGTTGAATTTGTACATTGTATCATAACCTTTCTCGCGCCAGTGCGGCACGAAGCTTATCGCGTTCAGCGGCCTCGAGCGGCTTGCCCTGCGCTGCCTGAACGGCGGCGGGGCCTGCCTCGATTATAAGCTGCTCTGCGGTGGTGAGGGGTATATCTTTTATTATGCCCATAGAGATGCCTAATCTTACCTTTGATATAAGCTCCATAAACTCACTGCTGCTGATTGAACGGGCGAACTTAAGCGTTCCGAGCGCTCTGTAAGCGGCATCCTCAATCGTTTCAGCGTCGAGCGCTTCTCTTGTTGCGCGCTCCTGTGAGATTGCCTGAAGTGCGATGCATTTTAAGTTCTCGATGGCGGCTGTTTCGGAAATGCCGAGCGTTACTTGATTGGAAAGCTGATACATAGCTCCCGAAACCTTGCTGCCCTCGCCATAGGTGCCTCTGACTGTGAAGCCGATTTTGCTCACAGTTGAGGCAAAGCGGTTTACAGCGCCGTTTGACTCAAGCGCAGGCAGATGCAGCATTAGTGATGCGCGCAGTCCTGTGCCCAGATTGGTGGGACACTCGGTAAGATACCCAAGCCTTTCGTTAAACGCAAAGTTAAGTTTGCTGCCGAGTATGTTGTCAATTTTGTCTGCCTCAGCGTATGCTTCGTCGGGCGCAAGACCTGCTCGCATAACCTGAATCCTGATATGGTCCTCTTCGCAAAGCATAATGCTTACTGATTCGTCGTCGGACAAAAGCAATGCTTTTGAGGCACGGTTTTTAGCGAAATCAGGGCTTATGATGTGCCTTTCAACGAGGCTCATAGCGGTGATATCGGGCAGCGTTTCCATCTCGATATACTTGAATCGCTGCTTGCAGTCCTCATCGGAGAAAAGCGCGCCCTTAACAGCCTCGTTAACCTGACTGCGCTGCTGTGGGGTCATACGGGAGGGGAAGGGCATATCAGCGATGTTTCTGGCAAGCCTTATTCTTGTGCTGATAACTGTGTCGGACTCTTTGCCGACTGATGCGTACCATTTATTCATCGCTTACACCTCCTCTTTCAAAGCTTTGATTTCATCACGTAGCTTTGCCGCTTGCTCAAAATCCTCTTTGCTTATCGCATCGCTCAGCTGAGCCTTGAGCTCGGTTATTTTGTCCTCTGCAGTATCTGCTACAGGGGCTTCGATTCTAACACGCTCAGGCACCTTGCCAGCGTGGTAAGCCTTGCCGTGCATCCTCTGCAATGACGGCAAAAGCTGCTCAAAAAATGTGTCGTAGCACTTGTCGCAGCCCACGATGCCCGACTCTGCTATATCGTCAAAGCATAGACCGCAGCCGCTGCAGCGCTTGCGCTTGTCGGACTGAGGCGCGGCTTTGACAGCGTCACCAAAGAACGAGCCAAGCAAGTGGTTTAGCCCCAGAGGACTCTGCACGTAAGAGCTTTGCTTTGCGCACTGAGAGCACAGATGATGCGACTCGATTACGCCGTTTATACTTGTTTTTATATGGGTGGTTGCAACATTCTTTTTGCATTTATCGCACAACATTTAACATATCTCCTTAGATTAGAAATTATATTTGAGTCATAAGCATTTGCTTGAAAATCGATGCTCTCACTTCATCCCTGAACTGCGGCGGTACCACACGCAAGGCAATGTCTGAGGTGGCTGCATCAATAAGTTTCGCCGAATATGGCGAGATGTATTCTCTGTAAACCAAATTTTCTGTGATAACCTTTTGAGTGCGGCTGTCAAGCGAGATGCCAATGGAGTTGATTATGTGCATTATGGCGTTTGACGTGCCTGTGCGCACCTGTGTGATTCTGATATATCCGCCGCCGCCACGCTTGCTTTCCACAATGTAGCCACGTTCGGGGGTGAAGCGTGAGGATATAACGTAATTTATCTGGCTTGGAACACAGCCAACAGTTTCAGCGAGGGTGTTTCGCTGAATTTCAGCAATGCCCTCGTCGCTCATTTCAAGCAATTCTAATATTCTTTTAGCAATGATATCGCTCATCAACATTTTATAATTTCTCCTTTGCGTTTGACCTTCTCTGACTATTATTGTATAGAAAAAGTCAGTAAAGGTCAAAGTCGATAAAGGTCAAACACGGCTTAAAATCTGCTCTATTTTTTAGATTAGCTTTTGATTTCGCTTATTTACTAAGTTTTTCTCGACTTTTTAAATAAACTTAAATTTTGACTTTATGTGCTACTGCTTCTCTGGTAACCTATTTTCAATTAAAACATAGTATGATACTGAAAGGCACGATATGACGGGTGACCGCCCGACATATCCTGTCTCGAAAGGGGGATAATACTATGTGCGGATTCGGTGGTAACAACTGCTGTTGGATAATCATCCTTATTCTTCTCTTCACCTGCTGCGGTGGAAACGATAACGGATGCAATAATGGCTGCGGCTGCTAACTTAAAAAACAACCGTCACCTCATTTGAGGTGACGGTTGTTTTTTGTAATATTATGATATAGATTATCGCGCTGAAAATTCAATATAGACCTCGTCGGAGAGTATGCTGTATGTTACGTTATACCCGTTGAGGCCAAGCTTATTGGCAACGTTGCCGTGATTTGTGTTGAACCAACTGTTGAAGCCGTCCGCTCCGTTTGAGAAGAACACGCTGCCTTTGTTTGACCCTGCTTTCAGCACCCTTGCGATTGCATCAGCGTCATAGCTTGAAAGCACGGTGTTGGTTTTCACAAAATAGTTTGCATTGGTTGCTGTACAGGACGGGAGAGTGTAATTGTCAACGAAAGTGTGGTCCTTTTTAATCTGGGCGTCGGTAACGTTGAAATATGCGTGGAACAGGGTTTTGTTCTGGTCATCCCAAGTAACGTCAACATTGTAGTATTTGCCGTCAATCTTGACCTGATTCCAAGAGTGGTTTTCAGGTTCGTTAGTGCTCGGGTTTAGGCTTGTGCCGCCGACGAACAGGCACTCGATTCCTGCTTGATAGCATAGATACTGGAAAGCCTTTGTGTAGCCCTCACAGACGGCGACGCCATCAACCAATGCGCCGTATGCGGTATGAGCGGTTGCTGATTCCGCATAACGTACCTTTTGCGCAAGCCTGTCGTGAATGGCTTTTTCACGGTCATACTGCGACCATGAACCCGAAACGCCTGATAAGATTGACTTTACCGCGTCGTTGAACTTTTTAGACTTGGAATCAAGCTCTGATTTCTTTATATTGTATGACAATTCTATGCTTGTCACGTTTTTACCCTGAGATGTATATTCAAAGCTGGAGCCAACCCAGAAATGCTGCGGATAATCAGCTTTGTAGTATTGTATAACTGTTTTAATATCTGAAGCTTTTAGCGGGTTTTCGCTGTCTTTAAGGTCGATTTTGGTTTCGAAATTTGCGGCGCCGCTTGCGATTTTATCATAGGCGGCGAGCATTGCTTTCGAGCCTGACAGCTTTGAACGCCCGTAATAATTTTGCGGTTTAATGGGGGTAAGTCCTGTTATAACAGGGGCTGTAGAGGGAAGCGCAACAGATGAAGACTGCGGCTTCTTAGACGAGGCAGCACTGCTTTTAGCAACAGACGAAGCAGACGTTTTTGATGTGCTTAAGTTGCTTGAGCCGACAGGGTTACCTGCGGTAGACTCACTGCCAACGCTGCTGTCGGCGGTTGAATTATCGCCGCCAACGCTGATAACATCACCCTCGCTGTCTACATAAACAATAACCTCGCTGACGGTGCCGTCTGAATTGACAACAACTGCTTTAGACGGTGTACCGACTGTTGACTTTGCTTTTGAGCCTGTCGAAGCCGAACTGTCACCGCATGCTGTCATTGCAAGTGTGAGCAGAACGCAAAGCAAAACAGATATTGAGGACTTTATGATTTGTTTCATAATATCAACCTCGTTTAAAAATTTATAAAAGGGACGTGTTTGCAATAGCAAGCATATTCTCAAAAATATGGTTAAGGTCGTATACGTAAGCGCGTTCATTAGGCAGTACGCAATCCTTTGACCATCCCTCAGTGCGCATTTTAATAGTATCAGTAAGCTCTTTTTTTACATCATATTCGCAGAAAAAGCCGATAGAATGTATAGCCTGACTATCAACCACGTATGCGCCATAATTCTGAATGGCATAAAAGATTTTCTTGCCCATTTTGGACTTAAGACCTATAGCCTCAGGCGTCAAATCCTTTGGCAAGGTGAAGAGCGTGCCTTGTACAACGTGCTTGTTAACGCCCGAATATCTGATTCTTTCCTTGACGGAGTTTACAGCATAAGAGTCGGTGCGCTTTGCGGGATAGCGGTAGCCCGGTATTTCCTCGCCGTTGTAATAAAGGAAGCGGTTTGATGAAATTCTTACTTTGAGTGCGTGATTGATAGGCTCATCAGACAAAAGTTCGCCTTTGCGGATTGCGCCGCCCAGAGCGGATACTCCGCTTGCGAGGTGCACGCCTTCAACGCCGTCGTCGCTCAGTTCGTCGATGAATATTTCATCGAAGCTGAGCTCGCCGTCAGCGATTTTTGCGTTTCTCAACTGCACCACGCTTAGCCCGTCTGGCTGAAGCACACAGGCATATTCGCAGTTGTTAAAGTCTGTATCGGGAATTTGCACAGTAGCGCTTTCACCGTTTACGTTTACCTCGTATGCAGTGTCGTCAGGCTGAGCCTTTATAAAGCATTCAAAATCAAAATGGAATGCGGGCGCAGGAACAAAGCCTGCCTCTACTGTTTTTGCGTTTTTGTCAATCGGGGTGTTCCAGATTGAGTTGTAATTATACGGAGATGACCAAGAATTCGTATTGTTGTTCATAATAATTCTCATTTCTCCTCTTTAAAGTCGGGCGCAAGCGGAGCACGGGGTTTTCCGCCGCCGCCAATGTTGTCAGGCGAGTTATTTGTGATTACGTGCAGTAAGCACACAAGCGTGCCGATATCGTGGAAATAGTCCCACTGTGAGTCAAGCCAACAGTCGTGAACAAAGCCTTTCATACGGAAGTTGTATTTTGCTTGGGTTTCACGCTTTACGCCATATTCAGCGCTGAAAGAGTAGGCGGGCCAGCTTGTGTTGTCGGTAACGTAGCAGCCATAGTCCTGTAAGGCTCTGAACAGCTTTTTGCCAACCTTTGTTCTAAGGCCAACGCTATCTATGTCAACCTCAGGCGGTATTGCGAGCAGACTTCCCATTACAACATCGGGATTGATGCCGCAGTATCTCTCACCGATTCCGGTGTTTTGATAGTCGTTGTATGCGCAAGAGTCGCAACGGTCTGCGGGCCAGCGACAGCCCCTGATATTCTCGTCAAAATATGAGTATTCGCCACAGAGGATGTTGATTTTCAGCGCATGACGGATGGGCTCATCATTTATAAGCTCACCAAGTCTTAGAGAGCCGCCTATTGATGACAGACCGCTGCCCCAGTGAGTGCCGAGTGTACCGTCACCATAGAGGTCAACGTTTACTCTGCGGTCATATCCAACGATGTATTTGCTGTCATAATACATACGGCAGGTGGGCTGCATCTGAACTATTGTGCGGCCGTCGGGCTGCAAAACAGCGCAGCACTCATTTCCTGCAACACGGCCAATAACTAAGCCCTTTGGCCAGTACATATAACGGCCTGTGTGAATCAAATCTTTCTCTTCAGGCCATCTGCCTGTACCGGGAGCGGCGTTGCATATTTCAAGATAATCGTCGTTTAAATTGGTGGTGAAAATAAGCTCCTCGTCAATAGAGCAAGCGGGCTCAGGGAGGAGGTTGGCGGGTTTATAGATTGCCTTGTCGCCAATGGGGGTGTTCCATATAGAGTGTCTGTCAAACGGCCAGAGCCATGCGTCACGAGTTCCGTCATAGACTTCATAGCCTGTTTTTTCATCCAACTTGATGTTGCTCAAATTATATCACTCCTTGCAGTAGTGTAAATTAATTATATCATATTAAATTTATTATATCAACGGCTATCACATAAAAATAAAGGCAAGAGTTTTCACTCTTGCCTTTATTTAATATGTAAAATTCGTTTATTGCTTAATAAGCAACGCCCTGAGCGAGCATAGCGTCTGCAACCTTGAGGAAGCCTGCGATGTTAGCGCCTGCAACGAGGTCGCCCTCCATGCCGTATTCCTTAGCAGCATCGTAGCTGTTTTTGAAGATGTTGGTCATAATCTGGTGCAGCTTAGCGTCAACCTCTTCGGCAGTCCATGAGTAACGCATAGAGTTCTGGCTCATCTCTAAGCCTGAAACAGCAACGCCGCCTGCGTTAACAGCCTTAGACGGAGCGATTACAACGCCGTTAGCCTTGAGGTAAGCAACAGCCTCGTCGGTGGTGGGCATATTAGCAACCTCAACATAGTATTTTACGCCGTTTGCAACGATGTTTTTAGCATCCTCGATGCCAACCTCGTTCTGAGTTGCGCAAGGCATAACGATGTCAACCTTTTCGCCCCAAGGTCTCTTACCTGCAAAGAACGGGACGCCGAACTTGTCAGCATAGTCCTGAACCTTGTCGTGACCTGAAGCGCGCATTTCCAAGAGGTAATTGATTTTCTCATCAGTGCTGATGCCATCTTTGTCATAGATATATCCGTCAGGACCAGAGATTGTTACAACCTTACCGCCGAGTTCGTGAATCTTCTTAACAGTACCCCAAGCAACGTTGCCGAAACCGGAAACAGCGAAGGTCTTGCCTTTGATATCGTCATTGAAGCTCTTGAGCATCTCAACTGCATAGTAAACTGCGCCAAAGCCTGTAGCCTCAGGACGAATCAGAGAGCCGCCGAAGGAGATACCCTTACCTGTGAGAACACCTGTAAACTCGTTGCGGAGTCTCTTATACTGGCCGTAGAGGTAACCAACCTCACGAGCGCCAACGCCGATGTCACCAGCAGGAACGTCGGTATCTGCGCCGATGTGCTTTGCAAGCTCGGTCATGAAGCTCTGGCAGAAGCGCATAATCTCGCCGTCAGACCTGCCTCTCGGGTCAAAGTCTGAGCCGCCCTTACCGCCGCCCATAGGAAGACTGGTAAGGCTGTTTTTAAAGGTCTGCTCGAAGCCGAGGAACTTGATAACAGAAGCGTTAACAGAGGGATGGAAGCGAAGACCGCCCTTATAAGGACCGATAGCAGAGTTAAACTGAACTCTGTAGCCTCTGTTTACGTTAACCTTGCCGTTGTCGTCAACCCAAGAAACGCGGAAAGAAATCATACGCTCAGGCTCAACCATTCTCTCGATGATGCCTGCTGCTTCGTACTTGGGATTCTTTTCGATTACAGGCTCAAGAGATTCGAGAACCTCGTATACAGCCTGCTGAAACTCAGGCTCGTTGGGGTTGCGCTTAACAACGCCGTCATAAACTGATTGTAAATAACTGTTTTTCATTTGTTTTTCCTCCAGAAAAAGATTAGATAAAACGATAGTTTATTATATTTCTTTTGTATGTTTGTTGTCAAGGGAAAATATACACAATATAAACAAAAAAATGCGGCACTATTTTGGAGAAGTGCCGCATTAAAGTGATAAATTATTTGGAAACGATTGCCAAGGTGTCGCGGGCAATCATCAGCTCTTCCTCAGTGGGAATAACGTATACCTTTACCTTTGAGTCAGGATTTGTGATTTCAGCCTCAACGCCCATAGCAGCGTGGTTTGCGTCATCGTTGATATTTACACCGAGATAGTTCAGGTATTTGCAAACGCCATCTCTGTTCTGCCATCCATTTTCGCCGATTCCGCCTGTGAATACGATAGCGTCAACGCCGTTAAGGGCTGCGGCATATGAGCCAACAATCTTTGCGATGTGGTAATCCTGCATATCTCTTGCAAGCTGAGCTCTCTCATTGCCGTTTGCAGCAGCTGCGCAAACGTCGCGGTTATCGTTTGAAATGCCTGAAACAGCAAGCACGCCCGATTTCTTGTTAAGAATATCTGACATTTCAGACGGAGAAACACCCTCTCTGTCCATTACGTACAGCACGGCAGACGGGTCAACAGCGCCTGAGCGAGTGCCCATCATCATACCGTCAAGGGGAGTCAGACCCATGCTGGTGTCAATGCACTTGCCGTTTTCAACAGCGGTGATTGAGCAGCCGTTGCCAAGATGGCAAGTGATAACCTTGATGTTTTTGTTGCCCATAATTTCAGCACAACGCTGGCTTACATAGCGGTGAGAGGTACCGTGAGCGCCGTACTTACGCACCTGATACTTTTCGTAATACTCATAGGGCATAGCAAACATATACGCCTTAGCGGGCATAGTTGCGTGGAAAGAGGTGTCGAATACGGCAACCTGAGGCACGTCTTTACCAAGGCACTTTATACAAGCACGGATTCCAAGAACGTGAGCGGGATTGTGCAAGGGAGCAAGCTCGCCGAGCATCTCGATATCGTCTAAAACCTTATCGTTTATGAGGCAGGATTCCTTGAATATAGCGCCACCCTGAACAATGCGGTGACCGACGGCGGAAATCTCGTCAAACGACTTGATTACTCCGTATTCCTCACTGGTCATAGCAGACATGAAAGCATCAAAGGCTTCAGCGTGGGTTGGCATAGCGATGTCAGCCTCAAACTTACGGCCGTCAGCGGTGGTATGTTTAATGTGACCGGCAGGGCCGATACGGTCGCATAGACCTTTTGCAAGAACCTTTTCGCCGTTCATATCAATAAGCTGATACTTAAGTGAAGAACTGCCGGCGTTAACAACAAGAATTTTCATTTCCATGATTTAAGAAACACTGTCCTCTCAATAAATATTATTTTACCTGTTGCGCTGATGGAGAAAATAATGTAAAATCAAATCAGCGTTACATACAAAGTAATAATATAACAGTTGAAACTATTTTTCAAGTAATATTTACAAAGGAGGGCGTGGAGTTGAAAATTTGCGGAATAGTTGCAGAATACAATCCTTTTCATAACGGGCACGCTCACCTTATAAAAGAAGCAAAGCAAAACGGAGCAACGCATATTGTTGCGGTTATGAGCGGTAACTTCGTTCAGCGTGGCGATGTTGCAGTGTGCAGTAAATGGGCTCGGACAAAGATGGCGCTCGAAAGTGGGGTTGACCTTGTTTTAGAGTTGCCGGTTACCTTTGCAAGCGCAACGGCTCAGCGCTTTGCGCTTGGAGCGGTTGGCACGCTCGATGCGCTCGGTTGCGTGGATATGCTGTGCTTTGGCTCTGAATGTGCAAGCACTCAGCGCATAACGCAGCTTGCAAAGGCAGTTGAAGACGACGAGGTTTGCGAGAGAATCCGCACTAAACTCAGTTCAGGTTTAACCTTCGCCGCCGCCAGACAGTCGGCACTGACTGAGCTTGGATATGACGGCGAGCTGCTTTCTAACCCTAACGACACGCTTGCGGTGGAATACGTAAAAGCTCTGCTTGATTTACAGTCTGAGATTACACCTGTTGCCGTAAAGCGCATCGGAGTCGGGCACGATGAGGGCGCAAACGGGAACATTGCGAGCGCATCATATATAAGAAAGCTGATTATGCAAAATGAAGACGTATCAGGGTATGTGCCTGAGGCTACTGCCGAAATAATCAAGCAGCAGATAAAGCAGTCGGCTTGCCCTGCCGATTTAGGACGGCTTGACAGAGCGTTGCTGATGACGTTGCGGAAAATGAGCGTGCAACAGATGTCGCTCTTGCCTGATATCAGCGAGGGACTGGAGAACAGGCTCTATAAGGCATCGAGAGAGGCAACAAGCGTGGACAAGCTCATCGAAGCGGTTAAGACAAAGCGTTATACACACGCAAGGCTAAGGCGGATTCTTATGTTCGCTTTGCTTGGTATAGATAAAACTGTTTATTCAATGAAGCCAAGCTATATTAGAGTGCTTGGAATGACCGAAAGCGGAAGACAGATTTTAGCTGAGTCAAAGCCCATACTGCCCGTTATAACCCGTGCAAAAGATGCCCTTTCGCTTGAGGGCGACGCAAAGGCGCTGTTTGATGCAGAATGTGTTGCAGATGATGTGTATGCCCTTTGTACAGATGAGGTTACACCCTGCGGCGCAACTGTAAGCAGTAAGCTGATAACAGAGTAGATATTTATTTTGGAGGATATATTATGGTAAAGTACACAATGATTGAAAGCTATGAAAACTATGGCCGTTGCCTTAAAATAAGCAACGCAACTATTGAGGCTTATGTAACGGTTGACGTTGGCCCGCGCATCATTAAGTTTGGCTTCTGCGGCGGACAGAATATGCTGTTTAACGACCTTGAGCGCAAGACAATCTGGGAAGGTGAGGAGTACGATGAGTATTTTTTCAAGGGCGCTATAAGCTATCTTTACGGCGGCCATCGCATCTGGGTAACACCTGAGAGAAAACCTGAAACCAACTATCCCGACAACGAGCCTGTTGAGGTTAAATATACAGATAAGGGTGTAGTTTTCATTCCGCCCGCACAGAAGAAAAATGACATTCAGCTTGAGCTTGAAATAAATATGGATAGCGAGGGCGCAAATATGCAGGTTTTAAACCGCGTTATTAACGTACGTGATACCGAGCAGGAATTCGCTGTGTGGACAATCTCTGTTATGAATAAGGGCGGCCTTGAAATCGTAAAGCACAGCGAGGTGGATACAGGACTTCTGCCTAACCGCGTAATCTCGCTTTGGCCTTACTCAAACCCTGCCGATTACAGATTCTACAATGGCAAAAGATTTATGTCTGTAAAGCACGATGCAACGGCAGACAGAGCGTTTAAGTTTGGCACAAACAATCAGCTCGGCAAGGCTGTGTATGCTTTAAACGGCGACGTTTTCCGCAAGGAGTGGGCGCAGTTTGATTCTACAAAGCAGTATGCAGACGGCGGAGTTTCGTTTGAGTCTTATACAAGCGATTTAGTGCTTGAGCTTGAGGTGTTAGGCCCTGTTGAGAAGGTGCCGTCATGCGAGAGCGTAGTGCTGGAAGAAAAGTGGTCGCTGGTGAACGAGCCGTTTATGCCTGATGCTCGTGATGATGCTGAGTTGGAAGAGTTCTGGAACAAGGTTTGGGCGAAATAAACGCATAAAAATGTGATACAAAAAGGAGTCTGTGCATAACGCTCAGGCTCCTTTTTCTTATGCTGAACAAATAATAATTGTACAAGCGGCATATATCATAATAAGTGCTTTTGTGGATATTTTATAATTTAGAAAAATAATACAGGCAATATATCAGTATGTACAAGCGGTATTTTGTAAGTTTTATATAAATTAGTATAAAAGAAGTTGAAATCAATTAGTTATTATGCTATAATGTTTTTACAAATTCAAAATAACTTTTATATAGATGTTTTGTGTTGTAACAAATAGGGCCGAATTGACGGCAGAAACGGAGACAAATCATATGAAAAACTATTCACCTGACAAAATTCTGAATATCGCTTTGCTTGGTCATTCAAGCGCGGGCAAGACCACCTTTGCCGAAGCGGCAGCGTGGCTTTGCGGTGACGTTGAGCGTATGGGCAAGGCGGCAGACGGCACATTGTTTATGTACAGCGATGCAGAAGAGAAAAAGCGTTGCGTTTCTATTTCAACATCTGTTGCTGCGCTTGAGCGTGGCGGCTACAAGATGAATTTCATAGATGCTCCGGGATTGTTTGACTTTGCGGCAGGCGTGAGAGAAGCCGTAAGAGCGGCTGACTCGGCGCTGATAGTTTTATCAGGAAAATCAGGTCTTAACGTAGGCGCTGAGCAAGCGTACGATTTGTGCGTGGGCGCAGGAAAGCCGAGAGCGTTTTTCGTGGGCAAGCTCGATTCCTCTCACGCAGCGTATAACAAGGTGCTGTCTGCGCTAACAGGTCATTACGGAGCAGCAATCTGCCCGATTACAGTGCCGTTTTATAATGGTGAGGCGGTTGCAGGTTATGTTGATTTAATCAGCCTCAAGGCTTATACATATTCAGATGGTAAATCCTCCGAGTGCCCGATGCCTGATGACAGCAACGTAAACAGCCTAAGAGAGCTTATGCTTGAGGCGGTTGTATCTCAGGACGAGGCTTTGATGGAAAAATATTTTGAGGGCGAGGCTCTTAGCGTTGATGAAATAGTATCAGGGCTTAAGAAAGGCGTTGCGGCAGGCGATATAGTTCCTGTTTTTGCAGGTGCTCAGCAGATATGCACAGGCGTTGACTTAGCGCTTGATATTATGACAAAGATTATGCCCACAGCAGACACTGTTACAGATAGCGGGGTTAAGTGCGATGAGGCAGGCAGCGTGGCGGCTATCGTGTTTAAAACAGTTGCCGACCCGTTTGTTGGAAAGATATCAATGTTCAAGGTTGTTTCGGGCAAGGTGTCGGCATCGGCTAAGCTTGTGTGCGCACGCACAGGTGAGGAGCTTAGAATTGGTAAGCCGCTTGTTCTAAAGGGCGGCAAGCAGCTCGATGCTGAGTATATCGGCGCGGGTGACATCGGTGCCGCAACCAAGCTTGGCTCGGTTATGACGGGTGACACTATCTGCGATGCAGCAAAAGTGATAACACTTGACGGAATTGATTACCCGAAGCCGAACTTGTCGATGGCGGTTTATGCAGTTAAAAAAGGCGACGAGGAGAAGATTGCTTCTGCGCTTTACAGGCTTATGGAGGAAGACCCGACTATTCTGTTTGCGCTTGACACCGAAACAGGCGAACAGATTTTGTCGGGACTTGGTGAATCTCATCTTGACGTTATTGCATCAAAGCTTAAAACTAAGTTTGCAACCGAGATGAAGCTTGAGGTTCCGAAAATCGCATACAGAGAGGCTATACGCAAGAAGGTCAAGGTTCAGGGAAGACATAAAAAGCAGTCGGGCGGACACGGCCAGTTTGGTGACGTTTGGATTGAGTTTGAGCCGTACGATGGAATTGATATGCTGTTTGAGGAAAAGATTTTCGGCGGCTCAGTGCCTAAGAACTTCTTCCCAGCAGTTGAGAAGGGACTGCGTGACAGTTGCCAGAAGGGCGTGCTGGCGGGCTATCCCGTTGTTGGACTTAAGGCAACGCTTGTAGATGGCTCGTATCACCCCGTTGACTCATCTGAAATGGCGTTTAAAACTGCGGCATCCATTGCGTATAAGGAGGGATTAAAGCAGGCAAATCCCGTTCTGCTTGAGCCTGTTGGCACCCTCACTGTGAACGCGCCTGATGACTATATGGGCGATATAATCGGTGATATCAACAAGCGCAGAGGACGTGTGCTCGGTATGAATCCGATAGGCAATAAGCTTAGCGAGATTGTTGCTGAGGTACCTGTCGGCGAGATGCACGATTTCTCAACTGCGATGCGCTCTCTCACTCAGGGCAGAGCCACCTTTACTATTGAATTTGCAAGGTATGAGGATATGCCTGACCAGCTTGCAAAGAAGATAGTTGAAAGTATGCAAGCGGCTGAATAATGAAGCTAATAAAAAAGCACCTCTGCTTTAAAAAGCAGAGGTGCTTTTTTAATCTTGCTCATCTAAGAAAACGTGAGTGATTAAGCGTTCGGTTTCGGCTCTGTCTAAGTTTATAACCCTTGCTGTGAATGCGCTCTTGCCCTTTAGCGTAACCCTGAGGGTGCAGAGCTTTTTTCGTCTGTCAAACGGGCCTTGCGTGATTATAACGCTGTCTATTTTATCTTTTTTAAACCGCGCATCTGTTACAGTGAATAGACGAAAACTAAACATTCTTACATTGTCATTTACAGTTGCGCCGCCGTTTAGCACGTGGTGTACACGAATATAGAGCCAGTATGCGTTTGTAGCAGCTGTAAACACCGAAAGCAAAAGTATGAACTGCGTCAGCTTTTCTAAAAATATTAACCCCAGTATTGTAAGGGCAACGATTATTGACATATAAACACACGGCAAAAACAACGCTCTGCTCATCGCACGTTTTGGCACCTTTAAGGTGAGAGGTTGCTTTTTGCAAAAGTCAAAATCGGCGTTTTTCAGGGCGTACTCAACCGCTGTCGCCTTTTCAACGGGGATAACGGCATAACTCTCGCTCCGTGCGGTGCCGTGACCGCAAGCGTACAGCATAACGCACCGCCGTTTGAACAATTTCATTATTGGCGATGCCTCAATCACAACGGCGCTTACGTACAAACGGTCTATAATCGAGGTTTTGCGTGAGATGAGCCCTTTTTTAATAAGCAGATTGCCCTTGTCGGTGCTGAGATTAAAGCCTGCGTGATTAAACATAGCAATCAGAAAGGATATCACAAATCCAGCAGCCAGTACGGTTGCGAAAAGAAAGGCGGTTGGCGGAATGATTTGTGATGCAAGGCTTGCAACAGAGCTGAGAGTTTCAACGATGCGGTTTTCAAACTCGATGCCAACCGCCTTTCCAACGTTGGTGATGAGCGTTGCCGCTACAAGTAAGCCTGAAAACGCAGATGCGTTTGAGAGGGATAATAGCAGTATCTTTCGCACAGAGCAAGATAAAATTTGCCGTTTTGACTTTTCAGGCTTTAACAGACTGCAAAGCTTCTGTGCGCTTTTTTTGCTGAGATAAAACGAAAAAATCGGCTTTTTGAATTGCCGTGTATCGCCCTCGATGCTTACTTTAACAGCTTTAAAAATTGCGGAAAACGGACTTAATGTGACGTAAATACAGGCGATTTTTTCGGTGTTTATGGTTGAGTGCCTTTTAAAAATCAGCCCCGATTCAACAGTGAGCGTTTTGCCTGAAACGGTTACAAGAAAGCGCCTCCACCTTGCTGCTCCGTAAACGATAATCAGCGCAATCAGTACAGCGTCCCAAACGAACACTACATTCAGTGTGTTCTCTGGTCGTAGACTCAGTACCTCTCTGATGACGGGCAAAATTAACAGCAGTATGGCTTTTCTAATGAGTTTTAGAATGGTAAGCGGATGCGTGCGCTCGTGGAAATAAGTATGCGCCATTTATTTGTCCGAAAAGCAGTCGAGCAAGCGCTGCGCATCTGAGCGGTTGAGCCCGTCTATCGTCAGGGTGCGGCGCATTAGATGAATTCGCACCGCTTTTATGCCAAACATCGCCGACAGAGGTGTTTGCACGCTGTCGCAGAACACTGTGTCCGCAGAGGGCACGATAAAATTCCGTTTAAACACCACTCCGCGCTTTATAGAAATTGAGCTGTTTGAGGTTAACAGGCTGTAGTTTTTGACATAAATCGGCACATACAGACAAAAAACAACAAGCATCACCGCAAGATAAACAGTGATGCTTGCTATCGCTAAAAGCTCAGAAAGTTTAAATAAAAATATAAAAGCAATTAAAACAGGGCAGGTATAAATAAACAGCCTTGCTCTCAACAGCGATTTATATTTTGAAGACAAACTCACAGACATACCGTTTGAGCTCCTTTGATAAATTAAGATTGCTCTTTTATTTTATCCCAGTAAGCTTTAAATATCTGCTCGTTTTTGTTATCCCCATAATTGTAGTATACCCTGTCTTTAATAGAATCGGGCAAATACTGCTGTTTAACATATCGGTTTTTATATTCGTGCGGATATTTATAACCGATTGCGTTGCCAAGCTTTTCGGCACCTGAGTAATGACCGTCCTTCAGGTGCGCGGGCACGTCGCCTGCCTTGCCTGAGAGGATATCTGCGTTTGCCGCCTTGATTGCCTCGTTTGCGGTGTTCGACTTAGGCGATAGAGCTACCATAATAACAGCGTCTGCGAGGGGGATTTCAGCCTCAGGCAGACCAACCTGCAGCGCAGAGTCAACGCACGATTTCACAATCGGGATTATTTGCGGATAGGCAAGCCCTACGTCCTCGCAAGCGCACACAAGTAAGCGGCGGCATGCGCTTGTCAGGTCGCCAGCCGTGAGCAGACGGGCAAGATAGTGCAAAGCGGCGTCAGGGTCGCTGCCTCGCAAGGACTTCTGGAATGCGGATAAAATGTCATAATGCTGGTCGCCGTCCCTGTCATAACGCATAGAACTGCGCTGTGACAGTTCACGTGCGATATCCTCAGTTATGATACAGGAGCCGTCATTATCTATATTGCCCGATAATGCGCATAATTCAACGGCATTTAGAGATTTTCTTACGTCACCGCCGCAGCCTGCCGCAATTATGCGCACAGCCTCGTCGGATATCTCGATTTTGCGTTGCTGCTCGTTTGAAAGAAAGCTTACGGCGCGCAAAACGGCTTTTTCTATGTCGCAAACCTCTACGGGCTTAAACTCAAAAACGGTTGAGCGTGACAAAATCGCATTGTAGATATAAAAATAGGGGTTCTCTGTGGTGGATGCAATCAGCGTAATACTGCCGTTTTCGATATACTCAAGCAGAGTCTGCTGCTGACGCTTGTTGAAATACTGTATCTCGTCAAGGTAGAGCAAAATTCCGTCCATAGCGGCAAAGGAGCCGAGCTCGTCGATAACCTTTTTTATATCTGAGGTGGAGGCAGTGGTGCCGTTTAGCTTATGCAGACGCATATTGGTCTTGCTTGCTATTATTGATGCAACGGTGGTTTTTCCTATGCCCGACGGGCCATAGAATATCATATTGGGAACCTTGCCGCTCTCGATAATTTTGCGCAAAACCTTTCCCTCGCCGAGCAAATGCTGCTGTCCCACAACGTCCTCAAGACCCTTCGGTCGCATCCTGTCTGCAAGCGGTGTTGACACAAAAACCCCTCCTTCTAATCAAATTTAACTCATACATATATATTACAATAAACAAATCAATTTGTAAACTGTGTTTTATCGGTGTCGAAAACGGCATATTAATGTGTAAACGGAGGTTGTATTATGATATATGTAATTGGGTTTGATTCACAGGTGCCGAAAAAGAGAATAAAACGCTTTTTGTTCAGGTATTTCGGCAAGCGGACGAGGTTTGAGGTGTGCTCTGTGGCAGCCACGCCTTATTGTGAGGTAACTGTGCGCACCGCTTACGGCGTGCCTTGGCAGCTGCTGACTCAGCAGATTGCAGTGGGCAGCGTTACAGTGTTGCCAAGAGGGGTTACACTTCCTGAGGGGTGTATGCTCAGGAAGGTAAGCGGAGAGGGCTTAAGGAGAAGAATATTGTTAAACGGCGCAATGTACACGGTTGAGAAAGCGGCTGAAAACGGGAATCCGATATCGGTTGCGCTGCTTGACAAAGAGGGCAAATACTCCAACATCGTGCCAAGACTGCTTGAATCCGCAAAGGCTGTAACAGTTGTTACAAAGCAGGTGGAAAGCTATAAGGAGCTCTCAAACAGGCTGTTCGACAGCGTTGGCGCCGCGCCGATGATAACCGATTCTGTGGGTACGATATCAGGCTGCGAAGCGGTAATAGCGCCAAACGGACTCAGCGGCTTCGGCGCAATCGAGCTGCCAAAGGTTATGTTTGACTTGTCTGGCGTAGACGGGCTCACCGTTACTGAGGACTGCATAAAGGTGCCGTTTTCGCAGAAACTTATTCAGTCGCACAACGTGTTCGAGCTTTTGACGGCATTCTCAGGCGAGAGATTGTTCGGCGACGTGGATAAGCTTGTGCCGCATTCATTTAAAAGCGGGAAAAAGCTTGTCCCGATAGCGCAGGTATGCAGGCTTTTTTACTCTTGACACAGCAACATTGACACATTATAATAATATATTGTTGAAAGTGGGGCACAGTATGCCCTGTAAAAGTACCGCCGCTTATGGCGGGGAAACGGAGTGTATCTCAAAATGGCTGTAAAACAGTTTAAACTCACCGCTGATGGACTCAAACGCCTCGAGGAAGAGCTCGACCGTCTTAAAACGGTTACTCGTGTTGAGGTTTCAGAAAAAATAAAAGTAGCCCGTTCATTCGGCGACCTCTCGGAAAACAGTGAATACGATGAGGCAAAAAATGAACAGGCACGCGTAGAAGCTCGTATTGCAGAGCTTGAGCAGATGGTTAAAAACGCAGTTGTTGTTGAGGAAACAAAAACTGATGCAAAAACTATCGGTTTCGGCTCTAAGGTTAAGCTTTACGATGTTGAACTTGATGAGGAATTGATTGTTACTCTTGTCGGCTCCGCCGAGTCTGACCCGATGAACGGTCTTATTTCTGACGAATCTCCCATCGGAGCTGCTCTTATGGGAAAGAAGGCAGGCGCAAGCGTTGTTGCTGAAACTCCGTCAGGCGAGCTTAAGTTCAAAATCAAAGAAATTTTAAAGTAATCTAAACTCGGCGGGACTATTATTGCTCCCGCCATTTTGTATATCAAAGGAAGGTTTCAAATGGAACAGAATAATACTCCCGTTATCCAGCAAGACGTAAACGAACTTATAAAGGTGCGTCACGAAAAGCTTGCCGAGCTTCAGCAGGCAGGCAAGGACCCTTTTAAGATAACTAAGTTTGACGTTACACATCACAGCGCAGATATTAAGCAAAGCTTCGATGCCTTAGAGGGTAAAACAGTTACCGTTGCGGGCAGAATGATGAGCAAGCGCGTTATGGGTAAGGCATCATTTTGCAATGTGCAGGACCTTAAGGGCAGCATACAGGCATACGTTGCAAGGGATAACATAGGCGAGGACTCCTACAAGGATTTCAAACGCTTGGACGTTGGCGACATCATCGGCATAACAGGCGAGGTGTTCAAAACAAAAACAGGCGAGATAAGTATTCACGCAAGCGCTGTTACGCTTCTGTCCAAGAGCCTGCAGGTGCTTCCTGAGAAGTTTCACGGCCTTACCAATACCGATATCCGTTACCGTCAGCGCTACGTTGACCTTATTATGAATCAGGATGTTAAGGAAACATTCGTAAAGCGCTCGAAAATCATCAGCAGCATACGCCGTTATCTTGACGAGCGTGGCTTTATCGAGGTTGAAACTCCGATGCTCGTATCAAACGCAGGCGGAGCAGCCGCACGCCCGTTTGAAACGCATTTCAATGCTCTCGACGAGGATGTAAAGCTGAGAATATCGCTCGAGCTTTACTTAAAGCGCCTTATCGTTGGCGGTATGGAGCGTGTGTATGAGATTGGCAGAGTTTTCCGTAACGAAGGACTTGATACACGTCATAACCCTGAGTTTACGCTTATGGAGCTCTATCAGGCATTCACCGATTATCACGGAATGATGGATTTAACCGAGAATATGTTCCGCTTCCTCGCAAATGAGGTTTGCGCTTCAGAGCAGATTCCTTACGGCGAGCATACGATAGATTTTTCAAAGCCGTTTGAACGTTTAACTATGATTGATGCGGTTAAAAAGTATGCAAACGTAGACTTCTCAACCGTCACCTCAGACGAGGAGGCAAAGGCGCTCGCTGATAAGCACGACGTTCATTACGAGGCTCGTCATAAGAGGGGAGATATACTCAACCTGTTCTTTGAGGAGTATGTTGAGGAGCATCTCATTCAGCCCACGTTCATTATGGACCATCCCGTTGAGATTTCTCCGCTTACCAAACGTAAGCCTGAGAACCCTGACTATGTTGAGCGTTTCGAGTTGTTTATCAACGGCTGGGAAATGTGCAACGCTTATTCAGAGCTTAATGACCCGATTGACCAGCGTCAGCGTTTTGAGGAGCAGGAGAAAATGTTTGCGGCGGGCGACGAGGAAGCAAATCATACAGACGAGGACTTCTTGAATGCGCTCAGCCACGGTATGCCGCCAACGGGCGGAATCGGCTACGGCATTGACCGTCTTGTAATGCTGTTGACCAACTCCCCGGCTATCAGGGACGTTTTGCTCTTCCCCACGATGAAAAGTTTAGATTAAGAAGACAATAGTTAAAAGTTCTCTGCTGAATCTCAGCAGAGAGCTTTTTGTTTTATTAATCTTCTTCGAGTAATTTGGCAGGAGATATATTTAAAACCTGTGCAATTTTAAATAGGGTTTCCAAAGAAACACCACGTACTGTACCAGGTCCCTCAACTTGCCCTACAAAGTTTACACTTCTATCAATAAGCTCAGCAAAATATTCTTGAGTGTAACCAGCTTTTCTTCTGTAATAGGCAATCTTTAATCCAAGAGTTATATATTTTTCTGCAAATTCTGTTTTCATTGTTCTGCATCTCCTTATATCATTAGTTTATAAGGAAACAAAACGCAATATAACTTGCTACAAGTAAACAATTATTTACAATAAATCAATAATAATATATAATAAATCAATGATTATTTACTTAAAGGAAGTATATTATGAATACACACATTTGTTGTTTTATCGGTCATAGGGAAATAAATGAAACTGAGCAATTAAAATCAAAACTTAACGAAATAATCGAAAAACTAATTGTTGATGAGGGGGTCGACACCTTTCTTTTTGGCAGCAAGAGCCGCTTTGATAGCCTATGCCTTGAACTCGTAACCGAACTAAAAGAAAAATACCCACATATAAAACGGGTTTATGTAAGGGCGGAGTACCCGTATATTAGTGCTGAATACAAAAGCTACCTCTTGGAAAGCTACGAGGACACCTATTACCCCGAAAAGATACTCAACTCAGGCAGAGCGGCTTATGTTGAGCGCAACTGCGAAATGATAAATAACAGTCATTTTTGCATCGTGTATTGTGATGAGCAAAACGCACCTGTTTCTCGTAAAAGCGGCGCCAAAGCCGCGCTTGAATATGCGATAAGGCTTCAAAAAGAAATTATCCGTTTTCCTTGATAAAGGGCGGTTGACTATGTTATAATATGTTCACCTAATAATATACGGAGAATTAAGTAAATGGAAGAGAATAAGTTTAGGTGCAAGGCAGAGGTTGAAGCGGCGTATGTTGCGCCCGAAAAGCAAGAGACTCTGCGCCCGAAAACGTTTAAGGAAAAGATACAAAACTACTGGTATCATTACAAGTGGCACACAATCATCATCGGCTTTATAGCAGTGGTGTTTGGCGTAACGTTTATCCAGTTCATCACCAAAACAGAGCCTGATTACATTGTTATGACGGCATTTGATAAGTATATGCCGTACTCGGTTACTCAGACGATGAGCGAGTATCTATCTAACTTCGGCGAAGACGTCAACGGCGACGGTGAGGTTGTGGTGCAGATTTACGATATATCCACCAGTGTAGACAGTCAGATTCAGCAGTCCAACTCGGCAAAGCTGATGGCTGAGCTGCAAAACGGCGAGATAATGCTGTTTATAGTTGATGACTATTATTTCGACAAGCTGAACTCGTTAGAGGTGTTCGATAAGCTCAGCTTAGGCGATGCTAAAGACGGCTATGCTTATAATCTGTTCGGCACAACGTTTGCTGATGCGATTAATACTATCGAGCCTGAGTATGTTGTGAACGATTTTTATATTGCAAAGCGAGTTGTTAAGGGCACAAGCTTTGAAAAGATAGAGAAAAGCGTGAAATCTGAGAAAGAATCGCTTGCTCTTTTGGATAAGTTTATCGCTTCTTTAAAGGAATCTTAAAATTATAAAAAGCAAAGGCGCACCTGATTTAAGGTGCGCCTTTAAAGCAGACATTTATTTATCGTTTTCGCTACTTAACTGTGATAGAATTTCTCTTATCTTCTTTGGGATAGGGATACCGAGGGCAGCGGCATTTTCAACAATGCTGATGCCCTCGTTTGCTATGTAAAAATAGGCTGTCAGGGTGCGGAAGGTCCAGTGGCCGTTGTTTATGAGTCTGTCAAGCATGACGCTCAGCATTATTATAAGAAGGATACAGCCTTTTTTTGCCAGCCCTTTGAAGCCTATTGAAGACGATAATTGCTTATTCGATATTGCAAGAGCCACCCCTGAGATATAGTCGGCTGCCATAAGGCAAATCAGTGCTTTCAGGGGCAGGTCCCAGCCGCCGAATGCAACGGTAGTAGCAGTTCCGAGCAAGGCGACGGCTGAATTAAAATAATATTTCATTAAACTCCGAGCAGGCTCTTCCAAGTGTTTAGCCCAACTGCACCGTCAGCGCTCAGTCCGTGAGCTAACTGATAAGCCTTTATCGCTTTGTCGGTGACAGGGCCACACTTGCCGTCGGCAGTTACGCCTATAAGCCTTTGCACAAGCGTTGTAAGCGACTCATAGAGGTAGGCAGAGCGTTTTTTTACGATTGCTTTTTTTGCAACCTTTGCACACTCGTTACCCCATATTCCGTCTGACCCGAATTTTTTAAAAGTGAATCCGTCTGCTATAGCCGCCAGTTGAAAGCTCTTAACGAGGTTTTCGGTTGGCGGTGATTTTTGTTCTTCATCTATGCTCAGCATCTCGCTGAGTGGGAAGTTTTTGCCTGGACACGCAGTGGCGTTTATACTGCTGTGGGGCACAACTGAAGCGGTGCTTAGCCCGTATTTTGAAAGCAAGCAGGCGATGAGCGCCTTGCCGGAGGCAAGTTGGGCGTCGGGCATTGCTTCAGTTTCAAAGTTTCCCTCAAAGCATATTCCGATAGAGATGCTGTTTGCGCCGTAGGCGTGCGCCCCGACGGTGTCCTCAGGTCGTCCTCTGTAAACGGAGCCGTCTTTTCGCACCAAGAAGTGATATCCGATTCCTGCCCAGTTTTTGCTCAGGTGCCAGGAATGAATGTCGTGACAGGTGCTTATTTTTGCGGCTGCGTGGTGAACAACTATCTTTGAGGTTTTCTTACGCCTCGCAAGGCTGCCGTTCCATTTGTAGTCAACATCAGTGATTCTCATCTTCGTTCACCTTGTTGTTTTCGAGCAGTTTTTTTGCGATTTGGCGAACTTCGGACATATTTTTGGCGGTTGAGATATCCTCAAGGAACTGTTCAACCAGTGATTTTTCATTTGTACCGGTTGATTTAGTTTCAGGCATTTGGAATTTTGCCAATTCCTTTTCCATATCCGAGTTTATTTCCATAACCTCTCCGTTATAAATCATTTTATTCATAAGTCGCTGACCTCCTTGACGAGTCCCCAGATTTCATAGGTGGTGTCTTCTTCAAAGCCTCCCACTGTGTTGCCGTCAGCGTCAACAGAGGTTCTGCAGGTTATTCTTATTGCGTTTGACTCAAGCTCGTCTGACGCTGCGCCACTGAAATTGTAATGCAAGGGGTGCATATTCTGAAGCGCGTGGTCGCCGATAGGCTTGCCGTTACCTACGTACCAGAAGCCCTGAAACATACCGTTAGAGCCGTCGGCTATGAGCTGACCGTGATTTATGTATGAGTATGAGCTTGCGTCCATCATCTGATTGGAAAATGTAACATACTTAACATACGGATAATTCTTCGCAGAGCGGTCCATATTTAACAGCTGAACGAATATATTGCATTTTTGCTTGTCAACTCTCTTTGGCGCGGTATATTTAAACGCAACGCCGTAGAAGTTGCGGTGAGCACCGTTTACGTTGTCAACGATGATGTTGCTCACTCTTTCGCTGACTGTGCCCTCTGCAACCTTAACCCATCTGTACTTTGGCACTACAAGGGCATCAAGAGCGACATAATTACCATTTATAAGTCCCATAATTTGACCTCCTTAGTAGTCTGTGGGCGTGGACATAATTTTCCAGCCTTGCCAGCTGTTATCAGCCGGATTGGAATGGTCATTAGAATAGATATTTATCCATCTTCTGCCATAGATTGGTGAAACTTCTGTCAGCGTTACGATGGCTGCGGTGTTTTCGTCAAGGCACATAAGCGGGTCTCTTATGGCTACGAAGCCATCAACGGCAGGACTGTTTGCAGACTCAGAGGTCACGCGGTGCTTATAAAGGTTGACATCTGCCGACGGGTCGTTTTTGTCGAGCTTAAGAGCATCGTCAAGGTGAGCAGAGGTAATGTGATTGTGAATAATATAGTTTACAACCTTGTTTAGAACTTCTGCTGCTTCGAAAAGGGTGGTGTCGTCTGTGAAGATGCAGTAGCAGTCGTCAAACGTTTTGCCGTCAGCAAGCTGAGCACTGTACTCTGCCTTTGTGCCTATCCAGAAATAGATAAAGTTGCCGTTGTTCTGATTGATAACAGCGGTGGGCTTTGTTTGCACAGAGTTGATAATGGTCATAATCTTGTCTGTGTTATAAAGCACCTCTTCGGCACTTGCTGAGGCTGTTTTTGCAAAGTTGAGCACTTGCTCTGCCTCGCTTATAAGGGCAGGGAGGTTTTCAATCCCTTTTACTGTTTGCTCAGCGCGTGCCGCACTGCTTTCGGCTTGATTTGCAAGCTTTGTTACAGCGTTTACATATTGCTCGTATGCAGACGGAGTAGGCGACTGAGGCACAGAGGCTTCGTTTATACCGCTTTCAACAACCTGAAACGAGGTGCCGATTACAGTGGAAAGTGTGCCCTCTTTGATACCAAACAGGGATATTTTAACCACGCCCGGCTCGGTGATACATTCCCAAGGGATACTGTATTTCACGCCTGAAACAATGTTTGCCAAATGCACTGTTTTGCCGTTGCCGTCAAAAATTGCTGTGACAGCGTACTGCTCCCAAAAGCTGTCCAGCTCAAACATAACGCTCGGCTTGTTTTTGCTTCCTGAGGGCAACGGTGAGCCGTCAACTACGTGCAGACTTGTGCTGTCTGCTGCTATGATAAGCATATTTTGCCTCCTTTTTATAACATTCGCTCCCATAATAAATGCAAAAAAATCACACTGTTGCAGCAACCAGGGCAACAATGTGATTTTAAACATAAAGATTAATTTATTTTTTTAGGAAGATTTCAGTGATGTATTTCGGCCTGTTCTTTACTTCGCTGAAAATCTTGCCGATATAACAGCCGATTATGCCGATACAGAAAAGCTGTATTCCGCCAAGCAACCAGATTGACGCAACGATTGCTGTCCAACCTGCAACAGTGCTTTCAAAGCAGAGCTTGCTGACAAGGGCATAAACAAGTCCTAAAACGCTGAGGAATGAGATTACGATTCCAACGTTTGAAATGATTGTAAGCGGCTTAACGCTGAATGAGGTTATTCCGTCGATGGCAAAGGAAACCATTTTTTTGAAAGGATATTTTGATTCGCCTGCGAAACGCTCGTGGCGGTCATAGTAGACGATGTCGCTTTTGTATCCGATATCGGGAATCATGCCTCGTAGGAAAATATTGCTCTCGTCATACTTGCTGAGAGCATCAAGCGCTCTGCGACTCATAAGACGGTAGTCTGCGTGGTTAGGTAGAATTTCAGTGCCGAGCAGACGCATAAATTTGTAAAACATTCTGGCAGACGAGCGCTTGAATGCGGTGTCCTTCTTGCGCTGCTTTCTTACACCGTATACAATATCGCAGCCGTTTGTGTACTTTTCAATAAAGAGGTCAAGCACTTCGATATCGTCTTGCAAATCGGCATCCATAGATATTACGCAGTCGGCGTGCTCACGAGCGGTCATCAGTCCTGCCAAAAGGGCACGCTGATGACCGCGATTGTGCGCTAACTTCATAGCGCATACGCGGTCTTGCGACGTAAAGGCTTGCTCAAGGATTAGCCACGTGTCGTCCTTGCTGCCGTCGTCTACAAAAAGGATTCTGCTATCTTTAGAGATGATGCCGTCAGTTTCCATACGGCTAAGCTTGTCCGAAACACGATTTATTGTTTCGGACAGCACATCTTGCTCATTGTAACAGGGAATAACAAGGTATAGAATTGGTTTGTTATTCATCGTCGTCCTCCGTGATTTCTATGTCGGACAGGTCAATGTCCGGTATTTCAAAGTTTTCGTCATCGAAAATCAGTTCTGGCTCAGAGTTTTGCTCAGAGATTGCTTCAGCCTCAGCGTCTGCCTTAACTTCTGCTTCCTCGTTTTTTTCACCTGACTCCACACTCTCGTTGTATGCGAGCTCTGCGGCATCAAATTCAGCCCATTTGCTTTCAAGCTCAGCTCTGTACGGGTCACACACCGTCATGCAGTCGGGGTGATGCTTTTTATATAAAGAGAACAAAAGCAGATATACGGCAAATACTACAATCGAGGCGATAGTAAGCGTTATGCCGAGCTTGAGACCGGGCGTGTAATAATTAAACCTTATGGTGTGAGTGCCCTCAGGCACAGCAACAGCCATAAAACCGATATTAGCTTTTATTACGTCTGCTTTCTTGCCGTCAACAGTTACGCTCCAGCCCTCATCATAAGGCACGGAATAAAAGACGAGGTTTTCTCTATCGAGCGTTACCTCAGCGGTAAAGCCATTGTTGTCAATATGAATGGTGTTGCCCTTAGAGGTGGCGCGCCTTTCCTCGCAGGATTCGATGTAGCCTGTGTTACCGAAGCCGCCGTTAAAGTAGAGCGAGTCATCTGTTATTTCAGTAAGAATGGACGAGTACTTTTTGATATCCTTTCTATCGAGCACAATCGCCTTGAGCATAACGCCTGCCTCGTTGCAATCGTATTGCTCTTGAACTGTTTTTGCTGATATGCAGTAGTCATAGGTGAAGCCATAGGGGATATAGTAATCGTTTTTAAAGATTGCGTGGTCGTTTTCATTTCTAACATAGCTCCAGCCGGGCATAGTACCGATTAAGTCGGGATTGATATCGGGCGTTGTGAAGCTGGGCTCCTCGTTGTAATCGAGAAGATACCTTACGCTGAGCAATCCTCTGATTTCGTGATTGGTTGTATCGGGACGGGAGCCAACGCTGCGCTCAACACCAACGAAGTCGTAGAAGTCGAACACGCTTTTTGGAACTATTGAATGGAAAGCCTGAATAGTGGGGAAGCCCAGATACATAGCGGTGTTGTCAGTGCCCTCGTACACATCAACTCTTTCGCCCTCGTTAATATCAAGGTTGATAGAGCCGTTTATGAGGTTGTCGATGAGGTAATCCTCGTCGTTAGAGTGGGTTTTACCCCAACCGATATGAATGCCCGAATAAAGCACAGTGATTGCGCATAAAGCGCCAACACAGGCACGCCAGAAAACGTTTGAGCGTGCGTTTATCTCGCTTATACGCTTGCCAAGAGGCACTTCGTCTTTGCGCTTTGCTATATTTGAGCGGTACAGCATCAGCAGTAGGAAGACAACCAAAGAGAATATCGCAATCAGGCACTCAACCCAGAATCTTACGGTGAAGAAGTTGCCCTCTTGAGCCTCTTTGAAAAGGCCGAACTTTGAGAAGCCGTCCTCCGCTGTGTGCAAACTGGGCATAAGTCCGACAACGAGGGTTATCGCAACGGTGATACCGATGCTCCAGCGGAACGCACTTGCCCAGTTGATATCGGGCTCCTCGAGAGCCTGAGCGGAAACAAGCGCCATAATAAGTATGGGCATATAGAACCAGCGAGCGTAGTATGAATAGTTAAACATATAAAACGCGCTGTTTAAAAACGGCACAAGCGCCATTATCATACAGGTTGTGAGCATACGCTTTTGCCAGGTGCACTTCTTGTTCTGCAGCCAGGCGATAACACCTGTCATACTGAACAGGGGCAGCCAAGCGCTCATTGATGACCACTGGTATCCGTTGTTCGGGAAGAACACCAGTCGGGCAGGGTTGTCAGGCGGGAAGAACAGCGACTGAATAACGTTGTAGAACACCTGCGGCTCGCTGTAAATAACAGCATCCCAACCGACAAGGTAGCCGTTAACACGCGACATATCCGAGATTGCAAGGTACGAGGGCAGAAGTAAGAACGCCGCCATAATAACGCCGAGTACAGCCTCGAAAACAAGCCACGCAAAACGGGCAAACGTGAGTTTCCAGCTCTTTGAAATGAGCTTTATAAACCAGTATATTATGAGGAAAACAACCATTCCGCAGAAGAAGAAATAGTTGCTTACAGCCGTCACGCAAACCATAAAGGCGAAGAAGCCTCTGCGGTTTTTTGTTACAAGTTGGTCGAAGGATAAAAGTAAAAGCGGGAAGAAAACGATGGCTTCGTGGAAATGGTTAAAGAAAACGTTATACACGGCAAAGCCTGAAAAAGCGTAAAGCAGAGCGCCTATCAGAGCGTTATGGGTGTGCCTTGTGTATTGACGGATATAGCAGTATGCAGTAAGGCTTGCGCAAGCAAACTTGAGCATAAGCAGAGGCCCCATCAGGTACGGCACAAAGCTATTGGGGAACGGTATTGTGAGCCAGAAAAACGGACTTCCCAACATATAGAAACTGTAAGAGCCGATGAAGTTTACACCTAAGTCAGTGTTCCAGTTCCAGAAAAGGTTACCGCTTTTAACCGCTTGATGAGCAAGACGATAAAAGGGTATCTGTTGCACGTTGAAATCGCCGTAATAGAGAAAATATCCTCTGTCGACTATCATAAATATGCCCAGAAAGAGCCCTGAGATAAGCAAGCCCAGTAAAAACGACTGCAGATATCTCTCTTTCTGCTTTGGAGCAAGTAGCATAATTTAAGCCTCCGTTTTATCAATAAGTAAATCCCGTTGACTTATTATACCAAATAAAGTTATAATAATAAAGCATAATCTTGTAAATAATTTGTTTTTAATTGGAGGCGGCATATGAAAAGCAACTTTTATGCCCTTTTGGCAAGGATGAAATTTATAAACAGGTGGGGGTTGATGCGCTCAACGCATAACGAAACCTTGAGCGAGCACTGCCTTGACACAGCTTTTATCGCTCACGCACTTGTGATTATTGATAATAAACGCTTCTCAGGCAAGTTAAATCCCGATAGAGCGGCTGTGCTTGCTATGTATCACGATGCATCGGAGATACTCACAGGCGATATGCCAACCCCTGTCAAATACTTCAATCCCGATATTCGCTTGGCATACAAGGCGGCAGAAATGTCCGCTTGTGAGCGATTACTTGCAGGCTTGCCTGAGGATATGAGGGAAGAAATTGAGCCTTGTGTAATTTATGATGAAGAGGCAAAGAAGTATGAGCCGTTTATCAAGGCTGCTGATAAACTCAGCGCATTAGCAAAGTGTATAGAGGAGAGGGGAATGGGCAACAGGGAGTTTGAAGATGCCGAAATATCCACAAAAGAGGCTATAAAAGCGTTAAACCTGCCCGCTGCAGACGTGTTTCTTGACACCTTTATGCAAGCCTACGGCTCAACACTTGACAAATTGAGCAGATAAAATTTATACTTTTTAACCACCTTTTATGCTATAAATATTTCTTTACACGGCTATATAAATGTGGTATAATTTTCATAGGTTAGCTACTATTAATGTAGTGAATTTGTTTTGGAGGGACTAAAATGAAAAAGGCATTATCTATTATGTTGGCACTGGTTATGATTGTTTCATTGTTTTCTATGATGACAATTACCGGCTCAGCAGCAACATCTTACAAGGCTGTAAAAGCAACCACAGCGCCCACGCTTGATGGCGAGAAGGATTCAGGCTACGGCTCAAATAAGATTAATTTTGTTCATCAATCAAGCGGCGCATCAACAGAAAGCTATGCTTACGTATGCTGGAGCGGTGTGGACCTTTACGTGTTTTTCCACGTTGTTGATTCTACCGAGCCTGTATATAAGCAGTTTGGCGCAAATAGCTTAGTAGACCATAGCTATATGACTGACTGCGTTGAGATTGCAATCGGTTTTGACGGAAAAACAAGAGAATCAGTTGCTTCTAACAACAGGTATGGATATAACGCTCAGATTCGTTTTAATCCTTACTATACTTCTACTTCGTATTCAGATGCTTACAAATGCAATCAGGGTATAATTTCTATTCCTTACGGAAGCAAAAATATGAAAGAAACACTTGACGTTAAGGGAGGAAAAACAAAGGCTTTCTATAAGAAAACCTCTGACGGTTATAACGTTGAAATAAAGCTTAACACTAACGGTAAGCTTTCAACAGCTCCTAGCTTCGGCTTAGTGGTTTGCGACGCTGACGTAGCAAGCGAAAACGCAGATGATAATAGAGGCGGTCATCGCAATCCGTATGTATTAAATCAGCGGGATGACTATTTTTATTTGGACGCTCAGTATGAGTTAACTCTTGAGGGATATTCTTTAGCTAACGCTAAGCAGGATGAGCTTAATGCTATTGAGTCATCAAAAGCGGCTGCCTCAGCATTAAAGGAAGCATCAAAAGCAGCCGCCTCAGCATCAAGAGCAGCCGCCTCAGCATCAAGAGCAGCGCTTTCTGCTTCAATGGCAGCGCTCTCATCAAAGGCAACATCAGGCGCTTCAACTGCTACCTCATCTGAAGCAACTTCATCTGACGCAACCTCGTCGGAAGCAACCTCAACAGAGTCAACCGCTTCAACACAGAGCGTAGTTGCAGGCACCGTTTCTGACGATACAACAGGCGGTGACACAGACAATACCATCGGCGCAGATACAGGCGACGTTGAAGAGAACAACGGCTCTCTTGTATGGATAATTGTTGGCGTAGTTGCCGGCGTTTTAGTACTGGCTGCAGCAGCTGTTGTTGTTATTATCGTACTTAAAAACAAAAAGGCTGTAATTGCTGAGGGTGACGATGCTCAGGAAGAGGCAGAACTCAACTTCGGTGACGAAGAATAATATAAAAAGGAAGCACAGCATGTCAACAAATAATATAGTTGCAGTTGTCGGTATGTGCGGCTCAGGTAAGTCTGTTGCCACCGAAATGTTCACCGATGCAGGTTGGACTAAAGTATATTTCGGCGGTATAACTATGGAGGAGCTTGAGCGCAGAGGACTGCCTAAAAATGAGAAAAATGAAAAAGCTGTCAGGGAAGAGTTGCGCGCGCAGTATGGCTTAGCGGCTTATGCCGTTAAGCTCCTTGACAGGATTAAGGAGTATGCCGCGAATGGCAACGTAGTGCTTGACGGGCTTTACTCATGGTCGGAATACACTTATTTAAAGGAAGCGCTCGGCGACAAATTGCAAGTGTTGGCAATAGTTACAGACAGGGCAAAAAGATACAGCAGACTCAAATCGCGTGAAATCCGTCCGCTTACAAACGAGGAAGCACGCTCACGTGATTTTTCGGAGATTGAAAATCTCGAAAAGGGCGGACCGATTGCCATTGCCGACTATTTCATAACCAACAACGGCACTGCTGACGAGCTCAAGAATAAGATTAAAGATTATATGAAGCAGTTTGACAACTGATAAAGCGTAAAAACTAAAACGGCGGAGCTTCTGCTCCGCCGTTTTTCTTTGCGTTTGTATATTTTTGCTTACATTATGTAGCCGATTTTTTTCATTACCTTCATAACGGTCTTTCTTGCAATGCGTTCAGCGCTTTCGGCGCCCTTTGCGCATAGCTCGGAAAGGTAATCTTTTTCGCTGATTACCTGAGCGTATTTTTCCTGAACAGGTCTAAGCGTTTCGATTACAGCCTCAGCAACTGCAGGCTTAAATTCGCCGTAGCCCTTGCCGTCGAACTCACGCTCGATTTCGTCGAAACTTTTGCCTGTGCAAGCAGAGTAAATGGTCATAAGATTGTTTATGCCATCCTTGCCGTCGGCATAACGCACGCAAGCCTCACTGTCGGTTACGGCACGCTTGAACTTGCGCATAATATCGTCGGGCTTGTCAAGGATTGCAACCCAAGCGTTGATGTTCTCGTCAGACTTAGACATTTTCTTTGTCGGGTCCTGAAGCGACATAACCTTTGCGCCAACCTTGGTGATATAGGGCTCAGGCACTTTGAAAGTGGGTGAGTATATGGAATTAAAACGCTCAGCGATATTTCTTGTCAGCTCAAGGTGCTGTTTCTGGTCCTGACCGATAGGTACAAGGTCTGTTTGATACAGCAAAATGTCCGCCGCCATAAGTGCGGGATAGGTAAACAGTCCTGCATTTACATTATCTGCGTGCTTTGTGGATTTATCTTTAAACTGTGTCATTCTGGATAGCTCGCCAAACTGAGTATAGCAGTTTAAAATCCACGCCAATTGCGAATGCTCAGGCACTTGTGATTGCAGAGCGATGATGCTTTTTTCCGGGTCCAGACCGATAGCAATAAGCAGCGCAAACGTGCTGCGTATCTGTTCACGCAGCTTTGCCGGCTCCTGACGTACTGTTATCGCGTGAAGGTCGGCAACCATATACATGGTGTCAAACTCGCCGCTTTGCTGCATAGCAACCCAGTTTTTAAGCGCACCTAAATAGTTGCCTAAGGTGAGCATACCGCTGGGCTGAATTGCACTGTAAACTCGCTTTTTGTTTTCGTTTTCCATATTATATACCTCACAAACTTATGTAAAAGATTAATATCTATTTTAAACTCATTATATGTTTTCGTTTTTCATATAAATAGTATATCACTATTTAAGCTGAGATAGAGAAAACGCTCTTACGTTTTCTGCCATTGAGCGAAGCATCTGATAGTCAAGCTCAGTCATATTGGCCTTGCAGTCGTCTGAGAGAGCGTCATAGGCGGCTTTGTACTCGTCGATTTGGTTGTAAACCGCATTTATGCTGAGGTTGCCCACGTACATATTATAAATAGCCTTATACGTTTGATGCACAGTTTCCATATACTTGGTTTCCTCGCGCACGAACAAATTAAACTGACCCATATATTTTAGAGCTGTTTTTATATACTCGATATCGTTAAACGTGATGCTCTGAGCTTGCGCAGGAAGATGCGCGGCAAGGTCGCTGTTTACAACGTAGGTCTGAGCGAGCTTCATTTCCCTGTTTTGCTCGATTTTTACGGTGTTTGTCCAGCTCTGCGTGTCTTCAACGGGAGTGGGATTGCCTGTTTTTTCCTCGAAGCAAGAGGTAAGACAAAGCATAGTGATTAAGCAGATAATTGCAATAGCTAAAAGTTTTTTCATATATCATTACCCTTAAATTTGAGTTTTAATTTCATTAGCGCAATTTGAGTTTTTGCATCGCGTATTTCCCCGTCAAGAACCATTTTAAGTGCCTGTTCAAAGTTAATGCTGTGCGAGCAGAGCAGTTCCCCGTTGTCGAGATGGCTTTCACCGCGCGAAATACCCGTTGCCAGAAAGATATGTATGGTTTCGCCGCAGTAGGCGGGAGTGGGATATATCTCGCCGAGCGAGTGCCAGTTTTCAGCCGTGCAGCCCGTTTCCTCATAAAGCTCACGTTTACCGCATTCGAGAGGGTCTTCGCCTGCTTCTAACTTGCCTGCAGGGATTTCATACATAACCTCTGTGTGCGGATGACGGTATTGCCTGACAAGCTGTATGCAGCCGTCATCATCAATAGCAAGCACGCCCACGCCGCCGTTGTGCTCGATGATTTCACGTGAGGCGATAGAGCCGTCGGGCAAGGATACTTTATCAAGGCGCAAATTCAAAATTTTGCCTTCAAACTTATATTCACTTGAAACGGTTGTTTCAATCATATCCATTATAAGCTACCTTTCATAAATAAAGCCGAATGACATAAATCAAATGAGGTGTATCAAAATGAGAACCACAGTAAAGCCGATAGAACACGATTACTTTACAACCAGAGATGAAATCTATTCTCTGCTTGGCAAGTACCCGTTTTTGCAGATAGAGAAAATAGGTAAAAGCACGTGGGGAAAGGAATTGCTTGCGCTACGCATAGGTAAGCGGCAGAACTACGTTTTGTACACAGCGGCATTTCACGGTATGGAAAGAATATCGGCTGCGGTGTGTCTGCGCTTTGTGGAGCAGGTGTGCCATGCCATAATGGTTGGCGGAGAGGTGGCAGGCATATCCGCAAGGAGAGCCTTTTCCGATAGGGGACTTATTGCAGTGCCACTTGTAAATCCCGACGGAGTTGATATAGCAATTCACGGGGAAAAGGCTTGTATGGATAAAGGCAGAATAAAAAGACTCTGCTCAGGCCACTTTGAAATCTGGAATGCAAACGCAAGAGGCGTTGATATCAATCATAACTTTGACGCAGGCTGGCACAGACTGCGTGAGCTTGAAAAGGAGGCAGGCATTTTCGGGCCTGCGCCCACGAGGTATGGCGGCAGCTCACCTCACAGCGAAGCGGAAACGCTTGCTTTGACAAGGCTTTGCGCCAAGACCAATTTTTCGCACGTGGTTGCGTTGCATACTCAGGGCGAGGTGATATACTGGAACTACGGCAAAAACACGCCCGAGCGAGCCAAACGCATGGCAAAAATAATGTCAGCCTCCAGCGGATACGCCCTTGAGGAGCCGATGGGGCTCTCGTCAATGGGCGGGTTCAAGGACTGGTTTATAGACAAATACTCGCGTCCTGGCTTCACGATAGAGCTTGGCAAGGGTAAAAACCCGTTGCCCGCCGACCTTCTTGATGAGATATACACCAGAGTAGAAGAAATGCTGATGCTGACGCTGGTTATGTAATTATAACAGATAATTTTAAGTTTGTAAACAGGCTTGAAATTATTATCCTGACTAAAATTGGCTTAATCTCTTGAAATATTTGTGCTTTATGTAGTATAATAACAAGGTATATATCCATTCGCCGCTATCATTGGGTGGCGAAATGAATAAGGAGAAATCAAAATGAGTGAAAAGTTTTACATTACAACAGCCATAGCCTACGCTTCACGCAAGCCACATATTGGCAACACATACGATATCGTGCTTGCTGATATGATAGCAAGATTCAAGCGTATGCAAGGGTACGATGTGTATTTTTTGACGGGTTCAGACGAGCACGGTCAAAAGATTGAGGAGTGCGCAAAGGCTCAGTCAACAACGCCGAAGGAGTATGTTGACTCTATAGCTAACGAAATAAAATCTGTATGGGATTGTATGGATGTTACATATAATCGTTTTATCCGTACAACAGATGAAGACCACGAGACTGCAGTAAAAGCTATATTCAAAAAGCTTTACGAGCAGGACGATATCTATAAGGGCACCTATGAGGGCAAGTACTGCGTGCCGTGCGAGTCGTTCTTTACCGCCTCTCAGCTTGTTGACGGTAAATGCCCCGACTGCGGCAGAGAAGTTGTTGATGCTCAGGAGGAGGCTTATTTCTTAAGACTCAGCAAGTATCAGGACAAATTGATGCAGTATTATGAAGAAAACCCAGACTTCTTCCGCCCTGACTCAAGACGTGCTGAGATGATAAACAACTTCCTCAAGCCAGGTCTTGCAGATTTGTGCGTTTCCCGTTCGTCGTTCAAATGGGGCGTGCCTGTTGAGTTTGATGACCGCCACGTTATCTATGTTTGGATAGATGCATTGTCAAACTATATCACAGGTATAGGCTATAACCCTGATTCAAGCAGTGAGCTGTATAAAAAATACTGGCCAGCAGACCTGCACGTTATTGGTAAGGACATAGTTCGTTTCCACACGATTTATTGGCCGATAATCCTTATGGCTCTGGGCGAGCCGCGTCCCAAGCAGGTGCTTGGTCATCCGTGGATGCTGTTTGGCGAGGATAAGATGAGCAAGTCTAAGGGCAATGTTATATACGCAGACGAGCTTGCCTCGCGCTTTGGAGTGGACGCTGTGCGTTATTATCTGCTCAGTGAAATGCCGTTTGCACAGGATGGCTCGATAACCTATGAGAGCTTTATCAACAGGTATAACACCGATTTGGCAAACACGCTCGGCAACCTTGTAAACAGAAGCATTGCTATGGCGAATAAATATTTTGACGGTTTTGTTACTAAGCCTGACACTGCCGACGAGGTGGATGCAGACCTTATTGATACAGCGAAAAAGACGGTTGCAAAATACATTGAGCTGATGAACGAGTATCGCAATGCTGACGCTGTTAACACAGTAATGGAGCTTGCAAAGCGTTGCAATAAGTATATAGACGAAACAGCACCTTGGGTGCTCGCAAAGGACGAGGCATCCAAGCCGCGCCTGAATGCAGTGCTGTATAACCTGATTGAGTGCATTCGTATTCTCGGCGTTGTTTTGCAGCCGATGATGCCGTCAACTTCAGCAGAGATTATACGTCAGCTGAACATTGACGAGTCGGGCGCAACGCTTGAGTCTGTGCTTGGTGAATTCAGCTTCTTTGATAGCGTAAAGGTCGGTCAGGCAAGTCCGCTTTTCTCAAGAATAGACGTTGAGAAAACTCTCGCTGAGCTTGCGGAGCAAATGAAAGCTGCCGCACAGCAGGAGCAGAAAAACGAGGAAGCAGAAAACGTAGTCAAACTCGAGCAGATTTCGATTGATGATTTCGCAAAGATTGAGCTTCGCACTGCTAAGGTGGTTGAGTGTGAGCCTGTTAAAAAGGCGAAAAAGCTGCTTAAGCTTACCCTTGATGACGGCACCTCGCAGCCGCGTACCGTTGCATCGGGAATCGCCCAGTATTACACTCCCGACGAGCTTATCGGCAAAACGGTTATCGTTGTTGCAAACCTCAAGCCTGCTACGCTGTGTGGAGTTGAAAGCTGCGGTATGATACTTGCGGCGGATACTGCCGATACAGTTAAGGTAATATTTGTAGACGGCGTAGAGCCCGGCGCAAAAATAAGATAATAAAAAAAACAGGACATTCACGTGAATGTCCTGTTTTTTTTATTTTATATTTGTATCGTAAAACTACTTTTCTTCTTTGTCTTTGTGCTCAAGGCTTTCGTCTAACTCTGCTTTTCTCTCGTTCTTGATTTCCCAGTGAATGAGCAGCGAGAGGAGGGCTCTGAGCGCAATAACGATAGCAAGAGTTCCAAGCTCTGAGAGGTTTCTTACTATTACGGTGTTTACAATCTCTGCGCCCATTTTGAATTCAAGTGCGAGGGCAAGAGTTTTACCAAGGTCGATAATTATGTTGGTTTTGTGCTTGTTCTTTAGCTTGGAGAAAAGTTGACCTATTGCCTTGAACGAGCCGACAATAATAATCAATATACCTATCAGTTCAAGAGTATATACAGTGATAGCGGCGATGAAATAGAGGAGATTTTCATATCCTCCCATAAAAATTTCAAAAAAATCCATAAAGCCTCCTGATAAGACTGTTTTTAAACAAAGTCCTTTTAGATATTATAGCACGATTTGGATGCTGTTTCAACCACTCTTTTTGCGCACAAATAAACGCTTAAAACTTGCAAAGCTTATTTGTGAAACAACGATGCCGCCAAACATTATCGCACAGCCCAAAAGCTCGGTTGCAGATAGCCCTGAGTAGTCGAGCTGATTCACAATTAAGCCGTAAAACAAAGCTTCGCCCACAGCGCTGAAAACCGATTCGGTAGACATTATGATTGCGGCGGCGGTTGGATTTGCGCCACGCTGACCGATAACCTGACAGGTGTAAGCGATGCCCACGCTCATTACGCCGCCGTAGAGCAGAGGCAGAGCGGTTGCCTTGATTTGAAGCATAAGTGACGCAACGCTTTCAATTTCAAACAGCCCTGCGCCAATGAAGCTAAAAATGCTGCAAAACAGAAATTGCGTTAAAGAAAACGTGATTGGTTTAAGAGTGGCAGCAAAGCGGTCGATTGAGAGAATGTGCAGCGCCCAGAAAACAGTGCCAATCAGGGTAAGGACTATACCGAGCAGCTCTTGTTGAGGGCTAACGTCGGATTTGCCTGTTGGCATACACAGCAAAAACAGCCCCACAACTGCCAACCCTGCACCAACCCATATGTTAGCAGAGCTTTTCTTTTTAAGAAAAACAAAGCTGATGATAGGCACCAAAACAGTGTAAAGACCGGTTAAGAAGCCTGATTTGCCTGCGCTGTTCATAAGAATGATGCCGTATTGCTGAAAGTTTGAGGCAACACAAAGTATAAAACCGCACAGCGCGCCGTATTTGAGGTAACTGAGGGCATCTGCTTTTGACAGAGTGCTGCGCTCAAAAATCAGTATTACGGGCACAAGTGAAACTGCGCCTATTATGTATCTTACTGCGTTAAAAGTGATTCCGCCGATGGTGCTTGCGGATTCCTGTTGGGCAACAAAGGCGAACCCCCAAATCATAGCAGTAAAAATTAGAAAAAGATTAGATTTAAGCTTACTGTTCATATTAAGTCCTTTCTTGGTTTAAGAAATTATATCATTTAGGACTTGTGTTTGCAACAGTAATAAAGCTGTAACAGAGCAAAAAGGCACACTCCATAAGAAGTGTGCCTTTGGTGCTAAAGTTTTAAAACACCATATTTTTCATGCTCATAAGCATATCCTCAACCGCCGACAGCGCTCGGTGGGCGTGACGCTTTGTGCTTTTCATACCCTTGCAGTCTGAAAGCATAACAGCCGAAGCGGCTCCAATTGCTATGCCAACCATAACGCTTGCGGTGATGCAGCCCATAGAAGTTCTTCTCATAATATCCCTGCCTTATCGAGTTTTCAATGATATTATGTGCGTTAAAGGAATTTTTATGTTTGCTCTTTTTTGGTATTGTATTTTTTAAAAATTTTTGTTATAATCAGCATTATAATTTTTTTGGAGTGATGAATATGAGAAGTAAGGTTAAAAATATTACTGTTACCGCTGCTTTTGCGGCTTTGGTTTTTGTTTTCACCTTTGTTGTTAAAATCCCAACAACCACCACAGGCTATGTGCATGTTGGTGACGCTGTGGTTTACATTGCAGCAAGCGTGTTAAGCACACCTTATGCTATGCTTGCCGCAGGCATTGGCGGTGCCCTCAGTGACGTGCTCGGCGGATATACAGCGTATGCATTGCCCACATTTATAATTAAGGCGGCGCTGTGCCTGTGCTTTAAAAATAAGAGCGAAAAGCTTTGCTGTAAAGGCAATCTTTTTGCTGTAATAATTGCGTCGGTAATAAGCATTGCGGGATATTATTTAACATACGTGTTTATGCTTGCCTTTGCCGCAAAAGAGCCTTTGGCTGAGCTGTTCACAGTAGCACCCTGGATAGGCTCTGTTGCCACCATTTTCGATAATCTTGTGCAGGCGATTGCTTCAGGCTTGATTTATTTTGTTATTATTGTCGCTCTGGATAAGATAAAATTCAAGGATATGATAGCTAAGCTGTAAGGCACACTCTATACTACTCAGAAAACATTTCTCTAAGCTCACTTAGCGCCTTTTTCTCAATGCGTGATACATATGAGCGGGATATGTCAAGCTTGCTTGCAACCTCGCGCTGAGTCAGCGGACTTTTCCCGTTCAGCCCATACCTTAATTCGATTATGAGACGCTCTCTTTTAGAGAGCGTTTTTATATATTTTCTAAGATGTGCGATTTTCATAGCCTTGTCGATATCGTCAACGATTGTGTCCTCGCATGCGATTACATCAATAAGCGTAAGAGTGTTGCCGTCTTTGTCTGTGTCGATAGGGTCGTTTATGGACACGTCAAAGGCGGCTTTTTTTCTGCTTCTGAAATACATAAGAATCTCGTTATCAATACAGCGGGAGGCGTAGGTTGCAAAACGCACAGCCTTATCGCCGTTGAAGGTTGACACCGCCTTGATGAGCCCTATAGTGCCGATTGAAATTAGGTCGTCCTGGTCAATGTCTGCTGAGAAATATTTTTTTGCAATATGCACCACAAGTCGCAGATTGTGCTCAATCAGCGTGCTACGGGCCTTTTCGTCGCCCTGTTTTATTCGCTCAAGGCACTCTTTTTCCTGAGCGGGTGAGAGTGCTTTCGGGAAGCAACCAACCAGATTGACGTGGAGCACATAGAACATAAAGTTTTGTATCAGCGAGCTGAAAATTTGCTCTAACATTTTAAAATCAACCCCTTTGCAAATATTTATGCAAGGCTGAGGTTGTACTTTGCGTGTCCTATTTAAATTTAAAATGTTTGGTGTGTTTTAAATATAATTGTTGCATAAATCGCGTGACGGCTATATAATCAAGGTAGAGAAAAAATACAAAAACGCTTGTCAGCGGAGGTTAAAAATGGTACAGATATCGCCGTCAATTCTTACAGCAGACTTCACCAAATTGGGTGATGCGATTGAAAAGCTTGAAAAGGCACAGGTTGAGATGCTACATATTGATGTTATGGACGGCATTTTTGTGCCCAATATTTCAATAGGATTGCCTGTTTGCGAATCTATCTTTAAAGCAACAAAGCTGCCGCTTGACGTGCATCTGATGATAATCAAGCCGCAATTATATGTGGAAAAATTTGCAAAATATGCCGAGCGTATATCAATACATTATGAAAGCGATTGCGATGTGCGTGAAACCCTGAGAATGATTAAAAAGGCAGGCGCAATACCTGCCGTAACAATCAAGCCTGCAACGCCTGCTGAGGCTATATTTGACTTGCTTGATGAGGTTGGAATGGTTTTGGTCATGTCGGTTGAGCCGGGCTTTGGCGGACAGTCTTATATGCACAACGCAACCGAGAAAATCGCCGTAATCCGTAAGGAAGCCGAGCGCAGAGGTCTTGATATTGATATTCAGGTTGATGGCGGAATAAACCTTACCACAGCTGCTGAGGCTGCGGGCGCAGGCGCAAACATTTTGGTAGCGGGCAGTGCCCTGTTCAACGCTGAGGATATGACAGCAGCCGTAGGTGAGCTTAGAGCTGCTGCAAGCGGAAATTAGCGCGAAAGCTCGGCAACGATGTTTTCGCTTAAGAGCTTGCCGTGCTCTTTTGTGTAAATAGCGGCGGCTGAGGCACCCACCTTATTGCCATATTCGCTGAGTATAAGCTCTTCATTTTTTGAAGCATTATTTATAGTAAGCCTGTATCTGTTGTTAATCAGATGCAGGCTTATTGGTTTTTCGATGCTGTGTTTATTAAGCCGTTCAGCCACGATTAATAAGTCGTCTGCAGAGCATATTTCCCACACCGTCGTTTCGTTAGCCGAGCGTTTAAGCCCCGTCAAAGATGAGGGCTTAACAGATGTAAAATAAATAATGCAGCCGCCGTCTGAGGCAGGGAACACTTCAACTATCATTCTGCTTGAGTGTGTATCAAAATCGTTTTGAGCGCCGATTCTTTCAAGCAACTCGTTTATCACACAGCGTGTTTTTGTTTTGTTATAATCAAGCTCGTCATATGTAATGTTGAGGTCACTAAGGTCATTTTTATCAAGTTCGATTTTGAGTCTTTGAGGAGATTCAAAATATATACGCACTTATCTCACTCCTTTATAAGAATGATACACCACTTAGCAACGCATAGACAAGCGGTAATTAACGGCAATGAACAGCCATCAGTTCATATTATGCTGAATAAACGCATATTGGCAAAACAAAACGTCAATAATATCACAGAGGTGATATTTTGAAAGGGAAGAAAAACAGCAGTTGGCGAGTTTTTTGGCGTACTGTGCTTATAATGCTGGTTGGAATTGGACTTATTGCATTTGGATTTTTCTCTGCTATGTTTGTGTCTGCGGCACTAATTTAAATCGGCGTCACAAATTATGTGGTGCCGATTATTTTTTGGTAAAATTTTTGTAAATATTATAGACAGACAGAATGGTTTATGGTAATATTATACAGTAATTATTTTGATTTGTCCGTCCAAAAAGGAGGTCAAGGTTAAATGGCTAAGGATATAGTTGAAGCTGTACGCTCAGCAGAGGCAGAAAACGAGCGTCGTGAAAAGATGGCAGTCAACTCAGCTAAGAATGTGGTTGAGGCTGCACAGGCTGAGGCTGAGGTCATAATAAGCGAGGCGGTGGCTAAGGCAAAGGCTGAGGCTGACTCGCTGAATATTGCCACAAAGGCACAGTGCGATGCGCTGCTTGACTCGGCTAAAAAGGAAGCCGAGCAGAAGTGTAACGCTTTGAGCGAGGCGGCTGAAGGCAACCGCCAGCGCGTTATAGAGCTTGTTACGGAAGAACTACTTAAATAAAAACAAACCATTGTCTTTTAGAAAGGACGGTGATAACGAATGGCAAAAATGCCGATGAAGCAGATACGAATTGTTGCTTTAAGGGCAGAACGCAAAAAGCTGCTTGAAAAACTGCAGCAGCTCGGTGTGATGGAGATACTCTCTGAGGAGAAGTCCGCAAGGGGCTTTGAGCGTATTGACACAAGCGGCAGCGAGAGAGTGTTTGAGCGAAATGTTGAAACGGCTAATGAGGCGTTGAGAATTTTAGATAAGGTTGCGCCTGAGAAAAAAGGCTTGCTTGATTCTTTTTCAGGCAGACGTGAAATAGAGCTTGGAGAGCTAAGCTTTTGCGCTGAAAACAGAACTCACCTGATGAAGCTGTGCTCAAAAATAATTGAGCTTTATAAGCAGTGCGAGGAAAACGATGCAGAAGCGGTAAGGCTGATGGCAAACATAGCACAGCTTGAGCCTTGGCAAAAGCTCGATGTCCCGTTTAGCTTTGAAGGAACGGATAAAACACGGGTGTTTATCGGTTCGCTACCCGCTGCGTACCAGTCGCAGACGCTTTATGACGCTATAAGCGAGAGATGCCCCGACACAGCATTTGAGTTTGAGATAATCTCCTCGTCTTCAAGTATGACCTGTGTGTTTGTAATGACTCACACCTCAAATGCAGAGCAGATGATGAAGGCGCTTCGTTCACTTGGCTTTGCTAAGCCGATGGGCGCAAACCGTTCGTTGCCTAAGGATAAAATTGAGCGGTTGAGAAACCGTTTGAACAGCTTGCCGGAGGAAAACAAGGCGCTTGAAGAGGAAATTGCTTCGCTTGCAGAGCACAGGCAGGAGATAGAATCGGTTAGCGATTATTTCCGTATTAGAGCGGATAAATATAAGGTAATAGGCGAGATTGACCATTCGAAGCACGCAGTTGTTATCAAGGGTTATGTTACCGAGCAGGACGCTGAGCGGCTTGAAAAAGCACTCACAGATACTTGCACGTGCGTTGTGGAGTTTAGTGACGTCAATCCCGATGAGGCTCCTGTTAAGTTTAGCAATAATGCGTTCGTTTCTCCTGTGGAATCAATAGTTGAGATGTACGCAATGCCCAACGCAACCGACATTGACCCCACACCTGTGATGGCATTTTTCTTTTATTTCTTCTTTGGAATGATGTTCTCAGATGCGGGATACGGCTTGCTGATGGTGATTGCAACTACATGGGCGCTTAAGAAGTTTAAACCGGAGAAGAGTATGGAGCAGAGCATGAAGCTGTTTAGAAACTGCGGCATATTTACAATGCTCTGGGGCTTCATTTACGCAAGCTTCTTTGGTGACATTCTTAACACTGTTATAAAGAGCATAGCAGGAAGACAGATAGACATTCCCTTTATAACAAAGCCTATAATCGACCCTGTTAACGATTCAACGTTGCTTATGATAATTTCAATAGCGTTTGGTTTGATACAGATTCTGGTTGGCTTGGGAGCAAAGTTTTATGTTCTGTGGCGACAGGGCGAGCGGTTTGCAGCAATTTTTGACTGCGGCTCGTGGATGCTGTTGCTGACGGGCGTTGCGGTGCTTGCATCGGGGCTGGTGCTCGGTGAAACGTTTATTTATATAGGCGCAGGCATTTCGATATTAAGCGCTTTAGCGCTGGTGCTTACGCAAGGGCGCAGCAAAAAGGGCATAGTGATGAAGTTCTTTTCAGGCATTGCCAGTCTATATGATTCAACAGGCTATATAAGCGACCTTATGAGTTATACAAGGCTTTTAGCTTTGGGACTCACAACGGCAATAATGGGAAACGTTTTCAATGTTTTGTCTTTGCAGTTTTCGGGAAGTGTGTGGACAGTGATACCGATGATTTTGGTGTTTATCATAGGCCACGCAGTAAACTTTGGGCTGAATGTACTCGGCTCGTATGTTCACTCGATTAGACTGCAGTATGTTGAAATGTTTGGTAAGTTTTATGAGGGCGGCGGCAAAAAATTCGAGCCGTTTGAACTCAAGAGTAAATATACAAGAATACGGGAGGAAAACAAACAATGACAGGTACATTTTTTGCATTATTAGGAGTTGCAATCGCAACAGCACTCGCAGGTATCGGCTCTGCAAAGGGCGTAGGTAAAGCAGCACAGACTGCTATGGGCGTGCTTTCTGAGGATTCATCAAAGTTTGGTAAGATGCTGGTTCTCACACTTCTGCCGGGTACACAGGGACTTTACGGCTTTATCGTAGGCTTCCTTATCCTTACAAGCACAATAATGGGTGGCAACGAGGTTACCACCGCTCAGGGACTTTTGTATGCAGCAGCAGCATTGCCTATCGGTATCGGCGGTATGTTGTCGGCATTTGCACAGGGTAACGCAGCGGTTTCCGGTATAGCTTTAACCGCAAAGGACGATTCAAACTTCTCAAAGGCAATGGTTTCAATCACTCTTGTTGAGATTTATGCGCTTCTTGCCTTTATCGTTTCACTGCTTACCGTGCTTAATATCTAATAAGCACTCAGGTCAATTTTAAACGAAAGGCGTGAGGTCTATGACCGGCAGTGAAAAAATCATAAATATGATAAAAGCCGACGGTGAGGCAGAGGTTGCCGCAATTAAGGCTGAGGCAGAAGACAAGGCGTCAAAAATCAGAGAACAGGCACAGATTGACGCAGAGACAGCAGCCGAAAAAATACTTGCTGAGGCTAAAGAAAAAAGTGCTCAGAGCGTTAAAAACGCAGAGTCATCAAGCGAGCTTGTTAAACGTAATGCTATGCTTTTAAGCCGTCGCAACGAGATAGATAAAACTATCACAGCCGCACTCGACTTGCTTTATAGCCAGAGTGACAGTGAGTATTTCAAAACGCTTGTTCATCTCGCATCGTCGCTTAAAGGGAAAAGCGGTATACTTTGCCTTAATCAGAGAGATTTAAACAGAGTGCCCGATGATTTTTTGGACGCTCTCTGTAAGGTTGGCGTAAAGGCAACGCTTGATGCTGAGCCGTGCGATATAGACGGCGGATTTATACTTAAATGCGCAGACATAGAGTATTGCACTGATTTCAAAGCGATACTTGAGGAAAAACGCGAGGCGGTTGAGGACCTTATCAATCGTGAGTTATTTAAATAGGGGGCGGGCGTATGTCACTTTCCTATGAATACTCGGTGGGCAGTATAAAAGCAAAAGAAAGCAGCTTGCTTTCAAAGCAGGACTTGGAAATGCTTGTTGTTGCCGATTCGCTTGACGCATTTATGAATATATTGCGCGACAAGGGTTATGACGGCGATACTGTTGAGAGTATGCTTGAAAATAAAACTGCTGAGCTATGGCAGTATATAAAGTCTATCGCCCCTGAGGCAGACAGTGTAAACGTGTTTCTTTACAGAAACGATTTGCATAATATAAAAGCCACAATTAAAGGCGTGCTTTCCGGACGCAGTTACAGCCATTTGTTGCTTTCCAATGCAACCATATACACTGACGTTTTGCGTCAGGCAGTGGAAAAACGCAAATTTAGCATTTTGCCCGAGTGGCTGGCAGAGGCGGCTGAGAGCGCGTACGAGGTTATAGCGCATAACAGCGATTCAAGGCTTGGGGATGCGATACTCGATAAAGCGGCGATGAGCCTGATGCTTAAAACTACCGAAAAGCTCAGCGAAAACATTAAGAGCTATTTTAAAATGCTCGTGTTTTATAACGATGTTAAGGTTGCGCTTCGTGCTGTACGCACCTCAACAACCGCCGAATATATAAGAGCGGCTGTTTGCGAGGTTGAAGGCGTTGACCTTGAAAAGTGGGTTAAAAGCGCAGTGGCGGGCAGTGACGAAATGGTGGATTTGCTTAGCAAAATCTCGCTTTATGGCTGCGAAACAGCAATAAAAGCGTTCAAGAAATCACCGTCCGAATTTGAAAAATGCGTTGATAATATGCTCATTGCCCAGATGAGAAAATGCCGCTACTCAGTTGACGGCATTGAAACTATCTTCGGATACATTATCGCAAGCGAGGCAGAGATAAAACTGCTGCATATAATCGCTTCGGGCATCAGAACGGGCGCAGGCGAGCAATTTATCAGAGAAAGGCTGAGGGATATCAATGGATAGCAGAGTAGCTGTTATTGGTGATAGCGAAAGCATAAAGGGGTTTGCAGCCGTAGGATTTGATATCTATGAATGTCAGGATGAACAAACAGCTGCGACAACATTAAAAAAGTTAATCGACGGCTCAGAATATGCAATAGTATTTGTTACAGAGCAGTTCTTTGTCGGTTTAGAAAAAGAGCGTTCAAAAATTGCTCAAAGCCTTACACCTGCAGTAGTGCCGCTTCCGTCGGTAACGACAAGTGACGGTGTGGGAATGGCCAGACTTAGCTCTTTTGTTGAGAAAGCGGTTGGCTCAGATATAATCTTTAACGATTAGAAAGGCTGGACAGAAAAAATGAAACAAGGCTCAATAGTTAAGGTGGCAGGCCCTCTGATTATCGCTGAAGGAATGCGCGACGCAAATATGTTTGACGTTGTCAGAGTTGGCGAAAACCGCCTTATCGGAGAAATCATAGAAATGCACGGCGACCGTGCTTCAATTCAGGTTTACGAGGAAACCTCTGGCATCGGAACAGGGGAGAAGGTTGAATCGACTGGCATACCGCTGTCGGTTGAGCTTGGACCCGGACTTATCGGCTCTATATTTGACGGAATTCAGCGTCCGCTTGAGGAGATAATGAAGGTAAGCGGCACCAATCTTAAGAGAGGTGTTGACGTTCCTGCGCTCTCAAGACAGAAGCAGTGGCATTTTGAGCCTGCAAAGCAGGTGGGAGATGCTGTTAAAGCAGGCGACGTGCTTGGTACTGTTGAGGAAACCAAGGTTGTAAGCCATAAAATTATGGTTCCAAACGGAGTTGAGGGCGTTGTACGTTCTATCGAAAGCGGCGACTTCAATATCGAGGCAGAAATTGCTGTCATAGAGGATAGCAAGGGCAAAACAGTGCCTGTAAAAATGATGCACACCTGGCCGGTTCGAGTTGGCAGGTCGTATAAGCGCAAGCTCTCGCCTGACATTCTGCTTACCACAGGTCAGCGTGTAATCGATACGCTCTTCCCGCTTGCAAAGGGCGGCGTTGCGGCAGTACCTGGCCCGTTCGGCTCAGGTAAAACTGTTGTTCAGCATCAGCTTGCCAAGTGGGCAGCGGCGGATATCATCGTTTATATCGGTTGCGGAGAGCGCGGGAACGAGATGACAGACGTTCTCAACGAGTTCCCTGAGCTTAAGGACCCAAGAACAGGTAGCTCGCTTATGGAGAGAACAGTTCTTATTGCAAACACATCGGATATGCCTGTTGCGGCACGTGAAGCATCTATTTACACAGGTATTACTATAGCTGAGTATTTTAGAGATATGGGATATACAGTTGCGCTTATGGCTGACTCAACTTCACGTTGGGCAGAGGCGCTGCGTGAGATGTCGGGCAGACTTGAGGAAATGCCTGGTGAGGAGGGCTACCCTGCATACTTGGGCAGCCGTTTGGCGCAGTTCTATGAGCGTGCAGGTAGAGTAATAGTAAACGGCACAGACGATGTTGAGGGTGCGCTTTCGGTTATCGGTGCAGTTTCACCTCCGGGTGGTGACATATCCGAGCCTGTTTCTCAGGCAACGCTCAGAATCGTTAAGGTGTTCTGGGGACTTGACTCATCGCTTGCATATAAGCGTCATTTCCCTGCAATAAACTGGCTCACCAGCTATTCGCTTTACTCTGACCAGCTTGAAAACTGGTTTAACGAAAACGTTGGCGCAGATTGGACTAAGCTCAGAGGCAGACTGATGATGGTGCTTCAGGAGGAAGCCGAGCTTGAGGAAATAGTAAAGCTTGTCGGTATGGACGCACTCAGCGCATCAGACAGACTCAAGCTTGAGGTTGCTCGCTCAATCAGAGAGGACTATCTGCACCAGAACGCCTTTATGGAAGAGGACACTTATACCTCGCTTCATAAGCAGTATTTGCTGATGAAAGCGATTATGGAATACTATGATAAATCTGCCGCAGCACTTGAACAGGGCTGCAGCATAGAGCCGCTTGTTACACTGGCATCAAGAGAGAGAATAGGCAGACTCAAGTATGTTAATGAGGATGTGGCAGATGCTGAGTATGACAGTACAATGGCTCAGCTTGAAGCTGAGATTAAAGAAGCAGTTGAGAGGAGGGATTATTGATGCCGAAGGAATACCGCACTATAAGAGAGGTTGCAGGACCGCTTATGATGGTAAGCGACGTTGAGGGTGTTAAGTATGACGAGCTCGGAGAAATCGAGCTGCCAAACGGTGAAAAGCGTCGTTGCAGAGTGCTTGAGGTTAACGGCACCAATGCCCTTGTTCAGTTGTTTGAAAGCTCTGCGGGAGTAAATTTAGCAGAGTCAAAGGTAAGATTTTTGGGCAGGTCGATGGAGCTTGCAGTTTCGTCTGATATGCTTTCAAGAGTTTTTGATGGACTCGGCCGTCCGATTGACGGTGGCCCAGCCATTATCCCTGAGAAGCGTCTTGACGTAAACGGCACGCCGATGAATCCTGCGGCAAGAAATTATCCGCAGGAGTTTATCCAGACGGGAATATCAGCAATAGACGGACTCAACACTCTTGTAAGAGGTCAAAAGCTGCCGATATTCTCCGCTTCGGGACTTCCCCATGCGCAGTTGGCAGCGCAGATAGCACGTCAGGCAGCCGTTAGAGGTAATGACGAGCAGTTTGCGGTTGTTTTTGCCGCAATGGGTATCACCTTCGAGGAATCGGATTACTTCGTAAATTCGTTCAGAGAAACAGGCGCGCTTGACAGAACAGTAATGTTTGTAAACTTAGCAAACGACCCTGCTATTGAGCGAATTGCAACGCCTAAGATGGCGCTTACCGCTGCCGAGTATCTTGCATTTGAGTGCGATATGCACGTGCTTGTAATTATGACCGATATCACTAACTATGCCGACGCACTGCGTGAGGTGTCAGCCGCACGTAAAGAGGTGCCGGGCAGACGTGGTTATCCCGGATATATGTACACCGACTTTGCTTCGTTGTATGAGAGAGCGGGAAGACTCAAGGGCAGCAACGGCTCAATAACACTGATACCGATTTTGACAATGCCTGAAGATGATAAAACTCATCCGATTCCCGACCTTACAGGCTATATAACTGAGGGTCAGATAATTCTTTCCCGTGAGCTTTATCGCAGAGGCATTACTCCACCTATCGACGTTTTGCCGTCGCTTTCACGACTTAAGGACAAGGGTATCGGCGAGGGCCGTACCAGAGAAGACCACGCAAGCACAATGAATCAGCTCTTTGCCGCTTATGCAAGAGGTAAAGACGCAAAAGAGCTTATGGTAATTTTGGGCGAAGCGGCGCTTACCGATATGGATAAGCTTTATGCAAAATTTGCAGACCGTTTTGAGCAGGAATATGTATCTCAGGGATACCGCTCAAACAGAACGATAGAGGAAACACTCGATATCGGCTGGGAGCTGTTGAGAATTTTGCCGCGAAGCGAGCTTAAGCGTATTAAGGACGAAATGCTCGATAAGTATTACGGCGAGTAAAGGAGAAAGCAGCGATGGCTGTTATGAATGTAAACCCTACAAGAATGCAGCTTAGTAAGCTGAAAAAACAGCTTACTACCGCTGTAAGAGGGCATAAGCTTTTAAAGGATAAGCGTGATGAGCTTATGCGCCAGTTTCTTGATATGATGCGAGAGAGCAAGGCTCTGCGTCAAAAGGTGGAGGCGGCTCTCAGTGAGGCAAACAAGCATTTTGTAGAGGCATCGGCAGTTATGTCTAAGCAGTCGCTTGACGCCGCGCTTATGATATCAAAGCAGCAGGTGCAGCTTGGGGTAAAAAGCAAAAACGTAATGAGCGTGGATATCCCCGTGTTTGAGGCGAAAACTCGCACACAGGATATGGGCGATATTTACCCCTATGGCTTCGCTTTTACGTCATTTGAGCTTGACTCGGCTATAGATAGTTTAAACACTATCGTGCCCGAGCTTATAAGAATGGCAGAGCTTGAGCGCTCGGTAGAGTTAATGGCGTCTGAAATTGAAAAGACAAGGCGCAGAGTTAACGCTCTTGAGCACGTTATGATACCCAGATATCAGGAAACTATAAAGTCGATTACTATGAAGCTTGAAGAAAATGAACGTGCAAGCCGCACACGATTGATGAAGGTTAAGGATATGATGCTCGAACAGGCGCATCATTACAGCGAGGCGAAATAGCGATGACTAAGAAGCAGCGTGCAGATGAGATAGAAAGACTGCTCATCGAAGCGTATCCTGAGGCACAGTGTGCTCTGAACGCATCAACTCCGCACGAGCTATTGATTGCAACAAGGCTGTCTGCGCAGTGCACAGATGCACGAGTGAATATGGTCACGCCTGCGCTTTTTGAGCGGTTTAAGACGGTTGACGAGTTTGCTGAGGCAGACGTTGACGAGGTTGCGCAGTATATACGCTCTTGCGGCTTGTATAAGACTAAGGCGGCGGATATTGTGAATATGTGCCGTCAACTGCGTGATAAGTTTGACGGCAAAGTGCCCGACAATATTGAAGAGCTGACAACGCTCAGCGGCGTTGGCAGAAAAACCGCAAACCTGATTTGCGGCGATATATACGGTAAGCCTGCAGTTGTATCGGATACGCACGTTATTCGCATAACGAATTTGCTTGGGTTAACAGAGGGCAAGGATGCGTATAAGGTGGAGATGCAGCTGAAAAAGTTGCTTAATCCGGAAAGGTCCAACGATTTTTGTCATAGAATAGTTTTACACGGCAGAGCCGTTTGCATTGCGCGCAGACCGAAATGTGATGAATGCACATTGGCGCCTGTTTGCAAGTTTTATCAAAAAAACAATAAAGAAAGAGGTTAGAATTATGGAAGAAAACAAGAATTTAGAAAACAATCTGGAGCCTGAAATCACCGCTCAGGGCGAGCAAACAACGATTGAGCAGCCCGCAGTTGAGCAGCCTTCGACTCCCGTAAATCCGTACATAGTTTCCTCTGATTATAACGCAAACGGACAGTATCAGCCTGTAGTCAGCGCACCCTTGCTTAATCAGAAAAACACAACAAATCACGGCATGGCGATTGCATCTATGGTGCTTGGTATTGTGGGAACAGTGCTGTGTTGCTGCTGCGGAACATCGGTTGTGATAGGAATTATAGGACTTATACTTGGCATTATTGCAAGGTCAAAGGGAAACAGAGAAGTGTTCTCATTGGTTGGTATTATACTTAATTCAGTTGCAATATTCCTATCAATAGCACTTGTAGTTTATTATATTATTGCGTTTTTATCAGACCCTGAGGCAATGAATGAGCTGCTTGAGGTGTATGATTACTATGGAATAGATAGCTACGGAACAGATAGTTTCGGAACAGAAAGCTCATATTATTTCTATGATAATGACTACTATGCCGCATTAAGAGGTCTGATTAAGTAATCTCTTGAGATTATAGTTGTAGTGTGGTACAATATTAACCTGCAAGGGTAATCCTTGTGGGTTAATATATGGGGGCGTAGCTCAGTTGGGAGAGCGTACGGTTCGCATCCGTAAGGTCGAGAGTTCGAACCTCTTCGTCTCCACCAAAACAATAACCCTGTCAACGTTTGTTGACAGGGTTATTGTTTTGCACTGTTCATTTTTCTTACAAATTTTTATAAGCGGCATTGATTAGGGGGAAATGATATGATATAATTCGCTTATGTTAAAGTAAAAGAGGTGAGTATATGGGCGAGAATGTCAAGGCAAGGCTTTATCTTGCCTCTTCAATGTTTATATTCGGCACGATTGGTATATTCAGAACCTTTATCCCTATATCCTCAGGCTTTATTGCATTTGCAAGAGGAATAATAGGCACAGTCTTTTTGCTCACTCTGATGCTTGTTATGCGAAAAAAAGTAGCGATTGATGCAATAAAATCCAACCTCATGTTGCTCGCTCTTTCGGGAGCGTTAATTGGCTTTAACTGGATACTGCTGTTTGAATCTTATAAGTATACCACAGTTGCGAACGCCACCTTGTGCTACTATATGGCGCCGATTTTTGTTATTGCGGTATCGCCGTTTGCGTTTAAAGAGCGGCTAACGTTGAAAAAGACGATATGCGTAGCGGTTGCTCTTGCGGGAATGGCGTGCATCTCAGGCGTGTACGATATAACCTCGCTCAAAGCCACTGAGATACTGGGCATACTGCTCGGATTGGGAGCGGCGCTTCTATACGCATCAGTAATCGTGATAAACAAAAAACTGCGCAACATTTCCGCCTATGACAGAACAATAACCCAGCTTGCGACTGCGGGTATTGTAATGTTTGTGTATGCTTTGGCGGTAGAGCGAGAAGCGTTTGCAAAGCTTGACTTTAAAATCACAGCCTTGCTTGTCTTGGTTGGCATAATACATACAGGTATAGCGTATGCGTTGTATTTCGGCTCACTGGAGAAGCTGAGTGCGCAGACAGTGGCAATATTCAGTTATATTGACCCGGTTGTAGCGATAATTTTGTCTACGCTGTTATTACACGATAAAATGGGGCTATACGAGTGGGTTGGTGCTGTGTTGATTCTCGGTGCAACGTTTATAAGTGAGATAAGTTTTAAAACGGAAAAGGGCACACAAAAAGCATAGAAAAAGCAGTTGCGATTTTTATAATCGCAAGTGCTTTTTGTTATTATGTAAACTTAAATTTGCTCAAGGCACTTAGAGAAAAGCTCCTTGCATATTAAAGCGTTGCTCATAGCAGAGGAGTCTGCACAGTCGATACCAAGCTTGGTTGCAAGCGAAAACAGCTTGTGGTCGTCAAGGTCGGGGAAAGCTTTTTTCGATAGTGCCAACGTGTCTATCAGCTTGAATTTGTGCTCCTCTTTCTCCATAGCGATTATGACAAAGTCAAAATCGAACCCCGCATCGTGCCCAACAACAGGCAAATCGCCTATGAAAGAAATTAGCTTTTTAAGAGCCACCTTAGCCTTTGGCGCTTTTTTGAGAATATCATCACTTAGCCCTGTTGCAGCCGCTACTTCAGAGGGCAAGCACAAATCGGAATATACGTGAGAGGCAAACCTGTCAACTATTTTGCCGCCCTTAACCTTTACTGCGCCTATATCAATAATTCGGTCACGCTTGTAGTTGTCGCCTGTGGTTTCAATGTATGTAACAACGTATCCGTCATCAAGCTTTTTTCGTTCATCAGCGTTTGAGATATCCAAGAAAGAATAGGAGGATTTGCAGTTGATTAAAACTGCTTTGTCGCCTTCGTTGTACCATTTGACGATAAGAAAAAGGCTAATTGCAAAGAGAAGCATAAGTGTAACAAGGGCTATCAGTGCATCAATCATAAAAACGGCAAGGAAAATGACAAGCGTTGTTATTACGATAGTTGGCATTATGACAGACCAGCGTTTTTTTCTGAGCACTTCTTTAGTGTAATCCTTCACCTATATCCCTCCAATCAGTGATTTTATATAAGTATACAAAACTTTTGCGTGTTAATCAAGAGTTTTACTGATTTACAATTTTAAAATAAGATGCTAAAATAAACTTATGGCAAAGGGGGCGAGAAGATGACAGGTCACGAGTACGAGCAGGCGGTAGGAGAATATTTGCTTCGTCACGGTTATGACAGTGTTTCGGTTACAAAAGGCTCGGGCGATTTCGGAGTTGATATCGTTGCGCAAAACAACGAGGGCAAGGTTGCCGTTCAGTGCAAGTATTATTCGGGCAAGGTGGGCTTGGAGGCTGTACAGCAGGTTGTGGCAGGTATGGCGGTCTACGATTGCGACAGCGCTATGGTGGTGACAAACAGCACCTTTACTCCGGCGGCAAAGCAGCTTGCTCAAATCAACGGCGTGGAGCTTATCGACAGAGTTGACAGCAAGGGCAGAGCCTTTTTGCCTACGCTTTTGAGAGTGGTAAGCGCCTTTGCTTTGGGCGCGGTTGTTTTGTGGCTTGCAAAGCTCGCTTTTGACCAGATTAAGACGTTCATTTTGGCTGAGGATTATTTTTCAGCGCTGCAAACGGCGGCGCTTTCGGTTGTGGTTTTAGCGGTTTTAATACTGGCTTTCGTCGTCGCTTTTAAGCTAAAACGCAGAATAGACAGCGTGGACAGGCCATCGCGTGACCGAAAAAACAAGCGTGGCTTTGAGGATGAGTATGACGTCACGTTGCCTGAGGGGTTTAACGAGTATCTCAGGCGTGCAAAGAGCGGCAGGGGCTTTGAGCAGAGCAGAATTTGTCTGCTCTCCGCCGATAGCGAAAACGTGCTTTTGAGGCTTAGAAACGAGTACCCTGCGGAGTACGAAATGCTCTACGACGCTTTTTGTGCCTTGCTTGACGGGCAGAGGGTAACTCCTAACACCTTGCAGCGCAAGCTTCATTTGTATCACACACAGGCGGGGCGAATTTTTGATGCGCTTGAGGTTGCGGGCTTTATAGGTGAGGTTGATGGTAGGTGGGATACCTTGCTGACTGAGGACGAGGTAATAGCCAAAATTGACGAGTGTGAACGGGAAAATTTAGAATAAGAAAAAACACACCCCTTGCGCTGCGATGCAAACGTGGCACAAGGGGTGATTTGTTATATAAATTACTGCTTCCTAAAATGGTTGTAAACGCTCTTTGCGGCGGTAGAAGTGATGCCCTTAACTTTCAAAAGGTCTTCAAGCTCTGCCTTTGAGATAGCATCAATAGTACCAAAGTGAGCCAGAAGCGCCTTTGCTCTGGTTTCACCGACGCCTTCGATTTCTGTAAGCGAGGAGCCAAGCATTTTTCGTTTGCGCCTTTGCTTGTGATAGCCGATGGCGAATCTGTGTACCTCTTCCTGTATCGAGTAGATAAGATTATATGCCGCCCTCGTCGCCTTGATTAAGATTTCATCTCCGTCAGACGTAACCGCACGTGTTTTGTGACGGGCGTCCTTAACCATTCCAAAGACAGCGACATTTATATTTTTCTCTTTTAAAACTTCCTTTACAGCGTTAACCTGACCTTGACCGCCGTCAAGCAGAATCAAGTCGGGCAAACGGCTGAAATAGTCCTCAGCATCTTGCTTTTTGTATTCGTCAAACCGCCTTGAGAGCACCTCTGCCATAGAGGCGCAGTCATCGTTAGCGTATGCGTTGATTTTGAATTTGCGGTATCCCGACTTGTATTTCTCACCGTTTTTGTATACAACCATACCGCCAACGGTCTCGTCGCCTGCGGTGTGCGAAATGTCATAGGCTTCGATAAACTTAGGTGGCTTACGCAAGCCTAAAAGCTGCGCTAACTCCGAAAGCGCGGCTGTTTGATGCCCTGAGCGGCTGTGCTTTTGCGCCAGATTCTCGGCGGCATTTTGCTTGCACATTTCAACTAATTTTTTCTGCTCGGCACGTTGAGGAATAGTTATGGATACTTTTTTTCCACGCTTGTCAGACAGCCAAGACTGGAGCAGCTCAGTATCGGTGATTTCGCCGTCAAGAGCGATAACAGGCGGTATGTCACGGCTGATTGAGTAGTAGCGTCTTATAAATTCCGAACGTGCTTCGTCGGGTGAATCCACAGCGTCAACGAGGAAATACTCGGTGTCGCACAGCCGTCCGTTTCTGAAGTTGAACACTTCAAAGCACGCGCCGTCAGACGCAGTCGCAAGTGCGATTATGTCTTGCTCGCGCACACGTGCCTCAACTACCTTTTGCTTTGCACTCATTGCACGCAAAGCGCTGATTCTGTCACGTAGACGGGCGGCTTTCTCAAACTCGAGGTTTTCGGCTGCCTCTTTCATCTGCTTCGACATAGTGTTAATTGCGGCGGACGAGCCATCAGTTAAAAACTCAAGTGCGCTGTCAACAGCTTGCTCGTAATCCTCAAGACTGATTTTACTGCAACACGGCGCGCTGCACTGACCTATGTGATAGTTAAGGCAAGGTCTGCCTTGCTTTTTCGCCATATCTTTGGCGGTCTTAGTGCATGAGGGCAGCTTGAATGCTTTTAGCGCAGCATCAACAGAACGAGCCACGTTGTAGCTGGAAGTGTACGGGCCAATGTATTGCGCGGAGTCGTTGAGCATCTGCTTAGCCGCCTTAATTGTGCGCCACGGGGCAGGGGAAACCTTGATATAGTGAAAGCCTTTGGCGTCCTTGAGCAGAATGTTGTATTTCGGGTTGTGCTGCTTTATAATCGAGCACTCAAGGGTGAGCGCCTCAAACTCGCTGTTGCAGAGGATGTAATCAAAATCGTCCACGTTTTCAACCATACGGCGCACCTTATCGGTGTGATGCTGTTGCGAGCCGAAGTATTGTGAAACTCGGTTGCGGAGGGCTTTTGCCTTGCCGATATAAATGATTTTGCCGCTCTTGTCACGCATGATATAAACGCCGGGAGAAAGCGGCAACCGCCTTGCTTTTTTCATAAGGCGTGTTAAACGCTCATCAGCCATTGACTTCACCTCCATTTATTAGATTTTAACACTTTCCGCTCATAAATTCAACTTAAATACTTTCCATCTGTTTTAGAACGGAGAAGCAAATGAAAAACAGCAGTGGAGCGCACACTCCATTGCTGTTTGTGTTGCGGGACTTATGCCCATTATAGTTACTTTTGAGGTTTATCAAAGCTGGGGTTGAAGGCGTAGAAGTTACGGTCGTCGAGTTTGTCTTGCAAAATCCTTAACGCCTCGCCGAATCGTTGATAGTGCACAAGCTCGCGCTGGCGCAAGAATCTGATTGGGTCTTTAACGTCGGGGTCATCGCAAAATCTGAGAATATTATCATACGTGGTTCTTGCCTTCTGCTCTGCTGCCAAATCTTCGTGAAGGTCGGTTATCGGGTCGCCCTTGACAGCGAGATACGCTGCAGTAAACGGCGTGCCAGACGCTGCCTGAGGATACACACCTGTGGTGTGGTCTACGAAATAGGTGTCGAAGCCTTTGGCTTTAATTTCCTCTTCAGAGAGGTTGCGAGTGAGCTGATGAACGATAGTGCCCACCATTTCTAAATGTCCCAACTCCTCCACACCGATATCAGTAAGCAAGCCTTTAAGCTCGTTATAAGGCATAGAGTATCGCTGACTTAAATATCTGAGGCTGGCAGCCAACTCGCCGTCTGGACCGCCGTACTGGGTGATGATTATATTTGCCAACGCCGGATTAGGACGTGCAATTTTTACCGGATATTGAAGTTTTTTCTGATAACTAAACATTACTTAACATACCCCTCCGCTTCCCAAGGCCACGGAGAATCGAGCCACTCAAAACGTTTGTCTCCGTAGACACTTTTGATTGTCAACGGGCCGTATTTCTGCTCGTATTCACGTGTGAGAATTTTAGTTTGTTCTGTTAATCTTTTCAGATTTTCCAGTGCTTCGTGATTATCAGGGTGTGTGTCGAGAAACATATGAGTTTCCCACGCTGCGAACTGTGATGCAGAGAGTTTCCTTAAAAGCTGTTCCCTGTTTGTCATTGAACTGCCTTCTTTCCGCAGAAGGGCTTGTATAGGCAGGGGAAAAGCGTGCCGGCGTTGAGGGCGATATCCTCGCCGTACATAACGCCGTACTCTTGCATAGGCACATAAGCCATAGCAACCACAGCGTCTTCAATAGGTTCGGCGCAGGCAGTTGATGGCATAGCCATATCTTCGTTTGGTCTTATAGTCAATTTCTATCTCTCCGTTTCGTTGAAGCCTTTTTACAGGCTTACGTTACATAGTATGTCCGTTGCGGCGAGGTTGTGACAAGCGTGAGGACTTAGTTGTAAGCGCAAAAAAAGCACCCTTTGTCAAAAGGATGCTTTTTGCCTTTTATCAGACAAAATTATTTCTTAGTAAAATTCAGCTCGATAGAGTCAATATCTGTGTTAAGCTGAGTGAACTTTACGCCTGCCGATTCAAGCATACGCTTTGATGCACGGGTTGAAGGCAGGTCGGCATATTTGTCATAGAGGTAAACAACCTCTTTGATACCGCTTTGGATTATAGCCTTTGCGCACTCGTTGCACGGGAACAGGTCAACATATATTTTTGCGCCTTTGAGCGAGCGACCGCCTGCGTTAAGGATGGCGTTAAGCTCAGCGTGAACAACGTAGTTGTATTTTGTGTCGCAGCCCTCACGCTCCCAGGGGAAAACGTCATCCGAGCAGCCATAGGGGAAGCCGTTGTAGCCTGTTGAGAGGATAACGTTTGCGTTATCAACGATGCAAGCGCCAACCTGAGTGTTCGGGTCCTTGCTTCTCTTGGATGCGAGCAGCGATACTCCCATAAAATATTCGTCCCAGTTTATATAGTCTTTTCTTTTCAAATCAATACACCTCTTAAGTGAATTATATTATTTTTAAATCCTATAGTCAAGCGCCGAAAATGAGCCTTGCCACTCGCTCTGAGGCAGCCCCGTCGCACGCTTCCATACTGTATGCACGGAAAGCGAGAGCCTTTTGACTATCAAACTCGCCTGATTCAAGTGCGCTTAACAACTCGTCAAAGCTGTGGACGCATTTACCTGCAAGGTATTTCTCAAACGGCTCGTAAAAATCTCGTGAGGCAGTGTACTCATCAATATCGAATACATAAAACAGCATATTTATGTCGAGCAGTGATGCTTCGTAGATTACAGAGGAATAGTCGGTGATGAGTAAGTCGGCGCAAAAGAGTAAATCGTTGATTTCTCTGTGTGAGCGCAAATCTAAGAACACATCGCTGTATTCATCGGGCAACTCAAAATTATTCACAAACGGGTGCATTTTGAATATTGTAACCCAGCCGTTATCTCTGCAAAACTGAGCCAGACGCTCAAGGTCAACCGCGTCTTGCGGATAGTGCGCACTGTGCTTGCCGTTGCCTCTGAAGGTGGGGGCAAATAGCATTACCCTTTTGCCCTTGAGCAAGGGGTAGTCTGTCAATAGATTGGATTTCATAGTTTCAGCATAGTCTTTGTCAAAAAACACGTCGGTGCGAGGAATACCTGTTGCATAGACGTTTTCTCGCCTGATTCCAAAAGCCTCAGCATAATGGCGACGCATCGCCTCGCTGCTAACGATAGCGTGGGTGTAACAGCGGTGTGAGGGGCCGTCGATGCGGGGCGCACCGATTTTGCCCAAGCGTGAATAGCCAACTGTTTTATACGCGCCGCAAGCGTGCCAAAGCTGAAAAATGCGTGCTTTTTCAGAAAAATGCAGTCTGTTTATCAAGGGGAAGTAGTCGTCTGCGACCACAGTGTTGCAGCTGCCAAGCAAAATAGCGCATCTGGCATAGAACAGCCATCTGTTACCTTTTATAAACGAGAGTATAATCTCTTTGCCGTCTGTTAAGCCTAACTCGCCCGCTTTTTTAAGCACATACACCATATTACCGCTTAAATCCTGTCTGGACTCGCTTGAAAACACGATGCGTTTGTGCTTGTTTGGGTGGAGTCTGCCTAAAGAGTATAGAGCATTGATGCCGAAATTAAGAAAAGCATCAGCTAAGCTTTCTTTTTTAGGAATATATGAAATCTCAATTTCACCATTTGCAATATTAATTGTGTATGTGGTGCCGCTGCCGCTAAAATCCGCGCTGAGTTCGATGTTCTGCGGTAAAGATACACCTGAAAGCGAGTATTTTCCGCTTGGGACAACCTTGCCGCCGAAGCCTGAGGCAAAGTCGAACTTGTAGCTCGTAAAGTCGGGTTGTGACACAGAAAAAGACGGCTCAACAGACACAGAACCGTCATTTTTAACCAGCCGTACAGCTCCGTTTAAGGTGCTGTCAGCTTCAATTACAAGTGAGCAACGCTCAAAATATGCGTTTTTGACAGAGGAAGACATCAGAAAATCAACTCCGATTTTTCTCGGGCATATCGCCTAAAATGAGCCAATCTATAACTCGGTCGGTCGAGCCGCCGTCACGGAATTCAAAGTTTTTCTCGCAAAACGGCTTAACCTTTTCTTGCTCAAAATCGTTATTGTCTATTGCGGCGATAAGCTGGTCGAATGTGCCCACAATTTTTCCGGGAACAAAGCCCTCAAAAGGCTCGTAGAAATCTCTTGACGAGATATATTCCTGAAGGTCGTAAGCGAAAAACAGCATCGGAATGTTCAGGATGGATGCCTCATAGATTACAGAGGAATAGTCGGTGATGAGCAAGTCTGTTACAAAGAGCAGATTGTTGATTTCACGCTCATTGCTTTCGTTTATCAGCACGTCGCTAAGCTCATCGGGGATGCAAACCTCGTCTCTTACAAACGGGTGCATTTTAAAGATAAACACTGAATTTGTGCGTCTGCAAAGCTCGGCCAGAGAGTGCATATCTAAGGTGTGCAGGGGATAGTGACCTGTTTTTGCGCCCTTGCCTCTGAAGGTGGGGGCAAACAGAATAACACGCTTACCTGTAATCTGCGGTATAGAGCTGTGAAGCGACTCGATAGTGGCTCTTTTGTAGTCCTCATCAAAGAATATGTCTGTACGCGGCACGCCCGTTGGCAGTACGGATTCAGGGCGCATACCGAACGCCTCGCAGTAAAATCTTGCAACGTGGCTTGAGCTTGCGATAGCGTGAGTATAGGCACGGTGATTATCGTTGGTGATGAACGGGCCACCGGGCTTGCCTGTACGGGAAAATCCAACAGTTTTAAATGCGCCGCAAGCGTGCCAGAGCTGAATAACCTTAACGCAAGGCTTGAATTTAAGCTGCTTTATGGTGGGGTTAAAGTCGTCAATGACAATTATGTCTGCCTTTGCAAGCAAGAATGGCGCGCGGAACTTATCAAGCAGATTTCTGCGCGTTTTAACGCTTGCCTTGAGAACAAATGAAATTTTAAACTGCTTATCAAGGCCTCTTTCAACCATGCGGTCATATACGTTTTGCATATTGCCTGAGAGGTCGGCTCTTGAGTCTGAGCAGAACACAAGGCGGTTGCCTTTGTGACGTGCAAGCAGTTTTGTAGTGTTGTAAACAGTGAAAAATCCCAAACGCAAAACAGCGTTTATAAGGGGAGAGAAAATCTTTCTGAACAGCTTTCTGGTCTTAGTAAGGAAACTGTCGGGCTCGGGGTGAACATAGGTGATGTTTATAAAGAGCCTGTCACCCGAGTTGACGGCGGGCGCAATAGTATAACTCCAGAGCGAGCCTTTGGTATATGTTCTTGCAAAGCGGTTGAGCTTTTCTTCTCTGCTAAGCCTTACAAAGCGGTCTGAGAACCCCTCATCGCTGAATAGGCGGTTAGCGGCAATAATAGGAAGCAGAGCGCCGGTCTGAGTGCTCTTTGCAAACATATTCCACTTTCCATTGGGCAAAAAGGTGCGGTCACCGTAGATAGTGGTGATGTTTATCCTAATAAGGAAGCGGCCTTTCTGCATCTGAACATCAGTCAGAGTAACTGCTTCATCAGTGTCTTCGTTGATAAGGCAAAACTCAACACCTTCGGGGTTGATGTTTTCCGTTCTACCCACAAAAGTGAACTGCACACGCTCCCACGTGATTATGTCGGCTGTAATTTTTGGCATAAATTCACTTGTTGACATTTATTCAACCTCTTTGTTTTTAAAATCATAATCAAAGCAGACGATACCGCTGCCGAGATAGCTTTCGCTCACCATTTCGAAGGGCACTTTGTTGGCAAACCCAACGTAAAACGTTGAGTCGTTGTCCCATATCTCGCCTGAGAGCAGGTAATGTCCGTCAAGCAGGTTGGGCTTTTTTAGAGTGATTTCAAGTGAGTGCTTGCCAACCTTGCCGTTTAGCAGATGGCTTTCGTTGCGCTTCTGGCTCATAAACACCTCACGCTGCTCGGCATCCCTGATTGTGATGCCGAAGTTGAGGTGGTTTATCTCTTTTTTTACCTCGTAGTTGAATTTAACCTTTATGTCTTCGCCACAAGCGAACGTGTTTGTACTTTCGCCTGTAGGACTCAGCATTTTAAATCCGGTTATTGCAATGATATCTTTTTTGCTCATGGGCACCGCTTTTTCTCCGCGCTCAGTCTTGCTTTTGAGGGCTTTAACCTTTTCATCCTTGAGATAATTCTCATATTTGCGCACAACCGAGCCAAGTTCGCCAAAGTCCATCATAATTCCGTCTTTAATCCACATACCCATTGTGCAGAACGCCTTGACAGTGAACAGCGAGTGGCTTACAAACAATATGGTTTTGCCCATCTGCCTGAACTGCTTCATTTTCTCGATGCACTTAAGCCTGAACACGTCGTCACCAACCGCCAACACCTCATCTACCACGAGAATGTCGGGGTCAACGTTTACCGAAACGGCAAAGCCAAGACGGGATTTCATACCGCTTGAGTAGGTGCGAACGGGGTCGTTTATATGGTCGCCGATGTCAGCAAACTCGATTATATCGTTAATGCGAGCGGATATGTCTTCTCTTGATATACCCATTGACAACGCTTTAAGATAAATGTTTTCAATTCCCGTAAGCTCAGGGTCGAAGCCTGCGGTAAGCTCAAGCATAGCGGCGATTCTGCCGTTAACCTTGATGTCACCGCTCGAGGGGTAGGTTACCCCTGTGATGAGCTTGAGCAGGGTTGACTTTCCTGAGCCGTTTTTGCCCAGTATGCCTATAACTTCGCCCTTGGGAAACTCAACGCTTATATTATCTAAAGCGGTAAACTCTTTGTAACGCTTTGTGCCAAAAACAGCATCGGTGATACGTCGCATAGGCGAGGAATAGAGCTTGTATTTTTTTGTAAGCCCGGTTATCTTTACAGCATAATCCATATCGCTCACCTCACAGAATATCGGCAAACTCTCTCTCAAGCTTCTTGAATACAAAGCAGGCGATAAGTGCGCCTACAAGCATTTCAATCCAGAAGCAAGAAAGCTCAACCCAGTTTAAGAAGCACAGTCTGCCGAAAAACGCATCTCTGTAAATTCCAATAACATAGCTGATGGGATTTAACTTGACTATGTAGCAGAGCCAAGGATATTTTTCGATTTTATCAATTCTCCAAAGAATCGGTGACAGCCAAAACAGCACCTGTGTGGCGGACTTGAGGAAATACTCAAAGTCACGGCTGACAACAACAAGCGCAGAAAACAGCATACTGAGCACCCACATTAACACATAAAGGCAAATAAGGCAGTATACTATCTGCAAGAAGTAAATAGACATATGTCCGCTGACAGTGAAAATCACGGTTGCAATAGCCACTAAAAGCAGATGCACGATGAATAGAGCGGTTTCGGTTATGGTGGGTATGGTCGAGGCAGGGAATACCGATTTTGTTACAAGATGCCTGCTCTTGCGTATGCTTTGACCGCATTGCACTAAAGCATCCGAAACAAAGAACCAAGGCAGTATGCCTGCGATAAGCCAGAGAATGAACGGCTCGCTATCGTCGGATTTACCGCCTCTTAGTCCTATTTCAATGCCAAACCAGTACACAAAAACAAACAAAGCAGGCTTGATTAAAGCCCAGAGCATGCCGAGCGTGGAGCCTGAATAGGTTTTCTTGAGCTCAATCTTCGCCATGCTGAGCGTTTGCTTTGCGTATTTAACATTTGTTTTTATAACCGAAGCGAGAGTGTTAAACATAGTAATGTTACCTCATATATCCCATTTAAGAACGGTTTTGAACGGCGTTGTAAGGTCGATGTCAAATGCCTTATAGATATCACCGATGCTTTTTACCTCAACAACATCGGAAATGATGCGCTCGATTCGCTGAGCCATATTTTCCGAGCGCAAAAACTCAACAACATTTTCGAAATCGCAACGGTCAGAGCGGCTGCAGCCAACAAGGGTAAGCCCACGCTCAAGCACCATTCTGGTGTTGTATGCAACTTCCTTTTCCGAAACGCCCATAAGCATTACAGCGCCCTGCGGCTCGATAACATCAATGATTTGGTTGCCTGCATAGTAGCAACCGCTACCGCCACAGCACTCGAAAGCGTGGTCAACGTGGAAATCCGCAGGCAGAGCGGTTGAGTTGTAGGTTTCGTCTGCGTGGGTGAAGCGTGAGAGCTTGATATCGTCAAGCCCGATAACGCAGATTTTAGCGTTGGGGAACTTGTATTTGAGCACGAGCGAAACAAGGTAACCCAGACCGCCGTCACCCCATACGCCGATGCGCTTAACGCCCGATTGAACGGCACGTTCAAAGCGGTCAACAGCGTGGAAAGCAACACTTATAAACTCAGATATAGCCGCGTGAGTGGGCTTTACGCCCTCACACGAAACAACTCTGTCGGGCGGCAGGTCCACAAACTCACGCATAAAGCCGTCATAACCGCTGGAGCTGAATTTGCTGTCACGCAGATAGTTTGAGTAAACGCCCTCAACAGGAGTGCCGGGAATGTTTGGTATCATAATAACCTTTTCGCCAACTTTGAAGTTGCCTGTAGGGTCAAAGACTACCTTGCCCATAGCCTCGTGAATGAGAGCCATCGGCAGCTTTTTCTTGAGCACGGCAGCGTCACGCTCGCCCTTGTAGTAACGTTGGTCTGCGTGGCAGATTGAAAGATACTCAGGGCGGATGATTACCCGCTCGCAGCAGGGCTCGATGTTTTTGTATTTTATTGTTATTGTTCTTGGAGCAATTAGCTGATAAACGTAATTTATCACAGTTGATTATCTCCCTTTAGGTTATTTAATAAGAAGCATAGCGCGAGCCATCTGGTAATCGCCTACAGTTGTTATTTTGAAGTTGAGAACCTCGCCGTCAACGAGTTTTACCTTTTTGTTCTTCAAAACGCATATTTTGCAAGCGTCCGTGAGAATGGCACGCTCCTCGTCGGTCATTTCGTCAAAGCAACCTTTGAGCAGCTTGATGTTGAACGACTGGGGGGTTTGTCCCTGATACAAGGGGTCTCTTTGTGGGATTTCATTGATGAAATCTCCGTTTTCAGAGCGGACAATCGTGTCAGAAGCTTTAACAACAGTGTCGCACGCGCCATATTCGAGAGCCGCATCTATGTTATCGTCAATTATCCTCTGGGTGAGGAAAGGACGCACCGCATCGTGTGTAATTATAATGTCGTCATCGCTGATACCGTTTGTCTTTTCGATATCGTTGATTATATTGATTATAGTGCCGTTGCGGTCTGCACCGCCTGCCACAACCTTAATCTTATCGTTTGCACCGAAGTGCTTTTTAACAAGGTCCTCACAGAAGGTAAGCCAGTTTGGATTTATGCCGATATAGAGCATATCAACACGGTCATTCATAAGCATTTTTTCTGCGGTGTGAATGATAATCGGTTTGTTATCAAGCTCCAGAAACTGCTTGGGCATATCGGTATTTTGCATTCTGGAACCTACTCCACCTGCTAAAACTGCAGCGTATATCATAATTAAAACTCCTTTTCACATTTGGAATTTCAGTGCATAGATGCACATATTCAACTTATAATACCATATTATCGGTAAAAAATCAACTCTGTAAACCTTTATAAGAAACCAAAAACTCCCGCCGCTTAGTTTCTCTTAGCGTTGGGAGTTTTATTACATTATTCTTATTGCTTCAGCCGATGTGCATTTGCCGCTCTTTTGGTCTATATCAAAGATACAGCCCTCAAGAATACAGGGACCGTCTGCATTCATAAATTTCACGGCTGCCTTGTCCTTAAGTCTGGCAACGGAAAGCTCGGGCTTCACCCCAAGCACCGAGATATACGGACCGGTCATACCAACATCGGTGATAAAGCCTGTGCCGTTTTCTAAAATCTGGGCGTCGGCGGTCTGCACGTGGGTGTGCGTACCGAAAACTGCGCTTACCTTGCCGTCAAGATAAAATGCGAGAGCCTTTTTCTCGGCTGTGGCTTCGGCGTGAATATCTATAACAATGATGTTTGCCGAGTCTGACTTGGCTTTTTCAAGCATTTTGTCTGCTGTTTCAAAAGGGCAGTCGAGCGGCTCCATATACACTGTGCCGAGCAGGTTTATCACGGCCATTCTCGTATGCCCAAAATCAACCAGACAGTAGCCTTTTCCCGAAGCGCTGTCGGGATAGTTGGCAGGACGAATGAGAAAGCTGTTATAGTCGAGCAGCTCGTGCACGCTTTTTTGCCTGAAAACGTGGTTGCCTGTGGTAATCACGTCGGCGCCCGATGTGAAGATATGCTCAGCCGAAAAGGGAGTAATGCCGTTGCCCTCAGCGGAGTTTTCACCGTTTACAATAACGGCATCAATTGCGTAGTGCCGCTTGATAACAGGCAGCTTTTTACGCAGAAACTCGCAACCCGCTTTGCCGACAACGTCACCTATACATAGTAATCTCATCGTATAATCAGGCTTTGGGAGTTTTTCTCATATAGAGTATTCCGAGAGTGCCGGGACCGCAGTGAGCAGCGATGGTGCTGCCTGCTTGAGTACACAGCACTTCCTTGAAATCTGCAATGCTTTTTACAAGCTCGCATATCTCGTTTACAACAGGGCTGTTTCCACAGGTGCTGGTTACGAAAATTCTGTCAAGCTCGATATCGTCGATATCTTTCAGGCGGTCATGCACGTATTCCTTAAAAGCGGCTTCAATCTTGCCTCTGTACTTTTTGCCAACTGCCATCGCACCGCCTGTAACCTCAATGCAAGGCTTGAGCTTGAGCACGTTTGCACCGAGCATGGCAACTGTTGAGCAGCGGCCGCCCTTGTGCAAGTATTCAAGCGTGTCAATAACGAAGGATGAATCAACTCTGCAGCGAGCGGCGCAGATTTCGTTGTATATATCCTCAGCGCTCATACCGCTCTCGGCAAGCTCAGCTGCTTTCAGAACAAGCAGAGCGATACCGGTTGAGAGGTTTTCGCTGTCGATAACGTAAACGTTTTCACATTCCATAGCGGCAAGGTTTGCAAAGTTAAACGAGCTCGACATTGAGCTGCTTACCGAGAAATGTATAACGGCGCTGCCGTCTGCTGTGAGATTGTTAAAGTAATCGAAAAAGTATGCAGAGCTCTGAGCAGCAGTCTTAGCCAGCTTTCCGGTGGAGCGGGTGTAGTTAAACAAATCCTCAACCGAAATGTCAACTCCGTCGAGATAGTTTTTATCGTCCAAAGTTACAACCAACGGACTTATCTTTATGCCGTATTTTTCAACTAACTCAGCGGACAGGTCAACAGTGCTGTCAGCGCTTATTATTATCTTTTTAGACATTGACGTCAATCCTCCTGCACATATTATGCAAAAAGTATGATAACACAATCCTTTTAAAAATACAATAATAATTATTGGAAATATATTTTATTATCAGTCCAAAATACCACTAAAATTAGATATTAAATACAAAACTTTCAATAAAAATAGGTTGATTAGAAATATCAACTGTGCAATATGTATAAAAATTGGCATAAATTAGAGTGTAAGGAGATATTTAAGATATACTTGATTTTTATAGTGATATGGTGTAATATATTACTATAATTCACAGGCTTTAAGAAGGAGTGCAAATAAATTGAAAAAAATAACTAAAGCAGAGGTTGTGGCTTTGGTAAAATCCAAGCTGTCGCATAATTTCGGCGTGCTTCCCGAAAACGCAACAGACGAGGTGTATTATCAGGCATCTGCAATGGTGCTAAAGGATATACTCAACGATATACGTTCGGATTTTGATAGGCGTGCAAGCGAGCAGGGTAAAAAGCAGATATGCTATATGTGTATGGAGTTTTTGCTTGGCCGCTCTTTTAAAAACACGCTTTACAATCTTGGACTTGAGAGCACCTTCAAAAGTGCTTTAAAGGAGCTTGGCGTTAAGCTTGAAAAGCTTTATGACTGCGAGCCTGACGCCGGCTTAGGAAACGGCGGACTCGGCCGTTTGGCAGCCTGTATATTAGACGGCCTTGCAAGCGGAGAGTATCCCGCAATGGGCTATTCGATAAAATATGAGTATGGCATCTTCCGTCAGAAGCTTGTTGACGGTTGGCAGACAGAGATGCCTGATTTCTGGCTTCCGGGCGGCGAGGTATGGTTTGAGGAACGTCCTGAGCTTGCTGTATCTGTAAACTTTGACGGCCATATTGATGAGTGGTGGGATAACGGTTTCCACCGTGTCGAGCATCGTGACCCCACTGTTATTAAGGCAGTGCCCAGTGATATGATGATTGCGGGCAAAGACGGCAAGGCAGTAAGCGTGCTCAGACTTTGGAGTGCATCTGCACCCGGCTTTGATATGAAGCTGTTTAACGAGGGAAATTATTTGCGTGCAGTTGAGCAAAATGCGATGGCAGAGGTTATCAGTAAAGTGCTTTATCCGTCGGATAATCACGCTGAGGGTAAGTCGCTTCGCCTTCGCCAGCAGTACTTCCTTGTTTCCGCATCGGTGCAGGACATTGTCCGCAGACACCTTGAAGCATATGGCACGCTTGACAATCTTTCTGACCACATTGCAATACATATCAACGATACGCATCCGGCGCTTTGCGTGCCTGAGCTTATGCGCATAATGCTTGATGAGTGCGGCTATAGCTGGGAGCATGCGTGGGATATAGTTACACGCACCGTTGCATATACAAACCACACTGTTATGAAAGAGGCGCTTGAGTGTTGGGGTGAGGATATGTTCCGTCACCGCCTGCCGAGAATTTATCAGATAGTCAAGGAGATAGACACTCGCTTCCGTGGCGAAGTTATATCTAACACAGGAGACGTTGATTTGGCAAACCGCGTTGCAGTTATTGACTGCGGAGCGGTTAAGATGGCAAACTTAAGCGTTGCTGCAGGACATAAGGTCAACGGCGTTTCACGTTTGCATAGCGAGATATTGAAGGACAGCGTTTTCAGCGACTTTTATCGTCTGATGCCCGATAAGTTTACAAATGTCACAAACGGCATCGCTCACCGCCGTTGGCTTTGTCAGTCAAACCCTGAGCTTACCAAGCTCATAACCGAGCTTATCGGCAAGGGCTTTGTTAAAAATGCAGACCGTTTGATAAAGCTGAACGATTTCAAAGACGATGCCGCAGTGCTTGAGAGGCTTGCCGCCATTAAGCGCAACAACAAGGCACGTTTGGCTAAGTATATTGCAAAAGCAGGCGGCGGCAACGTAGACCCTGACAGCATTTTCGACGTTCAGGTAAAGCGCCTTCACGAGTATAAGCGTCAGCATCTGAACGCACTTCATATAATCGACGATTACCTGTTTATAAAGAACAATCCAAACGCACCCTTTACACCTAAAACCTATATTTTTGGAGCAAAGGCGGCGTCGGGTTACTTTGTTGCAAAGCAGATAATTCAGCTTATCTGCAAACTTTCAAAGATGATTGAATCAGACCCCGATGTTAAGGGTAAACTTAAGGTGGTATACATTGAGGATTACCGTGTAACGTTGGCAGAGCTGATGATGCCTGCAGCCGATATCAGTGAGCAGATTTCCCTTGCAGGAACTGAGGCATCGGGCACAGGTAATATGAAACTGATGATAAACGGTGCGGTTACACTCGGCACTGAGGACGGCGCAAACGTTGAGATACACGAGGCTGTGGGCGATGATAACATCATCATCTTCGGTATGCTGGCAGACGAGGTAGAGCGTTTGCGTGCAAGCGGATATCAGCCTAAAGATTGGTATAACAATAACGAGAGAATTCGCACCGCAGTAGATTTCTTGCGCAGCGATATATGCGGCGCAGAGTTTGGCGCATTGGCTGATAACCTTATCAACTCTGACTACTATATGGTACTTGCAGACTTTGAGTCTTACTGTGACGCACACGCAAAAGCGAGTGAGTTATATAAAGATACAAAAACTTGGTCACAGATGTCGCTTGCAAACATAGCAGGTGCGGGCAGATTCTCAATCGACAGGCTTGTTGACGACTACTGCCGTGACATCTGGTCAATTACGAGGGTAGATAAATAATGCCAGAGGTATTTAATAATCGCAAAAACCTATATATATCGCAGACAGCTCCTGTTGAGGCAGGGGCATGTCTGCTTTTTTCTATTTTGCTCCACGATGATTGCAATTGTAGTGATGCGTGGCTTGTAATCCATCGTGACGGCGAGGGTGAACAGCGATTACAAATGCGTTGGGCAGAGAAGTACGAGGGCTGCTTTAATCGGTTTGAAACAGAGCTTGTTACCGAGCGAGCAGGTCTGTACTGGTATCACTTTGAATATGACGGAAACTGGCAGCGTAACATTATCACTTGCTTTGATTATGGCAGAGGTGACATACGTGCCGACGGCAGTGATTGGCAGCTTACGGTTTATGAAAAGGGAACAAAAATGCCTGATGGCTTTTCAGGCGGACTTATTTATCAGATTTTTCCGGATAGATTTTATGCATCGGGCGCAAAAAAGAGCAACGTGCCTGAGGACAGATACATCTGCGAGGACTGGTATGCTCAGCCTGCTTACTTGCAAAACGGCGAAAAGCGCAGTTTGTGCAACGATTATTACGGCGGCGATTTGAAAGGCATTGAGAGCAAGCTCGGTTATCTGAAAGAAATGGGCGTTACAATCATTTATCTCAACCCCATATTTGAGGCGCACTCAAACCACCGTTATAACACGGCTGATTATTTTAAAATAGATGCTTCTTTGGGAACAGAGGAAGATTTTGTGCGCCTTTGCTCAAGCGCAAAGAAACAGGGAATTCGCATCATTTTAGATGGCGTGTTTTCTCACACAGGCGCAGACAGCAAGTATTACAATATGTATTCTCGTTACAGCGAGGACGGAGCATATAATTCGCAGAGTTCTCCGTATTACTCCTGGTTTAAATTCACCGATTGGCCAAACGGCTGTCATTGTTGGTGGGGAGTTCCATCGTTGCCTGAGGTAAATGAGGACGACCCGTCGTTTACAGAGTATATCTGCGGTGAAAACGGCGTATTGCGCTATTGGCTTAGGCTTGGCGCATCTGGTTGGCGATTAGATGTTGCAGACGAGCTGCCGGACCGCTTCTTAGATAAAATCAGACAGGCGATTAAGGCTGAAAACCCCGATGCCTTGCTCATAGGCGAGGTGTGGGAGGATGCGTCAAACAAGATAAGTCACGGCGGCCGCAGACGTTTCTTGCTCGGCGAGCAGTTGGACTCTGTTATGAACTATCCGTTCAGAGACGCGATAATCCGCTTTGTGACGGGTGCTCCGGCAAGTGAAATTAACAACGCTGTAGAGCAGATATTGTGCAATTACCCAAAGAGCAGCGTGGATTTGCTTATGAACCATATCGGCACCCATGATACCGAGCGTATTTTGTCTGTTTTGAGCGGTGCGCCGCTTCATTTGGACAGGGCTGCTCAAGCTCAGTTTGAACTCAACGACGAGCAGCGTGAGCGAGGAAAAACGTTGCTGCGTATGGCGGCGCTGATACAGTACACGCTTCCGGGAATACCGAGCCTGTATTACGGCGATGAAGCTGGCTTAGAGGGACTGCGTGACCCATTTAACAGAATGGGTTATCCTTGGGGCAGAGAAGACAAGTCATTGGTTGAATTTTACAAAAAATTAGGAAAGTTCAGAAAGATAAGCGCATTTGACGGCGGGACTTACAGCCATATTGATTGCGGACAGGATTGCTTTGCGTTTATAAGAACAAAGGGCGACAGTCACGTGCTTGTCGCTGTAAACAGAGGTCAGGGCGAGGCGGTTGTAAACGTGCCGTCAGAGTTTAAAGGCGCAAAGAGCGTTTTCGGCAAAAAGCTTAAAGACGGTAAGTTAACCGTAGAGCCTATGTCGTTTGCGGTTTTAAATAAATAATTTTAAAATTATTTTGAATAAAAACAAAACATATGCAAAAACTATGCTTGAAACGCAAAGGAGTTGAAGCATATGTTGGATAAAACTGCACTTACATTGGCGATAATCGGCGCTCTTAACTGGGGCAGTATCGGACTTTTCCGATTCGATATCGTTGCATGGATTTTCGGTGGACAGACGTCAGTATTGAGCAGAATCATTTATACTATCGTCGCTCTCGCTGGAGTATGGTGCATTTCGCTTTTGTTCCGCCACGACGGAGATACCGTCGAAACGATGGACAAGTAGGCGTTTCTGAGAAAAACACAGTTAAAGCCATCGCAGGAAATGTTCTGCGATGGCTTTGCTGATTTTTGTACTGTGATTTTGTTTAAAAGCTTTTGTTGTTATTTTGTATTGCCTTAAATTTCTCCTCAATCATACTTGTAAGACTCAAAAGACTGGGAGCGTATAACGGATAACTTTCGCTCAGCTTTTCGGGTGAAACCGAAACGGGCATTTTTTCCTCCGCTTCCATTCTCGGATTGCGCGCAATGTGCAGTGCTTCTGCCTCCCAAAGCGACGAAAAACCGCTTGTTATTGCGCAGTAATTATGCGATGGAATTGTGAACATATTTTTGGGGTTTGATTTGCTTGTGGTGTGCAGTATTCTCAAAACGCGGTAAACGGCTGTCATAATTATTGATATGCTGTCATCGGAAATGTCAGCGTTACCTACTTGCATTAGCAGGTCGAAGATAACGTTTAGAGAGTTGATAGTCAGCCTTTTGCCGAGCAGCAAGTCCGTTGAGCCTGAGAGCGAATCACCGCCTGTGAGCGATGTATCTGTAATGGCTATGGTTGCGCCTGTTCTTTCGGGCGTGCGGCCAAGCAGGTAATCACAGCTTACGCGGTATATGTTAGCCGCCTTTATAACAAAGTCCAGACCGCACTCGCGTTTGCCGTTTTCATAGTGCGATAAAAGCGCTTGACTCACCTCAAGCTTAGCGGCTGCCTCTTTTTGCGACCAGCCTCTCTCTTTGCGAAGAAGGGTGATAATTCTGGGAAAATCATTATTCATAAGCTTATAACTCCAATTTTTACAAGATAAAGTATTGCGCCAAGTTCAGCGACAAGTATAAGCGGAACACTAACCATAAATTTCGGCTTGCGAATTTTGTGCCTGCACAAAATCATCGAAAAAAGCACCCCTGCCGAACCGCCGACAGCGGCAAGCAGTATCAGACTTTTTTCAGGCACACGGCTAAGCTTTTTAATTGCGGCAAGCTTGTCCGCACAAGTGATTACGGCTGCAAGCACGTTAATCGCCGTTAAATAAATATAAAAAACAGTCATTGTAATCCTCAATCTTAAACCCTGTACAACAAAAACACCCGTTTTTGTTATGTATTTTATTTGCTTGAATAGATATGTAGTATGGCTTATTTGCGATTTATTACGGTCACGTGTAAATTTTCGAGTATGTCGAGCGCCTTGTTGTGCAAGGTTGCATCGTTTGATGCAACAAGTGTAGCATCTACGAGAATGTCGCTCTCAGGAGAAGCGGCTTTTGCAATCACAGCGTTTGAAATAACGCAGATATTGCTTACTACGCCGACGAGCTCGATGGTGGAATAATTCTTATTTTTGATATACTCGGCAAGACCTAAGCTGGCAAAGGTTGGCTTTTCAATTTTTGTCATACCGTCGGCAACGCGGTCAACCTTACCGTAGAGCTCCCAACCCGCAGTGCCCTTTATGCAGTGCTTTACAGGAAGGTGCTTGCCCTCGTTAGTGAGAAGATATTTTTGTTCGTGGGTATCGAGCGTGAAAACAACGTCGTTGCCTGAGGCAGCATACTCGTGGATTTTATCCAGTATCGGCTTTTCAAGTGCCTTTGCACCCTCAAAACCGAGCGCACCGTCAACGAAGTCACGTTGGTAATCTACAACAACCAGCAATTTTTTACGAATCATAATATATTACCGCCTTTATACAAACTGTAATTTTATTTTATAATACCTTGATAAATATGTCAAGCCGACTCAAAAAGTGCGTTGATTGTGTTGAAAAAAGTCGATGTATTTGTTATAATTTATATTATTGTAGTAATGGAGTGAGACCGCTTGAATAAGAAAACACTTTTGGCAGCTTCAGCGGTAATGCTCGCTATCATAACAGTGCTGACTGTGCTGTTAAACGGCACTTTTTTAGAGGGCAAGTCGGATAAAAACAAGACAGGCACTTCAAACAGCTCGCAAACTGCATTTGTTTCGTCACAAAACGGTAAGGAGAGCAGCGATACTGAGTCTTCCATTGCGGCAACGGCGCCTACATCGCCTACAGAGCTCAGGGGAATGTGGATAACGTTTTTCGAGCTTGGAGGAATGTTTGACAGCAAAGAAGGTTTTAAAACTGAGTTTGAAAAAGCGCTCGATAAATGCAAGGAGTATAAGCTTAACGCCGTTTACGTGCATGTTAGGTCACATTCAGACGCATATTATCCGTCTGAATATTACACTTGGTCGAAGTATTGTTCGGGCATAAAGGGCACGCAGGGCAAGGCGCCCGATTTTGACGTGCTTGAATATATGATAGAGGCGGCGCACAGCCGCAAAATTGAGTTTCACGCTTGGATAAATCCATACAGGGTGCTTGCAGACTCAACTGACCTTGCTGAGCTTAGCGACCTAAATCCCGCAAAAGTATGGCTTAGCGATGAAACCGCCTCAAATGACACGTGGGTTAGGGAAGCAAACGGTGGACTTTATATGAATCCGTCTGTGCCTCAGGTGCAAGAATTAGTCATAAACGGCATCAGGGAAATCGTTTCCAAGTATGATGTAGACGGAATACATTTTGACGATTATTTTTATCCAACGCAGGAAGAAAGCTTTGACGAAAGCGAATATGTTGCATATCAGTCAACGGTGTGGGGCACAGCGTTGTCGTTAGCTGATTGGCGCAGAGCAAACGTTAATGCGCTTGTGGGTCAGGTGTATTCGGTGATTAAGAGCATAGACACAGACTGCATTTTCGGGATAAGCCCGATGGCAAGCATAAATAATAATTACCATACCGTATATGCCGATGTCGCTGCGTGGGTAAACGGGGGATACATAGATTATATTATGCCTCAGCTTTATTTCGGGTTTGAGTATCCGTCTGAGGAGAGTCGATTCGACAGCTTGTTAAAGCAGTGGAGCGACTTGGTAAAGGAGAAAAACGTAAAGCTTTATACAGGGCTTGGCGCATACAGAATCGGCTCAACCGAGCAAGACCATATCGAGTGGAGTCAAAACGACGATATGCTCGCAAGGCAGATTACCTGCACACGCAAAGACGAATGTTGCGACGGCTTTGTAATTTATTCATATTCAACATTTTTTGCAGCCGGTGAAGCACACGCCTCCGAACGAGCGGGTGTAAAGAAGCTGTGCAGTTGATAAATTGAGAGGAAATCCAATATGCAAATCGTAGGCTCAAAAAGAATAAAGGCATGGCTGATTGTTGCAGTTGCCGTTGTGGTGGCTGCGGCAGGTATCGCTGCGGGCATTTTTGTATATAAAAACTATCTGAAAAACAACAGCGTGCCAACCACAGCAGAGCCGATTGAGCAGATTAAAGAGCCTGAGGTTGACGCGCCTGATTCTGTTTTGGCAGTCAGCCTGAACAAAGAGGATTTCGTTGCAAAGGACTGGAAAATCCAAATCGAATCGAAGATAGACAAAGCGCATAGTAGCGGTATGAACTGTATTGTTGTGCCTGCGTTTGTGTCGGACAAGGCGATATATAAAAGCTTAAGGTTTGAGAGCCTTGACGATAACGACTATCTGCGTGCGATAGTTGATGCGGCGCACAAAAAGGCAATGACGGTGTTTGTTGAGTTTGACCCGATTAAGTCGGCTGACGATAAGCAGTATAATATCTGCGCCGATTTAAGTGTTGCTGACTCTGCTAATGAGATAACAAATCTTTGCCGAGAATACGGAGCAGACGGAGTGATACTCTCGCCGTCACAGCTTGATAAAAACAATCCTACATATTTCGATTATTCGGCAAACGGCGGCTCGATGGGCTACGAAAAGTTTGCCGAGCTGATGCTTGGTAAGTTTATGTGCAGGGTTGCAAAAGAGGTAAGAATATCGGGCGGCGGAGTCTGCGTGGGAGCAAGCGTTGAGCTTGGTAGTGTAGATAGCAGTAAGGATTGGGCGGCAAAGGGCGCACTGGACTTTGTTGAGGTTAAAAGCGACTTCGTAGACTTAGAGCAGTTTAAGACTTTAGCAAGCGCTTGGATAGACTCGGTTGAGGCAGATGTTGAGGTTTACTTCAATATGCCAATTTCACAGGTAAGCGCAGAAAACACAGTGTCTAAGCTTTGTGAGCAGTGCAATTTCCTGATTGAAAAGTCAAATACAAGCTTTGTTTTTGATAGCTATAACGTTGTTGAAAAGGCGAAATCAGACTTTGCTGAGCTGACAGCCTTGCTTGCAAGTATAAGCAGTGAGGAGTACGGCATACGCACCCTTACTGTGCAGTCACCGTCTGCACACACTTTTTCGACTTATGCAGACACAGTAAGCTTCATCGGCTCGTCAGACCCGAATTTCCCCTTGAAGTTAGACGGCAAAGATGTGGAGCGCACATCAACAGGCTATTTCACCCTTACTCTAAAGCTTAAAGAGGGCAAAAACACCTTTAAGTTCACTCACAAGGAAGCCACGAAAACCTATAACGTTACATATAATAAAGTGCTTATAAAATCCATATATCCGTCAGAAGAGGTTTTCTTTGACGGTGAAGCATCTGTAACGGTGAGCGTGGTTGCATATAACGGCTGTACGGTAAAAGCAAGGCTCGGTAATGAGGTTGTGGATATGGTTGGCGGAGCACCCGTCAGCAACGATGTTAACGAGAGCTTCGTCAGCTTTACTGCTGAGTTTAAAATGCCGAAAGCCGATGTTGTGCCTATTGAGGTAGGCGAGCTGATTGTAACAGCGCTTAGAAACGGCGAGTCGGAAACCAAATCGGGAGGCAAGATACTGGTAAGAGCAAAAACTGACACCTCCTCTGTTACAGAAAGCACAGCGTCTTCGGTTTATGAGAGCGGCTATGGAATACAGGTTGGCGTAGGGGACAGATACGTCGCAGAAGTGGCTCAGTACCAGACCGAAACGCTTGATATAATCACGCCCACCGATGAACGCAGCCGTCCTACAAACGCATATCTGCCTCAGGGAACGGTGGATTACTGCAGTAATGCCGATATCTTCTTCCACAATCCTGAAAGCGGAAACACAAATGCATTCCGCAATCTTGATTACGGTAAGCGAGTATATTCCGATAAAAATATAAAAATATTCAAGGCAACTTTGCCCGAAACAAACACAGTCACGGCTGTTGATGCTGTCAACAATGGCAGACACACAGTTATCACCTTTGACGTTGCGTGGAAGGCTCCCTTTAACGTAACTCTTGCGCCGCAAACTTATAAAAACCCATACCCCAAGAGCGGCAGGCCCGACTATTCAATCACTTCAACAACGTATCAGTATGTAGACTTGGAGTTTTGCTATACTGTGTCGGGTCAGGGCAAGGTTGAACTGGGCGATAACCCTGTTTTCAGCAAGGCTGAATGGATAAAGTGTGAGAGCGGTAACTATGCGCTCAGGCTGTGGCTGAAAAACGAAGGCAAGTTCTATGGTTGGATAGTAGAGTATAACGAGGATAATCAGCTTGAGTTTTATTTCTTAAATCCTTACCAGCTCAAGAATTCGCTTAATTCTTACGGATACAAGTTGGACGGCGCTGTAATAGTTGTTGATGCAGGTCACGGCGGTGCAGACCCTGGTGCCGTTGGCTCATCTAAGCAGTATACAGAGGCTGCACTCAATCTGATGCTCGCCAGAAAAATTCAGCGTGAGCTCGAAGAACTTGGCGCAACCGTTATTATGACAAGAACTGATAACACAGCCGTTACGCTCGATGAGCGAACAAAGCAGACAGACGAAATCAAGCCTGACTTGTTTATCTCTGTGCATAGAAATTCGTCAAACAGTACGGCTGCAAGAGGTTACGAGAATTATTATTTCTCGCCGTTTTCAAAGGCATTTGCAGACAGCGTATACAATAGGGTAAGGGGCGATTTCACCACAGACAGAGGAGTTCAGTTCTATCCGTTTTATGTAACAAGAGTGTCGTGCTGTCCGTCGATTTTGACTGAGAATGGGTTTGTCAGCAACGCTGCCGACCTTGAAATGATAAAGACAGACAGTCATAACGAAGCGTTGGCAAGACATACCGTTGAGGGAATAATTGATTACTTTTTATCAATCAAGCAGTAAAACTGAAATAAGCCGATGAGTTTTCTCATCGGCTTATTTTTCGCTCGTTTTTTCTTTGCCCGATTTCTTAAAGCTCAAAACAAGCTCTTTGATGCCAAGCAGTATAAGGCCTGCCGCAAATATATATCTAAGCAGAGCGGAGCCTATATAATTTAATAACCACGTGCCTATTAGCACGCCAACAGCGCCGCCAATAACGCAAGGCAAAACAGTAGCCCAGCGTATGCGCTTTTTCATAGCGTGTATTATTATAGCAACCAAGCCGCAAGGCAGAAAAAACAGCAAGTTTATCCCTTGCGCTGTTATCTGGTCTAAGTTCATAAATACAACCAGATAAATTATCAGCACACCGCCGCCGCCAACTCCGAGCGCACCCAAAATTCCTGAAAGCACACCTGCTACCCAGTTCATTTCATTATCATCCTTACGCCTGCCCAAATCATAAATACTGAGAAAATGCGGCGCAACCATTTATCCTCAAGCTTGCCGAGCAACCAAGCGCCGATAACTGCTCCGATTGCGCCTGTTGGCATATAGCCGATTGCATCAGCAAGCGTTACCTTGCCGTTTAAGATATACAATGCGCCGCTTATCGCTGAAAGCGGAAGTATAACAGCGATTGAGCCTGCGTGCGCCTCTTTGGTTTTGAGTCCGCACTTTTTAAGCAGTGGCACCGCAATCATACCGCCGCCTGCGCCGAGCAGACCGTTTATAAGTCCCACACCGATTCCCCCGACACCGCTTATGATTTTGCTTTTGAATTTCATTTTACCGCCTCCGCTAAAAATAGTGTTTCATTTTTGCTAAGCAAAATACAAAGAACCGATGAGTTTTTGCTCATCGGTTCTTTTTTAAATATTCAACTTTATTCGTCTTTATCAAACTCAAAATTTATCGAGTTCAAGTCGTCCTCATCGTCTGCGCTGTCTAAGACAGGTTTGACGGGGTTTTGCTCTTTTACTGCCATTGCTATCAACGCAACAATAAGCCCGATTACAACTGCGCCAAGCGCAATTATGATATATAACGCATATTCAACATAAAACGGCTTTATTTCATTGGGCGTTGTTCCAACCGAAGTATCGGTATTGCCGAAATCAACGTATCTGGTTATCGTAGCCTCAGCAGCATCATAGAGGTAAAAGCCCAAGTTTCCGCTTTCAGAGCTAACATAAATCAAGTAGAAATCCTTAAACTTCTTGCCGTCTGCTTTCCAGGCATCAACTTCAGTTTCACCAATGGTCACCTTTGTAGCGGAGAAGCCTTTGGGGACGGCGGTGTTTCTCGGCTTGTCCACAAGCAGATACGTTGCACCCTTAACAGTTATTGTGCTGTACTTGGTAAACGAGATGTTCTCGCTGTCATAGATATAAAACGCATTGGTTTCGCCATCGTTAAGATAGAGCATCGTTACGCCTGATGCGTTTTTAACGCAAATCACAGCGGTGTCGTTTATTTTAACCTCATCGATAGAGAAGCCCACAGGGATGTTAACTTCGCTGAGGTCTTCAACAACAGTCATAGCCTTGTCGTCGACAGTGACTGTGACCGTGCTTGACGGCGGCTCTGACACGACAGGCGGCTCACTTGTAACTGGGGGCTCAGATGTTGTGCCCTCGCCCTGCTGCCTTGTAATATTGATGGTGTAGGTTTTGGTGGCGCCGTTTGCCGCTCTGACAGTGACTGTGCGCACGTTTTTGCCCACCTTAAGATTCTTGCTTCCGCCAACGCTGAGTGTCGCGCTTGAGTCTTCAACGTTAGCCGACATAGTGAGCGTTGTTACTGTGTAAGGCACAGTAACCGAGTAGTTGACAGTGTTTGGCGAGAAAGCGGGGGACAGGGTGCCTGACGACACCTTGAGCGATTTCAGGTTTGCGTTTGATGAGAGCGCCGCCTGACTTTTTACTGTAACAGTTGTGCTCGCAGAGGGACAGCTTATTGCTTCGGTAGAAAACTTTGCAACCTCAGTTGGTGTAAATGTGATGGCGCTCGAGCCTGCCTTTAGCGTTTTAAAGGTGAGCGAGAATGTGAACGAGCCAATGCCGTCGCTCGATGCAAACTTAGAGAGCCTGAGTGTTCCGGCGGTGCCGGCGGCATCGCTGCCCGAAACGAACTCAACAACTGACGAGTCATAGGTTATATTGCCCTCAACCGAGCCTATTGAGGCACAGGATACCTTGAGGGTAACGGTGAAGTTGTTTCCAACCGTAACAGATGATGGGCTTGCGGAAATTGCACTTGTTGCGCTCTCGGCTGAAGCTTCAATTATGCAAAATGAAACGGCAAGGGCAAGTATACATATTAAACTTATAAATCTTAAAAATACTTTTTTCATCATAACCCTCCTATTGCTTAATCGGTGTTATATTTAGGATATGGCGCTGACCTGAAAGCAGGTCCACAGTGGAGATTCTGCCGTCGTGGTTGATGTCGCACGCCTTGAGCTTCGCACCGCTCAGAACAGCAACGCCCAGAATGTGACGTTGCCCAACAAGCAGGTCAAGCGTTGTCACTTTTCCGTCGCCGTTTGTGTCGCCGTAAATCACCACGCTGTAAGTCAGCTTAACTTCATCATTCTGCGAAATCTTAACCACGTCGCCTGTTGCGATTGTGCCTGACTTTTCAGCCCCCGACGAGTTATAAACCGTGACTGTGCCGTTTGAAACGCCGAGCTTTGTTTTAAAGTTGTTAACGTCGGTGCCGATTTCCACGCCCGTTATATATTCGCCAACGCTGTAGCTGCCTGCGATTGTAGGCGGTGGCGGAGGTGTAGGAGCATCCCCGTTATCTTCCTGACGGAATATATTTATGGTGTAAGTTCTAACAGCGCCTGACGCAGCGGTGGAAACCACCTTTATCACATTGTTGCCTTGATTGAGTTTAACACTTCCTGCACCGCTTATTTTAGCGGTGGAGTCATAAGGCGTAGCCGTAATGTTTACCGAGTCAACGTTAGCCTCAACAATGAGGTCATAGTTATAGGTGTATTTGTCATACGAGGGGGTGAGGGTTTGTCCCTCAACCGAGATTGATTTAACAACATTGTTGTTGCTGCCTGTTGAAGTGGGCTTAGGACAAGCCGCATCAGGCATATTTTCAAACACAGGGATATTGAAAGTGTAGTTTGTGTCTTCAAAGGCTTCGTAAGCGGAGGCAAGCTTTGATGCCTCTGCAAAGGCGCCCTTGATGTTGGTCATATATTGGTGATTGTAATATCCGCCGCTTGAGGCAAGGTCAAACTTTTTAAGATAGATATTATCCTGTCCTACGTTTATATATCCCGAAACGATTTTTTTAGCTCCGCCAAGCATCGCTTTGTACGGGGTGTTCCAACCAACGCTCCTTGCGTACTCTGCGCCCATCTGACGAGCGGGCTTTCCGCCTGAGCTGTAAGCGTTAATGTTGAGCAGATTGTAGTAACCCTCAACACCGGGATATGTGCCAAAGGAAAGTTCTGTGCCCGAGTTGCCTTGCTCCTGAACAATGTAAGAAGCTAAATGATATGCGCTTATGCCCGCTTCCTTTGAGGCAGCCATAATTGCATCGGAATAGGTTGCAAATTGGGCGGAATCCTCAAGCCCTTCGGGATAAGGTGCATTGAGGAATGAATTTTTGACAATACTTGTTACGCCGTCATATGTTTCCATTGCAGAATAAGACATAGTCTTAAACGCAAATATGTACGACGTGCTGAGATAATTTCTCGGGTCTAAGGAGTATTCTACAAGCGCTTGAGATGCCATAACCCAACCGCCGCTGTCATAAACAATATGCTGAGAGGTTTCAAAGTTGTATGCTCCCTTTTCGTAAGAGAGCTCAGAGCCGATAGAATAATTTTTTGCTGTGAGGCTCATACCCTGTGCGCACTCGGCTTGAACGGCTTTGTTCCAGTCGAGCCCTGTTTTGTTTATGATAAACGTCCAGTTCGGGTGCAAAGAGTGGAGCGTGCGTAAGTATGGCTTGTAGCTTTCAGGGAAGCCCTGTTGAGTCAAGTATGCGTCGAAGTCTTGGTCAGGGGTTACCGTGATAAGCTGTATGTATTTAGACGAGGCATAGCCCGTTATGTTTTCGTACTGAATGTGATACCAGCTTGCATTTGTCTTATCAAGCACCTGAACAGTTGCGCCTTTGGGCACGGTGCCAACAAGTCTTGCGCTTGCGCTCGGCTCACTGCGCACGTTCAACGGGTCTGACTCTGTTATGATTATTCCTGTAAGTGAGGTTTCAGCAAGAACAAACGGCGCTGAGAAAACCATCGTTATCATAAGAGCAAAGCCCAGCAACAACGATAAAGCAGAGCGAAACAAATCAGTGCGTGTCATTTTAAAACCTCCTTTAGCTTGATTTTATTATTTGCGAGCATCAAAAAGCGGCGCATATATTTACATTATAATATAAAAGGCAGTGATTCTGCAATAGTCTATATATACAAAAAAATCTGCCGCCGTTTTACAGCAAATAAGCCGCAAAAAGAAAAGCAGTAAAAATTTTCATTTTTATCCTTGACAATTAAAAAATGATACAGTATAATATTAAACTGCATAAAAATGGGCGTCTATACCTAAAACCCCGTTAAGATTGATTTAGAATAGCACATAAATGCGTCAAAATCAATAGGTTGTTTATGGTAAAAGGCGCCGAGTTTGGCTAATCATATGAAGGAGTGATAAAGCCTATGGTGAGCGTTAAGCCCGTCAAGTTCGGCAACAATGTCCGCATGAGCTTTTCCAAGATAAACAATGTCTTGGATATGCCCAATCTTATTGAAATCCAGAAGGACTCTTATCAGTGGTTTTTAGATGAGGGATTGCGTGAGGTATTCAACGATTTTTCATCTGTATCTGATTTTTCTCACAATCTGGTTCTCAGCTTTATAGACTATCGTCTTGACGATAAGCCTAAGTATACCGTACAGGAGTGCAAGGAGCGTGATACCACATACGCAGCTCCGTTGCGTGTACGTGCACAGCTGTTGAACAAGGAAACAGGCGAGATAAAGGAGAGCGAAGTCTTTATAGGTGACTTCCCGCTTATGACTGAGTCCGGTACATTTGTTATAAACGGCGCAGAGCGTGTAGTTGTATCACAGCTTGTCCGTTCGCCCGGCGTTTATTTTGACGCTGAGATAGACAAGTCCGGCAGAAAGCTCTTCAACTCAACCATCATTCCCAACAGGGGAGCATGGCTTGAATATGAAACAGACCAGAACGAAGTGCTTTATGTACGTATAGACAAAACCCGCAAGATTCCTGTAAGTACTCTTGTAAGAGCATTCGGTATCTTCACCGAAACCGCTATGACAAACGAGAGTATGGAGCAGTTGCTCGGTGAGGATGCTCGCTTTAAAGCAACTCTTGAGAAGGACTCTACAACAGACGTTGAGAGTGCTTTGCTTGAGGTTTACAAGAAGCTTCGTCCGGGCGAGCCCTTTACAGTAGACGGGGCGAAGGGCTATTTGTACAACCTTTTCTTTGACCCGCGCAGATATGATATGTCACGTGTGGGACGTTATAAATACAATAAGAAGCTGTCTATCGCACCTCGTATAGTCGGCCATGCTGCAGCACGCCCGATTGTTGCACCGTTGACAGGTGAGATTCTTGTTGACGCAGGCCAAGTTATCACAAGGGAAACAGCGGCAGCTGTTGAGGCAGCAGGCGTAAGCGAGGCATACATCACAGTTGTTCAGCCTGAGGGTGACACAATTGAGGTTAAGGTATTGTCAAACAAGATGGTTGACCTTAAAAACTTCGTATCAGACGATGTCTATGAGGCTGTAAAGAACGTTGTAAATGAAAACGTAAGCTTTGATATCCTTCAGATGATTCTTGAGGATTCCGCAGACGAGGAAGCCCTCAAGCAGAGCCTTATTGACAGCGTAGCAGAGCTTATTCCCAATCATATCACAGTTGAGGATATATTCGCTTCTATAAACTACTTTATGGGACTTGCTCACGGTGTAGGCACTGTTGACGATATAGACCATCTTGGCAACCGTAGAATCCGTTGCGTAGGTGAGTTGCTGCAGAACCAGTTCCGTATCGGCTTCTCCAGAATGGAGAGAGTTATTCGTGAAAAGATGTCACTGCAGTCGCAGGATATCGACGTGATTACTCCGCAGAGCCTTATTAACATTCGCCCTGTTGTTGCGGCGATAAAAGAGTTCTTTGGCTCTTCACAGCTTTCACAGTTTATGGACCAGACCAACCCGCTCAGCGAGCTTACACACAAGCGTCGTCTTTCAGCTTTGGGACCGGGCGGTCTTTCACGTGACCGCGCAGGTTTCGAGGTTCGTGACGTTCACTACACTCATTACGGACGTATGTGCCCGATTGAAACACCGGAAGGTCCGAACATCGGTCTTATTTCCTATCTTGCAACGTACGCACGTATAAATAAGTACGGCTTTATCGAGGCGCCTTTCCGTAAGATTCTCAAGGATAAAGACGGCGTGCCTTATGTATCAGAAACAGTTGAGTATATGACCGCTGACGCAGAGGACGAATTCTCAGTAGCACAGGCAAATACTCCTATCGACGAGAAGGGCTACTTTGTAAACAACCTTGTCACAGCACGTTATCGTGACCAGTTCGTTGAAACAGACCCCGCAAACGTACAGTATATGGACGTTTCACCGCAGATGGTAGTTTCTGTTGCCACAGCGATGATACCCTTCCTTGAAAACGACGATACCAACCGAGCATTGATGGGCTCAAACATGCAGAAGCAGGCAGTTCCGCTTCTTAAGACTGAGTCTCCGATAGTAGGTACAGGTATGGAGTACAAGGCTGCTGTGGACTCAGGCGTAGTGGTTGTTGCGAAGAATGCAGGTACGGTTAAGTCTGTAAGCTCAGACAAAATCGTTATCCGCACTCAGAGCGGCGAGGATGATGAGTATAGGCTTATCAAGTTCTTGCGTTCAAATCACGGCACCTGTATCAATCAGCGCCCGATAGTTGATGTTGGACAGCAGATTGAAGCCGGAGAAGTTATTGCAGACGGACCTGCAACAGCAAACGGCGAAATCTCGCTTGGAAAGAACGCCCTCATCGGCTTTATGACTTGGGAAGGCTATAACTACGAGGACGCTGTTCTTATTAACGAGCGCCTTGTCCGCGAGGATATGTATACCTCAATTCATATTGAAAAGTTTGAGATTGAGGCAAGAGATACAAAGCTCGGACCTGAAGACATCACCAGAGATATACCTAACGTTGGTGAGGATGCACTTAAGGACCTCGATGAGCGCGGAATTATCCGTGTGGGTGCAGAGGTTCGCGCAGGTGATATCCTTGTAGGTAAGGTAACACCTAAGGGTGAAACCGAGCTCACAGCAGAGGAGCGCTTGCTGCGTGCAATCTTCGGTGAGAAAGCAAGAGAGGTGCGCGACACCTCATTGCGTGTTCCGCACGGAGAATACGGCACAATTGTAAACGTTGATGTGTTCACCCGTGAAAACTCAAATGAGTTGAGTCCGGGAGTAAATACAGTTGTTAGATGCTATATTGCTCAGAAGCGTAAGATTTCTGTCGGCGATAAGATGGCAGGACGTCACGGAAACAAGGGCGTTGTTTCACGCATTCTTCCGCAGGAGGATATGCCGTTCTTGCCGAATGGCCGTCCGCTTGATATAGTTCTTAACCCGCTCGGCGTTCCTTCACGTATGAACATCGGTCAGATTCTTGAGGTTCATCTTGGTATGGCTGCTAAGGCTCTTGACTGGAAGGTATGCACACCTGTATTTGACGGTGCTCACGAAGGTGATATCCGTGAAATGTTCAAGGAAGCGGGTATGCGTGAGGATGGTAAGACCATTCTTTATGACGGACGTACAGGCGAGCAGTTTGATAATCCTGTAACCGTAGGCTATATGTATTATCACAAGCTGCATCACCTCGTAGATGATAAGATTCACGCTCGTTCAACAGGTCCTTACTCACTTGTTACACAGCAGCCTTTGGGTGGTAAAGCTCAGTTCGGCGGTCAGCGTTTCGGTGAGATGGAGGTTTGGGCGCTTGAGGCTTACGGCGCAGCATACACCTTGCAGGAAATCCTCACAGTTAAGTCGGACGACGTTGTCGGAAGAGTTAAGACTTATGAGGCTATCGTTAAGGGTCAGAATATACCCAAGCCCGGTGTTCCTGAGTCATTCAAGGTTCTTATCAAAGAATTGCAGTCACTTGGTCTTGATGTTCGTGTGCTTGATAAGTACAACGAGGAGATAGATTTGAAGCAGACCTTCGATGATGAAAACTTAAGCTTCAATATCGCTGAGGAGGAGCCTGTTTTCCACGAGGAGAACAAGGTTACCGATGACTTTGAAGGTTATAGCTTTGAGGACGAAAACGGCGAAGCAATAGAAGAAGTCGACACTGAAGACACTGTAGAGTCTTATGACGACAATGAAAATAATTAAGGAGGCAGACGGTAATGGAATTTAATGAATTTGAATCAATAAAAATCGGTATTGCCTCTCCCGAACAGATACGCAAGTGGTCATACGGTGAAGTAACAAAGCCTGAAACCATCAACTACCGTACACTCAAGCCCGAAAGAGACGGTCTTTTCTGTGAAAAGATTTTCGGACCCCAGAAGGACTGGGAGTGCCATTGCGGAAAGTACAAGCGTATCAGATATAAGGGCAAGGTATGTGAGCGTTGCGGCGTTGAGGTCACACGTGCAAAGGTACGCCGTGAGCGTATGGGCTCGATTGAGCTTGCTGCTCCTGTATCGCATATCTGGTATTACAAAACCAACCCCTCTCGTATGGGACTTATACTCGGCGTAACACCGAGAGTTCTCGAGCAGGTACTTTACTTCTCATCATACATCGTAATCGATCCGGGCAGCACACCGCTTGAAAAGCTCCAGCTGCTCAACGAGAAGCAGTATCGTGATATGCGCGAGAAGTATGAGGACGATTTTGACGCAGGAATGGGAGCAGAGTCTATCCAGAAGCTGCTTAAGGAAATCGACCTTGATAAATTGAGCGAAGAGCTCAAGGCAGAGATTGAGGATGCGAGCGCACAGAAGAGAGTTCGCCTTGTCAAGCGCCTTGAGGTTGTTGAAGCATTCCGTCAGTCAGGCAATCGCCCTGAGTGGATGATAATGGATGTTATTCCCGTTATCCCGCCCGATTTGAGACCGATGGTACAGCTCGACGGCGGCCGTTTCGCTACAAGCGACCTTAACGACCTCTATCGCAGAGTAATAAACCGCAATAACAGACTTAAGAGATTGCTTGAACTCAGCGCGCCTGACATCATCGTGCGCAACGAGAAGCGTATGCTTCAGGAAGCAGTTGACGCGCTCATTGATAACGGCCGCAGAGGACGTTCGGTCACAGGCCCGAACAACCGTGCACTCAAGTCGCTTTCAGACCTTCTCAAAGGTAAGCAGGGACGTTTCCGTCAGAACTTGCTTGGTAAGCGTGTTGACTATTCAGGCCGATCGGTTATCGATGTTGGACCTGAGCTGAAAATGTATCAGTGCGGTGTTCCGAAGGAAATGGCAATCGAGCTGTTCAAGCCGTTTGTAATGAAGCGCCTTGTTGAAACAGGCGTTGCTCAGAATATAAAAACCGCACGTAAGATGGTTGAGCGTCTGCGTGAAGAGGTTTGGGATGCACTCGGCACAGTTATCAAGGAGCACCCTGTGCTTCTTAACCGTGCGCCTACACTTCACCGTCTTGGTATTCAGGCATTCGAGCCTGTTTTGGTTGAAGGTCGTGCGCTTAAGCTTCATCCGCTTGTATGTACCGCTTACAACGCCGACTTCGACGGCGACCAGATGGCTATCCACGTTCCGCTTTCAGCAGAAGCACAGGCAGAGGCACGCTTCCTCATGCTCGCTGCAAACAACCTGCTTAAGCCGTCCGATGGTAAGCCTGTAGCAGTTCCTACTCAGGATATGATTCTCGGTTCTTACTACCTCTCGCTGTGCAAGCTTGATGAGCCTGGCGTAGGCAAGGTATTCAGAAACAGAGACGAAGCAATAATGGCTTACAACGAAAAGGTTGTAGGATTACATTCACCCATTCGCGTTCGTATGACGGGCGAGGTTAACGGTGAAACCGTAACAAGAATGATTGACGCAACTGTCGGTGCGCTCATATTTAATGAGTCTATCCCGCAGGATTTGGGCTTTGTTGACCGCACAAAAGAGGGCCATGAGCTTGACCTTGAAATATGCTTTACTCGCAAAGACCCCACAAAGCCTGTAATCGAGAGCGAAGACGACATTGTTCAGAACAAGGTTGGCAAGAAGATGCTCGGCAAGATTATTGACCGCTGCATCAAGATTCACGGTACTTCGGAATCAGCCATTGTTCTCGATAAGATTAAGGCTAACGGCTATAAGTACTCAACTCGCGGTGCGATAACAGTTGCTGTTTGCGATGCTATTATCCCGCCCCAGAAGTACGAGTATGTTGCCGAGAGCGATAAGCAGGTTGAGAAGATTCAGGCTAAGTACAGACGAGGATTCCTGACAGCAGACGAGCGTTACAACGAAACAATCAAGCTGTGGAACGAAACAGCAGATAAGGTTGCAAATGCGCTTAAGGATAACCTTGACGACTACAACCCGATATTCATGATGGCAGACTCAGGCGCTCGTGGTTCTATGAACCAGATTCGTCAGCTTGCAGGTATGCGCGGACTTATCGCAAACACCTCAGGACGTACCATCGAAATCCCGATTCGTGCTAACTACCGTGAAGGCCTTAACGTTTTGGAATACTTCATTTCATCACGTGGTGCCCGTAAGGGATTGGCAGACACCGCTCTTAGAACTGCGGACTCAGGTTACCTTACCAGACGTCTTGTAGACGTATCGCAGGATGTTATCATTCGTGATGACGATTGCGGCTCTGACAACGGCTTGGTTGTAACCGATATATATGATAAGAGCCTTGATATCTTCAAGCAGCGTGACGCTGCGATTATTGAAGAGCTTACCGCAGCAAACGGCAAAACGCCCACTATTGATGAGCGTGTTGCAGCTCTCAAGGAGAAGTACAGCGATAAGCCTATCGAGGCGCTCGATGAAAGACTTGTTGGCCGCTTCTTAATCAACGATTGCGTGGATAACGTAACCGGCGAAGTTGTTGCAGACAACAAGACAATGATTACAGACGATATGGCTGCAAGGATTATCAAAACCGAGCAGCACAATCAGAATACACCTTATCCGTCAATCGCAATCCGCTCTATACTCGGATGTAAGTCACGCAGAGGCGTTTGCCGCAAGTGCTACGGTATCAACCTTGCAAACGGCTTGCCTGTAACTGTTGGCGAATCCGTTGGTATTATCGCAGCTCAGTCAATCGGTGAGCCCGGTACTCAGCTTACGATGCGTAACTTCCATACGGGAGGCGTTGTCGACGCTGAGGATATCACTCAGGGTCTGCCGCGTGTTGAGGAGCTGTTTGAGGCAAGAAAGCCGAAGCGCGCTGCTATAATCAGTGAGATTGCAGGTAAGGTAAGCTTTCAGGAAGTTAAGCGCAACCGCGAAATCGTTGTTACAAGCGAGGATGTTGAGAACGCTGAAATGTGCACTTACACCGTGCCGTTCGGCTACCGTATCCGCGTTAACGAGGGCGATATCGTTGAAAAGGGACAGTGCCTGACTGAAGGCGCACTCAATCCGCACGATTTGCTTGCTGTTATGGGCCCCGATGCTGTTCAGGACTACATTATTAAGGAAGTCCAGAGCACTTATAGAAGTCAGGGTGTTGAAATCAACGATAAGCATATCGAGGTTATAGTTCATCAGATGATGCGTCAGTTCAAGGTTTCCGATGCGGGCGATACAAACCTCATCGTTGGAACAAATGTTGAGCGCGGCACCTTCTATGAAGCAAACTATGACATTGAGTGCAGAAGAAATGCAGGCGAGCAAGAGCTCCGCTTTGCAGAGTATGAGCCTACATTGCTCGGTATCACTAAGGCATCACTTGCAACCGATTCGTTCATGTCGGCTGCCTCCTTCCAGGAGACCACTCGTGTTCTTACAGATGCTGCCGTTAAGGGTAAGGTTGACCACCTCTTCGGACTTAAGGAAAACGTTATCATCGGTAAGCTGATTCCTGCAGGAACAGGAATGAAGTGCTTTATGAATGAAATTACTGCTGAAACAGAGGCTGATAAAGCAGCTGTTGAAGAAGCAGTAAATGAGCAGCCTGAAGAGGCTTTAGCAGAGTAATTTACAGGTTAATAAGACGGTTTGTCCTAAAAAGGCAGGCCGTCTTATGTTTTTTGTATAGAAATTGCTGAAATGGCAAAAAATAACTTGACAAAAGGGCTCATTTGGTGTTATCATCTAAAATTGCGTAGGGGTGTATTATGCCCAAATGCGCTCGGCTGCAAAGTAGCGCCGAATCAAGCTTTGAGAGGAGGAAAAACATGCCAACCTTTAACCAGCTTGTCCGTAAGGGAAGAGAGTCACAGGAGCGCAAGCCCACTGCACCGGCACTTTTAAAGAGCCTTAACACAAAGAAGCAAGTGCTCAATGACCATTGCTCACCGCAGAAGCGTGGTGTATGCACAAAGGTTACCACCTTTACCCCTAAGAAGCCGAACTCAGCTCTTCGTAAGATTGCCAGAGTACGTCTTTCAAACGGTATCGAAGTAACTTCATACATTCCCGGTGAAGGACACAACCTGCAGGAGCATAGCGTTGTTCTCATTCGCGGCGGACGTGTAAAGGACCTTCCGGGTGTGCGTTACCACATCATTCGCGGAACCCTTGATACACAGGGCGTAGCAAAGAGAATGCAGGCACGTTCAAAGTATGGTGCCAAGAGGCCGAAGGCTTCTGCAAAATAAGACAGCTGAAATCACTGCTGCAAAAATGTTCAAGCAGCGGCGTTTATATATTTTTGATTTAATGTATTACGCCTTGCTTGGCCAACGGACAGCGAGGAGCTGTTCGAGTACCAATGATATCATTATGTGAAGGAGGGAAGCGAAATGCCAAGAAGAGGCTTTATCGCAAAACGTGATGTTTTGCCGGATCCGCTTTACAATTCCAAAATCGTTACCCGTCTTATAAACAACATTATGCTTGACGGCAAAAAAGGCGTTGCGCAGAAGATTGTTTATGATGCATTTGCAATCATTCAGGAAAAGACTGGTAAAGAACCCATCGAGGTTTTCGAGGCAGCTATGGAGAACGTAATGCCTCAGCTTGAGGTTAAGGCACGCCGTGTAGGCGGCTCAACCTATCAGGTTCCGATGGAGGTTCGTCCTGAAAGACGTCAGACTCTCGGTCTGCGTTGGATTACCAACTATAGCCGCGCTCGTAGTGAGAGAACTATGAAAGAGCGCCTTGCTGGTGAGATAATGGACGCTGTTAACGGAATGGGCGGCGCAGCCAAGAAGTGTGACGAGACACATAGAATGGCTGAAGCTAATAAGGCGTTTGCTCATTACAGGTGGTAATTTAAAGCACCTGATGCTTATACCCGCCATAAAGGCGGCAAATGGAGGATAATATGCCAAGAAAAGTTTCTCTAGAAATGACAAGAAACATTGGTATAATGGCTCATATCGACGCAGGTAAAACTACCACCACCGAGCGTATACTCTTCTATACCGGTGTAAACCGCAAAATGGGAGAAACACACGACGGTGGAGCGACAATGGACTGGATGGAGCA
>JAZNLO010000002.1:0-3071 GCA_045579085.1 Acutalibacteraceae bacterium
CTGAATCCCATTGAAGAGGCGTTAGGTTATAAGACTTTGATCGAAAACTACAATTTAACGCAGGAAGAGGTTGCTGTTCGCGTGGGAAAATCGCGAACTGCGGTTGCAAACGCCTTAAGACTATTAAACCTTGGCGCTAAAGAGCTTGAAATGCTGAAAAATGGGCTCATAACTGCAGGTCAGGCTCGTGCGATACTGTCCGCCGACGATCCAATGCTTCGAGATCAGGTTGCCGAGATGGCAGCAAACGGTGCGACCGTCAGGGCGCTTGAAGACTTTGTCCGTGCGCAGAAAAAGCGTGAGAAATCTGGCGGTAAAAGCCGCGAGAGCAGTTTCTATGTTGAGGTAGAGTTAGCACTCAAGGAGGCTTTGCACAGAAAAGTTCGTGTTGTTAGCCTCGGCGAAAATCATGGAATGATAAGTCTTGAGTTCTATGGCGATGAGGAGTTACAGGACATCGCTGCAAGGCTCGGTAGAACGCAACGTTAGTCGAAAACACTATAAAAAGTTTAGTAGGGCATTCGCTCAATATACAGTTGACGGTACAAGAGAGGCAGCTTACAAGCAATATGTTACAAAATGCAAATCAGAGTATTTGTGACGGAGTGTAAGACTTGTGGTCGCTGCTACGCTGTTTCACGTGAAACATAGGAGAAAAATATGGAAAACAACAAAGTAATAGAACATATCACGACCGGTTGGAACGACTGCGTTAAAGAAATTTGCGAGGATAAGGGCAATCTTATTGGTATGCCTTATCCTTATACGGTTCCTGCGGTTGGATATTATGATGAAATTTATTATTGGGATGCGTACTTTACTAACCTTGGTCTTGCCTTGAGCAGCCGTTGGGATTTAGTTAAGAATAACACCGATAATATGCTCTTTCTTGTAGAAAAATATGGATTTATGCCGAACGGCAATCGCACCTTCTATCTTGGTAACTCGCAGCCGCCGTTTCTTTCTGAAATGGTCAAGCAGGTTTATGAGCATTATCATGATTTAGCCTGGTTGAAGGGGGCATATTCTGCGCTTCAAACCGAATATGAGTTTTGGCAGACCAAGCGAATGACTTCTGTTGGTCTTAATCAATATGCGGGTGCGAGCACGGATAAGCCTATTAACGTAAAGGCCGCCGATTTTTGCCGACGTCTTCAATACCGACCATCCGATAAGACCGATCAGCAGCTGGTAGACCAGTATTTGCTCAGCTGTGAATCAGGCTGGGACTGCAATCCGCGTTGGGGCTTTGAGGGCTGGGAGTACGTACAGGTTGACCTGAACTCGCTTTTATATATGTTTGAGAAAAATATGGCATATTTTTCCATTTGTGTAGGCTCGGGTGAGGAACAGCTTTGGGAGGCTCGAGCTGATAAGCGCAAGGCGCTGATGCTAGAGTTTCTTGATAACGGCGGCTTACTATATGATTACAATTTCGTTAATGATAGCTTCAGCTCGGTTTTCTCGGTAGCGTCGTTATATCCGTTGTTTACAAACATGGTGGATGCTGAGTATGCACGCAAGGCGGTTGACAATCTATATCGCCTTGAGGCCGATTATGGAGTTTTCGCCTGTGAAAAGAACGATATGCCGGGTGAAATGCGTTGGAATTACCCGATGGGCTGTGGCTGCCTGCAATATATTGTTGTTAAGGCGCTTGATAATTACGGCTATAAGGAAGAGGCAATGCGAATTGCTCTTAAATATACATCGCTCATTGAAAAAATATATAATGAAACGGGCAGTCTTTGGGAGAAATACAACGTAGTGGACGGCAATATTAACGTTATTCGCCGTGCGACCATGCCTTCAATGATGGGTAGAACTGCGGGCACTTATTTAGTTCTAAAAAATTACGTTGAGACACAAATGCTTTAGTGCAATTTAATTGCAATATTTGAAAAGTGAATTAAATAAAATCAAAAAATTAAAATTAAAAACAAAAAACAAAAACACATTGGAGGAACCATTATGAGCAAAGAAGTATTAGATTACATCGAGTCCCATTGGCAAGGTGTTATTAAGGAATGCCCTGAGGACAGGGAGGAAGGCGTTAGAACCCTTTACAGATTGCCCTATCCTTTTACTATTCCTGCGGTTGGCACCTTTGAGGAGCTTTATTACTGGGATACATACTTTACCAACCCCGGTCTTATGCTTGTTGGCAGACAGCAGCTGGCTAAAAACAACACCGATAACATTCTTTTCATGATTGAGCGCTTTGGCCACATGAAAAACAGTAACCGCTACTTCCATGCAGGCCTTGGGCAGCCTCCTTTTGCTTCCAGAATGGTGCGCGAGACCTACGACTATTACAAGGATAAAACCTGGCTTTATGGTGCGTTTAACACCTTAAAGAAGGAATATAACTTCTGGATGACCGAGCGTATGACGTCTATTGGTCTTAATCAGTACGGTGGCAAGAACGTTGACAAGCCGGTTGATGAAAAGGCGGGCGACTACATTCGCCGTTCCTGTAACGGTCAGCGCCCCGAGGGGCTTACCGATGAGCAGATTGTAGACCACTATATGATTAACTGCGAGTCGGGCTGGGACTGCAACCCCCGTTGGGGCTTCGAGGGCTGGAAGTTTGTTCAGGTTGAGCTTAACTCCCTGCTTTATGACTGGGAAAAGAACATGGCATATTTCTCTGAAATTCTTGGCATGGGCGAGGAAGAAAAATGGGAAAAGGCTGCGGCAGACCGCAAGGCGCTAATGTACAAATACCTCTTAAATAAAGACGGCGTGCTCATTGACTACAACTTTGTTGATGACAAGCATTCCGAGATTTTCTCATCCTGCTCACTTTATCCTATGTTTGTTAACTTGGCAGATGCTGACGTGGCTGCTAAGTCGGTAGAGATGATGAAAGCGAAGCTTGAAACCGATTACGGACTTGCATCCTGTGAGAAGAATAGTTATTCTGACACACATTCGTTCCAGTGGAACTACCCAATTGCTTGGGCTTGTCAGCAGCACTTATCCGTTAAGGCGCTTGATAATTACGGTTTTAAGGCTGATGCCGCCCGTGTTGCTGCTAAGTACAAGAAGATGGTTGAGAAGGTTTATGC
>JAZNLO010000003.1:0-43429 GCA_045579085.1 Acutalibacteraceae bacterium
AGGATAGAAGCCAGGCATCTCAGCAGTTTCACCGCCGATTAGCGCAGCTTCCGACTGAACGCAGCCGTTTGCCACACCCTTAACGATATCGGCGATACGCTCAGGAACATTTTTACCGCAAGCTATATAATCGAGGAAAAACAAGGGCTTTGCACCGGCGCAAATAATAACGTTAACGCACATAGCAACACAGTCAATACCAACAGTGTCGTGCTTGTCCATTAAGAAAGCAAGTTTAAGCTTTGTGCCAACTCCGTCTGTTCCTGAAACAAGAACAGGCTTAGTTATTCCAGTAAGGTCAAGCTCAAAAAGGCCACCAAAGCCACCAACATCTGAACACACGTTTTTAGTAAGTGTAGAGGCAATATGTTGTTTCATAAGCTCAACAGCCTTATATCCTGCAGTGATATCTACACCAGCGGCTGCATAAGCATCAGATTTAGATTGAGTATGCATATTTTTTACTCCTTTCCGTTCCAGCAATATGTGCAAAGGTCGCAAGGCTCCATTCCGATAGCCTTTATAACATCGTCGAGCGACTGAAAATCAAGTGATGCAAAGTTAAACTTATCACTGATTGCCTTGCGGAGATTTTTACCACGTTCTGTAGCACCGTCTGAGTATTCCTCAATATGATTCAGGCCTTCCTCGCCTTCAAGCTCAAGAATAACCCTGCGAGCTATCAATTCTGTATCACTGGTATTACGTGAGAAATTAAGATATTTACAACCGTACATTATCGGCGGGCAAGCTGAACGCATATGCACTTCTTTTGCGCCATTTTCATACAAAAATTCAACAGTTTCACGAAGCTGTGTTCCGCGAACGATTGAGTCATCAACAAAGAGCAAGCTTTTATCCTTAATCAAGTCATAAACAGGAATCTGCTTCATTTTTGCAATCTTGTTGCGGTCGGTCTGATTAGACGGCATAAAGCTTCTCGCCCAAGTTGGCGTGTACTTTATAAAAGCTCTTGCAAAAGGTTTACCGCTCTTATTTGCATATCCTATTGCGTGCGGAGTACCCGAGTCAGGCACGCCTCCAACGTAGTCTATATCTCTGGCAGTATTAGTTTTAATGTCCTTCTCTGCCATTATTTCGCCGTTGCGGTAACGCATAGCTTCAACGTTTATACCCTCATAAGTAGAGGTAGGATAACCGTAATAGCTCCATAAGAATGAACACACACGCTTTTTTGTACCGGGTTTCGCAAGCTGAGTCATACTGTTATAGGACAACTCAACAATCTCACCGGGACCAAGCTCTTTTTCATCCTCATAACCAAGCTTCTGATATGCAAAGGACTCAAACGAAACAGCGTATCCGTCACTATTTTTGCCGATTTGAACAGGCAATCTGCCAAGCAAATCGCGAGCTGTGATAATTGTGCCATCTTGTTTTAAAATGAGAATCGAAACAGTGCCTTCAATAGACTTCTGAGCAAACTGTATACCTTCAACAAAGCTATCTTTTTGATTTATCAACGCTGCAAGCAGTTCTGTGCTGTTAACCTTACCGCCTGTCATAGAATCAAAATGACATCCGGTATGAGCAAGATACTGGTCAATCAATTCTTCCGAATTGTTGATAACTCCAACCATACAAATAGCGTAAGTTCCAAGCTTTGAGCGAATCAAAAGCGGCTGAGGAGTGCTGTCACTAATGCAGCCAATAGCTGCTGTGCCCTTCATCTCACTAAGCACGTGCTCAAACTTGGTGCGAAACGGTGCATTCTCGATGCTATGAATTTTTCTCTGCAAACCTATTTCTTTGTCATATGCAGCCATTCCGCCTCGATGAGTTCCGAGATGCGAGTGATAATCAACGCCAAAGAAAACATCAGTCAAACAATCTTTGCTTGAGGTGATTCCAAAAAATCCACCCACTTCAAAACCCCCTTAACTAAAATTCAAAACTAAATTTAAGCAAAGAAGAGCTCAGAAAGTGTCATCGGGTCAATGTATTGACCGTCTTTGTAAACACGCATATTGCCTGATGCAATCTCGTCAATCAGCATAACATTGCCGTCAGCATCGTAGCCAAACTCGAACTTGATATCATAAAGAACAAGTCCTTTTTCAAGAAGGTCGTCTGCAACAATCTTTGTAATCTGCTGAGTCATTGTCTTGATATCATCATACTGCGCAGCAGTCATAACGCCAAGATCTACAAGACCGTCCTTAGTTACAAGCGGGTCGCCCTTCTCATCATTCTTGAATGTGGTTTCAACATAAGCAGGAAGGTCTGCACCCTCTTCGATATAATCACTGTAACGACGGTAGAAGCTGCCAACAGCTTTATGACGGCAGATAACTTCAAGGCCCTTACCAAATACCTTTCCGGGTACAACTTCCATAGTAGTATCGTTTAAATCAGCGCTTACATAATGGGTTTTAATGCCTGCTGCATTAACCTTTTCAAAGAAATAAATTGACATACGAAGGTTAACGTCACCAACGCCATCAATAGTGAGCCCAACAGAGTTCTCGCCCGGGTCAAACACACCGTCTTTACCAGTGCAGTCATCCTTGAACTTGAGCAAATAGTTGCCGTTATCCAAAGCAAAAACGTCCTTAGTCTTACCGGTGTAAACAAGTTTCTTTTCCATAATGATATATCTCCTTTTTAATTTATTAACAAATTAAAGTCTTGATGCTATGTCAGCATCCTTAGCAAGCACAGCCTTTGCGTCTGCCTGTCTTTTATCGTCAAGCTTTTTAGCAAGGTCTTTGTCCTCAACAGCGATTATCTGTGCACAAAGTAAAGCGGCATTGACTCCACCATCAATAGCAACAGTTGCAACGGGTATGCCACTGGGCATCTGAACTGTTGATAAGAGGGCGTCAATACCGTCTAAATTAGTAGATTTACAGGGAATTCCTATAACGGGAAGCGTTGTGTTGGCTGCAATAGCGCCAGCAAGATGAGCCGCCATTCCTGCAGCTGCAATTATAGCGCCAAAACCGTTTTCACGTGCATTAAGCGCAAAGAGTCTTGCTTCATTTGGAGTTCTGTGAGCAGAATATACGTGCACCTCGTAAGGTATGCCAAAGCTTGAAAGCGTATCTGTCGCCTTTTTGATGATTGGCAAATCACTATCGCTACCCATAACAATTCCAACTTTTTTCATATTAAAACCTCCTTTTTAACAATAAAAAGGCACACTTGGACTATGCAGTTCAAGTGTGCCCAGACGGTCGGCTTATTTATTGCTCTTTGTTCCTCTGTGGTGCTCCACAATTAATCCGTCAGTCACAAAGAACGATATAATAATTACACTTTGGATTATATCATATTTCATCATAATGTGTCAATCTTAATCATTAAAAAATATCATCAAATTTTGTAAAAAAATCAACTGCTTTTTGTTTAGTTGTTACAGCATTATGTACAGCAACGCCAACATTAAAAGTTCATCTTGTTCTCCCTTTGATAAAAGCAGTAGAATCACCATAATTATCGAAGTGTCTGAATCAAAGTCTATGTTTTTTAAGTCAATGAAATCAAGCAGCTTCGACTTGCCAAAAAACGTGCTTTTAGGCTGGTTACTCTTTGTGTTTATTTGTGTGGGTGACGATACAAAATCAGGAATTTTAACCTCGTTAGCAACTTTAGAATTTCTTCTTTGAGTGGCGTTAACTCTTCTCTCTGCCTCTCGTTGCATTCTTTCAAAGTCATCAAAAGAATAGCTCATCATATCACCTCACAATTTAAACAAGCCGCTTTCATTAATAAGCGGCAACACAGCAGCAAGTTTTAAGAGCTTTGCAGCCTTGTCTACCCTATCCTGTCTTTTAGACGACAGATAAGGCCTAAGCGAATATAGCAACCTTGTTCTGTCGTCATCCTGCTGATTGTTTAATGCGCCCATTATATGCATTATTGACTTGATTTGGTCTGGTGAAACCCCACTAAACAAGTCCGTTGACTCTATAGCGTTATCTTTTGGCTGACTGTTTTCACTTGGTATGAGTGAAGATAGAGGATTATTACCATCTGCCATAATACTTTCTGCTAACGACTTAATTGTGTTTAGTCCCTCAGGGTCATCAAGCATCTGAGCTAACTTGCTTGCTATATCCTCCATACTACTTACCTTCGGAAAGCTTCTTCATAATAATTTGGGCTTGCTGAGAATTTAAAATTTTCTCCATTTGTTCCTTGTCATTCATAATGCTTCTAATTTTATCAGCGTCAGCCTTTGATATCTTGCCCAATAGCTCATTAACCTTATCTGCCTGCAAATTTCCGCTTATTCCTTTATTGTCCATTGAAAGCTTTTTCTTAATCTCATTAATGTAAGCATCTGTATGATTATCTTTATTGTTCATTAGAACCTCTCCCGTCAAAAAATAGCATTATTACAATATATGCAAATAATAGCTATATAAACACAAAAGGTTGGCGTGTTTCAGCCAACCCTCTCTAAGTCTTTCTTTAACCTTTCGATAATACGCTTTTCCAATCTGGATATATAAGACTGAGATATGCCAAGCATATCAGCAACCTGTTTTTGTGTGTGCTCCTTGTGTCCGTTAAGTCCAAACCTCATTTCAACTATCATTCTTTCGCGAGGAATGAGGTCACTTACTAAATATTTGAGTGTGCAAACCTCGTCTTCACTCTCAATTCCCTTGTTAATCAAGTCAGGGTCACTACCTAAAACATCAGATAACAGCAACTCATTTCCATCCCAGTCCGTGTTTAGCGGTTCATCAATTGAGACCTCTGCCTTGAGCTGTGAAGCCTTTCGCATATACATAAGAATTTCATTTTCGATACATCTTGACGCATATGTAGCAAGCTTAATATTCTTCTCAGGCTTGAAGGTATTTACTGCTTTTATCAAACCAATCGTACCTATTGATATCAAGTCTTCAACGCCTGCGCCTGCCGCCTCATACTTCTTGGCAATGTATACTACAAGCCTTAAATTGTGAGTTATAAGCTTTTCTTTCGCATATGAATCATCAATCATAAGCCTATCAAGCATACAAGATTCCTCTTCTTTGCTTAATGGAGGCGGCAATATCTCAGGACCGTTTATGTAATAAACAGGTTTACGGAATAAATTGTTGAGCAGTTTTTTTAACATTAAGTAGATAAGCATTGCAATACACCTTTATAACACAATAAATTCTCACTGATAATAGCTGAATAACATCCTGATATCTTTGTACTACTAACCGCTAAAACAGGGTTTTTAACCTCGTAATTAACTCCGTTAAAGCTTATCTTTATAAAATCCGCCTTAAATCCTATTAAAAAGCCATCATCAGAAACAGTAGAAACCGGAATCAAACGAAAACCGTTGATTTTTTTAGCGTTTTCCATTGCTCCTGACATAAAATTCGACTTGTAAAACCCAGTTAGATGCGAGAAAATGCTCTCATCTATGATTGTTACAGGTATGTCGGTATAAATATCTGTCAGCATGTTACCTGAATCAATCAACGCATAAATACAAATGCTCTTGTCATTGTAAGTAATTTCAGCAATTGCTTTGTTTTGAATATCGTTTTTCTTTACAAAGAAACGCCTGTAAACGCAAATAAAAATATAGCAAACGCTGGTTGATACGATTAAAAACAACGGCGATATTGAATAATAAACAACCGAGTTGTTTACAGACATATTTGCTGGTTGTAACAAGGAATACAAAAACATCGATACACCGCAAAATAAATATGTAGACGCTAAATAACAAACAACAGCAACAATATACTCAAATGCTTTAATGAATCTATAAGCTATCAAAACTGTAATACACGCTACCACAAGCTTAACTGAAAAGTTTAAAATCATATTTAGTTCAGGCAAAAAAATCAGCAACGAGCAAAGCGAGCTAAATAATACAGCCAATACTCTTCTCCAAAAACCTGATTGCAGCTTGCAAAGCTTTTGAGTTGCAAGAAGCAGTAAATAATCAACATAGAAATTCAGAAGTATAAGAGAGTCAACGTAAACTATCATAACAATCAATCCTTATTGAAATTATATCAACTTCAATTCGTGATTTATGTCGAAATTAAGGCAAGATAAAAAAATAAGACGGATAGCAAAATTGCTATCCGTCTTGATATTGGTTGAAAAATTACATTTCAGCGAAATACTTAATTGTTCTAACCATCTGGCTGGTGTAAGAGTTCTCGTTATCATACCAAGAAACAACCTGTACCTGATAGGTATCATCATCAACCTTAGTAACCATTGTCTGAGTTGCATCAAACAGTGAGCCATAGGTGATGCCGATGATGTCAGAAGATACGAGCTCTTCCTCAGTGTAACCGAAGGAATCAGATGAAGCAGCCTTCATAGCAGCGTTGATTCCATCAACAGTGATGTCCTTACCCTTAACAACAGCAACAAGAATAGTTGTTGAGCCTGTCGGAACAGGAACACGCTGTGCAGAACCGATGAGCTTACCGTTGAGCTCAGGGATAACAAGGCCGATAGCCTTAGCAGCACCTGTTGAGTTAGGAACAATGTTAACAGCTGCAGCACGTGCACGACGAAGGTCACCCTTGCGGTGCGGGCCGTCAAGAACCATCTGGTCGCCTGTGAAAGCGTGAACGGTAGTCATGATACCGCTAACGATGGGAGCGTAATTGTTAAGAGCATTAGCCATAGGAGCTAAGCAGTTGGTTGTGCAAGAAGCAGCAGAAATGATAGTATCGTCCTTAGTGAGAGTGTTTTCGTTAACACTGTAAACGATAGTGGGAAGGTCATTTCCAGCGGGAGCAGAAATAACAACTTTCTTTGCGCCTGCATCTATATGAGCCTGTGACTTAGCCTTAGAAGTGTAGAAACCGGTGCACTCGAGAACAACATCAACACCGAGCTCTCCCCAAGGAAGGTCAGCAGCATTCTTCTCTGCATAAATCTTCATTGTCTTACCATTAACGGTGATTGTGCCAGCCTCGTCATCAGCCTTTACAGAATCAGCAAGAGCGTATCTGCCCTGAGCTGAGTCGTACTTAAGAAGATGAGCAAGCATGCTGGGCTTAGTGAGGTCGTTTATAGCAACAACTTCATAACCTTCAGCGCCAAACATCTGTCTGAACGCAAGACGGCCAATACGGCCAAAACCATTGATTGCAACTTTAACTGCCATTTTATTTACCTCCAAAAGTAAAATTCTTTGTTTATTGTACCCTAAACCAATCAGATTTGCAACAAATTTGTTATATTTTTAACCATTTTTTGCATTTTTGTTATTATGCACAAATGCAGTAAAGATTAAACCTTAAACATTATTGATTATACTTATGATTGTTATAGGTCGCAAGAAATAATATCCTCATAGGTTTCACGTCTTATAACGAGTCTGTCTTGCTTGTTTCTTACAAAAACTACAGGCAGACGCGGGATTCTGTTATAATTGCTTGCCATTGAGTAGTTATAAGCGCCTGTTGCAAGAACTGCAACTATGTCCCCCGCTTCAACCTTTTGTAACGGTGCGTTTTCTTGGATAAGGTCACCGCTTTCGCAGCATTTTCCTGCCAGAGTAACGGTTGTATCCTTAGGCTCAGACGCCTTGTTTGCGCAGAGAATCTCATATTTTGAACCGTATAGAATATATCTGGGATTATCACCCATACCGCCATCAATTGAAACATATGTTCTAACGTCAGGAATAGTCTTAACGTTGCCGACAGTATAAAGTGTAGCACCGGCAGGAGCGATAATCGAACGACCGGGCTCAATGATGATTTTGGGCACGCTTAGGCCATATTCCTTGCACAAATTTTTAACCTTGCTTGCAACTGGACCCATGAATGACTCATAAGGAACAGGTGTGTCGGAATCGGTGTACTTAATTCCAAATCCACCGCCTAAATCAAGCTCTGACAGAGTAACGCCAAGCTTGTCCTTAGCTTCCTTCATAAAATCAATCATAATGTTAGCAGCAGTAACAAACGGCTCAATATCGAAAATCTGCGAGCCAATATGGCAGTGCAAACCAATCAGATTTATGCGCTCATACTGCATACTTTCTCTAATTGCATCAAGAGCTTCGCCTGTTTCATAAGCAAAGCCAAATTTAGAGTCAATCTGACCTGTTCTAATAAAGTCGTGAGTGTGAGCATCAACGCCGGGCTTAACTCTAAAATAAATGTTAGCTTCCCTCTTAAGCTCCTCGCACAGAGCGTTAAGCAGCTTAAGCTCGGTAAGATTATCAACGATTATTCTGCCAACATTGCTCTCTAATGCAAGCTTTATCTCATCATAAGTCTTATTGTTGCCGTGAAAAAATACGTTTTCCATCGGGAATCCTGCTTTTAGAGCAGTGTATATCTCGCCGCCTGAAACAACGTCTAATCCGCAGTTTTCCTCTGCGATAACTCTGCATATCTCCTTGCAGCAAAACGCCTTGCTTGCATAAACGCAAAGACCGTTTCCTTCATAATGCTCCTTTATAGACTCTCTGAACAGAGCGCAATTTGTTCTGACAGCGTCCTCGTCAACAACATACATAGGTGTGCCGTACTTATTAGCGAGGTCAACACTGTCCACACCGCCAACAGTCAAATGCCCCTTTGAATTAATATCAAAACTATTACTAATCATTATATACTCCTAACTGTTGAAAGCATTTTCAACAATGTTTCTGATTTCATCAACGCCCTCTGATTTAAGAGCTGAAAAAGGAATTTTCTGAACACCTGAAACAAAATCAAGCTCTTCTTCAAAAGCAGCCAAACGCTTACTACGCTCGGTTTTGTTCAGCTTATCGCTCTTAGTTAGCACAATAACAAACGGATAACCGCTTTCTTTTAGAAAGTTTAGCATTACCAAATCATCGTTTGACGGCTTGTGACGCATATCAATAAGCTGCACAACAAGCTTGATGTTTCTGCCCGACTGAAAATAGCCCTCCATCAAGTCAGACCAACGCTTACGCTCACTGTCTGAAACCTTAGCAAAGCCATAACCAGGCAAGTCGACGAATCTGTTGTCATCCACCCTGAAAAAATTGACTGTTACAGTTTTACCGGGTGTGCTGCTGACTCTTGCAAGCTGTTTTCTGTTGAATATTTTGTTGAGAAGAGTTGATTTGCCCACATTTGAACGCCCGCTAAACGCTATTTCAGGCAAATCAGAGGCAGGCAGTTGCTTTGAAGTGCCGTAAGCAGCCTCAAATTTAACGTTATTATAATTCATCGTTTATCTCCTATTTCACCAAAGCAGTGTCAAGCACTTTCTGAACATTATCGCAAACAACAAAATCAATATTTTCTCTTACAACCTTGTCTAACTCGGACAAATCGGATTTGTTCCCCTCAGGGATAATTACAGTCTTTATGCCCGCTTTATAAGCCGCCATACTCTTTTCTTTTAACCCACCGATTGGCATCACTCTGCCTCTAAGTGATATCTCACCTGTCATAGCAACGCTGCCCTTAACTGCAATACCTGTCAGCGCTGAAACAATTGCGACAGCCATAGTAATGCCTGCTGAGGGGCCATCCTTAGGCACAGCCGCCTCTGTTGCATGAATGTGTAAGTCAATATTCTTGTAAAAATTCTTATCGATACCGTATTTTTCAGCAATGCTTCTTACATAGCTTATAGCCGTTTTAGCCGACTCTTGCATTACATCACCAAGCGAGCCTGTAAGCACAATTTTGCCTGTGCCACTTAACGCTGCCGCCTCAAGCTTCATAACCTCACCACCGACAGCAGACCACGCAAGCCCATTCACGACGCCAACCTCATCCTTTACTATATCATCAAAAGGATTTTTATATTTTCTGGGGCCGAGATAGTCCTCAATATTGCTTGATTTTATAGAAAACTTATCGCTTACACCTGATACGGTAGAATAAGCAATTTTTCTAAAAACAGCAATAATTTTACGTTCCAGTTCACGTACTCCGCCCTCACGAGTGTAGTGGTCGATGATATCATAAATAGCAGAATCGTTAAATCTGACTTTCTTAAAATCAAGACCGTTAAGCTTAATTTGCTTGCTGATTAAATGCTTCTTTGCAATATTAAACTTATCCTCACGAGTGTAACTGGGCAGCTCTATAAGCTCCATTCTGTCACGAAGCGGACCAGGTATGGATGATGGGTCATTCGCCGTTGTTATAAACAGCACCTTACTTAAATCGTAAGGCATATCTATATAATGGTCGTGAAAGCTGTGGTTTTGCTCAGGGTCTAATGCCTCAAGCAGCGATGCTGAGCAGTCGCCCTTGAAATCACTACCGATTTTATCAATCTCATCAAGCAAAATCAGCGGATTTGAGCAACCTGCAGTCTTTACAGCAGAGATAATTCTGCCCGCCATAGCGCCAATATAAGTTCTTCTGTGTCCTCTTATCTCGGACTCATCCTTGATACCGCCCAATGAAATACGCTGAAACTTTCTACCCATACACTCAGCAACTGCAGATGCAATCGAAGTTTTACCAACACCGGGAGGACCAACTAAGCATAAAATCTGCGAGCGGTTTAAATCAGTAAGCTTTCTTACAGCTATCTCCTCAAGTATGCACTGCTTAACCTTGTCCATACCGTAGTGATGCTTGTCCAATATCTTTTTAGCATCTTCTATATCAATTTCTGCACCAATATACATTCTGTCCCAAGGCAACTGGGTGCACACGTCAAGATAATTGTATAAAACTGTTGCCTCGTGGGAGCCTTGCGGCATCTTAGCAAGCTTTTCAAGCTCACTATAAAGCTTAGTTTTTACGTCTTCATTAGCATAAAGAGCATCAATCTTTTCCTTGTATTCAGCTATGTCGTCATAATCGTCATAGCACTCGCCGAGCTCATCTTTGATTGCCTTGATTTTTTCACGCAAGTAGTAGTCGCGCTTGCTCTGGTCCATACTTAGCTGAATTTTTTGAGCTATTTTTCTATCGCACTCAGCAATCTCATTTTCATATTTCAATGCAGAAAGCAATTTCTCAGCAAGCTTATACACACTGGAAATTTCAAGAAGTTGTTGCTTGATTTTCCAATCAAGCGGAACAAAATAACCAACGTGATTGCATAATGTATAAAGGTCTGACTCCATCATCATTGGAAGTACGCTGTCTGACGAAAGTCTGTTATCCTTTGCAACAAGCTCGTTTAACTGCCCTTTGATAGAGCGAAGCATAGCATCAAGTTTAATAGGGCTTGCTTTACTCTCGGTAATCGGCAGCTTTGCAATATCCGCAGTTATAAACGGACCTGCAACACTGTAATCAACAATTTCAGCGCGACATACACCATGAACAACTACGTGCAGGTCGCTATCATTTGGCAGTCTGACAACCTCTTTAATAATACCGATTGTACCAACTCTGTTTAATTTTAATACATCAATAGACTCAGCGGCAGCGTCCTGCTGAGAAACAACAAAAACATATCTTGCTCCCTTTGCGGCAAAGTTAACTGCAGCAACAGAAAAGCCACGTGAAACGTCTAAATGTAAAATTGTATTTGGAAATAATACTACTCCTCTTGTCGCAAGAACAGGAATAGCCTTAAAATCAACGCCCATTAGATATCTCCTAAACAAAAATATAAGGTATTATACAATAAACTGTGCCTTTATTCAAGTAATAATCAATAAAAAAATCACTGAAGCAAAAGCATCAGCGATTTTTTTAACTAAAAACTATTCTATTGTTTCTTCCAAATCACATTCACGCGGCGGGAAGAAATCTTCTGTCGGGAATCTGAGCCGTCCGAAAACCTCACAAGGATTATCGGTCGTTGTGTCGCACTCTCTTTCAGGGATGCAGAAATCGTATACAGGAATAAGCATCTGAACATTTCTGATAAGCTGAACAATAGTGAACAGGCCAAGCGTTACCATAGCGACCTTGCTGCCAACGGGCAAATCGCACATAACCGAGCCGCCGATTCGCTCTGCAACGCAGGTGGGAATCATGCAAACATCACAAGACGGTCTGTACTCACAGATTCTTGAGCCTAAGGTAACAGGGTCAACACACTCAACAACACATTTTGGCAAATTATTGAGCGGTGTAGTCTGAAAACTGGAAGTTTCCGCATCTGGTGAATTTGTGAAAACTCTTACCTTGCCCTCGCTACCGTAAAGTATAACTTTCTTCTGGAAAGAAGTAAGTCCCTCTATTGCTGTAGGCAAAGCGTTAAGTGCGGTGTATACATCGTATTTAACAGCAAAATAGAATGTAAGGTCGCACGAATAGAAGCCTCTGTTAAGATGTACGGGTTCGATATCAATAAACACGTTGCACACTTCTGTGCCGCGGCATCTTACGTTTACAGCTCTTTCAATAAGCTGCTGACCTTCAGGTGAAAAATACACCCGTAAATCCTCAAGACAGTCGCGGTCACAACAAGAATCATATACTCTACCGCCATCTATGCAAACAGCTTCTCTAAAATCTCCAGATGCAACAGAGCTTCCTCTTTGCACTGCCATATAATCATCCTCCTATGTTAATATTGAAGACCAAACTTCATTACATAGTATGATGATTTGCATTTGATGTGAACTTTTAAGTGTTTTTATTTGATTTTTTCTAATTTTGCAAAGTTGGACATAACTCTCTTAGTACCAACCTTGTCAAAACAAATCTCAAGCATAACATCATTACCCATCGCAACAGCCGATACAACCATTCCCACACCGAACACCTTATGCTTAACGCTGTCACCAACCTTGTATGTTAAGCTGTTCTGCGATGTTTGCTTAGGCTCTGCATAAGTCTTAGACGGCTTATATGTAGTCTTTTGATAGCTATAGCTACCGTAATCATTGTATGAACCGCCTCGATTATGCTCACTGCCAAAGTTAGAGAAGACATTAGTCTGCAACTTAGCTGACTTTTTGTTTATCAGGCTATCAGGAATCTCGGAAATAAAGCGTGACGGCATAAGTCTTTCGGTTTTACCGAAAATCATTCTGCTGAACGTGTTGGTTAAAAACAGTTTGTTTTTTGCTCTTGTTATACCAACATAAGCAAGTCTTCTCTCTTCCTCCATATCCTCTAAAGAGCCGTAAATCGTTTGATTACTAGGGAAAATTCCCTCCTCAACGCCTACTATAAACACAGTCGGAAACTCAAGACCTTTAGCAGTGTGCATAGTCATAAGCCAGACTTTATCGTTGTCGTCATCTTCCCTGTCCATATCAGTTATAAGAGCAATTTCATCAAGAAATCCCGCAAGAGTTGGCTCGTCATTTTCGCTTTGATACAACATTATCGACGAAGCAAACTCCTTAACGTTGTCAATTCTATCAATACCGTCCTCACCTAAGGATTCGAGATAACCAATATACTGCGTTTTTTCTAATAACTTATCAAACAGCTCTGGCAATTCAACGCTGTCTGCAGCATCTCTAAGCTCATCAATCATATCAGCAAAGCCCTTCAGCTTTGACGATGTTCTCTGCAAATGAGCATATTCATCAGCATGTCTTGCAATATCAAGCATGGGCAAATTAAGCTGTTCAGAGAGCGCAGAAAGTGCCGCAACAGTTGTGTCACCAATGCCTCTTTTAGGCTCATTGATAATTCGCTTTAGAGCAACGCCGTCCGCCTGATTATTTAATAAATTAAGATAAGCTATCAGGTCTCTGATTTCTTTTCTGTCAAAAAACTTAAGCCCTCCAACAACCCTATAACTGATACCTGAGCGCATCAGAACATTTTCAATTGCGTTTGACTGAGCGTTCATTCTGTAAAGTATAGCGTGGTCGGAGTTTTTAGCTCCAGAAGCTATACTATCCTGTATCTGCTCAGCTATAAACTTAGCTTCATCAACCTCGTTAGATGCCGTATAAAGCGTGATTTTTTCTCCGTCTTTTCTGCTTGTCCACAGACTTTTGCCTTTTCTGCCTGTATTGTTTGAAATAACTGAGTTTGCAGCATCAAGTATATTTTGAGTTGACCTGTAATTCTGCTCAAGACGAATTACTTTGGCATCCTTATACTCATCTTCAAAGCTTAAAATATTCTCGATTGTAGCTCCTCTGAATCTGTAAATGCTCTGGTCATCATCGCCCACAACACATATATTCCTATGCTTTTGAGACAGTAGCTTTGCAAACACATACTGCGCGTGATTTGTATCCTGATACTCATCAATCATTACGTATTGGAATCTGTTTTGGTAATATTCCAATATATCAGGATTGCTTCTGAAAAGTTCAACGGTGTTAAACAGCAAATCGTCAAAATCCATAGCATCAAACTCTTTTAACAGTTTTTGATACTCTGAATATGCCCTTGCTACTGTTTCAAGCCTGATATCGTTCATTGTGCGCTTTTTATACTCAACAGGGTCAATCAGCTCATCTTTTGCTCGGCTGATTTCATTAAGTATGCTCTTATGAGTTAAAAACTTTTCATCAATTTCAAGGCGCTTCATAACATCTTTCATCAAGCGCTTTTGGTCATCTGCAGAATAAATTGTATACCCTGAGGAAAAGCCAAGCCTATCTGCATATCTGCGCAGAATCTTAGAACAGGTTGAGTGAAAGGTTGCCGCCCAGACATCCTGTGCTGCTTCACCAATAGCGGTTTCAAGACGTTCCTTTAACTCTTTAGCCGCCTTGTTTGTAAACGTGATAGCCAAAATCTGATAAGGCATAACCTTGTTTTCGCCAAGCCAATCGGGTGCTTGAGCTTCAGAATTAAGGCATTCTTCAAGAATCTTTACATCTTCTTCAGTTGCAAAGGGTGCACTCGTACTGTTATAAGCAGTACCGTACTTAATCATTGTAGCTATTCTGTTTATCAAAACAGTTGTCTTACCGCTTCCTGCACCCGCTAAAATCAAAACAGGGCCGTCAACAGTAACAACTGCGTCAAACTGCATATCATTCATTCTGCTCAAATCTCTATTAATGATTTGTTTCCGCAATTGAATAAATTTTTGTTCAGTGGTCATCAGTTACACTCCAAATATAATAAGCTAAACAAATTATAATGTAATATTAGCCTAAATTCAATATGTTTTATCTGAATAAAAACAAAAAACAACTCTATATGAGTTCCAGGTTTGAAACTCAGCCAGAGTTGTTTTTAACTATGATATAGACAATATTTCCCTACTCAGCGAGTTGATACCATCAATAATTTCAGGCGATATCCTCCCCTCAAGGCACTTGAGAGCATCCGCAGTGTTAGGACGTCTGTCCGTCATATTGTGGCAATCGGAGCCAATCAAAGACATTATGCCCGATTCAAGATATTTAACCGCTTGATTCGTATGCCTAATAATAAAGTTTGCATTAAACTGAAAAATTATATCAGCATCAATTAAAGCGTTTATTGTAGACCTGCTTTGAAACTTTATATAACGTTCAAAATGAGCAATAATCACATTCAGATTGTGATTTGCTTTTATGTTTATAACGTTTTGAACAGTCCTTGCATCCCACTTAGAAAGCGGCATTTCAATAATAATATAATCGGTGTTTGCTATTGCTAATTTTCTAATCTCTTTTGCATTGCAAATTCCGTCAAAATACAAAACTTCTGCGCCGAGAATAATCTCAGGATGTTCAATCCCATACAATCTTTCCTTTAATGACTCATAAGAAACTTTGCGCCTGTATAAAAAAGATTCGGGAGTTTCATCGAATGGATAATAGTGCGAAGTTGCAACAATATATCTCACGCCCTTACGATAAGAGCTCCTGAGCATCAACAATGCCTCGTCAATATTAGCGGCACCGTCATCTAAATCAGGTAATACGTGTGAATGAAAGTCAACCAAAATATCATTAAGCATATCTGTTAACGCTTGCTGCTATAGTAGTTTCCTTTATAATATCTATAGTAACTTCTAAAGAATCCTGATTTAGATTTGTAGCAGTTATAAACAAATCCTAACACACGCACGCCGGAGTACCTGAGCTGATTCATTGCGGAGATAATATTTTTCTTCTTACTGTAACCATGTCTGACAACGAACACTATTCCATCTAAAAACTTAGAAACAGCAATCGGGTCGATAACTGATGTAACGGGCGGCAAGTCAAGCACAATGTATTCATACGAATCCTTAAGGCTTTCAATGAGCTCTCCCATTTGTTCAGAACCCAGTAATTCAGAGGGGTTTGGAGGAATACTTCCAGCAGTGATAACGCTTAAATTATCGTGCAATATTGACTTGTGTAACACATCACCGTTGATTTCAAGACCTTCACCTAAAATGTTAGACAAGCCCAAACCAACCGGCAACGAAATAATTTTTTCAACAGTCGGTCTTCTTAAATCAGAAGAAATAAGAATCGTCTTATGTCCGTCTTTAGCAAGTGCATAGCACAAGTTAACACTTGTATATGATTTTCCGTCTTGCGGTGAGGCAGATGTAACGCCAAACACCTTGCCCATTCTTTTTCCGGGAAAACTAAAGGACAGGTTTGTACGCAATACGTTGTATGCCTCGCTCGTTGCAAAATCCAACTTATCAGCAATCGGAACCTTTTTTAAAATATCGGTACGTTTATTATTCTTAGTAGACATTATTTTGTACCTCCGCGATTATATCTGCCATATTTGCCATATTTCTCATATGAACCCTTGTTGTTCACAGAATATAAGTCAGGAATTTCTGCCAAAACAGGAGTATTATCAAACGAGTTGCTCAACCAATCAGACGACTCAACAATATCGTTAAATACACAACCGCGCAAAATAGCATAAGCGCAAGAAAGTATAGCTCCTACTAAGGCGCCCATAGCAATCTGCTTTAAGAATCCGGGATTACGCTTTTGAGCAACAACAGCCCTATCAATAGTCTTAACTGAGGAGCCCTCTATAACGTCTTTGATACGTTCTGGGAAAACATCAACAACCGTATTAACTGCAGTAACAGCACGCTGAGGGTCAGTGTCGATAACAGAAATATAGAAAACCTCAGTCTCATTTATTGCACCGCAGCTAATCTTTGAATAAAGTTCTTCGTAGGTCATATTATAGTCATCGTTTTCTTTCATCTGTGAAATAACCTCACCCAATGTCAAGCGTGAAGTAAGAATTTCACAGTAAGAGTTAACCAGAGCCTGTGCAGCAGTAATATCGCTGCTTGAGATAGAAATTTTAGTCTGACCGTCTTTAAGATTGTCGTTATTAACATACATCTTTGCAACAGCCATATATTCAGGCACATATGAACGATATGAAACGCCAAAAAACGCAACAGCAAAAACAACGATAGAGATTAAAACAATCCACCATCTGTTAATGATAGCCATAAAAGCATCTTTAATATTAATTTCAAAATCTTCGGAAACAAAATGTTTCTTTTCTATTGGCAATGTTTTTTCCTCAGAATCATAGCTCCTGATTACTTCAACCAATTCGCCAAGGTCAAGCGTGATTTTTTGATTAGTTTCGTTGTTCATAGCAATCCTCGTCTTATAATTTTTTATTTTACTGCAACAACAGTTAATACTTCTGAATTTACCTTGAATTTTATATCATAGCCAGAGAACTTCATATTATAAATCCGATTTGAATCTGTTTGATATGCAGGTCTTGGGTCATCAGCAAGGCACTCGATAACAGCAGACCTTTTATCAACAGGTATAATTTCAATTAACTCGCATGGAAAATCAACCTCAAGCTTGTAATCTGCATTAACCTCACCAAATCCGCCTACAGCATCTAAATGACAATCGGTATACGGAAGATACGGTTTTATGTCATAGATAGGAGTATCGTTGAGCAAATCCACACCGCTGACAACCAAAACTGTTCCGTATTCCTTAGATTTGTCAATCCTCTCAAGCTTTACTGAAGATAGCCCGATAGAATTTGGTCTAAACGGGGACCTTGTGGCAAAAACACCCAATCTCTTGTTTCCGCCAAGTCTTGGCGGTCTGACAGTGGGCGACCAATCCTCAGTGTGAGCAAGGGAAAAATCGAAAATCAACCACAAATGCGAGTATTCTTCAATCCCTCTCAATGCGGTATCGTTTCTATACTCAGGCTCAAAAACAATCTTACCAACAAGTGACGGAGCTCGTCCGCTCTGTCTCGGGATACCAAACTTATCCTCAAAGTCAGTCTGAATCTTTGCAATCGGTTTAATTAAAACACCATTCATACTTTAATTTACAGTCTGTATTGCAAAACTATTAATTAGCCTCAATTTCTGAAATCAGGCTTACTCTATTATTGTGTCTACCGCCCTCAAACTCAGTATTGACGAACTCACTAACCATTACCTCAGCCATAGTTTGTCCAACTATTCTAGCACCAAAGCAAAGGATGTTTGCATCATTATGCTGACGTGTGAGTCGTACACAAAGCGGGTCGCTGCAACAAGCAGCACGAATGCCTTTTACCTTATTCGCTGCAATAGACATGCCGATACCTGTTCCGCAAATAAGTATACCCTTATCGCAATCCTTAGAAGCAACCGCATCTGCAACCTTTTTTGCAATAACGGGATAATCCACGCTCTCAGTTGTGTCTGTGCCAAAATTTACAACCTCATGTCCCAAAGACTCAAGAAAGCGTGCAACCGCAAACTTCATCTCAGGCGCAGCGTGGTCATTACCAATAGCAATCTTCATACACATTCCCCTTTAGAAAGTTAACTTCAACTTATTTCTTCCATTTTTAAGATAATCAGCAAACTTGCTGTTCATCCAATCTTTTGCTTCACTAAAGCCTTGCTCATCACCTGAAAATTCAGACTTTTGATGCTTATCAGGGTCATTAGCCGTTAAGCAATCATATACAACGCAAACAATTTTGCTGCCGTCATCGCCTCTCTCAAGCCATACCTTATAGCAAAAAGCGTTTGACGAAATACCCTCAGCACCTACTGAGCCAACATAACAATTTCCCTGTTTACTGAAAACATCGCCAATAAACCAATCAAAAGCAGGGACATAGACATTATCCATTTAAGAAACCTCAAACTATTTTAAATAATCGTTAATAACCCAGCCATAATTTTCGTCATCAAGCTGAATGAGTGACCAACCATTTTGGTCAGCTACAACTAACACTGGCTTACCATTCTGATAAGCGGTAATCTTTTTGTAATTTGTACCGGGTCCTTTTCTGATATTTACGCTGTCATCACAAACAATTTGTTTTTGCTTGGCTGTATCATATACACTTGTTGGATAAACAGAAATCGTCTTACTTGAGTAAACCTTATCGCTGATATCACCCATATCAACAATTTCAGATTCATAAAGGTTTATAACATCCTTCAAAGACGGCTTAATATTTTCAAAATCCCATTTGCTGTTTTCCCAATCAAGATTGCTGATACAGAATGTTTTGGTGTACAAATCAGATGCAGCATAAGGTGCTACGCCTTGCTCAGCAGCAAATTTGACTGTTTTATCGTAATAGCAATTAGAAACAAAATCAAAGACCTCAGAATCAATCTTGCCGAAAGCCACGTTTGAAATAACGTTAGCTCCCTCTTCCGATTTAACCGACAATGTGTTAAAACTGTTCTTTACATAGCCTTTATGTTCCGCAGCATTGACCTTGCCTGTACGACCAACAAAGCCGCCGATAAAAGCGTCACCAAGCGTTATATCAGCCTTTCCGCTGACATATCCGTTTGATATCGCAATATTATCAAAGGTATCACAGTTGCCAATATAACCGCCAAAATAAAACTTATTATCTGCAGATAATTTATAGTCAGCCGACGCTATACATTCAGTAAATTTAACAGATTCAGCCTTACCGCAAATACCACCTACATATGTATCGTTTTTGCCCAGATGCTTAAATGTTATGTTACCAACCGAGAAGCACTGCTCAAACGAAACAGCCGAATTAGCCTGACCGATTACAGAGCCAAGATTTATCGCCTTAGTAGAGGTAACATCAACGTTAACCTTAGTTGAAATGAGCGAAATATTACTCTTTTTATCAGTAACAAGTCCAACAATTCCGCCAACGTTTGAGTTCTTGTTGCAAGAAGCAACAACCTTACCTGATGCATTCGAAGAAGAAATGCCTGTAACTGAACCGCAAACAACACCAACATTTTTACAATTAGTTATCTTGTAATCGGCATCAACAACAGTTATATCCTTAACTGACTTGCTCGATTTTGATATTAGACCAACATTGTCAGCTCCGCTTGCGCTGATGCTTATTTTATTAACGCTGATATCAGAAATTGTGCCGTTATTATTAGTAAACAGACCTGCATCTGAATTCTTAGACTTAATTTTTACATTTTTAAAATTAATGCCTGTAATAGTACCATTATTATTGCTAAAAAACGACTCACGGTCTAAATTGATATTGGATATTGAATAACCACAACCATCAAAATTACCGTTAAAGTTTCTCACTACAACAATATCGCTATCCTTAAAATCAACATCGTCAACGAGAACAAAGTTTCCGTTGCTAAAACGGTTCATCTTCTTAAAATCAGATACGCTTGCAATATCTATCTCGCCCATTCTGTCGCTTACTGTTAAAAAATTATACCAGCAAAGCATAAGTGCGCAGACAGTCATCGTAAGGCAAACCGCCTTGATTCTTCTATTGCGGACAAAAAATGACAGTCCAAAGCCAATCAAAACAGTAAAGATGATTGTAAGCCATTTTATTGCCTCAAAGCTAAATGATAAAATCCAGGTAGGAAGTGTGAAAAGCAAAACATAACAAAATACAGCAACAACAAATATTGTAAAGAAAGCAATCTTATCTATATGCTTTTTATTAAAGCGCCTAACCCCAACGGGAAGCTTATTATATAATTTTAAAATATAGTCACGCGCTATAAACAAATACTGCATAATGTATTTCATACACACACCTCCCCACATACAGTCAATTATAGTACATTACAATAATAATTTCAAGACAATTTATTCTTAATTTATACTAAATATTCAAAAGTTTTCAAGATTTTACCACTTAATGATATAACTTTCCATTTATATGTGAGTTTAATTCAATTATATTAGAATATTGGGTGTAAAAAATAAAAAGAAAATCCTGCCGACAATAATCGACAGGATTTTCATTTTGGCAGCGGTATAAGGATTCGAACCTCAACAAACAGAGTCAGAGTCTGCCGTGCTACCGTTACACAATACCGCTATATAAGTCGGTTGTTTTTACCGACCTAATATATTATATCCAGTTTTTATTGATTGTCAAGAACTTTTTACTTAATTTTTATTCTATCAGGAAGTGTTCCGTTAAAGAAAGCCATCGAACGCTCAATAGCATCCTTAGAATCACCCCAATCGGCATCCTCGTCATTGTTGCGGTAATCAAACATATCGCAAAACTTTCTTATATCAACTGACAACTTATCTAAATACCCAAGCGTAATATCTTTTGTCACCTTAAGCATTTCCTTAGCATAGTCTTTGTTCATATTCGCAGGTACGTTTTCCACTATCATAGTGTAATGCGGCAGACAGAACTCGCTCTGCTCTGCATAAATTTTACGGAAGTCCTTGTCACTCTCATAAGTTCTGTAAACTGTATCAAGCGTGTGTTCAAGCCCAAAGTTCATTTTATCACACACAAAACAGGTTTCTTGCATTCTTGCGGCTTTATACATTATCTTCTTTGGTGACGGTTTTAAAAACTTACCCTCACCAAAAATTGAATTTTTAACCTCAAGCACGTGACTGTCAAGCATAAGCGCAAGCGAAAGTCTGTTTCCTGCTCTCCTCATAGAGTTATAATGGTCTTTACAAAAGCCCATCTCGTTGGTTTTAACCCTGACATCAGGCTCCATCATAGCAGCGCCAAGAATATAATCAATAACCCTTTTTTCAGCAATTGCCCTGATTCTGCATAGCGGACACCCATCCATCTCCTCAAAGCCTTCGCTCACAGGTATGGTGCAAATATCTTCACGCATAGTATCACCTCAAATATTTCTGCTTTTAATTATATCACAATTATGCTATAATGACAAGCGGTGATATTATGAGCTATATAACAAAAGAAACTTCTAACGGTATTATAATTAGCGGTATAACCAGATTTGACCTTGAATCTACGCTTGATTGCGGTCAGGCGTTTCGTTGGGAGCAGCAAAACGGTAAATGGACAGCCGTTGCGCACTCTAAGCGCATATACTTGTCTGCAACCGATGATGGTATCTTAATCGAAGGCACAACACTTGATGAATTCAATTCGATTTGGCGTGATTATTTTGACTTAGACAGGGATTACGACAAGATTGTAAGCACTATCTCAGTACACGATAAACTCAAGGAAATAAGCGAATTTGCCGGCTCAATCAGAATATTAAAGCAAGACACGTGGGAAGCACTTTGCTCATTTATAATATCACAAAACAACAACATTCCCCGAATTAAAGGCATAATAGAGCGGCTGTGTAAAGCCTACGGAGATGATATTGGCGACGGATACTCTTTTCCCTCGCCCGAAAGGCTTGCCAGTCTTACTGTTGAAGACCTTGCAGATTTAAGAAGCGGATTTAGAGCAAAGTACATATTAGACGCAGCACAGAAGGTTGCAAGCTGTGAGGTTGACCTTAAAAAACTCAGCACAATACCACTTGAGGATGCAATAAACGAGCTGACAAAAATCAAAGGCGTTGGAATAAAAGTTGCAAACTGCACCCTGCTTTTTGGTTGCGGCAGAATTGAGTGTTTTCCGGTTGATGTGTGGATTAAACGGGCTATGGATACTTTGTTTGACGGCGAATTGCCGAAAGAAGCAGTTAAATACGCCGGAATCGTACAGCAATACATCTTCCATTACGCAAGAATGACAAAGTTGAAGTTTGATTAAAAAAATCGGTGACAAATTGTCGCCGATTTTTTGGTATTATCGGTTGACACAAAACAACATATAATATATAATATGAGAATAATTCTCATATTGCGAGGTTAATATGAAATCTGAATACAACACAAAACAAAAGCAGCTCTTAATTGAGTATTTGAAAAACAACTCTCAAAAGCAATTTACAATTCAGCAAATTGCTGAGGAAATATGTGCGAAATCAAAAATCGGTAAAAGCACTGTCTACAGGCTTATATCAAAGCTTACTGATGACGGGATTATTATGCGTTATGTGAATGACAGCAACAACAAGGTAGTTTATCAGTATGTTGATATTAATAACGGCTGCAACCATCATTTTCACCTGAAATGCTCAGACTGCGGCAGAACTGTTCACCTTGATAATAAAGAGGCAGAATCAGCAATCTTAAGCATACTGAGTAAAAATGAATTTTGCATGGACGAAAATAAAACTATGCTGTTTGGCAAGTGCAGAGAGTGCAAATAACGGAGGCTCTGATGAAAAAATTACTTAGTATTCTAATATCTGTTCTGTTGATTGCATCGGTTTTGATTGGCTGTGGTGATATCAGTTCCGATAATAACAGCGGTAAACTAAGCATTGTTTGCACTATTTTCCCGCAATATGACTTTTGCAAAGAAATCGGCGGAGATTTAGTTGATGTTTCTATGCTCATTTCACCCGGCGCTGATATTCACGGCTATGAGCCGTCCATTTCCGACATACAAAGAATAAACAATGCAGATTTATTTATTTATTGCTCAGGCGAGTCTGAGGGCTGGGCAACTGATATAATTAAAACAATCTCAGACAAAACAAAAGCGCTTGATATTACAAAGTGTGTAGAGCTTCTGGATGAAGAAAGTGTTGAGGGAATGGAATCTGACGGGCATCATCACGATGAACATAGTGACGATGCAGAAAAATTCGACGAGCACGTCTGGACTTCTCCTGTATATGCAAAAAGCATAGTGTCACAAATCAGTGAAGCTATGTGCAAAATCGACTCTAATAACAAAGATAAATATATAATAAACACAAACAATTATTTAGCTAAGCTTGACGAGCTTGACAGTAAATTCAAGGATGCGGTTACCAGTGGCACAAAGGACACACTGGTTTTCGCAGACCGCTTCCCTTTCAGGTATTTATTAGAAGAATATGATTTGAATTATTACGCAGCATTTAAGGGCTGCTCATCTGAGTCAGAGCCGTCACTTTCAACCGTTTCATTCTTAATTAACAAAACAAAAGAACTTGAAATTAAAACAGTGTTATATACCGAAACCTCTGACCAAAAAACCGCCGATATAATCTGCGAAGCAACAGGTGCTAACAAAGCCTTGTTACACTCATGTCACAATCTCACAAAGGATGAAATCAAGTCCGGAAAGACGTATTTGAGTCTTATGAATGAGAATGTTGAAACCATAAAGGAGGCACTTAAATAATGCCGCAAATCTCTTGCAAAAACGTATCAATAACATATAAAGATAACGTTGTAGTTAAAGACCTCTCGTTTGATATATCTGCAGGCGAATATGTTTGCATTGTTGGAAAAAACGGAACAGGTAAAAGCTCAATAGTCAAGGCTATTCTTGGTTTAACCAAGCACAGCGGCCATATTAAATTCTGCAACGGACTTAAGCAAGCCGAGATAGGTTATCTGCCACAGCAATCAGAATCACAAGAGGACTTCCCTGCCAGCGTATTTGAAGTTGTGCTATCGGGAAGGCTTAATCAGCGCGGTTTAAAGCCGTTCTACTCGAAAGAGGACAAGAAAGCGGTTTATGCAGCGCTTGAAAAGTTAAACGCACTTAACTTGAAAGACAAGAGCTTTAGAGACCTCTCGGGCGGTCAGAAGCAACGCGCTCTGCTTGCAAGAGCAGTTTGTGCCACAGTAAAGGTGCTCATTCTGGACGAGCCCGTGTCCGCACTCGACAGCACCGCCACAAACGATATGTATGGGCTGATAAAGAAGCTTAACGAGCTTGGAATTACAATAATAATGATAACTCACGATATAGAAAATGCAGTTAAATATGCAGACAAAATTCTGATGTTAAACGAGGATTCTTACTCATATTCAACAGCAAGCGAATTTTCAAAAGATTAAAACTATAATTACAAGGAAGCACTTATGAACAATTTTTTCGACACCTTAATCGGTTATTTAAATGACCCATATATATCCAAGCTAATTTGGAAAGCGTTAGCGGTGGGTATTCCCGTTGCGCTTTGCGCCTCGCTGCTTGGTGTAACGCTTGTACTCAAGCGTTACTCAATGATTGGCGATGGTTTGTCCCACGTTGGATTTGGAGCTTTAGCTATCGCAACAGCTTTGAATATGGGCACTCAAAACAGTTATGGACTCAACACCATATTTATCACGCTACCGATTGTTATTATTGCCGCATTCTTCCTTTTGAGAATGTCGCACAACAGCAAAGTTAAAGGCGATGCCGCAATAGCTCTCATCTCAACCGGTGCGATTGCGATTGGATATATTATATACAACTTAAGCGAAAACGGTGAGCCTGCAGATGTATGCAGCAGCCTGTTTGGAAAGAGCACTATAATCTATATCGATGATTTGGTTGTGCCGATTGCAATAGGTTTGGCTGTAGCCGTGCTAACCTTGTATTTCCTCTCTTATTCAAAGATATTTTCTATCACTTTTGACGAGGATTTTGCATATGCAACAGGGGTTAAAGTTAAGAGGTATAATATGCTTATCGCCCTACTTACTGCTGTAACAATCGTGCTCGGAATGCAGCTTGTAGGTGCAGTTATGATATCGGGTCTCGTTGTATTCCCCACTGTTACTGCAATGCGAATCAGCAAAAGCTTTAAAGGCGTTGTAATATTCTCAGGTATAATTTCAGTTATAAGCTTTGTGCTTGGGTTTATTATTGCTGCGGTGTACAGCATTCCTGTCGGCCCAAGCGTTATAGCAATTAATCTTATTGCTTATATTGCGATTTGGCTTGTTACTAAGATTAGAGGATAAAAAAAGCACCTGCCTAATTTAGCAGATGCTTAAGCTTACTTTCTATTTCTTGGCGCCTCTAAATCACCTATCGAAACATACCCGTCATTCGTAACAATAATATGGTCAACCAGTTTGACCCCGATTAGCTTCAACGCTTCACGCATAGCTCTCGTTGTTAGCATATCGTCGATAGACGGCTTCAGACTACCACTTGGATGGTTGTGAGCAATAATAGCGCACGATGCGTTTGATTTAAGCGCAGCATCAACTGCTTTTCTGGTGCTTACTTCTGTAAAACTGACAGTGCCCGTAGATATCTCATCAAATTTGAGAAACTTCAAATTCGAGTCAAGGCTAATCAGAGAAAACACTTCTTCAGTTTTATGCTTGCACCTTGCCTGAACAAACTCAGCAACCTCTTTTGCACCGCTAAGCTTTAATTTAGGCTGCAACTTGATTTCATCATAATATTTAGACACAGCAGGAATCATTTTGATAAGCGTTGCCGTGTGGCTTCCGACTCCATCAACAGCGCACAAATCTTCATATGATGCATCAAGAACCTTATCAAACGAGCCGAAGGTGTTTATAAGCTTGTGGGCCAACTCGTTAGTATCACCTTGAGGAATTGAAAAGAACAAGAGCATTTCCATAACTAAGTGCTGTTCAAACGAATCCAGACCGTGACTTAGAAATCTGTTTTTCACTCTCGAACGGTGATTTTTATGTATATTTTCCTTAGACAATTTATTATCTCCTTAGATTTTATAACCTAATTATATATCACAAATTTTAATTTTTAAAGTACTTTAGGGTGGATTATGAAAAAAATTGTTATCACTAAAAATGATTCTAATCAAAGACTTGATAAGTTTATATCTAAGTCCTTTGATAATATGCCCAAGTCGCTTATGTATAAGTATATAAGAAAAAAGAGAATCAAGCTAAACAATAAAAAAGCAGATATCTCAACCATACTCAACGAGGGCGATATATTAACCCTTTACATTAACGATGAGCTGCTTGAGCCGTCTAAGCCTAAATACGATTTTCTCTCTGCGCCAATAAGACTGGATATAGTCTATGAAGATGACAATATAATGCTCATAAACAAACCTGAAGGGCTAATAGTCCACCCCGACGACAGCGAATACAGAGATACGCTCATAATGCGAATTCAACATTATTTGTATGACAAAGGCGAATACAATCCCGACAACGAGCAGTCGTTCAAGCCATCGCTTGTAAACAGAATAGATAGAAACACAAGCGGTATTGTAATTGCCGCAAAGAACGCTACTGCGCTAAGAATACTTAACAAAAAGCTAAAGGATAGAGAAATAGACAAATATTATCTCTGCATCGTACACAACAAGCCGAAGAAGCAGTCAGGCACCCTAACCGGATATCTTTCAAAGAATGAGAATAAAAACATCGTAAAGGTATCTAACAAGCAAGACGATGATGCAAAAACAATTAAAACCTATTACGAAACATTAGCAACCAAAAACAATCTTTCACTCGTAAAAATCAAGCTGCTAACAGGCAGAACTCATCAGATTAGAGCTCATATGGCGTCTATCGGATGCCCACTCTTAGGCGATGGCAAGTACGGCATAAATAAAAACGACCGAAAAAAAGGCTTCACGCACCAAGCATTGTGCTCTTATAAGCTTAAATTCGCCTTTACTACAGATGGCGGCGAGCTTGATTATCTAAATTCACAGGAATTTACAGTAAAACGCATATGGTTTGTTGAAGAATTATTCAGTGATTTTATAATCGACTAAATCCTTTACAACCTTACCGGCTATAAGCAAGCCAGCAACTGACGGCACAAATGAAACACTACCCGGTGTTCTATCCTCAGTGTTTTGCGGCTTAATAGCCTGTTCTGTTGAGAAAAGAACCTGTAGATGCTCGATATTGCGTTTTCTAAGTTCTGCTCTCATAACTCTCGCAAGCGGACAGGTATGGGTTTTAGATATATCAGTGATTTGAAATTTTGACGCGTCAAGCTTGTTACCCGTGCCCATACAAGAAATTATTTGTAAATTATGTTTTGTAGCTATTTCGGCAATCTTAAGTTTTGCCGTTATATTGTCGATAGCATCCACAACATAATCTATACTGTCACAAAAGAAATCAACAGCGTTATCAGCCGTGACAAATTCGCACTTTGCGATAACTTCACAGTTTGGGTTTATGTCGAGCACACGAGCCTTTGCTACCTCAACCTTTTTCATTCCAACCGTTGATTCAAGCGCAATGAGTTGCCTGTTAATGTTAGATAATGACACAACATCATTATCAACAATAGTCAACCTTCCAATCCCGCTTCTGGCTAAGGCCTCTATCACATACGAGCCTACTCCACCAACGCCAAAAACTATAACGTGCTTATTATAAAGCTCATCAGCTCTATCTCCAAAGATAAGCTTTGTTCTTTCAAATCTATTCAAGATATCACCTCAAAACAAATGCGCTGTTAAAACAGCGCATTTTTATTTTACTGTTCGTCAGTGTCAACTTCCATTTGATTAGAATTATAATAATCTGTGTTAGTAGGTATTCCCTTTTTAACTAATTTCTTATTAACAATTCTGGCTAATACAAAGAAAATTGTTGCCAACACAGGAACTCCGACTACCATACCGATAAAGCCAAACAGTCCGCCGCCGACCAAAATCGCAACAATAACCCAGAATGCAGACAATCCTGTGGTATCTCCAAGAATTGCAGGGCCGATAAAGTTACCGTCAAGCTGCTGAATAACTAATATAATCACAATAAACAGCAAGCCTTTAATCGGGTCAATTAACAGTATAAGCGCAGCGCTTGGTATCGCACCAATAAACGGGCCAAAATACGGAATAACATTCGTAACGCCAACAATTACGCTTACAAGCAGCGGATAAGGTATTTTGAAAATCCACATTACAACAAAGCACAAAACACCAATAATAGCAGAATCTATAATCTTACCAATTATGAATCCGCTCATAATACGATGAGCCTCTCTTGTGGTTATAAGTGCTGTATTAACCTTATTTCTTTCAAAAAAGGCATACATAAGCTTTTTAATCTGTGCGCAAAGCACTTCTTTACTTGCTAAAACATATATAGCTGTAAGAACTCCTACCAATACATCTAAGGTTACGTTGAGCGCAACCATAACGCCGTTTGAAATCTGAGTAATTGTAGAGAGCCAGTTAGCCGACTCAACCCAATTTTTAGCCGCGCCAAGTACACCCTTGCCGACTGATTCAATTATACCGTGCTCGTCCATTGCACTGTTGTACCAAGTAATCACGCTGTCGATTTTGCTCGGTAATGAATTGACGAGTCCTACAAGGCTTGTAATCAGGCTGGGTATAATTAAGTAACAAATCATCGCTACTATGCCAAAGCCAAACACGAAAGCTACAAAAATTGATATGCCTCTGCCAAGTCCAAACAGCAGCTTTTCTTTTTTAATAAACTTTTTCAGCAGCTTATTTAAATGCTTCTCAACAAACTTAACAATAGGATTGAGCAAATATGCAACTACAAAAGCTATTGTTATCGGCTTTATTACATCAAGAACAAAAGCAAAATAGTTGTTTACAAGCAGATAATTAAAAATGCAAACACAAGCCGCAACAACAAAGCATTTTAGTAAAAATTTAGGTCTTTTAGATACGACCTTTGATTCATTTTCTTTCATATGTCAGTTACCCCAATGTTTAATCATTAGTTTCGTAATCAGTCCAAATAGGTGCGTAGTAAGCACTTGTTGCGCACAATATTTCGTTTTCAAAAAAGAATGAAATATAATATTCGCCAAACTGATATTTAACCTGATGGATGCCCTCAGGTTGCCCAGGCAAGAAGAACAGACTCTCTGCATCTGCAACCGTGTCAATAATAGGCTCAGCTTTTATTGATTCTTTTACTTCATCAATATCAGTTATACCAACGCTGTAACTAAACGGGTCACCGAAAAATGCAATATAGGCTATTCCCTGTTCCTCAAGCCAATTGCGATAGTAATACTTAGCCTCACCCGTTACCATTCTGATTGTAGAATCTCCGTCGATAACAAGCTCTGAGCCGTCATAGGAATGGTCGTGGTCGTGCTCCTCATCAGATTCCTCTGGCAACAGGTTGTCCCAATATTCATCATCACCGTAGTGATAAGCCGCTTTAACATCATCAATCGGTGTTTTCAATTTGAACTCACAGCCGTAAATTTCGCCATTTTTTATATAATTCTCAACCGAAATATATACCTTTTCGGGCTTAGATGAAACAGCCGCACTGGAAGTGTCATCCTTATCACCAAACTGGGCACAAGCGGTTAAACTAAAAATTAAAACTACTGCAAGTGCAAAAGCCATTATCTTTTTGATGCTCATATTTTTTCCTCCTTATCTGGATGAAAATTTACTTAAGAGTTCATGCTTAAGGTCCCAAAGCGGTTGCGAGAGGTCAACGTAGTACTTGTGCGGATTTTCAAATCGGCGTACCTCTTCCCACAAAAGCGAAACCTGATTCAGACAATATTTGCGAATTTCACTTGTTGTAAGCCTTTTACCGACAAATTTGCCATTCAAAAATACAGGCTCAAGCAAAGGACGGGCAACAAAATCCTTAACAACCTTACGCTTCCATGTGTGGTCAGGGTCAAACAACTCATATTCAGAGTTAGCATCAATTTTTTCATCAAACAGCGTTACAACATCGGCAATCGCCTTACCTGTTGACTTATCATACAAACGCCATGTCTGCTTATAGCCGGGTGTTGTAATCTTGGAAACGTTGTTGCTGATTTTGATTTTAGGAATCATCTCGCCGTCTTTCCACACAGCGCAGAGCTTATAAACGCCGCCAAACACAGGCGAAGTGGAAGATGTTATAAGACGTTCACCAATACCAAAGCTATCAACCTTTGCGCCCTGTACAAGCATATCCCTTACGATATACTCATCAAGAGAATTTGACGCAACTATCTTACAATCGGGGTATCCGGCATCATCGAGCATTTTACGCATTTTGTTGGATAAATACGCAATATCTCCGCTATCAATCCTAACACCGACAGGACGCTTGCCCATAGGCTTAAGTACTTCATCAAAAGCTTTTATTGCATTTGGCATACCTGATTTAATAGTGTTAAAGGTGTCAACCAGCAAAACACAGTTATCGGGATACTGCCTTGCGTAAGCCTTAAATGCTTCAAGCTCAGAATCAAACATTTGCACCCAGCTGTGTGCCATCGTGCCTGACGGGGTTATGCCAAACTTCTGTGCCGCAAGCACATTTGAAGTTGAGCCACAGCCGCCGATATATGCGGCTCTGGAGCCGTAAACAGCAGCGTCAAAGCCCTGAGCACGTCTTGCACCGAATTCCATCACAGCCCTGCCGGCTGCTGCAGATACAACCCTGTTAGCCTTTGTTGCAATGAGAGATTGATGATTTACGCAAAGCAAAATCAATGTTTCAACAAACTGAGCTTGCATTACAGGGCCTTTAACAGTCATAATCGGCTCGCCTGGAAAAATCGGAGTGCCCTCAGCAACTGAATATACATCACAGGTAAACTCAAAGTTTTTAAGATAATCTATAAACTCCTCACAGAAAATTCCTGTATTTCTAAGATACTCAATATCTTCATCAGAAAAATGCAAGTCTTCAATATAATCAATCACCTGCTCAAGACCTGCCATAATGGCAAATCCACCGTCGTCAGGCACCTTTCTGAAAAACATATCAAATGCTACAACAGTATCTTTGACGTTTTCACAAAAATAACCGTTAGCCATTGTTATTTCATAAAAGTCGGTTAGCATTGTCAGATTTCTATTAAAATTATTAAACAATTTTCTCGCCCCCATATATAAGTTTAGTATAACACAAATACAATAATTAGCAACGAAAATTTTTTACTTGAAATAATGTTAATAATATTTTAATATTTTGGTATAATTTGTATTTTATTATAACAAATGAGGTGATAAACGTTGAGAACCAGAATAATGCCAATCGGAGAAAAAAATATTGCAGGCCAGAAAATAGAAGCAATAAGACTTCAAAAAGGTCTCAAGCAGAAATACATAATTGAAAAGCTCAAAATTAGAGGCATTGATATGTCCGTTTCTACTTTTTCAAAAATTGAAGGTCAGTTAAGATTACTTTGCGATTACGAGCTTGCTGCAATCGCTGAAATTTTAGAGGTTGATGTAAAACAATTATTATAAATTTAAAAAACAGTCGCTATAAGGCGACTGTTTTTTGTTTAGCTTTATGACTGAATCACATCTTCCCAAAGCTTCTCATAATAAGTTCTGACATCCTTATCTATATCATGGAAAAACTCTGTTCTGGGCTTGTTTTCTTCTGCGGGATAGAGAATCTCATTTTTATAATAAGCATACTCAGGATTATCCCTGACTGCAGTATTTGGGGTAGCGTACATTATAAACTCAGCGTTAGCCTTTGCAACCTCAGGCTCAAGCAAGAAATCAATAAAAGCCATAGCAGCATCGTAGTTTCCGCAGTTTGATGGTATGCAAATAGCATCAACAAACTCGTTTACACCCTCTTTGGGATATACGAAGCCCAAATCCTCGTTGTTCTCTAACATAGTCAGATAGTCGCCGGCATAATAAGGCGCTATTGCCGCTGAGCCGCTTTCCATCTTATTGAATATTTCATCCATAACCCTACCCTGAAGCAGCTTGTTCTGCTCCTTAAGCGCATCTGCGGCTCTATCCCACTCAGCGAAGTCGGTAGTGTTAAGGTCTATGCCGAGATAAAACTGCGCAATCGCAAACGCATCACGTGAGTTGTTGAAAGTGAGTATATCATCAGCATACTTCTTATCCCACATAACAGACCAGCTGTCAGGCTCTTTGGATACGAGTGTCTTATTATAAATAAGACCAACCATGCCAACTGAAAATGCTACTGAGTATTCCTCGTTCTCATCATAGTAAAGGCCTTTATATTCATCGTCAATCAAATCATAATTGTTAAGCTTTGAAACATCAATCTTACGAAGCATGTTCTCTCTGGCAAGACGCTGAATCATATAGTCAGACGGAATAATGATATCATACGACACCGCACCGCTCTTAAGCTTAGCGTACATAGACTCATTAGACTCATACATACTGTAATTAACTTTAACACCGGTCAGCTTTTCAAAGGCTCTTATAACGTCAAGCGAGCCTTCACTGCCGTCAGAGATATATTCTCCCCAGTTGAAAACATTGAGCGTTGTTCCCGCTAAATCAGAAGAATAATCGCCACGCACAGATTCGAGCGTATCATTAGCTTCACCGCATCCTGCAAGGCAGAACAACTGTAAAACCATAATTAAACACACAACATAAGAAAGTATCTTTTTCAATTAACAATCCTCCTTCAAAGCTTTGCGTTCAGATTTGACCTGAGCAACGTTTATTATTACAAGTAATATAAACACAACAACAAATATTATGCTTGAGAGAGCATACATATCCGGCTTAACAGATTTTCTTACCTTTGAGTAGATTATAATCGGCAAGGTCTGAAAGTCCGGTCCGCTTGTAAAATAACTGATGACAAAGTCGTCAAGCGACAATGTAAACGTCATAATAAGTCCTGTAAGGATACCTGATGATATAGACGGCAACACAACCTTAAAAAACGACTGCACAGGTGTGCAACCTAAGTCCTCCGCCGCCTCAGACAAATGCTTATCCGTTTGATGCAGTTTTGGCAAAACGTTAAGGATTACGTAAGGCAAGTTGAACGTAATATGAGCAATAAGCAATGTCCAAAAGCTTAGCGAATTCAAAAGTCCGATTGCTCTGCTTACAAAAATAAACAGCAGCATCATTGAAAGTCCCGTAACGATATCGGGGTTCATCATCGGGATATTAGTAACAGTCATAAGCGTGGACTTAGCCAGCTTGTTGCGCATATTGAATATACCTACTGCCGCAACTGTACCGAGTAATGTGGCAATAACTGACGACAAAACTGCCAGAATCAAAGTGTTTTTGATAGATTCAATCGTGGTACTGTCATTTAGCAATTCAGCATACCACTTAAACGAAAATCCTGATATAACAGACGTGCTGCTTGACGAGTTAAACGAGAAGACAATCATAACGGCAAGCGGAGCATACAAAAAAGCCATTACAAGCACAGTTAAAGCGTTTCCGAGCTTTTTCATACCACTATCTCGCCTCCTTCACCTTCGGCAAAATGGTTCATAACAGCCATACTAAGCAAAATCAAAACCATCAGCACCAACGACAAGGATGCGCCTAAATTATAATTATTTAGCTCCCTGAACTGACGTTCAATCGCATCGCCAATCATATAATAATTCCTGTTACCAAGCATCTGGGAGATATAAAATGTGCTTATTGACGGCACAAATACCATTGTTATTCCCGATATAACACCTGACATACTCAATGGGAAAATAACACGTCTGAGCTTAACAATTCCGTTTGCACCCAAATCCCCAGCAACCTCGAGCAGAGAATTATCAATCTTGGACATAACCGTGTAAATCGGCAAAATCATATATGGCAAATAATTGTAAACCATACCGAATATAACGGCAAACGGCGTGCCGAGTATTTTTATCGGTTCAATACCAAACAAGCCTAGAAAGTTGTTAAAAATGCCTGTTCTGTCAAGGATATTTGTCCAGGAATAAGTGCGAATCAGCAAGTTCATCCACATTGGAAGCATAACAAGCAGCATCATCATACGCTGCGTATTTGCCCTCATCTGTGACATAAAATAAGCAAACGGATACGCAATTACAAAACATATCAAAGTTGCAACAGCGGCAAAAATAATGGAAATAAAGAAGGTTTCCTTATAATCGCCAAGCGCAACTATATTATCAAGCGTGAAGGCTCCATCGGAGTTCGTGAAGGCGTAGTAAACAACTACTGCCAACGGCACAACAATAAATATTGCAGACCAAAGAATGTATGGAGCGTTCAACAGCTTTTTACCTATTGAATTCCCCAATTTTATTCTTCCTCCTCATCTGCAAGATGGTCCATCTCATCACTAAACGTGCTGTAATCGCCGTATTTGCCCGAGTACTCAGATTTTTTCATAATATGTATTTCCTCAGGCTTAACTGTGATACCGATTTCCTCGCCAACGCTTGGGCTGTCAGTAGACTGAATCATCCATTTAAAGCCTGCAACATCGACAATGATTTCGTAATGCACACCTTTAAATGTAATTGCAGTAACAGTGCCGTTTAAGATACCCTCATCACAGGCGACAATATCAACGTCTTCAGGCCTGATAACAACGTCAACAGGTTCATTTTTAGAAAAGCCCTTATCAACGCACTTAAAAGCCTTATCATTGATAGATACGAGCTCGTCATCAATCATTATTCCGTCAATAATGTTACTCTCACCGATAAAGTCAGCATCAAAGGCGTTTTTTGGCTCATTATATATGTCAATCGGAGAGCCGATTTGCTGTATTTTACCCGAGTCCATAACAACAACAACGTCAGACATTGATAACGCTTCCTCTTGGTCATGCGTTACGAATATGAAGGTTATGCCAAGACTTTTCTGTATGCTTTTAAGCTCGTTTTGCATATCTTTTCTAAGCTTTAAGTCCAAAGCTCCAAGAGGCTCATCAAGCAGCAAAACCTTTGGATTGTTGACAAGCGCTCTTGCAATAGCAACTCTTTGCTGCTGCCCGCCCGAAAGAGAGTTTACCTTTCTCTTGCCAAAACCGCTTAAGTTAACCACCTCAAGCATATTATTTACACGCTCATAAATCTCATTTTTTGGTCGCTTGCTTACTCTTAAGCCAAAGGCTATATTATCAAAAACATTGAGATGCGGAAACAGTGCATAACGCTGGAATATGGTGTTTACCTGACGCTTGTAAGGCGGCAAACCAGTTATATCCTCACCGTCAAAGACAACGTTGCCGCTGTCGGGCTCAGTAAATCCGCCAATTATTCTCAGTGTAGTGGTTTTTCCGCAGCCTGAGGGGCCGAGTAACGTTACAAATTCGCCGTCTTTAATAGAGAGGCTTACTTCCTTTAATATAGCTTCACCATCAAAGGATTTACTAATATTTTTCAATTCAATTATGTTGGTTTTTTCAGACATAATCAGCCCCCCTAACTCAGAATAAAAAACAAAGTTATACACAATATCCCATTGTAAATAAACATAACTATGTATGTTACATAATAATCTAAAATGGAGAAAAATCAAGAGTTTTTTATAAAATTCATCAAATTTTTTATTTTAAAAAAATAAAGGCGATACGGAATATCCATATCGCCAAAAATAATATACAAATTATACCAAAAAAATTTACCCTAAACCCTTGCTACTCCACTGTCTATTGCAGCTTTTGATACCGCCTCAGCAACTGCCTTTCCTACCCTTGAATCAAAGGCTTTCGGTATAATATAATTCGCAGACAATTCATCGTCACTAACTAAATCAGCCAGCGCGTATGATGCAGCAAGTTTCATCTCATCATTTATATCAGATGCCCTCACATCAAGCGCACCTCTGAATATTCCGGGAAAAGCAAGCACATTGTTAATTTGATTGCTGAAATCAGACCTGCCTGTGCCTACAACTGCCGCTCCCGCTGCAAGTGCCTTGTCAGGCATAATCTCAGGCACGGGGTTAGCCATCGGGAACACGATAGGATTATCAGACATTGACTTTATCATTTCTTCATTAACGACATCAGGTGCAGAAACTCCAATAAAAATATCCGCGCCTTTCATCGCATCAGCAAGACTGCCGTGAAGCATATCAGGATTTGTCACCAAGCTGATAGCCTTATGAGCATCATTGAGGTCATCCATATCTCTTGATATAATGCCAAACTTGTCGACTACAATTAACTGCCCTATTCCAAGTCTCAATAGATGGTTGGCAATCGCAATGCCTGCAGAACCACCGCCATTTATAACACATTTTGCGGTGTGAATATCCTTCTTAACCACCTTAAGAGCGTTCAAAAGCGCCGCAGCAACAACAATTGCAGTACCGTGCTGGTCATCGTGGAAAACAGGAATATCACATATCTCCTTAAGACGTCTTTCAACTTCGAAGCAACGAGGTGCCGAGATATCTTCAAGGTTAATACCGCCAAAGCTGCCAGATATCAAATAAATAGTTTTGACGAGCTCGTCAACATCTTTTGTTCTCAGGCAAATGGGGATAGCGTCAACGTCGCCAAACTCCTTAAACAGAACAGCCTTACCCTCCATAACAGGCATACCTGCCTCAGGACCTATATCACCCAATCCAAGTATAGCAGTTCCGTCAGTTATAACTGCAACCGTATTCCATCTGCGAGTCAGCTTAAACGAGTTGTTATAGTCATCTCTGATTGCAAGACAGGGCTCAGCTACACCAGGTGTATATGTTAAAGAAAGGTCCTCACTGCTTGTAATCTTAGTTCTTGAAACAACCTCGATTTTGCCCTTCCACTCATAATGCTTTTTTAATGATTCAGCCTTGATATCCATATTTAACTCCCACCAGTAAAATTGCGCCGAAGCAAGTTTCTCCGGCGCAATTAATATTTAATGATTATTCAGCGTCAGCAGTTTCCTCTGCAACTTCCTCAGCAGCTTCAACTGCTTCTTCAGCCTCAGCTTCAACCGGCTCAAGAAGTGCCTTAATTGAAAGACTGATTCTTGTCTTCTTGCCGTCATTAACGATATCGGTGATTTTAGCCTTAACAACATCGCCAACCTTAAGTACGTCCTGCGGCTTCTCAATTCTCTGAGCAGCAATCTGAGAAACGTGGATAAGGCCCTCAATGCCGTCAATGATGCGAGCAAATGCGCCGTACTCGGTCATACTTACGATTGTTGCGTCAACAACGGAGCCAACCTCGTAATTCTTTGCAAAGATTTCAGCAGGATTGTCCTCAGCCTTCTTGTGACCAAGAGATACTCTGCCCTTCTCAGCGTCAACAGACTTAACAAATACCTCAATGCTGTCGCCAACTTTAACAACCTCATCAGGAGTCTTGATACGCTTCCAAGAAAGCTCAGAAATATGTACCATACCTCTTACGCCGCCAAGGTCTACAAATGCGCCATAAGGAGCAATAGCAACTACTGTGCCATTGATAGTCTGGCCAACCTCAACAGTTTCAAAGAACTTTGCCTCGTTAGCCTTCCTCTCCTCACGGAGTACAGACCTGATTGAGCCAACAGCTCTACGTCCACGATTGATTTCGATAACTCTGAAACGAACGGTTGTTCCCTTAAGAGTCTCAAGTGCCTCGCCTCTTGACATAGTTGCCTGAGAAGCAGGTACAAACACACGAACACCGTTGCAAGAAACTACAACGCCGCCCTTATTGATTTCGGTAACGTTACCCTCAAGAATTTCGCCGCTATCCTTAGCAGCTACAATCTTATCCCAGCCTGCGATAGAATCAAATCTACGCTTAGAAAGGGTTATAGTGCCTTCCTGGTCATTTGTTCTCATAACGATAAGGTCGAGAACATCGCCAACCTTAACTTCCTGAGTCATATCAACCATCGGGTCGTTAGAATACTCACGATAAGGCACAAAGCCTGTCTGCTTCCTTCCGATATCAACCTGAATTTCAGTAGAATTTACTGCGAGAACTGTGCCTTTAACCTTTTGGTCTGTGTTCAAACTACTCAAAGATGCTTCAAGCGCCTCTTCAAAAGTCATCTCATCAAAAGACTTTTCTGCAACTCCTTCCACCTCAAGAATCTCAGTGGTGTTTTCCATTTCTGACATAATAATCAGAACCTCCTTTATTATATCGGGTGGCGTACTCGCCCCCGCTGTTATCCCGATCTTGCCTGCGTCTATAATCATATGGTGCCTCAGCTCGTCAGCGGTTTCAATGTGATACGTCCTCTCACAATTCAAGGCACATATTTCACGAAGCTTTGCTGTGTTCGAGCTGTGTTTTCCGCCTATAACAATGACAGCGTCACATTCGGCCGATAATTTTTCAGCCTCCTGTTGTCGAAGAGCGGTTGCACTGCATATTGTATCAAATATTTTAGCGTTTGTACATACCTTTTTTAAAGTTTTTTGGCAATTTTTCCATTTTGACGAATTATATGTGGTTTGGCAGACAACAGTTATTGATTTTTCCAACAAATCAGGTCTGTTTTTAATCAAATTTTCAAGCTGTTGCTCATCTTTAAACACAATGCACTCATTAACTGCCCTGCCTGCTATCCCCTCAACCTCAGGATGATTCTCATCACCCGCGATTAAAACTATATCTCCCTCAAGCGAGGCTTTCTCAACAATTCTGTGAATATTGCTAACAAACGGACAAGTTGCATCAGCAAAGCAGCCGTCCGCAGACACAAGCTCGTAAACTGCCTTTGATACGCCGTGCGACCTGATAACCATCGTTTCACCCTCGCGTTTATCCTCAGGCGATTCTGCGATTCTAACCCCTTGCTCAGCGAGCTTATCAACCATCTGCTGATTATGTATAATGGGCCCTAATGTGCAAACCATCTTACCGCTTGAAACAAGTTCCTCAACCATATTAACGGCTCTGCCTACACCGAAGCAAAAGCCCGCACTTTTTGCTAAAACAATTTCAGCCATAATACTAATTCATCCTTAAATTATTTCCTGCGGCATAACCTGTAGAAAACGCAATTTGCAGATTAAATCCGCCTGTATATCCGTCAACATCGAGAATTTCACCCACAAAATACAACCCCTTGCAAAGCTTTGATTCCATTGTTTTAGGATTAATCTCGCCAACTTCAACTCCGCCTCTGGTTATTATAGCTTCCTCAATTGGTCTGAAGCCCAAAACCTTTAGTGAATACCCCTTAAGCGCGGCTATCAACTGAGCGCGTTCTTGCTTTGTAATCTGATTGATTTTAGTGTTTGGTGAAAGCCCCGCAGCCTTTATAATATACGGTATCAACCGCTTTGGAAGCAGCTCATCAAGCCCGTTTTTAAGCTCTTTGTTTATATACTTATCAAAGTCACGTCTTAACCGCAAATCAAGCTGTTCTATGGTAAGAGCAGGCTTTAAATCTATTGAAACTGTGCAGTTTTGCGGCTTGTTTATATGAGCTGATGCGCTAAGCACAAGCGGACCGCTGATACCAAAATGAGTAAACATCATTTCACCAAGCTCACTATAAACAGTCTTGCCGTCTTCAATAAGTGAAAGTGTAACGTTTTTAAGAGATAGACCCATCAAGTCCTTGCAATCCTTAGACTCAATCTCAAGCGGAATAAGCGAGGGCACAAGCTCAGTTACTGAGTGACCTGCAAGCTTTGCAAAGCGGTAACCGTCACCTGTTGAGCCTGTTTTTGAATAAGACATTCCCCCAGTTGCAATTATAACGCAATCTGCGCTGATAAACTCCTTGTCTACATAAACGCCCTTTACCTGAGCATCTTCTATAGCAACACCAGTTACCGCACAATTAAACCTAAACCTGCAGCCGTGCGCCATCTTATACAAGGCATCAACAATGTCAACGGCCTTATCAGAAACCGGAAAAACTCTGTTTCCCCTTTCAACCTTGACAGGCACGCCGGCGCTTTCAACAGAACTCATAATGTCACGCGGTCCAAAGGAGCGCAAACAGCTGTATAAAAACTTGTGATTTCTGGGAATGTTTTCAAGAAAATCGTTAAAAGAACAGTCGTTTGTAAGGTTACATCTACCCTTGCCCGTAATCATAACTTTACGAGCAGGTCTGGGATTCTTTTCAAGCACAACAACGTTTGCCCCGTTTTTGTTAGCCTCAGCCGCAGCCATAAGTCCTGCCGCTCCTGCTCCCACAACTACTACCTTCATAATCTACTCCCAAATTCATCGTTATATCTCATTTATAATATCATAAATTTCATAAAATTTCAATTATTTATCAGTCAAAATTCTTAACAGTTTCTGCCGTTTCAAAATCAGTAACACCATTTTGTATTACATAGGTATAATCGTTTGGAACATTGCCCACTATAACTGTTTCGGAAAGAATATATTCAGTTTCAACTGTTTCGTAGTCGCATCCGCCCGGAAACACAATTGTTATATCGCTCGACACCTTCAAAATTATTCTGTGAATAGTTTGATTTATGCCGCAAGATTCAAAACTGCTTATAAAGTCCACTTGCGGCACGTGAGATGTTTCACTGTAAAACTTTATAAACGGTCCAAAGCCGTTAAGATATGTAATTCCTGTCAAGGTGCCAAGCTTTATGCTGAATTGGATTTCATATGTTGAGTTTTTTGCATAATCGTCTAAAAACTCAGTTTTAAATCTATTAAGCATTACAGTATCTGCAGTAATGCTTTTAACATTCATTTCCGCGTCATTTATTACGCTTGTCATTGCGGCAAAATCGTATTTATCACAATCTAAGACCTCACCTATACAGGTGTTTACAAGCCTCGTTATGTAATTTCTGGATTGTGTTTTTGCTGACGACATAAGCATTGGTCGCCATTTAAAGTCAAACATCAACAACAAGAAAATCAAGGCTATTATTATAAATCTTACTAACGCAAGCTTATATGAGCGTGTTTTTCGCATAATATCACCTAAAACATAATATTCATTATATTTCAGTATGACAAAAATGCTGATTTTAAGCATATAAAAAAGCACCTCTTTACGAGGTGCTTTTTTAACTATTTAACTACGATATTAACAAGCTTACCTTTAACATAAAGCGATTTAATCACTGTTAAGCCGTCGGTGAACAACTTAACCTTTTCATCACTCATAGCCAGTGCAATAGCTTTGTCCTGTTCGATATCAGCAGCCACAACCAGCTTGGACCTAATCTTGCCATTAACCTGAACAACAATCTCAATCTGATTGTCAACGCATTTAGCCTCGTCATATTCAGGCCAAGATTGGTCGTTAATCGTGCCGCCAAAGCCCTGTAGCTCCCAGATTTCCTCGCAGATATGAGGCGCAAACGGGCTAAGCAACAATACAAAAGTTTTCAGCTCAGCCTTGTTAATGGAATCAGTACCAATCTCGTTAATAAGCGCCATCAATGCTGCTATGGCAGTATTAAACTTCATCTCTTCAATATCAGATGATACCTTCTTTATAGCCTTGTGGAATGATGATTCAAGCTTTTCTGAGTAAGCATCACCATCTACAACATTATCCTGCAATGCCCAAACTCTGTCTAAGAAACGTCTGCAACCCTTAATTGAAGCAGAGCTCCAAGGTGCCGACTTTTCAAAGTCACCGATGAACATTTCATACAAGCGCATAGTGTCCGCGCCATACTGCTCAACAATCTCGTCGGGGTTGACAACGTTGCCTCTTGACTTAGACATCTTCTCGCCGTTTTCGCCGAGAATCATGCCATGACTTGTACGCTTTGCGTAGGGCTCGGCATCAGGCACAATACCGATGTCGTAAAGGAATTTGTGCCAGAATCTGCTGTAAAGCAAGTGCAGAGTGGTATGCTCCATTCCGCCGTTATACCAGTCAACCTGACGCCAATAATCAAGCACGTCTTTTGATGCAAGAGCCTCGTCGTTATCTGCATCGCAGTATCTGAGGAAGTACCAAGAAGAACCAGCCCACTGCGGCATTGTATCGGTTTCACGCTTAGCAGGTGCACCGCATTTTGGGCAAGCTACGTTTACCCACTCATCAATCTTAGCAAGCGGTGATTCACCGTTATCTGTGGGTTCATAAGACTCAACGTTAGGCAAGGTTACAGGTAAACTTGCCTCGTCAACGGGAACATATCCACATTTGTCGCAAATTACAATCGGTATAGGCTCTCCCCAATAGCGCTGACGTGAAAATACCCAGTCACGCAGCTTATAATTGGTCTTTCTCTCAGCTATACCCATATCAATCAGGCGATTTATCATCGCTTCTTTAGCCTGCTCAACGCTCATTCCGTCAAGGAAGCCTGAATTTACCATTACACCTGTTTCGCAATCAGTAAACGGCTCTTTCTCAACATCACCGCCCTTAACAACCTCAACAATAGGCACATTGAACTTCTTAGCAAAATCCCAGTCACGAGTGTCGTGCGCAGGAACAGCCATAATAGCACCTGTGCCGTAAGACATAAGAACATAATCCGAAACAAAAATCGGGATTTCTTTCTCTGTCATAGGATTGATTGCCTTAATGCCTTCGATTACAACGCCTGTTTTATCCTTAGCCATCTCAGTGCGCTCGAAGTCAGACTTCTTAGATGCAGCAACCTGATAATCACGGATTGCATCTATATTTTCAATCTTATCTGCAGCATCGTTAATAATCGGATGCTCAGGTGAAATAACCATATAAGTTGCGCCAAACAGTGTATCAGCACGAGTTGTATATACAACAATTTCATTGCCGATTGTCGTCTTGAATCTTACCTCAGCGCCCGTTGACTTGCCAATCCAGTTCTTCTGCTGAGTTTTTACACGCTCTATGTAATCAACAGAATCAAGGTCGTTTAGCAACCTCTCAGCATAAGCGGTAATCTTGAGCATCCACTGACTCTTAACCTTGTATACAACCTCACTGCCACAACGCTCACAAACGCCGTTAACAACCTCTTCGTTTGCCAAAACGCACTTACAGGAGGTGCACCAGTTGACAGACATCTCCTTCTTGTATGCCAAGCCTCTCTTGAACATCTGAAGGAAAATCCACTGAGTCCACTTGTAATA
>JAZNLO010000004.1:0-46994 GCA_045579085.1 Acutalibacteraceae bacterium
ATCAGACCTTATTATCATCGGCGCTCGTCCCGGTATGGGTAAAACGAGCTTTGTGCTTAATATCGCAAGAAACGTTGCGGTAAAAGAGGGCAAGACGGTATGCTTCTTCTCGCTTGAGATGAGCCGTGACCAGTTGGCGCAAAGGCTGTTATCAAGCGAGGCTTGCATAAAGAGCGACCAGCTGCGTACGGGCAAAATTGCCACAGACGAGTGGACACGCCTTGTTCAAGCAACTGAGATACTTTCAAAAACAAAGTTCTACGTTGACGAAAGCACGGGAATTACCGTTCCCGAAATGAAAGGTAAGCTGCGCCGTTTGGGCAAGGTGGACCTTGTTATTGTTGACTATCTTGGACTTATGCACTCACCCAATGCACACAACGGCAACAGAGTGCAGGAAATTTCCGAGATAACAAGAGGACTGAAGCTGATGGCAAAGGAGCTCAACGTTCCTGTTGTTGTATGCTCGCAGCTCAGACGTGCTGCGGCTGCGGATAAGGAGTCCAATAAGCCATCGCTCTCAAGCTTGAGAGATTCAGGCTCTATTGAGCAGGATGCAGATATAGTTTTGTTCCTGCACAGAGAGGATTATTATAAAAACGCTAATCCTGAAAAAGCAGTTGATGAGCACTCCGCAACCTGTATCGTGGCTAAAAACCGTCATGGCGAGGTAAGGGACATAGAGCTCTACTGGGACGGCCAGTTCACACGCTTTACTTCGGTTGAGAAAAATGACAGATAAGGTTTTAAGTGCAATCATAAGCCACTCTATGCTCAAAAGCGGAGACAAGGTTGTTGTTGCGCTTTCGGGCGGATGTGACTCTGTTGCCTTGTTAAATGTGCTTCTTGAGCTTAAAAGTGAGCTTCAAATTAGCGTGTCGGCAGCCCACGTTAATCACAATCTGCGTGGTGCTGAATCTGATTCTGACGAAGCCTTTGTAAAGGCGCTGTGTGAGAAACACGGCATACCCTTAAGCGTGTTCAGCGTTGACGTAAAGGCCGAATGTGCCCGTACGGGAGAGAGTGTTGAGCTTTGCGCAAGGCGGTTGAGATATGATTGCCTTGAGAAGCTTGTTAAAGACGGCTGCAAGGTTGCAACGGCGCACACGGCGTCTGACAGTGCGGAAACTGTGCTGTTCAATCTTGCAAGAGGCACATCAATTAAGGGCGTGTGCGGCATTCCGCCTGTTAGGGATTCGTATATCAGACCGCTTATTTATTGCAGTCGCAGCGATAACGAGCTGTACTGCAAGGAGCGTGGCATCGAGTATGTAACTGACAGCACAAATCTTGAGGACGACTGCACCAGAAACTTCATCCGTCATAATATCGTGCCGCTTTTAAAGCAGATAAACCCGTCTTTTGAAAATGCGGTTACAAGGCTGAGCGGTCAGTTGACAGACATAGACGGCTTTCTTGACAGACAGGCAGACAGCCTCATCGCAAAGGCAGAGCAAGACGGAAAATATTGCTGTAAAACGCTGCTTGCGGCGGAATATCCCGTCTTGTCAAGAAGCGTGCATATAATCGTAAAAAGATGCACACAGGTAGTCTTAGATAAACTACACACAGACGAGCTATGCTCGCTGATTGCCTCAGGCGGAAAAATGCAGCTTCCCGGAGGTTTTTATGCTGAGTGCGGTGAGTTTTTAAGGCTGTATGGCTCTGAGGATACTGTAGCAGAGCCGTTTGAAGTGGAACTGTGCGAGGGTGAAATTGACACCCCTTGCTTTAAAGTTAAAACTGAATATGTTTGTGCTGAAAATGCACAGTTTGTTAATAATTTATTTAAACAACATATTATTGATTGTGATAAAATAGTTGGCAAAGCGATAATCAGAAACAGACTTGAGGGCGATAAGCTAAAGCTTAAGGGCAGACCTAATAAGCAGTTAAGAAAGCTTATGAACGAGCTTAAGATACCGCCGCAGCTGCGAGATTCATATCCCGTCATAGCGGATGATGAATCGGTGATATGCGTTGTTGGAATTGGCGTTCACGAAAGAGTTTTGCCTGATGATTTAACTAAAAAAATGATTATAATCACAGCGGAGGGTAAATAATGTTACAAGACGACGTAAAAGAAATCTGGTTAACAGAGGACGAGCTAAAGGAAATTGTTGCCCGATTAGGAAAAGAAATCACAGAAGAATATAAGGACAAAAACTTGCTGATGGTGGGAATACTAAAGGGCTGCGTTGTGTTTATGACTGACCTTATGCGTAATATTGACATTAAATGCAAAATCGACTTTATGTCTGTTTCGTCATACGGAGCAAAGACGCAGTCAACAGGCAACGTAAAAATCCTCAAGGACTTGGATATAGACCTTGATGGCTATGATGTATTGCTTGTTGAGGATATTCTCGATTCAGGCAACACCCTGTATTATGTAAGGGATATACTTGCTTCAAGGGGTGCAAAGAGCATTAAGATATGCACACTGCTTGATAAGCCGTCAAGACGTGTTGCGGATATAAAGGCTGATTTTGTCGGTGCGCAGATAGCAGACGAGTTTGTCATCGGCTACGGACTTGACTTTAATGAAAACTACCGCAACCTGCCTTATGTGGGAATACCTCATCCATACGTTTACAGCGGTAATTGACAGGAGTGAATAAGAAATTGAATAAAAACTGGAAAAAGATATTGCTCATAGTTTTGCCGATAGTTATGATAGTGGGCTTGTGGGCAATGATAAATACAAGCCAGACATCCACCCAAATCAAGTATTCTCAGATAGTTGATTACTTCAAAGAGGACAAGGTGGAAACGTGCGAGCTCAACTGGGGTAACGGAGTGTTGACTTATCAGCTCAAGGGTGAGAAGACAGCAAAGCGTTACACAGCGCCGAGCGCCTCGATATTGTATAACGATATTCACGAATATCTCGGTGAGCTTGATAAGGGCTATGATTATCAGCGTGGCAGTGAGTCTACTTGGCTTGCAGACCTGGTGCCGTTGTTGCTTACGTTTGCGATTATAGTTGCGTTCTGGATATTTATGTCTCGCCGAATGGGCAAGATGATGGGCGATGACAGGACTATGTCGTTTGGCAAGATAAAGGCGAAGAAGCCCTCTGCTGATAAGAGAAAGACCACCTTTGCCGATGTTGCGGGAGCAGACGAGGAAAAGGAAGAGCTTGAGGAAATCGTAGAGTTCTTAAAAAGTCCTAAGAAGTTCAATGATATGGGCGCCCGCATACCGAAGGGTGTGCTGCTTGTTGGCCCTCCCGGAACAGGAAAAACTCTTCTTGCAAGAGCTGTTGCAGGCGAGGCAGGCGTGCCGTTTTTCTCAATTTCGGGTTCAGACTTTGTTGAAATGTTTGTTGGTGTCGGTGCATCAAGAGTGCGCGACTTGTTTGAACAGGCGAAGAGTCAGGCACCTGCTATAATCTTCATCGACGAGATAGACGCTGTTGGACGTCAGCGCGGAGCGGGTCTTGGCGGCGGCCACGATGAGCGTGAGCAGACCCTTAACCAGTTGCTCGTTGAGATGGACGGCTTTGGCGCAAACGAGGGCGTAATCATCATCGCTGCAACAAACCGCCCTGACATACTTGATAAAGCACTTTTGCGTCCGGGCAGATTTGACCGTCAGGTAACCGTAAATTACCCCGATGCAAAGGGCAGAGAAGAAATCCTTAAGGTTCACGCAAGAGGAAAGCCGCTCGCACCCGATGTTGACCTAAAAACGATTGCTCGTTCAACCTCAGGCTTCACAGGCGCAGACCTTGAAAATCTCTTGAACGAGGCGGCATTGCTCGCAACCCGTAAGGGACTTAAGGCAATAACTGAGGAAAACATTGAAGAAGCAACTATAAAGGTAATCGCAGGCTCGGAGAAGAAGAGCTGGGTTATCAAGGATAAAGAAAAGCTTAACACCGCTTATCACGAGGCGGGCCACGCTATAACAGGTTACTATCTGCCCACACAGGACGATATCCATCAAATTACAATTATTCCGCGCGGCAGAGCTCTGGGTATGACGATTTCGCTTCCAAGCGAGGATAAATTCTCTAAATACGAGAGCGAAATGAAGGAAGAGCTTGTAATGCTGCTTGGCGGAAGAATAGCAGAAAAGCTTATATTTAACGATATCACCACAGGCGCGGCAAACGATATTGAGAGAGCCACCAAGATAGCGCGTGATATGGTTGTAAAATTCGGTATGAGCAATGAGCTTGGCCCGATACAGTATGCAAACTCAAACGAGGAAGTTTTTCTCGGCAGAGATTACGGCCATACCAATAACTGCTCAGAACAGGTTTCAGCCAAAATTGACAGCGAGGTTCACAAGCTGATTGATGCCGCGTACAAGCACGGCGAGCAGATTTTGACCGACCATATCGACAAGCTTCACGCAGTTGCTAAGTATCTTTTCGATAACGAGAAGATGGACGCTGCACAGTTTGCCGATATGATGGAAGGTAAACTTACAGACGATAACGAAACAGAACAAATACAGGAGTGATAATTATGCAGATAACAAAGGATATGCTTATAGGCGAAATACTTGAATTAGACGTTGAAACCGCACCGTTTTTCTTCGAGATGGGAATGCACTGTCTTGGATGCCCGTCGGCACGCAGTGAAACCCTTGAGGATGCTTGCGCAGTTCACGGAGTTGACGTTGACGAGATGGTAAATAAAATCAATGCCTTTTTGGCGTGCAAGTAATGAAACTGAGTAAAAGACTATTGGCCGCCGCTGCGCTTGTGCGTGACGGCGGTCACATTGTAGATGTTGGAACAGACCACGCATATCTGCCCATAAAGCTTATATCAGAGGGCAGAGTGTGCTCTGCAATAGCTTGCGATATCGGGAAAGGTCCTCTTGAGAATGCGGCAAAAAACGTTGCACGTTATTCGCTTGAGGATAAAGTAGATTTGCGGCTTGGAAACGGGCTTGAAAAGATTGCGGCAAAAGAGGTTGACGACATTGTAATCTGCGGAATGGGTGGAGAGCTCATTGCCGAAATAATCGAAGCTTGCTCTTGGGCAAAGAGCGAGGATAAGCGATACATACTTCAACCGATGACGGCGGCTGACGATTTGCGAAAATACCTTTGTGAAAGCGGATTCAAAGTTGAGAAAGAACTGCTTGTCAAGGATGCGGGCAGATTGTATGTAGTGATGAGAGCCGTATATGACGGAATTTGCCGAGAGCCCGATTTGTGCTATCTCTATACAGGCACTGTAACGGCTGAACAGGAATATGGCAGAGAGTATCTTCAAAAGCAGTTAAGCAGGGTTAATAAGCACATTCAGTCGCTTGAAAATGCAACTGATAAAAGTCGGATAAGCGTGCTGAAAAAAGTGGCAGACGCAATCAGCGATAAGCTCAGGGAGGATAACGATGGTAAGAGTAAGTGATATCTATAATGAGTTAAATGCGCTCGCTCCGTTTAGTGAATGTCTTGAGGAGGATAGTGTTGGTCTGCTTGTGGGAAGTATGAATGCGGCTGCAGACAAGGTTGCAGTCGCCTTAGACGTTACAAAGGCTACGGTTGAGGGCGCAATTAACAGCGGTTGTACACTGCTCGTTACGCATCATCCGGCATATTTCGGCGAGCTTGCCGACCAACCCGACGATTCGCCCGCCAAGTTGGCTATGCGTGCGGGGCTTAATATAATCAGCGCACACACAAATCTGGATATTGCTAAAGGCGGAGTAAATGATGCGCTTAGCCACGTGCTCGGCATTAAGAATGCAAAAGCGCTTTGCGGCTTTGGCGATGTGCCAATGGCGAGAGTCGGAGAACTGTGCTTTGACAATGTTAACGAGCTTGTAAAATATGCAAAGGACAAGCTTGGCACAGGCGGCGCAAAGTTTACTTATGTGGATTCAAAAATCACCACAGTTGCCGTCTGTGGAGGCAGCGGAGGAGATTTTATTTTGCCTGCAGTTGAGGCAGGCGCACAGGCGCTTATAACGGGAGAAAGCAAGCATCATTTAAGATTGATTGCTCGTGAAAAGGGGATTGCACTGATTGAACTCGGACATTTTTGCACAGAGCAGCCTGTGAAACGGGTGCTTGCCGAGACTATTAAGCAAGTTGGCGCAGAGGTAACAGTGTTAGACGAGCAGGACCCTGCAGTTTATATGTAGCGTTAATTGGTATAAGTTGTCGTAAAGAAAAAGGAGAGCAGGAAGACTAATGGCATACGATGGAATTTTTATGTCACATATAGTCGGTGAGATTGAAAAAGGCATCGGCTCAAGGGTTGACAAAATCTATATGCCTACACGTGACGATATAGTTATCACGCTAAGCGGCAAGTCGTTTTCGGGCAAGTTGCTGATTACGTTGAGCTCGGTGGGGCCGAGAGTGCATTTTACAAAAATGCAGTTTGAAAATCCGCTCACACCGCCGATGTTTTGTATGCTTATGCGAAAGCATTTTTCGTCGGCACGGCTTGAGAGAGTGCGTCAAAACGGGCTTGACCGAGCACTGTTTCTTGATTTTTCATCGTTTAATGAGTTGGGCGATGCTGTTGAACTTACGATAGCGGTTGAGATAATGGGGCGTCAGTCAAACGTGATACTTATCTCAAACGGCAGAATAATCGACGCTCTCCACAGGACAGACCTTGAAACTGCAGGCAGACTGATTTTGTCTGGCGCACAGTATGAGCTTCCGCCGTCACAGGATAAGGCTGATTTGCGTGAGAGCGATTTAAAATTGATTGAGGCAAAGGTTAATCAGTCGGGACTCGAGCTGTCGAAAGCACTTTCAACAGCCGTTGAGGGCGTGTCGCCGCTTGTTGCGAGGGAGATTGCACTGTATGCTCAGATGCACGGGCTAACTGCGGCTTTAGAGCGGCTCAAAGGCTTTATCTGTACGGGAACCCCCACGATGCTTGTCAGTCAGGAACAGCAGCCGTATGAGTTCACCTATATGCCGATAGAGCAGTACGGTACTATGTGTGACACACGGGTGTATGACACGTTTAGCGAGCTGTGTGATGCATTTTACTCGCAACGTCAAAAAAGCGAAATTATTCGTCGCAGAACATATGACTTGACAAAGCTTGTCACGATACTCATAGAGCGAACAGCGAGAAAAATTGAAAAGCAAAAAGGCGAGCTGAGTCGTTGTAAGGACAAGGAGCAGCTTAGAATATACGGTGAGCTGATTAAGGCTAATCTTTACTCGATTGAGCGTGGAGCGCCGTATGCTGAGGTCAGCAACTATTACACTGAGGATTGCTCAGTGGTGCGAATTCCTCTGAAAACAGAGCTTTCGCCGTCGCAAAACGCACAGCGTTACTTTACAGAGTACCGCAAGGCGAACACGGCTGAGGAAATGCTGACAGGCTTTATTGAGAAATCCACAAACGAGCTTGAGTATTTAGAAAGCGTGCTCGATGAGTTGAGTCGTGCACAGACTGAGCGTGAGTTATCGGAGATAAGAAACGAGCTTTGCGAATCGGGATATATAAGGATAAAAGGGCAAAAAAACAGCAAACCGCCTAAGGCGTTGCCGCCGCTGCACTTTGTTTCGTCAGACGGTTTTGATATCTATGTTGGCAGAAACAATAAGCAAAACGACGAGCTTACTTTGCGTACGGCAGCGAAGTCTGACTTGTGGTTTCACACAAAGCACGTTCACGGCACACATACGATTGTGTCAGCACTCGGTTCACAAGTGCCTGAGAGCACTGTGCTCGAGGCTGCAATGCTTGCGGCGTATCACTCAAAGGCGAGACAGTCGGGTAAGGTTGCGGTTGATTATTGCAAGGTCAAGAACGTTAAAAAGCCGTCGGGAGCAAAGCCAGGAATGGTGATTTACGATAATTATGAAACGGTTTTTGTAACGCCCGATGCCGAACAGGTTGAAAAGTTGAGCAAAAATCAGCGTTAAAAGGCTTTATGGATATAATTATGGCTTGCATTTTTAAAGCCATTGTTGTACAATGTCAATAGTATAATTTGGAGGTAAAAGTAAATGAATTTGTTTTATATGTTAACCGCTGCTGAAGGCGGCGCTCAGGCACAGCAGTCAAGCTCAATTTTGTCAATTGTAATGCTTGTTGTGTTTATCGCAGTTATGTATTTTCTTATGATTCGTCCCCAGAAAAAGCAGCAAAAGCAAGAAGCAAAGATGCGCGCAGAGCTGCAGATTGGTGATGAGATAATCACAATCGGCGGAATTTACGGCAGAATCGTTTCGCTTAAGGATGACAGCATTGTTATCGAGTCTTCGGGAGACCGCAGCAAGATTCAGGTAACCCGCACTGCAGTAGCACAGAACCTCACTATTCACGAGGAGCAGAAATAGCATAAAAATCAACCCCTTCGAATATGCTTTAGAAGAAGCAAACGGAGGGGTTTTTATATGAAAAGAGCAAAGGGCTTAAGAAGTAACGATATAGTATATTCGCTGATTTGGGCGTTAGTTTCAGGGCTTGCCGCAGCAATGGTGGCAATGCTTGTTTGCGCATTTATTCTTACAAAGCTTGATATGCCTGAGCAGACGGCTGTGACGATGGGAACGGTTTGTATTGCACTTGGGGCAGCCGTTGCAGGCTTTGTGGGAGCGGCAATTCACAAAAGTCAAGGAATGGTGGTAGGCGCAATGTCGGGACTGGCGGTGTATCTGCCGCTGTTGCTTATATCAATTTTTGTAAGCGGCACCCAGTTTACTTCGGCAACACCGGTAAGACTGCTTTTGTCGGTAGCATTGGCGGCAGTGGCAGGGATAGTGGCAGTAAACCTGTTTTCAAAGCGCAAAATGATTTAAGGATTACGTAAATATCCGGTAATTTCTCGCTTGACTTGTGGACAAAACTGTGTTATTATGACTATTGCCTGTAATTTCGCAGGTTCCCCTTGCCCTCAGAAAAAGAGGGCCAAAAGTCCATAAGGAGGTGCTAAAAGAATGTCAGTAATCAACTCATATGAGATTGTCATGGTGTTCTCGGTAAAACAGGGTGATGAGGCTACTGCTGCACTCGTTTCCAAGTTCACAGACATGATAAATGAGAACGGTTCTGAAGTTGCAGTTGACGAATGGGGTAAGCGCAAGCTTGCATACGCCATCGAAGACGAGACTGAGGGCTACTACACTCTTGTTTCATTCAAGAGCGAGCCTGAGTTCCCTGCAGAGCTTGACCGTGTTCTCAACATCACCGACGGCGTTCTTCGTTCGATGATAATTAAAAAATAAGGAAGGAAGAAGTAACAGATGCTTAACCGTGCTATTGTAATGGGTCGCCTCACAGATAATCCTGAGCTGCGCCACACTGCAAGTGATGTCCCTGTTACTACCTTTACCCTCGCAGTAGAGCGCAACTTCACTTCGGGAAATGAGAGAGTAACAGATTTTCTCGATATAGTCGCTTGGAGAAACAATGCTGAGTTTGTCAGCAAGTATTTCACCAAGGGCATGCAGGTATGCGTAGAGGGTAGCATTCAGGTGCGTTCCTATACCGACCGTGACGGAAACAAGCGTCGCGCTTGGGAAATCGTTGCAGACCACACCTATTTTGCAGACAGCAGACGTGACTCAGCAACAAGGAACACTGATAATCAGGCGCCGGCAATAAACAATGCTGATGCGAATGATTTTACCGAATTTGAGGATGACGGTGACGATTTGCCGTTCTAATCAAAAGCAAGGGAGCCCTGAGATACAGGGGTAATCCCATTATCTAATATTCAGCAAAAAGGAGGTCATTAAAGATGGAGAATACCGAAAGAATGGACAGACCTATGCGCCGCAAGGCTCGCAAGAAGGTTTGCATGTTCTGTGTTGACCGTGTAGAGACCATTGACTATAAGGATATAGCTCGTTTGCGCAAGTACATTTCCGAGAGAGGTAAGATTCTTTCTCGTAGAACAACAGGCACCTGCGCACGCCATCAGAGAGCTTTGACCACCGCTATCAAGCGTGCACGTCATATCGCTCTTCTGCCCTACACAACGGACTAAGATAAATGATAACCCCCTCGCTCGTTGAGAGCGAGGGGGTTTTATTTTAGATGTTTTAATTTTCAAATTGACTCTTGATTTTCTCGTTAACTTTTGCATCTATTTTTGGGATAAGTTTTAAGTCTTCCTCTTTAATTGAGATTTCTGCAATATCAGGTTTTTCCCCGTACTGAGGAAAGCATATATCCCATTCGCCGTTAATACACTCTTCTAACCATACTACGCCTTGCATACCTTTGTGCACACCGTTTTTTGCATATTTTTCTTTTTCCACGATTACTTCAATACAATCCAGATATTTAATTTTCATAGTTATTTTCCTCACGTGTATAAACCAATTAATATTTTAAAGTCTTATCAATATTATATATATCACATTTTTATATCAGTATCAATAATATCATTATATCCGTGCAGATACTTATAATAGATAGCGTAGGGTTTGATTTTTGAAAGGGCTTGTGTTATAGTTAAGTTAATCTAAACTTGAAAGGGGAGCGGCGAAGTGAAGCTAAAGCAGCTTGATAAAACGTGGGTTAAGCTGATAGTAATATTTTTGTGCTGTCTTTTGGTTGAATGCACATTGTTGCAGTATCGCTGCTTTATGCCCTTGATAAGCGGCGGCGAGGCAAAAACCTTGCCCGTAGATGATATAACCGTGTCGGGCAACGCAAAGGTTACGGATGAATATATAGAAATAGACGGCGAGGCAACGCTCAGCTTCGAGCCCGAAACGCCGCTTAACAGCGTGGAGCTTGTTGTTATCGGCAACGCAGACGCAGTTGCACGTGTTTCGTGGATAGATGAGGGTAGCGTTTCGGAACGCATCGGTCAACAGCAGGGGATTAACAGCCTTGAAAGCACGCACATTATGTATCTCTCAACGCAGGGCGAGTGCAAGTCTGCAACTGTTGAGATGCTCACAGCCGAGCCTGTGAGGGTGGCAGCCGTAAAGCTCAATATGCCGCCGTTTTCGATACATTGGTTAAGGGTCATCGTCTTTACACTGCTGATATTTTTACTGTTTCTTGCAGTTAAAAACAGGGTGTGGCGCCAAAAGCTTGACTTAACAGAGAAGTCATATTCAGGAGGAATGCTCGTCACCGCTTGCTTTGTGATGTTTATGGTGATAGTATTTCTGCTTTCACCTGGGTATGAAACCAATACAGAGCACTGCTCTGTTTCAAAGCTCGTTTACGATACCCCCGATATAAACGACGCTTATATGATGCAAACCGACGCTTTTGCAAAGGGACAGATAAGCCTCGATATTGAGCCGTCTGATGAGCTGCTTAACTGCGAAAATCCATACGATTCAGCCTCAAGAGGAGGGATAGATTACGTTTGGGATTTTGCGTTTTACAACGGCAAGTATTATAGCTATTTCGGGGTTGTGCCGATGCTGATACTGCTTCCTTTCAGACTGCTCACAGGCAAATTTTTGAGCACATACGTGTTCTCGTTTTTGCTGGCGGTCTGTGCGGCATTTGCGCTCGGAAAGCTGTATACAGACGTTGTAAGAAAGCTGTTCAAATCGGTGAATGCCTTGATTTATTACGCATCGCTTACAGCGTTGCTATTCGGCTCAGGGTTAGCTTATTTGACCGCAAGGTCATGGTTTTATGAGGTGCCGTACACGTCGGGCTTGCTGCTGAGCTTTTTAGCGCTCGATTACGCAATTTTGTATACACAGGCGGAGGAAAAACGCAATAGGAAACTGATTTTGTCCACCTTGTTTTTGGCACTAAGCGTGGGCTGTCGCCCAACCTGTTTGTTCACGGCTTTGCCCGTTTTGGCGATGGTTGTGCCAACACTTCTCAGGCAAAAGAAAAAACCGATGCTTTTGCAGGCAGTCTGCTTTATTGCGCCGCTTGCCATAATCGGTGGGTTGCTTGCAACGTATAACTATCTAAGATTCGATAGCATATTTGAGTTTGGCGCAAGGTATCAGTTAACGGTATCCGACGTGCGCTATAACTCGCTTAAAAATCTGCCGCACGCAGTCCAGACGCTGAGCTGCTACCTGTTTGAGCAACCGAAAATCAGCGGAGTTTTCCCGTTCGTTGCGGTGGATAAAGCACCGTTTGTGCAGATGTCGCAAGTGAATTATTTAAACGGCGTGGTAGGACTGTTTGCGTATCCGCTCAGTTGGCTTGCCTTGCTGACACCGCTTGCGCTAAAGGGCAAGGACAAGTCAGCACTCAGGTTTGTTGCTGCACTGCTTATCGCCACGCTGATTACGGTTGTGGTAATCGGCACATCAGGTGGAGTGGCACAGCGATACGCTTGCGATTATCAGTGGATGACGTTCTTAGCCTGTGGCATAATTGCGTTGGGACTTGCTGAAAAAGCGAAAAACGACGAAGCTTCCATAGCGGTAATCGGCGTTTTGATAGCGCTTTTGCTCAGCATATTGATGGCTGCCGCAATTTCATTCACAGGCGAGTTTGCACGCTCGCACAATGTCTTTGACGAGGTTTACAGCTATCTGAGGGACACTTTCGAGCTTATAAGATAAAAAAGAGAAGACTCGTTTTGAGATGCACTCTTAAGGACAGTGAAAAAAGGAAGCACAAAATTTTGTGCTTCCTTTTTGATAAATCAGAAGTTGTTTAACTGCCCTATGATTATTCTCTATAATCAAGTCCCAAAAGTTTACCATTATCTTTGTCAATATAATAAACTATTGGACCTAACAAACCATCTTGTTCTGTATTGAAAGTTATTCTATATGCCTTTTTTCCTTTAATATTTTCATCAGCATTGAATAAGTAAAATGATACTTTTTCGTCCAACACCAATTCTTCAACAGTTGGATTTTCAAAGTTTATGATGGTGGATTTTTCTATTCCTTTTATGTCATTTTGAGCGATTTTTACGGCTTCTTCTTTTGTTATTCCAACAGGCAATTCATAATTCATAAACCAACCACCATACTTAACACCACGATTGTTTTTGTATGGTTCGTTAGGACTTACACTTGGGTACCTGATAACCTTGTAGCCCAGTCCCCAGTATGTAACCTTATTGCCATCTTCAGAAACGATTTTAATGGTGTATACTGGTTCCACTGAGTTTCTCACTCTGGCACTATCTGCATAACTGGTTACTAACGCTGCTATTACTAAAATAATGACAACAATGCCTAAAATGATAAGCGCTTTCTTTTTCACAGCAATAACCTCGCTTCTCTTTTTATTTCATCGCAAGTTCAACTGCTTGGCGCAGTGTTTTAACTCCGTAGATTTCAACGTTGTCTGTTTTTTTGATTTGTTTTAGAGATGCGTAAGGCACAATACACTTTTTAAAGCCGAGCCTTACAGCTTCGTTGATGCGGTTTTGCACCTGAGAAACCGCTCTAATTTCGCCTGCAAGACCGATTTCTCCAAACGCAACAACATCTTCGGAGATTACCGCATCCTTAAGGCTTGAAACCAAACTCAGCGCAACGGGCAAGTCGGCGGCCGGCTCGTCGAGCCTGATACCACCAACCACGTTCATATAAGCATCGAGGTTTGAGAAATAGAAGCCGCCTCGCTTTTCAAGCACCGCAATTATCAGGCTGAAGCGGTTGTAATCAAAGCCTGTGGACATTCTTCTGGGTGCGCTGAAGCCTGAGGTGGAAACGAGCCCTTGAACTTCAGCAAGAATCGGTCGACTGCCCTCAAGCGTGCAGGCAACACAGGTGCCGGGCACGTTTGTCGGGCGGCCTGATAATAGCATTTGCGAGGGGTTTTCAACCTCAACAAGACCGTTATCGCACATTTCGAAAACACCGATTTCGTTGGTTGAGCCAAAGCGGTTTTTAACCGCTCTTAGTATTCTATAGGATAGATTCCTGTCACCCTCAAAGTACAAGACTGCATCAACAATATGCTCCATAACCTTAGGACCTGCAATAGCACCGTCTTTGTTAACGTGGCCTATGATGAAGATAGGTATATCGCTTGATTTAGCGGTGCGCAAGAACAGATTTGTGCATTCTCTTACCTGTGGCACACTGCCCGGTGATGATGACAACTCGGCTATGCACATTGTCTGGATTGAGTCAATTATGACAAGGTCAGGCTTGTCCGCACGGATGAATTCGCAGATTGCCTGAGCATCTGTGGCAGCCATAACCGATAAGTTTTCGGTTGTAACACCGAGTCGGTCAGCTCTTAGCTTAAGCTGTCTTTGCGACTCCTCGCCTGAGATATACAGCACACGCATTGATTGACCCAGATATTCGCAAATCTGCAGCATCATCGTTGACTTACCTATGCCGGGGTCGCCACCGAGCAGAACAAGCGAGCCTTTAACCACGCCGCCGCCCAGAACTCTGTCGAGCTCGTTGATGCCCGTGTGATAGCGGTGCTCGTTGTCGGTGCTTATGTTTTTGAGCTGCTTTGCGCTTGCTGATAAATTGACAGCGGCGGTATCGAAACGTTTTGCGCTTGTTGGCTCAAGCTCAACGATTTCCTCAGTCAGCGTGTTCCAACTGTTGCAAGACGGGCACTTGCCGTACCACTTTACGCTCTCGAAAGCACATTCGGAGCAAATGTATATGCTTTTAGTTTTCGCCAATTATTCCACTTCCCGTCATATTAAGATAACTTGTAAGGCCGCAAGCAATGGCAAAAGCAAGCTTGCGTTGATATACTGAATCCTTGAGATTTGCAAGGTCGTTTGCGTTTGAGATAAAACCGCACTCAATAAGCACGGCGGTTTCTTTCGCGTTATAGATAAGATACACGTCTTTTGTGCACGGCTTGATAAGACGCTTGTTGTCCTTTTGTACGAATCCCTTTATTGAATCCTGAACAGACTGCGCAAGCAGCTTCGCCTCATCGTTTGCGGCGGTGTAGAAAACCTGTGCGCCGTTTATTGATTTGCCTGAGTAGCAGTTTTGATGGATACATAGATATATGCAGTTTGGGTTTTCTTCCATCAGTTTAAAGCGGTTAAGGATATCGCTTTTCTTTTTTTGTCTGATTGAATTGCCGTTGGTGTCAACTGATGTATCGGTGGTGCGAACATTGATAGTTTCAAACCCAATCGCTTTAAGTAAGGCGTCAACCTTGAGAGAAATGGCTAAATTAATATCTTTTTCATTTGTGCCGTCGGGTGCAACAGCACCGCCGTCAAACCCGCCGTGGCCTGCATCAATGATGATAACAGGCAGCTTGTTTTTGGGAGGTGACAGCGTTGTAGCGGCGGTGTACACACGCCCTGCAGCGCCTAAGGTGCCCATAACAGCAACCGAGATAACGCACGCCACAGACAAAAGCTTTAACCATTTACCTCGCATAAAAATCACCTCTAAAGCAAAATATATGCGGGCAAGTGGAGGTTAAAGCATAGTTTTTAGTTCTTTTTTGAAGCGGCAAAAGCGTCGGCTATGTTCAGTCGCCTTAAGCCTTGACGGTAGCCAAGCCCTAATGCAATCGGAGGCAGCACAGAGGTGAGCGCCGCAATAATCACGTTAACCAAGCTTATTTCAGCGAGGGTAAGCGTGGTTGGCATAAGAGCCTGAATAAAGGGCATAAACGGAGCATTTATCAGCCTGTAAAACGGCAGGTAAGCGTCGCTTATAACGCCCAACTTCGCAAGTACAATCAGCACCGAAGCCGCGATAAAGGGCGAATAGCTTATAAAACCGATTTTAATATACTTAAACGGGTCATTCTTTATTCTGTTAAACTGCACCTTGTTGTAATCGGTATCGCCGATTTTGTAAACGCTCATAAAGGGCAAAACCAAAATGATGCCAAGACCAAAAAGCTGAGCGATGCACGCTCCAACAGCACCCTTGATAAAGGCAATCACGCCGATAACGGCAAGAAGCCCCAAGATATGATAGCAGATATATTTAAAAAGCATTTTAGCGCAAGCAAACAAAAAAGAGTCCTTTTTCATAGCAGCCTCCAAGCATCAGTTTTAACTGATTTTAACATACAAGGCTATAAAAATCAACACAGGTGAAGTGTTAACTATGAAATAAAATCGCCAAAAAACAAAAAAATCGCTTACATCATCGATTAGAATATGTTATTATTTAAGTGTCGAATGTGTGCAAAAGACACATAGGTTTTGAATTTTGATTTGGAGGAAGAGTAATGTTTGCGGTTGGGGCTTTTGTTTGCTACGGCACACAGGGCGTTTGTAAAGTAAGTGATATAACTGTAAAGCAGATAGGAAGAGAGAAGAATAACTATTATGTTCTTGTTCCGGTGCGTGATGAGAGGTCAACGATTTTTGTACCTACTGATAACGAAAAGCTGTTAAAAAATATGAGACCTGTGCTGACACAGGATGAAATTGATGAGATAATATGCTCGTTTTCTCAGGAGGAGTCCAACTGGATTGCGAATGATGCAGAACGCAAGGAGTTTTGTAACAGCACAGTAAAAAATGGCGACTGTAAGCAGCTTATGCGGCTTATAAATATGCTTTATCTAAGGCGTAAGGACTTGAAAAATCAAAAGAAACACATACACATTATTGATGAAAGGTATTTCAAAGAGGCTGAAAGATTGCTTTACGATGAATTTTCATTCGTTCTTAACATAGCAGTAGAACAAGTGCCTGAATATATAGCATCTAAATTGAACAAATAGACTTTGTGTAAAACAAACACCATTAAATCCGAACAAGCCGCACTTTTGCTTGAAAGTGCGGCTTGCGTTATATAAAAGGGGATTAACGGCTGTTCTGTGACCGTTGTGCACAATGGTACCGAAAATCTTCAGGCCTGAATAATGCCCCTTGATTTCATATTATGAGATAGGTTAAAATGGTGTTACCAAAGGAGGTGGAAGATGTGTATTGCAATATGCTAAGCGACGTATTAAAACAAAAATACGGCTGCAAGGTGTACAAGCTGTCAGTCACAGGCGGCGAAACCTGCCCTAACCGCGACGGGAGCTGCTCAACGGGCGGTTGCATTTTTTGCGCTGAGGGCTCAGGCGGCTTTGCGGCTAATAACGGCGATTTGAATGAGCAGCTTGACAAGGCAAAGGCGAGAGTTAAAGATAAATTCAGCGGTGATAAATTCATAGCATATTTCCAGTCCTACACTGCCACCTATCTTCCGCCCGAGATTTTGTATGAGAAGCTTATGACGGCGGCAAAGCGTGACGATATAGTGGCTATAAGCGTTGCCACCAGACCCGATTGCCTTGACGACGAGGTGATGAGCGTGTTAAGTAAGGCTGTCGCAGTAAAGCCGCTTACAGTTGAGCTTGGGCTTCAAACCGCATCTGACAAAACCGCAGACCTCATAAACAGAGGGTATAAGACCGAGTGCTACGTTGATGCCTGTAAAAAGCTGAGAGCGATTGGCTCTGAAATTGTTGCGCACGTAATCATAGGCCTGCCTGGTGAAACAAGAGAGGATATGCTTTCTACAATAGAACTTGTATCCAAAACGGCTGACGGCATAAAGCTTCAGCTTTTGCACGTGCTCAAAGGCACACGCCTTTGTCAAATGTATGAAAAAGGGGAGTACGAGCCACTCACGATAGAGAATTATGTAAACTTACTTTGTGACTGCATAACCCACCTTGACAGAAGAATAGTTATAAACAGGCTGACGGGTGACGGGGATAAACGTTTGCTTGTAGCACCTATGTGGAGCGCGGATAAAAAGCGGGTGTATAACTATATCCAAGCGAGGTTTAACGAAATAGATATCGAACAAGGCTCTGAGTACCCTGAGAGTAATTAGGTTTACATAAAAACAGACACCTTAAGAGGTGTCTTATTTTATTTATACTGCGATACTGCTAAGGCGTCACAACGCTCGTTCTCGCTGTGCCCTGCGTGCCCTTTTATCCAGTTGAAACTGACGGAGTGCTTTTGAGTTAAATCAAGCAGCCGCTCCCAGAGGTCAGGATTGAGCGCAGGCTTTTTGTCAGGCTTTTTCCAGCCGTTATTCCGCCACGACTGAGCCCAACCCTTAGTGATGCCGTCAACAACGTAGCGTGAGTCGGTGGTGACGGTTACCTCGCACGGCTCCTTGAGAGCCTCAAGGCCTGCGATAACGGCGGTCAACTCCATGCGATTGTTTGTTGTTTCCTTTTCGCCACCGCACAGTTCCTTCTCCGTGCCCTTATAACGCAGAATCGTGCCCCAACCGCCAGGACCTGGGTTGCCTGAACAGGCGCCGTCTGTGAACATCTCAATTTTCTTCATAAGAATATAACTCCTCGCTGTTATATCGTGTAGTGATACTGAGCATATATCTGTATAAATCGCTGAGTGAGGTGTAAGCTTTTTTGAGCTCGTTTATTAGCTTTTTCGGCTCATTGAGCCTTTTTACACCGCTGACCTCTTTTATCATAAAGGCACATTTCTGGTCGTACCACTTGGCTAACGTTTCATCTGTAACCGAGTCTGCCGCTGCCTTAGAGCGCTTATAAGCGTTTGATTCTATTTTAAGCCCAGCCGCCTCTGCTTTTTCGGTGGCTTTAATAAGCGGCTCAGGATTTGCCTTGATTTGCTTGCGCCAGTATTCCATAAAAGCGGGAGTGGAGCTGATTATACCACAGCCGTAGTTGTAGCCTGAGGGTGAAAACTCAAACCACATTGACGGCGTGGGCAAGGTGTTTTTCTGGTGACGGAACATAAGCCATAGATTTTCTCGATAGAGAGTCTTATCGTGCGTGAAACGCGTATCTCTGCGAACTCTCGAAAGGCAACGTCTGGTATCCAGAATAATATCGGGGTTTATTCTCTCAAACAAATCAGAAAGGTCGTAGGCGATTTGCCGCATAGGCATAACCGCGCCTTCGTTAATTTGCTTTTTGTGTTCCTCATAAAAGGCTTTTGAATCGTTAAATCTGTTTTCTGCCAACAGCATTATTGCGTCTGGCTTGATGCCTGTAAAATTCATAATCCCTCATTCTCTTTGCAAACCTCATAGCAAAGCTTTTCAAGGTCTGCAAAGGTTGAAATTTCGCCGCTTAAACGTCTGAATTGCGCCGCACCTTTCAGCCCTGTCATATACCAGGCGGCGTGCTTGCGCATTTCTCGCATGGCGATGAACTCGCCCTTAGCCTCGATTGTTGCCAATGCTTGACGCATCAAAATGAGCATTCTTTCCGAAACGGGCGGGTCGGTGACAGTTCTGCCTTCGGATATGTATGCGTTTATCTGGCTGAATATCCAAGGTGCGCCCATCGCGGCGCGCCCAACCATAACCATATCACAGCCCGTGTCCTCATACATCTGCGCCGCCGATTTTGCATCTACCACGTCGCCGTTGCCGATTACGGGCACGGAAACTGCCTTTTTAACATCAGCGATAACCGACCAGTCGGTAGGCGGAGCGTACATCTGGGTTTTTGTTCTGGCGTGAACAGTGATAGCGGCTGCGCCTGCATCCTCGCACCTTTTTGCAAGCTCAACAGCGTTTATGCAGTCAAAATCCCAGCCCGAGCGCATTTTAACAGTAACCGGCAAATTCACAGCCTGAACAACAGCCTTGACTATTTCTGCAGCAAGCACAGGATTTTTCATAAGCAGAGCGCCACCGCCTGAAGCGGCAACTTTTGGCGCAGGGCAACCCATATTTATATCAATGAAATCGGGCGCTTGCTTTTCAACCTCAATAGCCGCCTTAGCCATAACCTGCGGCTCACAGCCAAACAACTGCACACCTGTGGGTTTTTCACCGTCGTTCACTTGTATCAGCTCAAACGACTTTTTGTCGTTAAGCGTTAAAGCCTTAGCGCTGACAAGCTCACTCACCGTATATGCGGCGCCGTAGCCTCTGCAAAGCTCTCTGAAGGTGCGGTCTGCAACACCTGCCATAGGGGCAAGAGCGGCAAACGCATCAGTTTTAAACTTACCAATAATCATAATTTCACCAAGCAAAACAAATATGTTCAATTAAGTATAACATAAAAGAGTAATAATTTCAAAAAAAATATACGAAAATGCGCAAATATGTGCTATACTGTAAAATGAATAAGTATTTAATAAGGTGGTAAGAAGCAATGAAGCTATTGTTAATTGATGGTAACAGCATAATAAACAGAGCTTTTTACGGGATAAAACTGCTCACCACAAAGGATGGGCATTTCACAAACGGAATATACGGATTTTTAAACATCTTTCTGCGCTTAAAGGAAATGACCTCGCCTGATGCGATAGCGGTAGCGTTTGACTTAAGAGCGCCCACGTTCAGACATAAAATGTATGACGCATATAAGGCAGGCAGAAAGGGAATGCCGCCTGAACTGGCAGAGCAGATGCCTGTGCTCAAAGAAGTGCTTAAGCTGATGGGTATATCAATAGTTGAGCTTGAGGGCTATGAGGCGGACGACATTATCGGCACTCTGGCAAACGCCGCTCGCAAAAACTCAGATACTTGCTATATCGCAACCGGTGACAGAGATTCGCTTCAGCTTGTCGGAGACGGCGTAGAAGTGCTGTTGACGGCAACCAAGATGGGTCACCCTGAAATAATCAGATATGACACTGCCGCTGTGGCAGAAAAATACGGCGGACTTAAGCCTGAGGCTTTGATTGAGGTCAAGGCGTTGATGGGAGATTCTTCTGACAATATTCCCGGAGTAGCGGGAGTCGGCGAGAAGACAGCCGTTTCGCTGATAGCGCAGTTTGGCAGCGTAGACGGAGTGTATGCGTCGATTGACAGCGAATCAATAAAGCAGGGCGTAAGGCAAAAGCTTATTAACGATAAGGAAAACGCTTATCTTTCACGTGAGCTTGGTAAAATATGCCTTGAGGTGCCGATTTCAGTGAAGCTTGAGGACTATATACCCGAAAAAGCCAATGAGCCACAGCTCGCTTCAAGGCTTGCAAAGCTCGAAATGTTTAAAATGATTGACAGACTGGGACTTGACGCATATTCAGTGCAGTCGCCCACGCAGTTAACGTTTGACAGCCCCGACGATGCGAAAGCGTTTAAGTCGGTGCTGCTTGCCGAGCTAAAAGGCAACGCTTTTGACTGCGTTTTCGACGGCGGCAAGATATACGCAATAGCCGACGGTCTGGTGGCAGAACTTAGTGAGGATGAAATTGTAAACTGGTGTGAAGGCAAAACATTGAGGGTGAACGACGCAAAGCGACTGTTTTCAATTTGCCCCAATGCAAAGGTCATTTTTGATTCAAGCCTTGCCGCTTATCTTTTAAACCCGTCTGCAAGCGACTATGACTATAAACGTCTGCTGGGCGAATACTCGGTGCCGTTTGTAAAAACCGACTCGCCTGAAATAGAGGCGGCGGCAGCGTTTGGAGCCCTGTGTGATATCTTGCAGGAAAAGATAGATGAGCATGGTCAGCACTCGCTTTTGAGCGATATTGAGATACCGCTTGCGGCGGTGCTTGCTGATATGGAAAAAACAGGCTTCCTTGTGGATATAGACGGAATCACTGAGTTCGGTGAGCAGCTACAGCTTCGTATTGAGGATATAAGGGCGGCTATTTTCGACCTTGTTGGATATGAGTTTAACCTTAACTCGCCAAAGCAGTTGGGCGAGGCGCTGTTTGTAAAATTAGGTTTGCCTGCAGGGAAAAAGACTAAGAGCGGCTATTCCACCAATGTAGAGGTGCTTGAATCATTAAAGGACAAGCACCCCGCAGTTGAGCTTTTGCTCGAATACCGCCAGTTAGCCAAATTGAAGTCCACTTACTGCGACTCAATGGTGAAAACTGTTGCAGAGGACGGCAGAATTCACTCAACCTTGAATCAAACCGAAACCCGTACAGGAAGAATAAGCTCAACCGAGCCGAATTTGCAGAATATACCCGTAAGAACTGAGCTTGGCAGCACAATGCGCAAATACTTTGTTGCGCCTGAGGGTAGGGTGCTGTGCGATGCCGACTATTCTCAGATTGAGCTGCGTGTTTTAGCTGATATTTCAGGCGATGCCGCTATGATTGAGGCGTTTAACAGCGGATCCGATATCCACACAGCAACAGCAGCACAGGTGTTCGGTCTGCCGATAGATGCTGTGCCCGCCGTTATGCGCTCTCGAGCTAAGGCGGTAAATTTCGGCATTGTTTACGGAATCGGCGCATTTTCGCTTGCTAAGGATATAAACGTTTCCTTTGGCGAGGCAAAAGAATATATAAACAGCTATCTAAAGCGTTACAGCGGCGTTGACCGATATATGCAAAAGGTGGTCGCTGATGCTCAGCAAAACGGATATGTTGAAACCTCGTTCGGACGTCGCAGATATCTGCCTGAGCTTCTTTCGTCTAATCACGCTATGCGTTCATTTGGCGAGAGGGTAGCCCGTAATGCGCCCGTTCAGGGAACAGCGGCCGATATCATAAAAATTGCAATGATAAGAGTGTATAACAGACTCAAAGAAGAAAAGCTTGACGCTAAGCTGATAATGCAGGTGCACGATGAGCTTATCGTTGAAGCAAGCGAAAAGGATGCACAGCGTGCCGCAGAAATACTGTCTTACGAGATGGAAAATGCCTGTAAGCTTAAGGTGCCGTTGCCGGCAGAGGTAAACATCGGCAAGGACTGGTATTCTGCGAAAGGATAAGCGCAAACTTTTAAGGGGATAGAATAATGAAAACTGTTCTTTTTGTATGCAGCGGAAACACTTGCCGTTCGCCGATGGCAAAGGCGATTTTTAACCGTTATGCCACCGAAAACGGTATATGCGCCGTTGCTGACAGCGCGGGCATAGCAACTGTTAGCGGCTTGCCTGCAACGCAAAATGCTGTTGATGCCGTTAAAGAGCTTGGATTGGATATATCATCGCACTTGTCGCAACCCGTAAGCAAGGACTTGCTTGACTCTGCAGAACTCGTTGTGTGCATGAGCAAGTCGCATCAGCAGGCTCTTAAGGATTACGGTTACGATTCGGTTGTGCTGGGCGACGGGATAAACGACCCGTACGGCCTTTCGCTCGATGGATACAGATTGTGCAGAGATGAGATAGAAAGAGCGATGAGCTCGGTTGTGAAACTGCTGTGATTAGCTATCGCAAGGCGTGCGACGCCGATATACCCGATTTAGTGAAGCTGTGCAAAGAGTGCGTGGCAGAAGTCTGGTCTGAGCGAGCATTTAAGTCGGAGCTTGAGAAAGGCTCTGCGGTGATTAAGGCGGTTGATGACGGAAAAATTGTTGGCTTTGGCGTACTTGAAAAAAGCCTCGATTTCGGTTATCTCCATCTTTTAGCCGTTGCAGACGGATACAGACGTCAGGGTATAGCAAAATTGATTTTAGAGCATTTACATAACGAGGCAAAAGGCGATAATATTGATAACATTTTGCTTGAAGTAAGATGCTCTAATGAGGGCGCAATAAGCTTGTATAAAGCTATGGATTATAAGGTGATAGCCTGCCGTAAGGGGTTTTATTCCTCACCTGCGGAGGACGGATTTACAATGCAAAAGGAGTTAAAATGAAGATACTTGCCATAGAATCATCGTGTGATGAAACCGCAGCAGCCGTAACTGAGGGCAGAAAGGTGCTCTCAAACGTTGTTGCAACACAGGTTGAGGAGCATAAAATATACGGAGGAGTAGTGCCGGAGATAGCGTCAAGACGTCACGCAGAGGCGATAAGCTCAGTTGTGACAAAGGCTCTAAGCGATGCTTCATGCACGCTCGAAGATATAGATGCGATAGCGGTAACCTATGCACCGGGACTAATTGGTGCACTGCTTGTTGGCGTAAATTTTGCAAAGGGATTAGCGCTTGCAACAGGCAAGCCGCTCATACCCGTGCATCATCTGCGCTCGCATATTGCGGCAAACTATATCACGTCTGAGTTTGAGCCGCCGTTTCTGTGCCTGATTGTTTCGGGTGGACACAGCCATATCGTTGAGGTAAAAAGCTACACCGAGTACAATATAGTTGGCTGTACCCGAGACGATGCGGCAGGCGAGTGCTTTGATAAAGCCGCCAGAGCGATGGGAATGAGCTATCCCGGTGGAATAGAGCTTGATAAAATTGCTCAGACGGGCGATGCAAGTAAATACAAACTGCCATACCCAAAAATCGCAGACGCTAAATATGACTTCAGCTTTTCAGGACTTAAAACCGCAGTAATAAATACGCTGCACAACGCCGCTCAAAAGGGAGAGCAGGTGAGCGTGCCCGATTTGTCGGCAGCACTGCGTCAGCGCGTGTGCGATATGCTTATAGATTCAACTCTTGCGGCGGCAAAGGATTTGGGCTATAAAACAATAGCTGTTGCGGGCGGAGTTTCTGCAAACTCCGAGCTGCGTGCAAGGCTTGCTCAAGAGTGCAATAAGCGTGGATATAATCTGTATTTCCCCGAGCTTAAATATTGCGGGGATAACGCAGCAATGGTTGGCGTTCAGGCTTATTATGAGGCTCAGTCAGGCAACGTAACGAGTCAGGAGCTCAACGCCTACGCCACTATGCCGATTGATAAAACCGCAGAGTAAGGAAACGTCATAGAAAATTCATAAAAAAGATATTGAATTTTGACAGAATCTATTATATACTGTAAAATAGGCAAAGATGGGGATTTGATAATTCCTGTCTTATGCCATATTGATTTTTGTTAAATAATGCTGGATAACACAGCTTTTGAAAGGAAGAGAGTAAATGACACAAAACAAGACCGTTCTTGAGTTTGTTGAAAAAATCAAGAACCTTGTTCAGCCCGATTCAGTTATGTGGATTGACGGTACAGAGGCTCAGCTTGATGAACTTCGTGCAGAGTCTGTAAGAACAGGCGAAATGATTAAGCTTAACGAGGAGAAGCTGCCCGACTGCTATCTCCACAGAACTAAGCCGAACGACGTTGCACGTGTTGAAAACCGCACCTTCATTTGCACAAAGAATGAGGAAGATGCAGGCCCCACTAACCATTGGTGTGACCCTGATGAGATGTATAAAAAACTTTACGACATCGCTCGTGACAGCTATAAGGGACGTACAATGTACATCATTCCGTTCTCAATGGGCCCGATAGGCTCACCTTTGGCAAAGATAGGCATTGAAATCACTGATTCTATCTATGTTGTTCTCAATATGGCTATCATGACCAGAGTTGGCGCTAAGGTGCTTGACGTGCTTGGTGACAGCAATGACTGGGTACGTGGCTTCCACGCATCTTGCGATATCGACCCTGAAAACCGTTATATCTGCCAGTTCCCTGAGGATAACACCATCATTTCAGTTAACTCTGCATACGGCGGAAACGTTCTTCTTGGTAAGAAGTGCTTTGCATTGCGCATAGCTTCATATCAGGGTTGGAAAGAGGGCTGGATGGCTGAGCATATGCTCATTCTCGGCCTTGAGAATCCTAAGGGCGAGGTAAAATATATCGCAGCGGCATTCCCGTCGGCTTGCGGCAAGACTAACCTTGCTATGCTTATTCCGCCTGAATATCTGCGCAAGAAGGGTTACAAAATCTGGACAGTTGGTGACGATATCAGCTGGATGCGCATAGGTAAGGATGGCAGACTCTATGCTATCAACCCAGAAAACGGCTTCTTTGGAGTTGCTCCGGGAACAAACGAGAAGTCAAACTTCAACGCTCTTGAGTCAACCAAGAAGGGCACAATCTTCACAAACGTTTGCTACAATATAGACGAAAACACAGTATGGTGGGAAGGTCTTGACAAGAATCCGCCTAAGAACGCTCTTGACTGGACAGGTGAGCCTTGGGATTGCACAAAGTTCGACAAGAACGACAAGTCAACCTACGGTGCTCATCCCAACAGCCGTTTCACCGCTCCTGCAAGCAACTGTCCTTGCATTTCACCTGAGTTTGAGAAGGGTGAGGGCGTGCCGATTTCAGCAATCGTATTCGGTGGACGCAGGGCAAAGCTTGCTCCGCTGGTATATCAGTCAAAGGATTGGGAAAACGGTGTATTCATCGGTTCTGCAATGGCTTCTGAGACTACCGCTGCTGCAGCAGGTGCAGTAGGTGTTGTACGTCGTGACCCGATGGCAATGCTTCCTTTCTGCGGATATCATATGGGTGACTACTTCCGTCATTGGCTCGATATGGGCAAGAAGCTTGGCGACAAAGCACCGAAGATTTTCAACGTAAACTGGTTCCGCACCGACGATGAGGGCAACTTTATGTGGCCCGGATTTGGCGACAATATGCGTGTTCTCAACTGGATTATCGAGCGTTGCGAGGGCACTGCAGATGCTGACGAAACCGCTATCGGTTACATTCCGAAGCCGGAAGACATTGACTTGACTGACCTCGATATGAATATTGATACGCTTAAGAGCATCCTCGATGTTGACAAGGCAGCTTGGGATAAGGAAGTTGAGGAAATTACCGAGCATTACAAGAAGTTCGGCGATAGACTTCCTAAGGAGCTTGCTGCTCAGCTTGAATCGCTCAAGGAGCGTCTTGCTGACTAAGCGAAAAGTCTAATGGATTATAAAACCACTCTGTTTTTAATCAGAAATAGGGTGGTTTTATGTTTCTTTTAAAGGCAAGAATATTATTGGGTTTGTAACAAATATTAATATAAAATAATACAATATAGGTATATTTTGTGTGGCTGTTTTTTTGATATGTTTTGGTTGACAAGAATGAAAAAATATGTTATATAAATATTGATAATATAGGCGTTGATGGAGAGAGTATCATAACCTGAGTATTTTCAGAGAGCTGTGGGTGCTGAAAACACAGCAATACTTCTTATGAGAAAAACACTTCGGAGCCGGCGGAAGAAAGCTGTAAGGTGAGTAGAACCGTCCGTAGCATCGCGTAAAGATGATAAGAGTGGATTGCTAAGCAATCAATTTGGGTGGTACCGCGGAAGATGTCTTTCGTCCCATATGGGCGAATGGCATCTTTTTTATTTTGTTTTAAAATGTTAAACTCTAAGATATTTCTTGATGGAGGAAAAGTTATGTTAAGAACACACAACTGTAATGAACTGAGATTGGAGCATATCGACCAGACTGTTAAGCTTGCAGGCTGGGTAGACACTGTAAGAGACCACGGCGGAGTAATCTTCGTTGATTTAAGAGACCATTACGGCGTGACTCAGGTTGTTATGTCTGATGATACATTGATGCGTGGTGTTAATAAAGAAACAGTTGTTCTCGTTGAGGGAAAGGTAACCAAGAGAGATGAGGAAACTGTAAACGCAAAGCTTTCAACAGGTATGGTAGAGGTGCGTGTTGACAGCCTTGAGATTCTCGGACCGAGTATGCAGTCGTTGCCTTTCGACATTGACAGCTCCACACAAACCCGTGAGGATGTTCGCTTAAAATATCGTTTCTTGGATTTACGCAATCCAAAGGTTCATAATAATATTGTGCTTCGTGCGCAAATCATCTCTTATCTGAGAAGGCAGATGGAGGAGATGGGCTTCTTAGAAATTCAGACACCTATACTCACAGCGTCATCTCCTGAGGGCGCGCGTGACTATCTGGTACCCAGCCGTAAGCATAAAGGCAAATTCTATGCTTTGCCGCAGGCACCGCAGCAGTTTAAGCAGCTTTTGATGGCATCAGGCTTCGATAGGTATTTCCAGATTGCTCCTTGTTTCCGTGACGAAGACGCAAGACAGGACCGTTCACCAGGCGAGTTCTATCAGCTCGACTTTGAAATGTCCTTTGCCAGTCAGGAGGACGTGTTTGAGGTAGCAGAAACTGTTATCTACAACACATTCAAGAAGTTCTCGGATAAGGAGATATCCAAGCCGCCGTTCAGACGCATTTCCTTTGCGGATGCAATGCTTAACTACGGCACCGACAAGCCCGACTTACGCAATCCCCTTATCATCAAGGATTTGACTGACTTCTTTGCTAAGCACGAGTTCTTGGATTTCAACGGCAGAACAGTACCGTTTAAGAATAAGCTTGTTCGTGGTATTGTTGCAGATTACCTCAGCATTCCTGACGGCAAAAAAGCGTTTGAAAAGAATATTGATGCTTATTCAAGAAGCATTGGAATGCGCTTTGGCGTTGGTTATATCACGCTTGAAGACGGCGAGTATAAAGGCCCTATTGCTAAGTTCTTAACTCAGGAGCAAAAGCAAGAGCTTACAGAGCTTGTTGGAATCAAGAACGGAGAAACTCTGTTCTTTATCAGCGATGCACCTGCAGTAATCAATCAGCTTGCAGGCCAGATGAGAACTTGGATTGCAACCGAGCTTGGTCTTATCAAGAACGATTCGTTCGAGTTCTGCTTCATCGTAGATTTCCCGATGTACGAGCGCAACAGCGAAACAAACAAGATAGACTTTACTCATAACCCGTTCTCAATGCCACAGGGCGGAATGGACGCGTTGCTCAATAAGGACCCGCTTGAAATTTTTGCATATCAGTATGATATCGTATGCAACGGCGTAGAGCTGTCTTCTGGCGCAGTGCGTAACCACAACCCCAACATTATGAAGAAAGCGTTTGAGATTGCGGGTTACGGGGAAGAAGACGTAAAGGCAAAGTTTGGCGCATTGTACACAGCGTTCTCATATGGCGCACCGCCCCACGCAGGTATGGCACCGGGCGTAGACCGTATGGTAATGCTTATAGCCGAAGAGGACACTATTCGTGACGTTATTGCGTTCCCGTTAAACGGCAATGCACAGGATGTGATGATGGGCGCACCGGGCGAGGTTACCGAGCAGCAGCTCAGAGAAGTTCACATCAAGGTGAGAGACTGAGAAAGGAGTCTTTTATGGATAAAGAAGCTTTAGTCAGGTTGGAGAAACAAAACCAGCTTCAGCTTGATGATACACAGAGAGAGTCGGTGTTGGCATTTTTGGAAGACCAGCACAGACAGATAGCTCAGCTTGCAGAGATTGATACCGAGCAAGTTGAGAGAATGGTTCACGTTATGCCTGTTTACACGGTAGTGCGTGACGATGTTTCCGTTAAAAAATTCACCAGAGAGGAACTTCAGCAGCAGGCTCCTGAAACGATGGACGGCTATTGGCAAGTTCCCCGACTGGTAGAGTAAGCTTGGCAAGAAAGGATACGTCATATGAAGTTATTTATAACACAAGGCGGCACAGGCGCAAAAAGCGTAGTGCTTGATGATATGATTCTGACCAAGAGTATGCCTACAACAGCGGGCTCAAAAATGCTTGACGGGTATGTAAGCCTTTTTGAAGCAGAGGTTGTAACAAGGCTTGAAAACGCAGGCTATACAATAGGTGGAAAGATAAATACAGGCGAGTTCGGCGTTGATTTATTGGGAGAAACCTCGTTTTTCTCGGCTTGCGTTGATGAAAATGGTAAGCTTAACGGCGCCGCAGGAGAGCTGCTCAAAAGTAAAGAGGCTCTTGCAGCAGTGCAGTTGGATGTAAACGGCGCTCCGCAGCGTGTTGCAGCGCTTAACGATTTGTTTTATATTAAGCCAACCTACGCAACAGTATCGCGCTTTGGCACAATCCCCGCAGTTTGCTCTGCAGAAACAGTGTCTGTAACCGCAGACTCAGTTGAGACTTGCAGAGAGTTGCTTAGCGCCATTGTCGGTCACGACGATAAGGACGGCACAAGTTTGCCTGAGGAAATGTGCAGCAAGCTTAAAAAGGATGCGCCACGCAATAAGGTCAAGAAAGTTGCAATAGCAAAAGGCTTGGTTGGCGCAGCCGATGAGGAAACTGTTCAGAGAATTGCTCAGTTTAGAGCGTTCCTTGAATCACAGGGTATAGAGTGCGTTGAAATTGACGATGCGATTCTTATGTCTGCAAAAGCGGCTTTCAACGTGCTTATGTCGGCAGAGCTTTGCAATAACGTTTCACGTTATGACGGCGTAAAGTTTGGCCACCGCTCAAAAACCTACACTAATATTGATGAGCTTTATACAAACAGCCGCACAGAAGCGTTTGGCGAGCTTGTAAAGTCGCTGATACTTCTCGGCTCAGACGTGCTTTCAACAGATAACTATATGTCAATGTACGACAAGGCTCAGCGAGTTCGCAGAGTAATTGTTGAGGCATTTGCAGCTATTTTCGCAGACTTTGACTGTGTTTTAGCACCTGTATGCTCCAAGCGCAGCTACACATTAGAGCAAGTGCAGTCAAACAAGTATATCGCGTGTGAGGAAAACCTGTTCACTGCGCCCACATCCATATCAGGACTTCCTGTTGTGGTTGCAGGCGGCGTGCAGCTGATAGGCCCCGCCTTTTCTGAAAACAGTCTACTTGATTTGGCAGAAAGCTACGAGAAGGAGCAGAAACAATGAAAAATTATGAAACAGTCATAGGTCTTGAAGTTCATATAGAACTGGCAACCGAGTCTAAAATTTTCTGTTCTTGCTCAGCTAAGTTCGGCGGAGAACAGAACGACCACGTTTGCCCCGCTTGCTGTGGTATGCCGGGAATGCTCCCTGTTGTCAACAAGCGAGTGGTAGACTTGGGTATGACAGCAGGTATGATGCTTAATTGCGATATTAACCGTGTTACAACCTTTGATAAAAAGAGCTATTATTACCCCGATTTGCCTTGCTCATATCAGACAACTCAGTGGTTTGCACCCGTGTGTGTAAACGGCACAGTCACCATCGACACTGCTAACGGCCCGAAGGATATCCGCATAAAGCAAATCCATATGGAAGAGGACGCGGGCAAGCTTGTGCACGACGATTGGACAGATACCTCTTTGGTTGACTTCAACCGCACCAGCGTTCCGCTGATTGAGATAGTCAGCCAGCCTGATTTGTCAAGCGCAGACGAGGTTGTTGCATATCTTGAAAGACTGCGTTCGCTGCTTCGCTTTGCAAAGGTGTCTGAATGCAGAATGGAACAGGGCTCAATGAGATGCGATGTAAACTTGTCTGTTCGTCCTGTGGGCAGTACAAAACTCGGTGTCAGAACCGAAATGAAGAATATGAACTCGCTTTCTGCGATTGTAAGGGCAATCGAGTACGAAACAGCGCGTCATATTGATGCCATCGAGAACGGCACTGATGACTTGGTGCAGGAAACTCGCAGATGGGACGATATCAAGGGCAAGAGCTATGCTATGAGAAACAAGGAAACAGCGGGCGACTATCGCTATTTCCCTGACCCCAACATTATGCCGATTGTTATCGACGATGAGTGGTTTGACAGAATCAAGCAGTCGTTGCCTGAGTTGCCTGAAATTAAAAAGGCTCGCTATGTAAACGAGCTTGGCTTGACCGAGTATGATGCAGACCAGTTGTTGCAAAGCCGTGCGTTCTGCGACTGCTTTGAGGAAGCTTATGCAAGCTGCGGTATGGCTAAGGAAGTTGCAAACTGGCTGATTTCCGACTGTATGAAGATACTTAACAGAAAGCAGATGACTGTTGATATGCTCAATATCAGCGGTACAGCTCTGGGCGAATTGGTTAAGCTTGTCAGCGAGGGCAAGGTCGGCAACGCAAACGCTAAAAAGATACTGGAAGCTATGTTCGAGGAGGATATTGCTCCAGCTGAATATGCAGAGAAAAACGGCTATATCATTTCAAATGATACCGATAGTATCGAAGCTGTAATCAGGGCTGTTATCGCCGCAGACCCGAAATCTGTTGAGGATTTCAAGGGCGGCAAGGAAAAGGCGCTGATGGCGTTGTTTGGTAAGTGTATGAAGGAATTGAGAGGCAACTGCTCACCTCAGCTTCTCAGGGAAATGCTGCTTAAGATAATCAACGAATAAGATTTGTTGATTAAAAGGAGAACGTTATGATAGATTGGGAAAAAGAATTGTATGACGAAAACGAAAAGCCGCTTGACAGATTGGTTGACAGCTACAGTTATACCTCGATTTTTCGCAGAATAGCATTTATTGGGGATAGTTTGGCGTCAGGCGAGTTTGAAACCCGTGATTTCGAGGGCAAACCCGGTTGGCACGATTTGTACGAGTATTCTTGGGGTCAGTATATCGCAAGAAAGAACGGCTTGCTCGCATATAATTTTTCACGCAGCGGTATGACGGCTAAGGAATATATGGAAACCTTTGCTGAGAAAAACGGCTTTTGGGATAAGGATAAGGCTTGTCAGGCATACGTTATAGCTTTGGGTGTTAACGATATTTATTGCAAGAATATGGAAATCGGCAGTGTTGACGACATTGACTTTGAGGACTACACTAAGAACAAGCCGACCTTCTTAGGCTATTATGCAGCAATCATCAGCCGTTATAAAGAGATAAGCCCTGATGCGAAGTTTTTCTTTGTAACATTCCCCAATACAAATGAACCGCATCTTAGTGATAAAACTTTCGGCGTAATTGATGCGTTATATGAATTAGCAGAGCGTTTTGATAATTCTTATGTTATTGATTTGTATAAGTATGCGCCTGTTTATGACGATAGGTTTAAGAAGAAGTTTTATCTACACGGTCATATGAATCCGAGCGGATATATCTTTACAGCCAAAATTATAGATTCATATATCGACTATATCGTGCGCCATAATCCTGATGACTTCAGATACGCAGGCCTCATCGGCAGCGGTATAACCTTTAAGGAATAATTGACCTAAATGCTCAACAAACGTAAAAAACCACCGACTCGTTCGGTGGTTTTTTATGCATGCCATGAGGACATATCAATCGAATATTCAATTGTGTTTGGGTCTGCGCTTACGCCTAAGTCACTCAACGACTTTGTTTTAGCATAACCTAAATAACTTGTTGTTGCGCGCCATTTATCCGTCTTTTCAAGATTGGTTCGATATGCAACAATTTCCACGTTTGAGCCTCCTGCAGACGATAACGCATCTGTGGAGAAAGTATAGGCGTAATACAAGGTATCTGTTACTTTTTCCAGACAATAATACAGTCCATGTGTATTATTTTTAGGGTCTAAAATAAATTTTAGGTTTCCGCCCGATACCTTTTGGTTTGAATAAGCAACACCATCGCTTTTCAGATATTTATGCAAAACTACGTTGTTGTTAATGTTCAGACCGTAGCCTTTTTTGTTTTCATTTAAGATAAGGTCAATTAACCCAAAATGGTCTTCTCCAAGAGGAGCTTCCTCTAATTCACCACCGGGCAAAATTTCCTCAGGTGGATACTCGAACAGCGATAGGGAAAGGCTTACAGTCTGCTCAACAGGTTCGGGTGAACCCTCAGCATATAACCACGTTGCATAAACACCGCCAACAGAGAAAATGAGCATTAATGCAATAAGAGGAAATAGAAATCTTTTAATCATTTTCTTTTCCTCCCATTAAGGCGGGCTTTTTCTCGTCTGCTAATTCTTCGTGGTCGAGATAAATTTTCAAGCGCTCATCCTTAGCTGTCTGGAGCTTTTTATCCAAGACAGGTGCAGCAATCATAGCAATAACTATCAACAGGGTGCATAACCAGCCTGCAGGTGATTGCATAAACAGCACAAAGCTCCCCACAAAAGGAGTGCGGTCACCGTCGTAAATAGCACGCATCTGCTCATACAGCACGGGGAAGCGGTCGGGTGAATCCACAGCATCGCCCTGAAGTCTGAAATGACGGCAGTCGGGATGTGACTCGTTAGGCTCCTCAATTTCCACAATTCGATGCACGATGAGCATATCGTCTGTTTCGTAGACGACAATGTCGTATAATTCAAGCTCCATTTCATCGGGCAGTTTTTCAGTGCGAATCAGGTCAAACATTTGAATTTGGTCAGTCAGCTTATTTTCGGTAAGATAGCTGTTTTTAACGTTTGCCTTAGCCATTGAGCTTGTCTTAACAACGCGGAAAGAGGGGAGCGCACCGCACTGCGAATTTTCTGTGCAACGAATAGCGACTGATACGACAAGCATTACAACAAAAGCCAAACAGACCACACCGGAAACGGCATAGTCAGCAATTTTTGCATATTTACATTTAGCTTTTTTTGCTTCGTTGTCTCTGTGTTCCTTGAGAATGCGTTCGTCTTCAATACCGCTCCTTATTAAACGCAGCGAAAGCCGAGTGATAATCCATAGGCAAGCAACTGAAAGAGCGGTAAGCATAACGAATACAATCAAACAAAGAAGAAAGACATAAATCTCGTAAGACGTCATATTCATTAGCACCTTTGTTTATGAGCAAGCGGCAAGGAACGAACGTTCATTCCTTGCCGCTTGGATAATCTTAAAATTAGGAAATGATACCGTCGGTTACTCGTGCAACGATGTTGCCGTTAAGAGCAGTGCGGAATGCATCATGCTCTGCCTTAGTGTCCAGAACGAAGGTCTGGCTGAGAGATATGATATTCTTCAACTCGGTTTCATTTAAGGTATATGTAAATGAGCCGTCTGTTTCCTTGTTCCAGTCTACGTTCGGGCTGAATATGCCGTCCGAAAGATTGGCGATGGTGAAGATATCGGTTTCTGTGCCGGTATCGCTGTAGTTGCCTGTTGCGTCCATCTTATACTTCATATCAGTTGTGGTGCCGAAGTAAAGTTCGGAATCAACAGCGTTTTCTTTAACAGACTGAGGAGCATTCTGTGCGGGGGTGAAAGTAACGGTAAGGTGAATTACCCCTCCGTCGTTTGAGGCAAACACTAATTCTGCCTCGTGGTCTTCATTAGCCTGGTCAACAGTCAAAACGAGGTTGCTCTCGATTTTATAAACACCGTTTGAGCCAATGAACTCCGCGTCAGCAATGGTAACCTTTGCTTCTGCAAAAGCGTCAGCAATGTCGTTGGTGAGCGAGTAAGACCAAGTGGCATACACGCCGCCGATGGTTACACAAAGCATCAATGCAATTAAAACGCTTAATTTTTTCATATTATTCCCTCCAAAATAAAGTTCATACATTAATTATATGATTATAATAGTTGCTTGTCAATAGGGATTTTTGGTATAATTTGTCAGATTTTGGCGTCTATATAAAAACCCAATCAAGCATAGGCGTGTCGGCTGAGTCTTCAATTGAGATAACGTCAAACGAGGTTACCACGTCATACGCGATATAGTCGATGATTTTCAGCTTGTCAGAATCGAGCTGAACAGCATATCCACCGCTTGGATATGCTTCGTGGAAATACATCTCGTTTAGCTGAGCTTGTAGGTCTTTTTTGCCTGAAAGGATGCAAAAGCAAACCTTGCCGTCATCTCTACGTATAGTAATTTTTTTGTTCAATTTATCCCACCGCCTTTTTATTATTATATCATATTTCATTTGTAAAGTAAATTTGAGAAATGTATAGATATGATTAAAGATATTGAAAAAACCAAGCTGATTCGTTATAATTAAACTTGTGAGGTTGGATTTAAATTTAGACGGGTTACAATAGTAACGTCCTTGAAAGGAGAAAAACACATGAAAAGAGCATTAATTACAAAAAGAATAATAACAGTTATTCTAAGTATTGCTTTAATGTTTGGCGTAATGCCGATATCGCGTGCTTTGTCACCCGCATACGACCTATGGGTTGGCGGTGTACAGATTACGGCTTCAAATGCTAATGATGTTTTCAGCGACGGCAAGGTTAAATTTGATTCGATTACCAACACTTTGACACTTAACAATTACAGTTATGACGGCACAGGATATGCTTTTGATTTTTTAGGTAGTGATACGTCTGCAGCAATTTACAGTGGGCTTGACACGCTCAAAATTGTTGCGATGGGGAATAACACAGTATCTCATAATGAGTCAAATTATGCTTCTTATGGTATATATACTTTGGGTAATCTTATAATCACTGAAGCAAGCACAGGAACTTTGACTGTTACTGCATCTGAATCGGACACAAGATGTGTAGGAATTTTTGTTAAGGATAAGGATTTCACTGTTGATGGCGGTACCGTGACTGCGGAGGGCGGTGTTGCTGCTACTGATAATTTAAGTACTGGAATATGGTGTTTTAATGGTAATATAATCGTCAACAAAAACGCAAGCCTTACTGGTATTGGCGGAGAGGCTAATATCAGTCGAGGAATTTGTGCCTTTGATAAGATTGTAATCAACGGCGGGACAGTAAGAGGTAATGGTGGAGCAGGTCAAGTGATTAGTCATGGAATCAGTACAGGCTCTTTGGAAATTAATAGTGATAAAAGTCAGTTGATTGGTACTGCAGTAGGTAATGCTGAAAGCGTCGGCATTTATTTGTGGAACGATTCCGTTTTTTCGAAAGGCTATCTTAAAGGTATATCAAACGCAACACAAGGCAATCAAAGCTTTGGAGTTTTTATAAATAATAAACTTACAATAAAAGGTGGCACTGTTGTGGCTGAAGGTGCAAATGGTGCGTTTAACAATCTGCCTGTGATTGATTCAGTATTTAGTAAGGCTAAGGTATGGTATGGTGACAATGAGGATTCGGCAAACACCTTAGGTGCAAAGGATACAACAGAAATAAACACAAATTACACGCAAAAATATGTCAGTGTTGAGCCTGCTTGTGTCATTACTTTTACTGATGAAAAGGGCGTTTATAAAACCTTTTTCTATAAACAAGGTGAGACGGTTGTTATGCCTGAGGCGCCCACTAAAGACGGATATACGGTTAAGTGGGAAAAGGTTATTGATAAGGCAACTGGTGATGCAACGGTCAGGGCGGTATATAGTAAGATATCTAATGAGGATAGTTTAATTTCTCCTGAAACAGCAGACAACAGTAATTTGTGGGCTTGGTTGGCTTTGGCGTTTTTAAGCGGTGTAGTGCTGATTGGACTTACTCTTAGTGAAAGCAAAAGAAAAGCGATAAATAAATAACAGCAAAAAAACAAGGGAGGGCAACCTCCCTTGTTTTTTTGCTGTTATACAAGCCCCATAGCTATTTCAACTAAAAGCGCCACAACTACAACCAACGCCGATATTATAAATCCGTGAAGCATTGGCTTTATGCCTGCTTTTTTCATATCAGCAAAGGACGTGTTGAGCCCTATCGCCGCCAGTGCGCTTACCATTAAGAACTTGCTTACGCTTTTTGTTCCGGTTACAACCGCCGACGGAATTGTGAATACACTTGCTATAACCGACATAGCGACAAAACCTAAAATAAAATAAGGGAAAATCTTTTTGATACTGAAATTGGCTTTAAGACTTTCGCCGCTTTCGGCATTTTTCAATGCTTCTTTTTTCTTTAATCCAAGCTGAATAAAAGCAAATGTGATAACGGTTGGAATAATGGAGAGGGTGCGTGTGAGCTTTACCATTGTAGCAAAATCGCCTGCTGCTTCGGAAAAGGCGTAGCCCGTAGCCACCACAGAGGACGTATCATTTACAGCCGTACCTGCCCAGATGCCAAAAGCGGTATCACTCATTCCCATAGCTCTACCCATAATTGGAAACAGAACAATCATCGCCATATCGAAAAGGAAGGTTGCCGACATAGCGTAGGCGATATCGTTATCCTCTGCGTCAATTGTGGGTGCTATTGCCGCAATCGCAGAGCCGCCGCATATTCCTGTACCTGCAGAAATAAGATTCGAGAGCTTCCAGTTAAGTCCCAACGCTTTGCCTATAAAATACCCGCCTCCAAAGCAAGTTGCAAGGGTAAATATCATAACAAAAATCGACATTTTGCCAACGTTGAGAATGGTGTTAATGTTAAGCGAAAGACCTAACAAAATAATTGCAAATTTGAGAATTTTCTTAGAGGTGAATTTTATACCGCTTGAAAAAATATCGTATTTTTTCAAAAAACTGTTACAAATCATACCGATAAACATTGCAATAACGGCGCCGCCTATCAGGTGAATCGGTAAAAGATTTTCAATGAATGTAGCTAAAGCCGCTATGGCAATAGACAAAATAATACCTGGTAAAAGCTTTAAGATTTTCATTTTTGCACAATCTCCTTTTTGTTTTTTCTATATTCAATAGGCGTGTAGCTTGTATATTTGCGAAAAGCAGTAGAAAACCGCGCTTGGTCTGAGAAACCTGATTCACTTGCCACTAAGCTGACGGGCAGCTCGGTTTCAATAAGAAGACGCTTTGCGATGCGGATTCTCTCTTTTATCAGTGCCTGATGTATGGTGATTCCCGTGCTGTTTTTAAACACTCGATTAAGGTAAAATGAGTGATATCCAAACACTTCGCCAATTTGACTGTTGGTGATATCCTTATCGTAATTTTGTCTTATGTACAGGGTTATTTTTTGAACTATTTCAGGAAGCTCCTCACTGCCGACATCTTCTCTTTGCGCAATATAACAGAGCACATCTTTAATTATTGCTGAGCTTTGCGCGTCTGTCAGCTCGGTGAAATATGCGTTGCTTACAAGACATTTTTCGAGCTTTGGCTCAACTTCAAAGGCGTTGCGCAGTATGATTGCCTCTTTTAACTGGACAGGCAAATCTTTTTCTAAAATGCGTGTTGAGTCGAAGGAGGTAACATCAGTTGATTTGTTGAGCGGCTTTTTTATTGCCGAGTGCTTTCTGGTAAAATCGAAGTTTATGGCTATAACCTTAACCTTGCCGTCAAAGTAGTACGGAGTCCCCGACGGAAGATAAATCAGGGTGCCTGAAAAGAGGTCAATCACTCTGTCTGACAGCACAAGAGATGCGCTGCCCTCTTGAACGTAGAAGATGCGATGGTCGTATGAGCAGCTGATTGGTGCGCTTGAAGTTACTGATGGTTGAAGCACGGCATATCGCATAAACGGGTTAATATCACAAAGCTTCATTTTTTGCTCCTAAGTTTGTTTTTTTAAAATTATAGATTGTTTTTATAATTGATAGTAACATATTTTTTTAATATAATCAAGGTGTATACCAAATTTGTTTTTCAAAAACAAAAAGGGGGACAGATTTTGAAATATACTGTCGGATACCCACAGAGCGCAAATCCTGATTTTATAAATTGCATTATAGAAAACAAGGGAAGCGTATACGAAGTTTATTTCTCATGGACTGATACGCCAAGCGGAAGAAGCATGGCAGGCATTGAGCAAACCCTAACTGCGTTTGAGCGCCAAAAGCGTCAAGAGAGCGATTTGAAGCGTCTTAGTGCTGAGGGCATAAAGATGAATCTGTTATTTAATGCTAACTGCTACGGAGCGAACAGCCAGTCGAGAGCTTTTTTCAACAACGTAGGCGACCTTACCGATTACGTTCAGCGTGAGTTTGGGCTTTCCTCAGTTACCACAGCCTCTCCGTTGATTGCGAAATTCATCAAAGAAAATTTTGAGGGAATAGACGTGCGCGCTTCTGTTAATATGGAAGTTGGAAGCATTGAGGGAATGTCTTACATATCACAGTATTTTGATAGCTTTTACGTTAAACGTGAGCTGAACAGAAATATGCCCGAGCTTTTAAGGCTTCGTAAATGGTGCAACGATAACGGCAAGGAAATGTATTTGCTTGCCAATAGCGGATGCCTTAATTTCTGCAGTGCGCATAACTTTCATGATAACCTTGTTGCGCACGAGGCGGAAATTTCAAAAATGGATAACGGCTACCAGTTCGGCGGCGTTTGTTGGGATTTTCTCTCAAGTGACGAGGGCAAGAGAAGCTGGCTTGCAAGAACCAACTTCATTCGCCCGGAGGACGTTTCGCTTTACGAAGAGCTAACGCCCGCCATGAAGCTTGCAACGAGGGTGAATTCCTCACCTCGCAGAGTGCTGGAAGCATATACAAAAGGAAAATATCGTGGCTCTGTAATGGAATTGCTTGAGCCAAACCACAGCGGAGTTTTCTATCCAAGCTATGTTGATAACTCAAAATTTGCTGAAGACTTCGCCTCAACTGTTTTACACTGTAACAAGCAATGCGAAAAATGCACGTATTGCGAAAGTGTACTTAATAATGCCACTATAAAACTTGCCAACGATACATCATTAAAAGTATAAAGGAGAAAAGACATGCTAACAAGTGAAATGATTAAAAAAGTTGCTCTTGAAGCAGGCGCAGATGCGTGCGGAATAGCACCTATTTCTCGTCTTGCGGGAGCTCCCGATGACATGAATCCAAAGTTCTTGTTCCCTGAGGCAAAAAGCGTAATTGGTTTTGTGTTCCGTATACCAAGAGGCGTACAGCGCGGTATAGAGGAAGGCACCCAGTTCTATCAGTATCCGTCAATGGCTTATGGCGGAATCAACGAAATTTTTGCACCCGCAGTTCTCTATCATGTTGGCAAGCTTATTGAGGACGAGGGCTATGAAGCGTTTGTATACCGTAACACAGGTGCTCGAGGAAGCGTTTCAGATATGGACGGAAGTCCGGGAAACACCCTCTCTCCTGAGGAGCAAATCGAGGTTAATGAAAACGCTAAGACCTCAACAGCTCATCATAGAAGCGTGCAATTCACACGTGCCACAAGAGATGACAACGTAGCACCCGACCTGCAGTTCCAGTTTCGTCTGGTAGCGGTTGCTTGCGGACTTGGTGAAATCGGTTGGAGCAAGATGCTTCTTACTCCGGAGTTTGGACCGCTTCAGAGAGTTGCGTTCATATTTACTGATGCTGAACTTGAATATGATGAAATGTATAACGGCGAGCCGCTTTGCCGTAAGTGCGGAGCTTGCGTTCGTGAGTGTCCTGGCGGCTGTATCCCTGCTATAAATTCAGGCAAAACCGTAACGGTTGACCTTGACGGCAAAATCTGCGAGTGGGGCGATATTGATATGTGGCGCTGCTATGCGTTCTACACCCATGCAGGCAGATATTATAATCCTTTCGTTCCAAAGGAAGTTTTCGATGCAAATGAAGACGGTGCTCTTGACCTTCTTGAAGGCAAAACCGATATTGCAGACGAAAAAGAGATAATGAAAGTCTACGGCGCTCTTCAAAAGTATTTCCCGAGCTGGGTTGGCTACAATATGGCGAAGTGCGGCGGCTGTATCAGAGCTTGCGTTTCCATGCTTGAAAAGAAAGGCGGATGTATGGAAGGCAGATTTGAAGAGCCTCTGAGAAAGGGAAAAGCGTGGAAGTTAGACAGATGATAGAAAAGGCTTCCCACCACGAGCCCGGATTTAAGGTTATGACCTCGTTCGGCGAGTGGAAAGTGGGAATGCTCAGATACAACGAGCGTTTTTCTCGCTTTGCTGAGATGGAAAGGCATTTGCTGACCGACGAGGTATTCGTTCTTATGTCAGGCAAAGCAGTTTTATATACAGATAGTCAAGAGGTTGATATGGAGCTTGGCGCTGTATACACCGTCCCTGCAGGCGTGTGGCATCACATTGTCGTAAGCGAGGATGCAAATGTGCTCGTGGTGGAAAACTCAAACACGTCTATTGAGAACACCGAGAAAAAATACTTTGACGAGAAGGAGAAGAAATAAATGCTTACCAGTGAAATGATAAAACAGAAAGCAAGAGAGCTTGGCGCCAGCGTATGCGGAATCGGTAAAGTTTATGATGAGCCCGACATACAAAAAGACCCAAGACAGATTTTGCCTAACGCAAAATGTATTATCGGCTTTGGATTCGTTATTCCTAAAACTCTGTTCAACGTTATGAACAACGACACTCAGTATTATACATATACAACGCTCGGCGTAAAGTATCCCGACGAGGAGCTTGCAGAAATATTCCTGCTTAAAATCGGCGGTATGATTGAAAACGAGGGCTATGACGCTTGCCTTCAGAAGTCTGTACCTAACCTTCGCACAAAGGGTGATAAAACAACCAACCCTGAGGTTATGGATACTTACGAGCTCGTTCACGCAACAGCAGTTGCAGAGGGAAAACCCTATCCCGATGTTATAATCGACTTCGGCAAGGCGGCAGAGTCTTGCGGAATCGGAAACAGGGGACTCAGCGGAAAGATATTAAGCCCGAAATATGGCCCGTACATCCGCTATTGCTTCATTATCACTGATATGCCGCTCGATACCGATATGCCGCTCGATACTCCTGTTTGCGATAACTGCGGTGAGTGTATCAAGGCTTGTCCTGGTAACGCTATCGACGAAAACGGCCTTGACACCTGGCAGTGCTCTGTATACTACAAGGGTGCGCACAAGTCAAACCCGTTTATGACTGATGATTTTTTAAAGGGCGACCCTGAGCGTGATGCAATCATCAACGGTGAAAAGAAATTTGACGCAGACAGCGCAAGAGAAATCTATCCCAAGATGGACTTCTTGCCCGATACTCAGTGGGGATATTCAGCTTGCCTGTGCGGAAGAAAATGCGACTTTGCTTGCTATAATCATTTGATGGGAGGCAAAAAGTAATGAACGAAAGAATTACAGAACTTTGTAAAAAATGGGGTGCAGACCTTGTTGGCTTTGCTCCAATCTCTCGCTTCCCGAGTGACTCTGTTGTACATAAGCTTATGCCTGAGGCAAAGACTGTTATAGGTCTTGGATTCAGAGTCCTTCGCGGAGTATATCGCGGAGTTGAGGAAGGCAGCACATATTATCAGTACACCACTATGGGCGTTGAGAATATGGAAGAAACAGTTATGCCGATGGTTTCTGTTCGCCTTTCTATGTTGCTTGAGGAGGAAGGCTATTCTGCTTTGCCACAGCGCCGTCATCAGCAGATAATGGCAGAGGAAAACTCTACTAATCCTGAGGTTGCTTTTGATGCGGTTTACAGGAACAAGCCACAGGAAACCCAGATGGACTTCAATGAGGCAGCTGTTCTTTGCGGACTTGGTGAAATAGGCTTACACGGCGCGCTTCTTACCGACGAGTTCGGACCCTTTGTTCGTGTTTGCTTTGTTCTCACCGATGCTGAGTTTGAGGCAACCCCGATGAAAGAGGCTCACCTTTGCGATAAGTGCGGCGAGTGCGTTAAGGGCTGTCCTGGTAAAGCGATTTCCGAAGACGGAAAGCTTGACGCTTGGCAGTGCGCAGTTTATTACAACGGCGCAAACGGTTTGAAGAATCCCTTTATGCCGCCCGATGCATTTGCTGATTTTGAGGACAGAATCGCAATCATTAGCGGTGAGGCAAAGGTAACACCCGAAACCGCAAGAGAAATTTTGCGTAATATCTATTTCTATCCCCCCGCACAGCACGCATATCAGTGTTCGATTTGCGGCAGAGCTTGTGACGTAAATTGCTATATGCATCTTGAGGAAAAGGGAGTGCTTACCAAGAACTTCAATACTCCTTTCCGCAAGCGCGAGGAGTGCAAATTCAAAATCGAGGATTTTGAAAAATAAGCATATTCTATAATAAACCAGCGGAGTGAGAAACCACTCCGCTGGTTTGCTGTACAGGCGATAATATTTTCGTCAATCAAACACAGTTTAATCAAGTGATTTTTTTAATGAAAAAAGATAGGTTTTATTCTTGTTTTATAAACAAATCAGTGATATAATCAATATATATTTTGTATGCTGCTTAATAAAATCCAGAAAGGATATATGGTGCTTATGGAATACGATAAGATAATAGAATTAGTAAAAGAAGCTTCCTTGTTTGTGTTCGATAAAGATTTAAGAAATTCTGTTTCAATGAAAGGTAGCGCAGATTTTGTTACGGCGGTTGATTTGAAAATAAGTAATTATGTAAAAGAAAAGCTGAAAGCCTTAACTCCTGATATAGGTTTTATGAGCGAAGAAGAGGATAATGAGCTTACTTCTAAGCGCTGGATTTTAGACCCTATAGATGGAACTACAAATTTGGTTTATGATTACAATATGAGTTCGGTATCATTGGCTTATTTTGACGGAGAAAAAATTGATTTCGGGGTAATATACAATCCATATAACAAAGACTTGTTTGTGGCAAAGTCAGGTAAAGGTGCATATTTAAATGGAAATAAACTTAACTATGCGCCCAACCGTGAATTAGAGAATTGTCTTATAGAGTTTGGCGCAGGCTCTACAAAAAAGCAATATGCGGAAGAAAGCTTTGAAATTGCAAAAAAAGTTTTCGCCTCTTGTTTGGATATAAGACGTATTTGCTCTTCAGCTTTGGCCATTGCATATGTTGCAGCAGGTAAACTTAATGGATATTTTGAGAGAAGTATAAAGCCGTGGGATTATGCAGCTGCAACATTATTGCTCAAGGAATGTGGTTGCGAGTGCTCAGATTGGGACGGAAAAAAGATACAGTATAACACTGCTTCCAGTTTCGTATGCGGAACACCTAAAGCCTATAATTTTTTAATGAACGTTATAAGTGAGTATAGCGGAAAATAAAGGAGAAGAAAATGCAAAACAAAAGAATAGATGAATTTGAAGATGACAAAATTTATAAACAAATCTTTTTATGGTCATCAGGTCTGATGATATTTTTATTAACAATTTATTTTGTGTTTTTAAATTACGGGTTTGATTTTCTTAATATAGATTTTATTGAAAATGAAGCTCTTCAAATTATTGCAAGTATACTAATACAGTTTCTTGGTACTGTGGGTATTAATGTCTGTATATATGGGCTGGTCTATAAGATTTTTGAGTTTAGATGGAAAAAGGAAAATAAAGATATATATATTAAGGGTGAATGGTTAACTATTCACAACAAGGAAAATGTTCGCATTGGCATTGCAAACATACAGCAAAGCTTTAAGACTATAAAGGCTGAAGCTTATAATATATCTCCAAAGGTTGATGGTATAAAACAAAAGCCGAAATCTAATTGGGAATATAGTTGTGTTTCTTTGAGACCGCAACATTTAGTTGGAATAAGCTTTTTGGGATGCTACGTTTCAAAAAAAGACAGTGAAAATATCATGGGCGTTCATCAGATAGATTCAATTGAAATTAATGAAAAAATCGACAAGTACCCATATATAATGTCGGGTAAGTTTTGTGATACTGTTAAGAGCAAAGGTAAAAAATTAATAAATGTCGATGATAATATCGGAGAAATATATTTTTACAAAATGACCCCTGAAATAAAAAATTATCTAAGCAAGGGCGAAAAAGAAGAGCAGTTAAAAAATATTTTAAACGAAAAATCTTTAGAAAACGAGCTATTTGTAAAAAAACTTGGTTCAATTGTAGCTCAACATGTTGCTGAAGTATAAATATCTTACAATAAAACAGCGGAGTGAGAAACCACTCCGCTGTTTGCTTTGTTTATAGCAGAACTTCTTTGTTTGTGCCGTAAAAAATATCGTCTTTGTTGCTGATAAGCTTGAAAAACTCCTCTAACTTAACCCAATAGTCTGCGCCGTAATCCATTTCATATGAATGGCCCCAAATGTAGAACACCTTCGGAGTTTCGGGCTTCAACTCGATAAACTCCTCGCCCAACTTCATCATTTTATCAAAATCAAGATGGTATACTGTTGGGTTAAAACGCAACAGATTTTCTTGCGGGTCAAAGCTGTCGTTAGTGGTAATAGTGCGGCTGTACTTGACACCGGTGTGGTTCTTGATAAGCTCTGCAACGTGGTCGTTGTTGTTGACACCGCCGCAAGGGTACGCCATACCAACAACCTCATACCCGACCAACTCGGATAGATTCAGCCTGTCTTGCTCGACTTGACGAATCACCTCGTTGTCGTCGCATTGAGTGAGGTTCGGGTGCGTGAGGGTGTGCACAGCAACCTCGTGCCCCTCGTAAACGCTTTTAACGTCTTCCGGATGTATTTTATAATGGGCAATCTTCAGCCCGTTTCTAATAAGTATGCCTTTTTTGGCTAAGTTTTCGGAATTAAGATTAAAGGTGCATTTTAAGTTATATTTGTTCAACAGCTCGATAAGCCTGATATCTTGAGTTATACCGTCATCGTAGCTGAAGGTTACCGCTTTCATTTTTGTTTGATTACCGGGAAACATAGTTTTCCTCCTTGAGTGTGTTTTCAACTGCATTATACCACAAAAGCCTCGAAAAGCAAATCAACATTTACTTATTGAGAGCCTCTAAAACAGAACTTTTAATGTCGTTCATGCCCTCGATTGTGGGATGACCGCAAATTTTATCAATCTTTTCAAAAGTCACAGGCATTATGTTGTATTCCTCGCAAGCTCGCTTCATACAAGCGGCAACCTCAGGCTTGATTTCAGTGTTTATCATACAGTAGATTTTTGCTTGCGGCAACGTTTCTCTCAGAAGATTTAAAAAGAAGCATATTGCGGGCAACGCAGAATATAGTTCGTCTTCTTCCCAGTTGGAGAATTTCATTTCGCCCAGCGGTGCGTTTGACCAACTGTCATTTGTTCCGCCGAAAACGAACACTGTGTCGATTTGGTTTACCTCAAAAAAACCGTTTGTGATAAGCTGTCGCAGCCTGTATATAAAAGAAGATGAATTGGAACAGTCAATACCGTCGTAACCCGTGTAGCAGATAGTTGAGCCCGACCAGCTGTTGTTTTCAATAAGGTTTAAGCTTGACTCGTTAATAACCTGATGCCACCAGGTTTGAGATACCCGTGTGACGTCAGTGTCGGGACGTCCGTCTTCAGAATAATATATTGCATAACCGTCAGGCACAAAGCCCTTGAAGGTTGAGTAACTGTCGCCAAAAATAATGGTGTTGCTCAAAACAGCTCATCTCCAAAATCTTAAATTATAAACATTATATGCCTTTAAAGTGCGTTTTTCAAGTATAAATGCCAACACTATAATTTGAAATTAGCATAGGCGCGACGAATGAGAATTTTTTGATAAAAAAGCAGCATATTTTATCTATACATAGCAAAAGCGAGGTGAAATTCACCTCGCTTTTACTGTATTATTTCTAAATTCTCAATGCCATATCTTAATATTAAATTAATTAACTCATTTCTAGAATAATTACTTTCTTTGGATATTCTATCCAATTCATTTAAAATATCTTCTTTTATTCGTACAGAAATAATTTTATTGCCATCTTCTCCACGTTTTTTGATTTTTAAGGATTCACCACTCATTTTGTATCACCTCATAATATATTTTAATATTGACTTAAACAAAAAAATATATTACAATATGATATATAACTGTAATACTTATCAAGTGTGCGACACACGATTAATGGTATTATCAAAAATATTTATGGAGTGATGAAAATGAAAAAAGTATTATCGATGGTTCTTTCTTTATCTATGATATTAGCTATGTTAGTATCGCTAACTGCCTGCGGTTCATCAATTCAAGACGATTGGTCATCAGTTATAATTGGCGAAAATTTACCGACACCACAAAAAGGCAAATTAAGAAGCGGCTCTAATTTAGATAATGGATTTTACGGGGGAATTGAAAAAGTAGATGCTGACTATTTCGCTGAATATAAAAAAGCCTGTATTGAAATGGGCTATACTATCGATAGCGAAGAAAGTGGTGATCGTTACGAGGCATTCAATGCTGATGGATATGACCTTTCTTTATATTTTTATGGTGATGAAATTAGCATTACATTGGTTGCTCCTGAAAAGTTAGCTGAATTTGAATGGCCAACAACAGGCATTGGT
>JAZNLO010000005.1:0-17988 GCA_045579085.1 Acutalibacteraceae bacterium
TATATGTAACATAATTTCTAACTATTTCAGGAAGTAACAGAAACTCGCTATGATTCATAAAAACCCACCTTAATTGGCTAAAAAGCCATTATTAGCCTTATTCTTTAAATTCAATCTCCCCTCAATTATACAAAATACTCATTTTGTATAATTGAGGATAAATTTTTATGAGCCCCTATTATGCGGCCCTCTTTTTATATTTTATCTAATATTATTACGTTTGTCAATAACAAAGAGGCTCCAATCAATGTTAGAGCCTCTTTATTACAATTTGATACTTCTAATCTCTAAGCCAAGGCTTGTTTTGTACGCCTTGCAACCACGGGTCATAAATTTCAGGTTCCTTATGTACACCTTCAAACATTGGATAGCAAACAAACTCTTCTTCCTGTAATTCAAAGTACGGAGCTAATTCATATCCTTCTGCGCCATCGATTTTAAATCTCAAAGGCTTATCAGTTGGCTTAATCCTATCAATAAATTCCTGAGGTGTACCAGGCATAATGATTCCATTTTCGTGATTTCTCTCACCCAATACAGCCAACAGCAACGGACCATAAGTGTAAGCACATCTTGTATAACCCTCAACGTCATCATCGCCATAGTATAAAGTTGACCTGAACGCAAACTCGATATTAAATGTGATTTCGTCTCCATCTTGCCAAATTCTACCAATTTCAACATAAGAGCCAACTTTACCGGTTGTAACTTTTTCTCCATTAAGGAAAACATCAACGTCAGTCTTTGCATACTGAGGTATTCTAAGTCTTAATGTATACTCCTCAGCCTCATCCATATTGAATGTAAACTTAACGTTGCCGTCATAGGGATAGTTAGTAGTCTCTGTAACCTTAATAGTCTGCTTATCAGTCTCCCACATAAGCTCATTAGCAGCGTAGATATCACAGCTGAGCGTGTTCTTATTCATTGTGTAGAGATACTCAGGCAGCGAAGCAAAAATTCTGGTACCAACACCTGAGCAACAATGGTTAGGCATATCAGGGCCGTGCTTTTGCATATCCATCCACATAAACTGACGAATATCAATAGAGCTGTTCTGAGCAGCAATTGCAATGTTATAAAGCGACTGCTCCATTTCAAATACGTGGTCTTCCCTATGCGGATAAAGCCTATGCAATCTCTGAGAAAGCTGCAACCAGAAAGCTGTAGCGCAAAGCTCGTTATAAGTGTACTTCTTGCTGCGATAAATTGAACGCTTCATATTATCGCCGCCCTTAAGACGCTCACACATAACTATACCGCCACCGGCGTGCTGCCAGTCACGCTTATAGAGATACATACAGTTAATAACAGCGTTAAGATAATAAGCTTTGCCGGTGTATCTATAAAGGTCAAGATAGCCTTCCATACCCTCAAGCTCACTGCCGTGAGGATGCGGCTCTTTACCGTGTTGACGTCTTGTATTTACAGCTTCCTGTTCAAGCGAAAGGAACTGACCGAGTCGCCAGTTTTCCTGATAGTGCTCGATAGTAACGTCACAGTCCTCTTTTTTACCAACAGGAGTCATATAAACATATGGAGATGCAACAACGCCTTGAAACGCAAGCTCAAGATACTTGATTATCGGCAAATCGTCACAATGGTTAAACCAATCCTGCCAGTGACGAAGCATTCTCAGCGCACGCTTTTCACCGCCTAACGCTGCAGCAACAAGCGCATATGTAAGCCAAATGCGAACATAGTGCGGATATTCCTTAAATGCAAAGTCAAACTTATTAACAGGCATAAGGAAGCCGTCATCTTCCTGTGAAGCCTCAAGAACATCGACAAGCTCGGTCATACCCTTGCGAAGTTCATCATTATCAACCCATCTGAGTGCATTTCCTGCGCACATAAGATACTGGGAGGCAGTCTGTCCCCTAAGGTCAAACTCAAAGTGACCGGGATATGGCTCAGCATCAGTTGGGATTCCCATCTTAACATTGAAATAATATTTCATTCTGTCCATATCGAGCTGAGTGAGGTTAAACTCAATATTATTGTCAAATACTGTTTTAAACAAGCCGTCAGTCAGCTTGATACCGTGAAGCGGAGTAAACAGCTTATCGTGAACTTTCAGCTTATGGTTATAGTCATAATATTGCACTTTTGAATAATCCATAAAACCCCTCCTAAATACTGTGTTGAATCCACACAAAATATAACATTATTATAAAACACAACAAAAAAATTGTCAATCAAATCCAGAGCATAAATAAATAAAAAAAGAACCTCATTCATCAGCGTAAGCAGTTTCATTTTTCATTATTCGTTGAAAATCCGTTCATTCTAAATGAATAATGAATGATGAATATTGTATAGTCAATAATACAAACAAAAATCCGCCCTCTTACGAGAACGGATTTTTGTTTGGTCCGAGTGACAGGAGTCGAACCTGCGGCCTCTTGAACCCCATTCAAGCGCTCTACCAAACTGAGCCACACCCGGATATAAAGGTAGAAACTTCTACCTCTTATTTTGCTGAAGCAACAATAGAAATAACGTTTGCAATTATTACAAGCACAACAAATGCAATAGCGAGATACTTTGTCCAACGAGAAAGGAATGCATCAACAGAACGAGCCTTATTCTTAGCAAGGAATGTATCAGCACCGCCTGAAATAGCACCGTTTATACCGGCACGTCTTCCCTCTTGCATCAAAATTGCAGCGATAATTACAACAGCCAACAAAAGAATTAATGAGCCAAGTATATACTGGAGAACAACCATATTCTTACCTCCAAAACTTAAAATTACTAACGCCAAAATATAATATCATAAACAAATATAAAAATCAAGCATTTTTTACACTTATTTACACATAAATCAACTTTTTGATTTATTACAATGCGTACACTGTGTAAAGGTTCTGATTATATTAACGCTTGTTTCCTCTTTCGACTTAATAAAACCAAACGCAACAAACTCAGCAAACGGCGCATTTTCGCCCAATTCGCAATAAAGAACTCCTCTATTCACGCCGTAATTCATCACGCCACGTGAAATTAAATCACACACAAAGAGGTCGTTTTTAGGGTATTTTACAGATAAAAGAGTCAAAACACCATCAATCAAAGTAAACAAGCCTGAGCCAACCATTTCGCCGTTTTCAACCGCTGACACTGCGTTTGAATACTCGTTAAATTCAATGTTATGCTCAGCATATAATTTTTTTATCAGCTCAATGTCGTCTACGGGCTTTACTGCTACCATTACTTTTCTCCTCCGATTGATTATTATAACTGCTCTTTGTAGCTGATACAATCAGCCTTTTTACTTCATTTTCCTGCAACTCTCGCCATTTGCCCTGCTGAAGCATACCCAACTTAAGAGTATCTATCGCTATTCGCTTAAGACGTATTACTTCTAGCCCAACTGCCTCACAGAGCTTACGTATTTCACGATTTCGTCCCTCATAAAGTACAAACTTAAGCACTACCCTGTTTTCGTCTTTTTCAATAATTTCAATTTCACAGGGCGCTGTCATTCTACCGTCGATTACAATACCTGCGCTCATTCTGTCTATTGCAGATTCGTCCAAAGGCTGTCTTACAGTAACTCTATAAGTCTTTGACACGTGTGAGCGAGGATGCATCATCAAATTAGAAAAATCACCGTCATTAGTCATAAGGAGCATACCCTCAGAATCTCTGTCCAATCTGCCAACGGGATAAACCTTAGCAGGCGCATCTTTCACAAGGTCTGCAACGCATTTTCTGCCCTGTTCGTCTGACATTGTTGTGATAAATCCTCTCGGCTTATGCAGCATAATATATACCTTTTGCTTAACCTGCTTTACGAGCTTGCCACGCACAAGAACCTTATCTTTATACGGATTAACCTTATCGCCTAAAACAGCTACTCTTCCGTTGATTTTAACTGCTCTCTGCTCAATCAGTTCTTCAGATTTACGTCTGGATGCAACACCGCACTCAGAAAGGTATTTTTGAAGTCTTATTTCCTTGTCCATTTTATCCTCATTTCGTTCCTATAAGAGAAATCAACCAATAATATAATCCTTTATCAGTTTCAGTTAAATTCGCTTTAACTGAATTTTTGGTCTTAATGTCACCAGAATATATCAAAACATCATCAAGATAGTAATCAACTTTTCCTACAATCTCATTTTTATCCACAGGTGCAAAAACTGACGGCGCTAATTTCACGGTATATGTTACCCTGTCAATATCCCCATCAAGCAAAGATAGCTTATGCTCATCTGTGTACACCGAAACCTCAGCCTGAAAACCGCCTAATACATTGACATTTTTAAGCTCAGGCTCAGGCAAAACGCATTCCTTCGGCAAGCTCAAGCCATAATCAAGCATAGTTTTGTGGTCTTCCCAGTCACTCGGCGCGTTTAATGTAACGGCAACAATCTTTATCCCCTCACGCTCTGCGCTTGTTACCAGACATCTGCCTGATTTCTTGGTAAAGCCCGTCTTGACGCCGTTACAGTCATAATGATATCTAAGCATTTTATTATGATTGGTAAGCGTTCTCCTGTATGGCGGATTGCCATACTCAAGGGTTGCAGATTTAGAGCTTACAGCCTTAGCGAAATCATCGTTTTTCAACGCCTCGCGTGCTAACAAAGCCATATCATATGCAGTTGAGTAATGTTTTTCATCGTCCAATCCCGACGGAGTAACGAAGTTTGTATTCTTCATTCCTATTTGCTTCGCTCTTTGATTCATAAGCTTAGCAAAATTCGATAGCGTACCACCGATGAGAATAGCCGTTGAGTTTGCGGCATCATTACCCGAAGCAAGCATCATTCCATAGAGTAAATCCCTGTAATGCACGGTATCACCCGCTTGCAAGCCCATAGAGCTACCTTCAACCGTTACCATTTCTTTAGTCACCACAGCGGTATCATCTAAGTTGCAGTTTTCGCATAACAATAACGCAGTCATAATTTTTGTAGTGCTCGCCATTGAAGCGCGTACATGCTCATTTTTACCCGCTATGACCTCGCCTGAATTAGCCTCAATTATAACTGCATATTTTGCAGAAACAGACGGCATATCATAAGCCGCAACATCAATGCAAAACATACAGGCAACAAGGAGCATAGAAAGCATAAGTTTAAACATTCTCATAATATAAAAATCGCCTCCTAAAAGGCGGTTTTTATCCGCCTGCAACTAATATATGCAGGCATATAATACTTAAATGCTTACTTTGATTTACCGAAAATGTCAGCGAGCTTGTCCAAAACGTCAGGCACCATAGAAACAGCCTTGTCTACAGCACCGGGTTTATCGCTAACCTGAAGCAAACGCACCTCAGACTCCTTAACAACAATAAAGCCTATCGGAGAAACAGTCACACCTGCGCCTGAGCCGCCGGCAAATGCTGTGGCTGTTGACTTATTGGGAACATCAGAGCCACCAGAGGCAAAACCAAAAGAAATCCTGGAAATAGGAATAATTGTGATGGCGTTTGGCAATTCTATCGGCTTACCGATAATTGTATCAGCATCTGCCATAGCTCTAACCTTGTCCATTGTTACGTCTAAAATTCCTTTAATTGAATTCTCGCTCATTGTATTCCCTCCTGTTGTATATCTATACCAGATTCAGTTTCTTTCTCATCAATTTCGTTATTATTAGGCAGAGGCGGAAGCTCGCTCAAATCCTTTAACTCAAAGCAACGTAAAAACTGTTTAGTTGTGCCGTAAATCAGAGGTCTGCCGGGTAATTCAAGCCTTCCCTTTTCCTCAATCAAGCCCTTCTCCACTAGCGATGACACAACGCCTGAACAGTCAACACCTCTCACCTGTTCAATAAAGGACTTCGTTACCGGCTGATTGTATGCTACAACTGCCAAAACCTCAAACGCAGCCGTTGACAAAGGCGTATTTCGAATAATTTCAAGCATCTTTCTGATAGGCGGCGCAAACTCAGATTTTGTTGTAATCTGATAGCAATCATCAAGCTGTATTACTTTCAATGCGCCTTGATTGTAGCGCTCAGAAATAGCTTCAATTTCTATTTTGATTTCAGCTTCAGTAGCTTCGGTTATATCAACAAGTCGTGCCATTGACAAAGGCTCGCCGGATGCAAACAGAAGTGCTTCAATCAAATTTGATAACTTAGCATCAGCCATTCTTGCCGTCCTCCTTCAGAATTGAAATAGTCATTTTATCTCTATCTCCATCAACAGAGATTCTTTTAGCTTTAATCAGCTCTAATACAGCCAAAAATGTAGCAACAAGCTCGCTTCGGCTCTCCGCTTTGGAAAACACAGAGCTGAACTTTACGCGTTTATTTACACGCAAATTTCGCAGAATATGAATTACCTTGCTTGATACAGATACTATTTTCTTAGCAACAAGCGGCTTAAAACTGTCTGTGGGAGGGGGCAATTTCCTGAGTCCTCTACCAACAGCAGAAGAATATGCAAGCAGTAATTCCTCAGGCTTATGAATGCGTTTATAAAGCTTATCAGCCTCAATCTTCATAGGCTCTCTTACAAACGTATTAAAGCCGTTCGTCATACCGGATAACTTCAGCGCAATTTCCTTACAAACCTTATACTCTAAAAGCTCGCCCGTAAGCTCTTGCTTTAACTGCTCAGCTTCGTCGTGCTTAGGCAACAGCATAACAGTTTTGATATAAACAAGCCTTGATGCCATTTCAAGAAACTCGCTTGCAATAACAATCTTGTTTTCCTTCATTTCATCAATCTGCTGCATATACTGCTCTAAAAGCTCAGATACGTTTATATCGTAAATATTCAGTTTGTTCTTTGAAATCAACGCAAGCAGCAAGTCAAGCGGGCCTTCAAAGACGCCGAGCTTATACGATAATACTTCCATAATTTTCCCTTAACTTCTTAAATAAATAATTTGAAAATGCCATTAATAATAAATTCACAAATATTGAGTAATACGCCAGAAATAACTCCGGTAACGCCATCTAAAAAGCCAAACAAAGCAAGCGCTAAGACAATGTAATAAATTTGCCTTTCATACGCCTGAATCTTATAATAAATTCTGTCAGGCAATACGGCAAACAAAATGCGCGAGCCATCCATAGGCGGCAAAGGTATGAGGTTAAACGATGCCAAAACTATATTAATATAGCCTGCATAAAAGAAAAACAAATATAAAAACACCTGATTAAAATAACCAAAAATAGTTGATATAATAAAGAGTATAAACGCCAGAACAAAGTTTGACAAAGGCCCGGCTAATCCAACAATAGCCATATCACGCTTAGGATGCTTAAAATTATACTGATTTACAGGCACAGGCTTAGCAAATCCAAACCCTACCAAAATTATTAAAACTGCTCCTAAAATATCAATATGAGCCAACGGATTCAAAGTTAGTCTACCTGAGTATTTAGCGGTGTTATCACCAAGCTTATATGCGGCAAAAGCATGAAAAAACTCGTGCACAGGCATAGTAACAAATATTACAAATAATGATGATAACAATAACGCTATAAGTTCAGGCAGTGAAACATGCCCGCTCAATACACTTGATAACATAGCAATCTCCCTTCAAAATCCTTATAATTATACATTAATGTAACAAAACTTTCAAGCCTAAAACCGAATATTGACAAAAATAGAAGCAAATAAACAAAAACAAACCTCGCTGATTTCAGCGAGGTTTGTTTTTGGAGCGGATTACGAGGCTCGAACTCGCTACCTCCACCTTGGCAAGGTGGCGCTCTACCAGATGAGCTAAATCCGCAAATATGGTGCCTCCGATCGGAATCGAACCAATGACACGGGGATTTTCAGTCCCCTGCTCTACCGACTGAGCTACAGAGGCGACTTTTGGCGACCTGGATGGGGCTCGAACCCACGACCTCTAGCGTGACAGGCTAGCGTTCTAACCAGCTGAACTACCAGGCCAAAGTGGTGGGAACAACAGGGCTCGAACCTGTGACCCTCTGCTTGTAAGGCAGATGCTCTCCCAGCTGAGCTATGCTCCCATCAAATGCCGCATCGTTGATTCGAATCACCAGCGACGAATGATATGATACTACATACAACGATAATTGTCAATACCTTTTTTCAATTTTTTTCAAATTAATTTTCTAAGCTCGTTAGTCGTGAAATTATAGGTTTTATTACAAAAATGACACTTAACTTCTGTGTCCTCTGATTCTTCAGCGAGTTTCAAAATTTCTTCCTCACCAATAGACTTCAAAACACCCTTAGTTCTTTCTCTTGAGCAATCACAAACATACGCTGTGCTGCTCTCATCGAGAACTTCAACCTCAAATTCTTTAAGCGCATCCTTAACAATGTCCTCAAGGCTTACCCCCTCAGACAAATACGTAGTAATCGGCTTAAACGTTTTTATACTGTTCTCAACCATAGTGATAATTGTATCATCGGCGGTTGGCAAAAGCTGAATCAGCAGTCCCCCTGCCGCTTTTATAGTAAGGTCAGGGTTAACGAGCACACCCAATGCACACACAGTTGGAGTCTGCTCACTTGTTGCGTAGTAAGCGGTGATATCCTCTGCTACCTCGCCTGAAACGAGGGGTACAACTCCGTTATACGGCTCTTTCAAGCCTAAATCCTTTAAAACATACAAATATCCCTCGCCAATTGCACCGCCAACATCGAGCTTACCCTTAGCGTTAAGCGGAATTTCAACAACAGGATTTACAGGATATCCCTTAACGTTGCCCTTTGAGTCAGACACTGCAATTATTGCCTGCAAGGGCCCATTGCCCGCCATTCTGAGCGTAACAGAATTGTTTTCGCCCTTAAGCATATCTCCCATTATTGAAGCAGCGGTTAACAGTCTGCCAAGCGCAGCTGATACAACGGCAGACGTTTTATGAATGTCTGCTGCAGCGTTAACAATATCGGTTGAATCAAGTGCAACCGCCTTTACGCAGCCGTCACTTGTTATACATCTAATCAATCTTCCCATTATATTTTCCTCACAACAAAAACTTTTCTCTCACTGGTTTCGTTTGCAGACTCAGTTGTCATATCATCAAAAACACCAACAACCTCAAACCCTGCGTCTATACACATTTTGCTTAATTGTTCATCTGAATATGCCCTCTCAGAAAATGTTTCACATTCTCTTGTATAGCTACCGTCCTCATCCTCAATAAAGAAATCGAGTCTAATTTCAGTCATCGGGAAATCAGTGAAATTCTGCCACACACAATATACATTATCTTCTTCTACTACAAAGGTGTTATCTGCCAAAATCACACTGTGCTTATACTCTGAGTTAACATCAAATATAAACAAACTGCCCTTCTCAAGAAACAGCGATACCTTATTGAACGCATCCTTAAGCTTGTCAATATCGGTTATATGATTGATGCTGTCAAGCGTGCATACAGCTCCGTCAACCGTACCATATAAATCGAGCTCAGCCGCGTCCTGACACAAAAGCATCAGCTCCAAATCAGAATCAGCCGCCTTTTGACGTGCAACGCTGAGCATATCCGATGATGCGTCAACCGCAATTACGTCTATACCCTTTTTGACAAGTTCAACCGACAGTGAGCCTGTGCCGCAAGCTAAGTCCAGCATTAGCTTTGGCTTTTTATCAAATCGAGCAAAAAGCCCGAGCAGATACTCTGCACGGGCAGTATAATCACAATCGCTCATTAATTTGTCATAAACACAAGCAAATGAATTATAAGACATTATTTTTCGTCCTTTTTATCAACCCTGTCAAAAACAATAGCGTAACCATCGCTGCCATCGTTTAGAGAACGGTTAACTCGGCTGATGGTTGCAGTGCTGGCACCTGTTTTGTTGACAATATCGATATATCCGTTATTATCCCTGAGAAGTCTGGCAACAGCATATCTCTGAGCCATCGACTTAATCTCTCTTATTGTGCAAAGGTCTTTAAAAAAATTATAGCACTCATCAACTGTTTCCAGTGTGAGAATAGCTTCTAAAAGCTGGTCTATGCTCTCATCTTTAATTAAAGGCATATTAACTCATCTCCCGTTAGTTTTACGTATTAGATTTTAGCACATTAAATTATAAAAGTCAACACATATAAAAACGTAATAATTTTTAAATTTCTACAGACAATATTTTTAAAAAATATCTGAGGTAAACAATAATGAAACACAAATCTGTCTGGCAAACAGTTAAGTTACCGCATTTTGCTTCTCAAGAAGAAAACATTTCAACAGATATCCTTATAGTCGGCGGTGGATTATGCGGACTTTTATGCGCTTATGAGCTTATTGAAGCAGGAGTAAACGGCGAGAATATAACAATTATTGACTCAAACAGAGTTTGCTCAGGCACCTCTGCTTATTCAACAGCAAAGCTCACCGCTCAGCACGGACTGATATACAATAAGCTAATAACAACAATCGGCACAGAAAAAGCAACGCAGTACGCAAAAGCTAATCAAAACGCTGTATTTCGCGCATTCGAAATCGCAGACAAGCTTAATATAACCAACGCCGTTACAAAGCTGCCCTCATATATATACGCTGTAAACGCAAAGCAAATGGACGCAATCGAAGCCGAACAAAAAGCCGCAAAAGCACTCGGCTTCGACTCATATATAACTGTTGATACTGAACTGCCTATAAAAATAAACGGTGCGCTCAGGTTTGAAAATCAAGCGATGATTTCTCCTTTAAAGTTTGCTAAAGCAATTATTGAATACATTACTAAGAAGGGTTGTAAGATTTATGAACACACTACAGCGCTGTCTAATGAAAAAGATGCTGTCATTACCGATAAAGGTAAAATTTTTGCGAAGAAAGTTATTATATCCTCTCGTTTTCCTTTTGCTGATAAACCTGGTTTATATTTTATTAAGCTATATCAGCAGCGTTCTTATTTGCTCTCGCTTGAAAATGCTCAGCAAATAAGAGGCAATTATATCGGCGCAGATAACAGAAGCTTGTCGTTCAGACCGCACAACAACAGTCTTATAGTTTGCGGCACAGCTGATTTAAACGGTGCAAACTACAACGGCTTTTACGATTTAATCAAGAGAGTTGTTGATATTTATCCTGATTGCGAGATTACACGCCGTTGGTCAGCTGAGGACTGCATAACCTACGATAATGTACCCTATATCGGCAGATATAAGGCACTGAGGGGTGAGCGTTATATAACAACAGGATTTAATAAATGGGGCGTTTCGACATCATTTGCAGCAGCAAAAATCATAAGTGAACAAATAATGCGCGGCTACTCAGAATACGACTCTGTCTTTGACCCGTCAAGAAGCATCATTCCGCACGGCATTAAGCAGTTTTCAATTCACACTGCAGAACTTGCGGCAGAGCTTATAGTTGACGCTTTTTCCCCAAGAGTTAAGTCGTCTAAAGAAATATCAAGCGGTGAAACAGCGCAGTCGGGCGTGTCAAGCACAAAGGTATGTATGCACAAAGACAACAACGGAGTGCACAGCGTTTGCGGTAGGTGTTCACATATGGGATACCCTCTGAAATGGAATCAAGGCGAGGGCTGTTGGGAGTGCAGTTGTCACGGCTCTTGTTTTGATATTGACGGCAATGTTATAAACGGTCCAGCCAAGAGAAAACTGAAAAAGCACAAAAAGTAATCAGAATCAAAAATATTGCACAACATCTTTGCGCATAATTTGTCATTTTAAAAATTTTATTGTGTTGACAAACTAATGTAAAAAATGTAAAATATAGTATATTATACTTCGGATGATTTGAGGGATTCTATGTTTTACGTAAATTATATGTTGCTCGATACGGCAAACAATTATTTAGTTGGCGCTATTATGTGTGCTGTTGCTGTGGCTTTAGCTGCTGTTGCGATTTTTCTAACAGTAAAGGTTAAATCAAAGGTAGCTTTCATAATCGCAAATGCACTTTCTGTTGTCAATTTCGGTGTGACAACCTTCTTCTGTTTTAACGAGCTTGTTATGGTAGGCTATCTCATTTCAGTGATTGCTATGGCAATTGTGCTCAGCTTCACTTGCATTGAGTATCACAAGAATACCATTTATAACGTTTCATTCAGAAACCTCTTTATAAGAATGTTAATTCCTGTTTACACTGCAGGACTTATGTTCAGACCTTGGTTCGCTCAACTGCCTGAATCTTGGGATAAGAATATGCCTGCACTTGGATTAAATGTAGGCGGTACATATGTTTTCGACGTTAATGTTATTTCAGCAGACGGTAGAAACACTGTATGGAACATTATTTCAGCTATTCAGGTTGTTTTGTTCTTAGTAGTTTTCGGTATGCAGCTTGTACTTATTTGGCGTGAGTTTGCAGACCCTGATAACGCTCCTACTTGGGCAAGCTTCGGCCTTGCAATTACTGTTATCGGCGGTGCGTTCATCTACGGTGTATATACCTCAAACAACTTCAACATCGCTACAACATCTGAAATCAAGAGCATATTCAGCCTTGAGGTTGGTGACATGGTTGACGTGCTTAAGGTTACAAGAGCGGATACAAGCAACTTAACTGCTGTGCCCTTAACCTTTATCGCGCTTGGTGCGTTAAACAGACTGTTCTACATAGAAAAGGTTTCTGACTTTATTGATTCCATCGGCAAGAAGAAAAACTAATTAAATAATATAAAAATAACACGCACAGACAATGCTCTGTGCGTGTTATTTTTATATTCTCTTGCCGTAAATCTCAGTCTTTTCTTTTCTAAATTCTTCAAACCTACCCTCATCAAGAGCCTGACGAATATCCTCCATAAGTGTGTTGTAAAACCAAAGGTTATGAGCAACACAAAGTCTGTGACCAAGCATTTCGTCTGCCTTCATCAAATGCCTGATATATGCCTTAGTATAATTTCTACAAGTTGGGCACTGACAAGCATCATCTACAGGAGTGAAGTCGTGCAAATACTTATTGTTAGAAATATTGATTATTCCGCGAGAAGTAAATAAGTGTCCGTGACGTGCGTTTCTGCTTGGCATAACACACTCAAACAAGTCCACTCCCCTTGCAACTGCCTCTATAATATTGACAGGCGTGCCGACGCCCATAAGATATCTGATTTTATCCTTAGGCATATACGGCTCAACAGAATCAATGATTCTATACATATCTTCTGCGGGCTCGCCTACTGCAAGTCCACCGATGGCATAGCCGTCGAGGTCGAGTTCAGCAATAGTTTTCATATGCTCGATTCGTAAATCATCAAACGTACAGCCTTGATTTATACCGAATAGCATCTGTTTTGGATTAACTGCATTTCCAGACGCATTTAGTCTATCCATCTCCTTTTTGCATCTTATAAGCCATCTCGTAGTACGTTCACACGATTGCTTTGCGTAATCATACTTTGCCGGATTTTCAACACACTCATCAAACGCCATAGCGATTGTTGAGCCAAGACTCGACTGAATTTGCATACTTTCCTCAGGCCCCATAAAAATGCGTCTGCCGTCGATATGAGATGCAAATGTAACGCCTTCTTCTTCGATTTTTCTGAGTCCCGACAGAGAAAACACCTGAAATCCGCCGCTATCAGTCAAAGTAGGGCCTGTCCAACCGGTAAAGCCCTGAAGTCCACCAGCTTCCCTGACAATATCCTCACCTGGTCTTAAATGCAGATGATACGTATTGCACAGCATCACCTGACACTTGAGCTCCTTAAGGTCATAGGCAGATATGCCGCCTTTTATAGCAGCAGAGGTTGCAACATTCATAAAAGCAGGCGTCTGAACAGTACCGTGTGGCGTTTCGAAGGTTGCACGTCTCGCCTTTCCCTCAGTTTTAATTAATTTATACATAACACACCTCAATTATTATACTATAAGCATTGCGTCGCCGAATGAAAAGAATCTATACTCATTCTCAACTGCTTTATTATAGGCGTTCATAACATTTTCATATCCAGCAAACGCACTAACAAGCATTATCAACGTACTTTCAGGAAGATGAAAATTAGTAATAAGCGCATCCATACACTTGAATTCATAACCGGGATATATGAAAATGCTTGTTTCACCTGAACATTCCCTTATCTCGCCAAGCTGAGCAACGCTCTCAACTGTTCTGCAGCTTGTTGTACCAACGCAAATTACCCTATTACCGCGCTTTTTTGTTTCATTAATTAAATCAGCGGTTTCCTTCGGCATAAAGTAGCTTTCAGTGTGCATTTTGTGCTCTTCAATATTATCAACCTTGACAGGTCTGAATGTGCCAAGTCCAACGTGTAACGTAACATATCCGATATTTACACCTTTTGCAGCAAGCTTTTCAAGCAATTCATCGGTAAAGTGCAGACCTGCTGTTGGCGCAGCGGCAGAGCCAAGTTCCTTTGAGTACACAGTCTGATATCTTTCCTTATCGTCAAGCTTCTCAGTAATGTACGGCGGCAACGGCATCTGACCAATTTTATCTAAAACATCAAAAAATACTCCGTCATATTCAAAACGCAAGATACGGTTGCCATCATCCTTTACTTTTATGACATCGGCTCGCATAAGGCCGTCACCAAATACAAAGCGTTTACCTTCTCTTGCACGCTTTCCTGGACCTGCAAGACATTCCCAGACATCGTTTTCAACTTGCTTTAATAAAACGAACTCAACAATAGTTCCCGTATCTTCACTTGCACCGAAAATTCTTGCGGGCAAAACTCTGGTATTATTCAGAATAAGGCAATCGCCCTCGTTAAAATAATCAACTATATCTTTAAAACTTTTATGCTCAATTTCTCCACTTGTTTTTGATAACACCAAAAGTCTGGAAGTATCACGAGGCTCAACAGGCGTTTGTGCTATTAAATTTTGTGGTAAAAAGTAATAAAAGTCGCTTTTTTTCATATTCCTTGCTCCTGACAGTTATTAATGAAACAAAATATATATTTAAGCATAAAATGTGTTTGACAAACATTTATTGCAGTGGTATTATAATTTTTGTTATGATAATGGGTAATTATGTGGTTATTTTCCATTATAAATTGATATTCATCTGTTTTCAACCCGTTTTTTATAACTTAAGTCATTTTTTGTAAAGAAGGTATGTAAAATGAAGCATTATAATGTAGGAGTTATCGGTGCAACCGGTATGGTTGGTCAGCGTTTTGTAAGCCTGTTGGAAAACCATCCTTGGTTCGATGTTAAAGTTGTAGCTGCAAGCCCCCGTTCTGCCGGTAAAGCTTATAAAGATGCTGTTGGAAGCCGTTGGGCGATGAAAACCCCAATGCCAAAAAATGTTGCTGATATGGTGGTTTTAGATGCCACTGCTGATATTAAAAAAATCGCGTCTATGGTTGACTTCGTTTTCTGCGCGGTTGATATGCCGAAGGCAGAAATCAGAGCATTGGAAGAAGCATACGCTAAGGCTGAGTGCCCTGTTATGTCTAACAATAGCGCTCATCGCTTTACCGATGACGTTCCCATGATTATACCTGAGCTCAACCCTGAGCACGCAGAAGTTATTGCTGCTCAGCGTAAGCGTCTGGGCACTAAGCGCGGATTCATCAGCGTTAAGTCAAACTGCTCGTTGCAGAGCTATGTACCTGCTTTATTCCCGCTTGATAAAGATTTTGAGATTGACAGTGTTCTCGTTTGCACATATCAGGCAATTTCAGGCGCAGGCAAAACGTTCGAAACCTTCCCTGAGATAGTTGACAACGTTATCCCTTATATCGGTGGCGAAGAAGAAAAATCCGAGCAAGAGCCTTTGAAAATCTGGGGTAAAGTTGAAGACGGTAAAATTGTTAAGTCAAACAGACCTGCTTTTACTGCCCAGTGCTTAAGAGTTCCTGTTTCTGATGGTCATACTGCAGCAGTTTTTGTTAAGTTTAAAAATAAGCCGACTACTGAGCAGATGCTAACCGCTTGGGAAAACTTCAAAGGCAGACCTCAGGAACTTGAGCTTCCCAGTGCGCCTAAGAAGTTCCTCAACTACTTTACTGAAGACAATATGCCACAGGCAAAGCTTCACAGAGATTTAGAGGGCGGTATGGCTGTTTCAATCGGCAGACTCCGTGAAGATACTCAGTATGATTATAAATTTGTTTGCCTTTCACATAATACCCTTAGAGGTGCTGCGGGCGGCGCTGTTCTGATGGCTGAGCTGCTTTGCGCAGAAGGATATCTTGACTAATTTTTAGAGGTGTTTTTATGAAAAATACTATCTTTAAAGGTGCTGCTGTTGCCCTTATAACTCCTATGCACGCAGACGGTAGCATAAATTTTGAAAAGCTCAACGAACTGGTTGATTTCCAGATTAACAACAATACTGACGCTATTGTTGTATGCGGCACAACTGGCGAGGCTTCAACTCTTACTGAGGCAGAGCATGTTGACGCTATTAAGGCTGTTATAAACCACACTGCCGGCAGAGTACCTGTTATTGCAGGCACAGGCAGCAACGATACAGCTTTTGCTGTTGAGCTTTCACAGGAAGCTGCTTCGCTTGGTGCTGACGGTTTGCTTTGCGTTACACCGTACTACAACAAAACCTCACAGGCAGGTCTTATTGCCCACTTCACAAAGATTGCAGATGCTTCAGATTGCCCTGTGATACTTTATAACGTTCCTTCAAGAACAGGAACTGCATTCCAGTCTGAAACCTATGCTGTTTTGGCAGACCACAAAAACATTGTGGGTATTAAAGAAGCAAATGCAAACCTTTCTATGATGGCTAAAACCATTGCATTATGCGGTGACAAGGTTGATGTTTACTCAGGAAATGATGACGAGGTTATCCCCTGCCTTTCACTTGGCGGCTCAGGTGTAATTTCAGTTTTGTCAAACGTTTTACCTCAACAGGTTCACGATATGTGCTTTAACTATTTTAACGGCGATACCGAGTCGGCACGTTTGATTCAGCTTAAATATATAGATCTCATTAATGCGCTATTCAGTGACGTTAACCCGATTCCTGTTAAGGAAGCTATGAACATCATGGGATTTGATGTTGGCGAATGCAGACTGCCCTTAGTTCCAATGAGCGAGGGTGCAAGAGAAAAGCTTAAGGCTGAAATGCTCAAAGCAAAAATTATATAATTATTTCGGCGGGCGCAATTATAACGCTCGCCGTTTTAGGATGTGTTTATAATGACTAAAATTATATTAAGCGGCTGCTGCGGCAGAATGGGCAAGGTAATCACCAACGAAGTTGCAAAACTCGAGGACTGCAAGATTGTTGCAGGTGTTGACCTTATAGCAAATGAGTCTGCAGACTTCCCTATTTTTAAGAGCTTCAACGATATTGATTGCGACGCTGATGTTATAATAGATTTTAGCAATCCGGCGTTACTTGAGAGTCTGCTTGATTACGTTAAAAAGGCAACTATTCCAGTGGTTATTGCTACAACAGGATACAGCGCTGAGCAGACTGAAAGAATCAAAAACACCGCTAAATCTGCGCCGATTTTCTTCTCGTTTAATATGTCACTTGGTGTTAACCTGTTGATTGAACTGTCAAAAAAGGCTGCGTGTGTGCTTGGCGACGATTTTAACATTGAAATTGTTGAAAGCCATCATAATCAAAAATTGGATGCGCCAAGCGGAACAGCTGTTATGATTGCAGACGGTATACAGTCTGTGCTTGATGAGGAGCACGAGTTGGTTTATGACAGGCACCAAAACCGTAAAAAGCGTGAAAACAACGAAATCGGTATCCACTCAATAAGAGGCGGTACAATTGTTGGCGAACACTCCGTAATTTTTGCAGGTCACGACGAAATCATTACTCTATCTCACTCTGCAAGGTCGCGAGAAATATTTGCCATCGGCTCAATCAGAGCTGCAATATATATGGTTGGAAAGCCTGCTGGCTTATACTCAATGAGCAACCTTATTAAATAATTGCAATATTCATACATAAAAAAAGAACACTACCATTGTTACGATGGTAGTGTTCTTTTTTTATAGAGATTTTAAGTTACTTATTGAAAAACACAAAGCCATAGCTGTTGACTATCGTAAAAAACTTAGCAAGTCTTTTATACAACGGATGAGCTTTTTCACCAAAATGCTCGTCAACCAGCTTTCCTATCTCAATAATATCTCTCTTGCCGTCAATCAAAGGCCACACAAAGCT
>JAZNLO010000006.1:0-6667 GCA_045579085.1 Acutalibacteraceae bacterium
AAAGCTACCTGTTTCATCAAGATGAACATAGCTGATTTTTGGCTTTTTAAACAGCTTTTGAGCGATACGGTTAAAGACACCCTTGTTCTCAATTTCAAGCGTTACGAGGCCTTTATCGTCAAGATTCCAGTTAATATCAGGATTGCAGACCGGTATCTGCTCAAGATAATTTTGAGTTATTACTTTTTTATTCTTCATTGCTCTTTTCACGCTTTCTCCACAAAGAGAACTTCAGAACAGTAAGAATGATAATTGCAAACAGAACAAGTCCGCCAATATTAGATACAACAGGTGGAATGTTGAGCTTTTCTGAAAGATTCAATACAGAGTCAAGTCCGAATACGGCAAGCAACGCAAGAATTATACCAACAAGTCCCTCTCCTGCAATCATACCTGAGCAGAACAGAATACCGTCGTTAACAATTGCCTTCTTCTCATCTTCTTTACGATTAATCTTATCAAGAACAAGTCTGACCAAGCCACCCACCATAATGCAAGCATTAAGCTGAACAGGCAGATAAATACCAATTGCAAAAGGCAGAACAGGGATACCTATTATCTCAACAACAATTGCTATAAATACACCAATGAAAACAAGTGTCCAAGGCAGATTTCCGCCCATAACGCCCTCAACAATCAGCTTCATAAGGGTTGCCTGCGGTGCGCCGAGTTCGTTAGAGCCGAAGCCCCAAGCCTCATCGAGCAGGAATAGTGTGCCTCCGATTGCAAGTGCGCCTGCAATAGCACCGATAACCTCGCCGATTTGCTGCTTTTTAGGTGTTGAACCGAGCAAGAAGCCGGTCTTTAAGTCTTGCGAAGTGTCACCAGCGATAGCAGAGACAATGCAAATTATAGAGCCGATTGCAATTGCGCTGCTCATTCCAACAATTCCGTCGCTGCCTGTAACCTTAAGCAAAATTGTTGCAATAAGCAATGTTGCGATAGCCATACCTGAAACAGGGTTATTACTGCTTCCAACAAGTCCAACCATACGTGAAGAAACAGTTGCAAAGAAGAATCCAAAGATAACTATTATTACAGCGCCGAGCAATGATACAGGTATTGCCGGAACAAGCCATACAAGAAGTGTAAGTACAACAATAGCTGCGATAACTATCTTAAGACTAATATCATTTGAAGTGCGGCTGTTTGAAGCAGCGCCAGCTTTAGAAACGCTCTTTATAGCACCAACAAAGGTGTTAACAATCAAAGGAAGCGACTTAATCAGACTGATGATACCGCCTGCCGCAAGCGCACCCGCACCTATATATCTGATATATGTGCTCCAGATTCCGCTTGCACCGCTAGCAGCATAAATAGCACTGATAGACTCAGTTCCGGGATACAATGTAATATCCGCGCCAAACAGAACGATAAGCGGTATAATAACAAGCCAACTAAGAACGCCGCCCGCAAACATATAAGATGAAATTTTAGCACCGCAAATATAACCAACACTCATTACAGCAGGATAAATCTGTGTACCGATTTCGCCCGCAAAGCCTTTAACGCTTGCAGAAATCTCACCAGAAACAAGCTTAAGTCCGTCAATTATAAACTTGAACGCAGCAGCAAATCCCATTCCGGCAAAAACAGTAGATGCATTTGCTCCGCCCTTTTCGCCTGCAAGCAGAACCTCAGCGCAAGCAGTTCCCTCAGGATAAGGAAGTGTGCCGTGTTCTTTTACTATAAGCGCATTTCGAAGCGGCACCATAAAGAACACGCCAAGAAGTCCGCCGATTAAAGCGATAAGTGTGATTTCAATTATGCTAGGCTTGTCCATCAAGCCTTCTTTTGCCCATAAAAACAGCGCAGGAATTGTAAATATTGCGCCTGCAGCAAGAGACTCACCTGCCGAGCCGATAGTCTGCACTATGTTGCTCTCAAGAATTGAATTTCTGCGCATAATAATGCGAATAACTCCCATAGCTATAACCGCTGCAGGAATTGATGCAGAAACTGTCATTCCAACTCTTAAGCCTAAATAAGCGTTTGCTGCGCCAAAAACAACCGACAGAATAATACCCATCAATATAGAGGTAAAGGTAAGCTCAGGAGTTACCTTTTCAGCCGGTATATAAGGCTTAAACTCGTTTTTATTATCCATATATACTCCAATCTGTCTTACCACACGTTAATGCAGCCAGACGTAAATATTGAAAATATTATATCATATATTTTCCATTGTGTAAACAATATTATCTAAGTCTTTCTAAAATAGTAAGCAACAGCTTATACGTCTTTTCAACCGAGCTTTTGCTTAATCTTTCATTGACTGTGTGAACATCGTAAATCTGAGGACCTATTGATATGCAGTCGAGCCCTTTAATGTTTGAGGCAAACACTCCGCATTCAAGACCTGCGTGAATTGCTTCCACCTTAGGCTCTGTGTTAAACAGCTCTCTGTAGCAGTTAAGATACAACCTACGAATACGAGAATTCTCATTGTATTCCCAAGGCGGATAATGCCCTGACGTTTCTATTTCGCAAGGAATGCAATTGCAGAAAGTTTTAAGCTTGTCCTCTAAAAATTTCATAGCAGACTTTTTATTACTTCTTAACGCAAAATGAAGTGTGATTTTTTCATCATCAGTTTTCAGTATACCAAGATTAAGAGAAGTTTCTACCAATCCGCTAATATTCATACTCATTTCAACAACACCGTTCGGTGCGCATAGTAAAAAGTATATGAGTTCATCGCCAATGTCAGAAATAACATCTTGCTCACAGGTGTCGTTTACAGTAACGCTGAAAGCAAAGTTTGGCTCTCTGTCTGATATTTCAGCCTTTATTTCATTAAGGTAATCACTTGCGGCACTTTTAAAGTCATTTGCATTTTTAACGCTAAGACAAATATTGCAGTTATTTGTTATGGCATTTGCCTTATCTCCGCCGTTTATGCTAATTATATCAAAATCAGTGCAAGTATTGAGATGATTAAGCAGTCTGCCCGCAAGAATATTTGCATTCACTCTGCCACTGTTGATTTCAACGCCTGAATGACCGCCCTTAAGACCTTTCAGGTTAATAACCGCCTGTGTGCCGCATACCTTTTTACGATTAACTGGCACTGTAACGATGAAATCACTTCCTCCCGCGCAAGAAACAGTTACCGTATCGTCATCCTCGCTGTCGAGATTTATCATCGTTTTAGCGTTAAACAGACTAAAATCAAGCTGACCTGCTCCTATCATACCGATTTCCTCATCGGTTGTAAACACCGCTTCAATCGCAGGATGAGATATACTGTCGCTCTCAAGTATCGCCAAAATCATAGCAACAGTTATTCCGTTATCTGCTCCGAGCGTAGTGCCGAGCGCAGTAATAAAGTCACCATCTGAGATGAGCTTAAGCCCGTCGTTCAAGAAATCTATATCACAGTTTTCTTCCTTTTGCCAAACAATATCAAGATGACCCTGAAGTAAAACTGCATCAGCATCTTCATAACCCTTGCTTGCACGCTTATAAATAATAACATTATCAGCATTGTCCCTTACGGCCTTCAACGAATGTTGTGACGCAAACTGCATACAATAATCAGCAATTTGCTTCATATGACCTGAGCCTCTGGGTATTAAACTGATTTCTTCAAAATATTTCAATACTCTATCAGCATTTATCGAGCCTGTATTTAACATAATTACCTCCAAGTCAAGTGCCCTATTACATAAATAGTATTATACAATAACTGCCTGTTCAAAGCAACACAAAAGAAAATTATAATATTTTACTATTTAACCAAAAGTGCTTGACAAAATTTGTTATTTCAGTTATACTTCTATTCAGTTAGCAAATGCTAACTGAACATTCTCGATACAAATTACAATACTCATATCTTAAACTAATCGGTGATATATATGATATTAAAAGATGCTGTTGAAGGCAAAGAATACGTTATTGAACAAATTAATACAGACGATGAGGAGCTAAACGCTTTTCTATTCTCACTTGGTTGTTACAGCGGTGAAACAATTACCGTAATAACTCACCGTAAAAGCGGTTGCACCGTTTCCATAAAAGATGGTCGCTACAATATTGATAAACAATTGGCTGACGCCATCGTCGTGTTTTAATAAATCAAGCCGAATGAATCGGCTGTTTTATTTGACTTAGAGTTAGCCTCTGCTAACCAATTTGAACTGTAAACATTAATGACTAATAAACAATCATAATTTTAGGAGGATATCAAATGAGAATCGCTTTAACGGGTAACCCAAACTCCGGTAAAACCACAATGTACAATGCTCTGACCGGAAGTAGCGAAAAGGTTGGCAATTGGGCGGGTGTTACCGTTGACAAGAAAGAACACGTGATTAAAAAGATGTATGCAAAAAATGCACGTCTTATCGCAGTTGACCTTCCCGGTGCATACTCTATGTCCCCCTTCACCAGTGAAGAGAGCATCACCAGCTCATATGTAAAAAAAGAAAACCCAGATGTTATAATAAACATAGTTGATGCTGCCAATTTAAGCCGCAGCTTGTTTTTCACAACTCAGCTTTTAGAACTTGGTATTCCAGTAGTTGTTGCTCTTAACAAAAGCGATATCAACGAAAAAAAAGGCACAAAAATAAATGTTGACCAATTATCATCAAAACTTGGATGCCCTGTTATCAACACAGTTTCCACCTCTGCTGAGGGCTTATCTAAGGTTGTTGAAACAGCGGTTAAACGTGTTGGCGAGACTCAGAAAGCGCCTTATAATCAAGGCAAAATAGACCTTACTGACAAATCAGCAGTTGAGGCTGCCGACCGTAGACGGTTTGAGTTTGTAAATAAGATTGTAAAAGAGGTTGAAACTCGCAAGGTTCTTACTAAAACTAAAAATGTCGGCGATAAACTTGACGATATCCTTACGAATAAATGGCTGGGAATTCCGATTTTTGCAGCTGTTATGTTCCTCGTTTTCTACATTTCGCAGACCACTCTTGGAACTTGGATTGCTGAAGGTGTAGAGGTTCATGATAAATTCATTCCAGGACTTGTGCCGCTTCTTGAATCCTTTCAGGATTGGGTTGGAGGACTGCTTGAAAATGCCAATCCTCTGCTTTCTGCTATCCTTGTTGACGGCGTTATAGGCGGTGTTGTTGCTGTTGTTGGGTTCCTTCCTCTTGTTATGGTAATGTATTTCCTTATTGCACTTCTTGAGGATTGTGGATATATGTCTCGTGCAGCCGTAGTGCTTGACCCTATCTTTAAAAGAGTAGGTCTTTCAGGTAAATCGGTTATTCCTTTCGTAATTACCGTAGGTTGTGCCGTTCCGGGCATTATGGCAAGCCGTACCATCCGCAACGAGCGTGAGCGCAGAGCAACCGCTATGCTCGCCCCCTTTATGCCTTGCGGTGCTAAGATTCCCGTTATTGCTCTGTTTGCAGGCGCTTTCTTTGAAGATGCTTGGTGGGTTAGCGCACTGATGTACTTTGCCGGTATTGCACTTATTTTTCTTGGTGCATTGCTCATTAATCTTATTACCGGGTACAAAGCAAGAAAGTCCTTCTTTATTATAGAACTTCCTGAATACAAGGTTCCGTCTTTCTTAGGTGCTTTTAAGTCAATGTGTAGTCGTGGTTGGGCTTACATTGTAAAAGCCGCTACCATCATCTTGCTCTGCAATATGGCAGTGCAATTGATGCAGACATTCACTTGGAACTTCACCGTTGCAGAAAGCGCTGATTCTTCTATCCTCGCTTCTATCGCTTCTCCTTTTGCCTATCTGCTTGTTCCGATTGTTGGCGTTCTTTCATGGCAGTTGGCTGCGGCAGCCATCACAGGCTTTATCGCAAAGGAAAACGTTGTTGGCACTCTTGCTGTTTGCTTTGTTGGTCTTGAAAATCTCATTGATACCGAAGATCTTGCTCTTATGGAAGGCGCAGGTACAGAAGTTGCAGGTATTATGGCAATTTCAAAGGTTGCGGCTCTTGCATACCTGATGTTTAACCTCTATTCACCTCCTTGCTTTGCGGCTATAGGTGCTATGAACGCTGAAATGAAGAGCGCTAAATGGCTTTGGGGCGGTATCGGTCTCCAACTTGCTGTTGGCTATACTGCAGCATACCTCGTATATACTATCGGGACTCTGATTTATGCCCCATCAACACTTAATATTGCTGCTGCAGCCGCAGGTTTTGCTGCAATTGCAATTATTACTGCGTTTATAATAATGCTGATAATTAAATCAAACAAAAGCATCAAATCTACATACACTTTCAATAACGCTAACGACGAAAAGGAATTGGCGGTGAAAAGATAACTATGGAAGATTTTATAATAATCGCATTACTTGTTGTAGTAGTCGGCGCGGTTGCTTTTTACCTTTATAAATCTAAAAAATGTGGCGACGCTTGCGTTGGTTGTCCTTACGCTAAAAACTGCACTGGAAAGTGTAGTTCAAATTACAATAACGTAGATTCACAGGACAAAAACGGTTAAAAACAAAAAGCTTGATTGCAGTTTAATCTGTAATTCAAGCTTTTTTAACTTTAATGTAGAAAAAAAGAAATCTATATGTTACAATATTCTTATAATTATAAATATTCGAGGAATTTATGAAACAACGGCTTAAAAACGAGTTAACTGAAATCAAAATATTGTTAAGGTCAATACCCGTTACTGTTGTAACGCTTTTTGTTGTAAGCGTAATATGTATGAATCTGCTTGCAAACAAGAC
>JAZNLO010000007.1:0-30793 GCA_045579085.1 Acutalibacteraceae bacterium
CAGAAGTAATATCCGAAAAGCTGTCGATACCGCCGATTTCAACCGGCAATATCATCCGTGAGGCTCTCAAAAACGGCACACCGATGGGCTTGGCAGCAAAGTCCTATATGGACGCAGGAAATCTCGTACCTGATGATATCGTAATAGGAATTATAAAAGAACGCCTTGCTGAGAAGGATTGCGAGAACGGATTTATCCTTGACGGATTTCCGCGCACTATTCCTCAGGCAGAAGCACTTGAAACACTCGGTGTTAAGATTGATAGAGTAATATCTATCGAAGTACCTGATGATAAGATAGTAACTCGTATGTCAGGCCGCAGAGTGTGCCCCAAGTGTGGCGCAAGCTACCATGTAGAGTATAAGAAACCGAGCGTTGAAGGTAAGTGCAACGCTTGCGGTGAAGACCTTATTCAGCGCAAGGACGATGCACCTGAAACAGTAGTTGAAAGACTGCGCGTATATCACGAGCAGACCGAACCGCTCAAGTCCTTCTACGAGAAGCTTGGCAAACTTAAGACCGTTATCGGTCAGGAAGATGTTAAGGACACAACTGCTCTTACATTAGCAGCATTAGAGGACTAACATCTATATGTCAAACAGCACCGTGCAGCATTTGACAGGTATTGATAACAGCACGGAGAAACGGTGGTAAACATGATTGTGCTTAAAACTGCCCGCGAGTTGCAAATAATGCGGGAAGCCTGCAGAATATCTGCCGGAGCACTATCTGTGGCAGGAAAGGCGATTGAGCCCGGAATAACCACAGCAGAGATTGATAAAATCGCGTACGATTACATCATCTCTCAGGGAGCCGAGCCAAACTTCCTTAACTATAACGGTTACCCCGCCACAGCATGTATTTCCATAAATGATGAGGTAATTCACGGCATACCCAGTAAGAAGCGTATAATCAGGTCGGGCGACATAGTCAGCATAGACTTAGGTGCTCGTTTTGAGGGGTATAACGGAGATAACGCCGCCACTTTTGCTTGCGGAGATGTATCTGATGAAGCAAAGCGGCTGATGGACGCCACGCGAGAGAGCCTCTATGAAGGCATTGCGGCGGCAGTACACGGCGGCAGAATCGGCGATATATCCAACGCAATACAGAGGTATGTTGAGGCGCGCGGTTACTCGGTGGTCAGAGATTTCGTGGGCCACGGCGTAGGCGCGAGCCTACATGAAGCGCCTGAAGTACCGAATTTCGGAAAACCGGGAAGAGGCGTAAGGCTTGTACCGGGAATGACCATTGCAATCGAGCCGATGATAAATATCGGCACGGCTGATGTAAAGGTCCAAGATGACGGATGGACGGTAAAAACCGCAGACGGCAAGCTGTCCGCTCATTTCGAGCACACAATAGCCATCACCGCAGACGGTCCTGTCATAATGACTCAGCTATAGCTTGAGCAAGGACCATATCCGTTCAAAAGTCGAAATGGAAAACCCATTAGACATATTGCCGAAACTTTAAAAAATCTTTCGGCAAACAACTGCAGACTGAATTTAAAAGTTAAGAGTCTGTTATCTATAGGGAGGTTGTTTCATGTCCAAACAGGATATGATTGAGATTGAAGGTACAGTAGTAGAAGCGTTACCTAATGCAACATTTAAGGTAGAGCTTCCTAATGGACATCAGATTACAGGCCACATCTCAGGCAAACTTAGAATGAACTACATTCGCATATTGCCTGGTGACAAGGTAGTAGTTGAGATGTCACCGTATGACCTTACAAAAGGGCGCATAACTTGGCGCACTAAGTAAGAAACCCAAAAAACTGATTTGTTCAAAGAACAGATGGTATTCAGATTACTTTAGGAGGTAAACAGAATGAAAGTCAGACCTTCTGTCAAAAAAATTTGCGATAAATGCAAGGTTATCAAGCGCAAGGGTCGCATCATGGTCATCTGTGAGAACCCCAAGCATAAGCAGCGTCAGGGCTAAACCTGAGCTAAGCAATTTTATGGAGGTGCAATAAACACATGGCACGAATTGCTGGTGTTGACCTGCCGAGAGAAAAGCGGGTCGAAATTGGATTAACCTATATCTACGGCATAGGCCGTAAAACATCAAATGATATTCTTGCAGCAACAGGCATCAACCCTGACGTTAGAGTTAAGGATTTGACTGAGGATGATATATCCAAGCTGCGTGAGTACATTGACCACAACATTCAGGTTGAAGGTGACCTTCGTCGTTCAATCGCTTTTGACATTAAGCGTTTGGTAGAGATTGGTTGCTACAGAGGCATCCGTCATCGTAAGGGCCTTCCTGTAAGAGGTCAGCGTTCAAAGACAAACGCACGTACACGCAAGGGTCCGAAGAAGACCATTGCTAACAAGAAGAAGTAAGATAGGAGGAAGATAGTTATGGCACAAGCAAAAAAAGCAACCGGTACACGCCGTCGCCGCGAGAAGAAAAACATCGAAAAAGGCGCAGCCCATATTCAATCTACCTTCAATAACACCATTGTGACCATTACCGATGTTCAGGGTAATGCGCTCTCTTGGGCATCAGCCGGAGAACTCGGTTTCAGAGGCTCAAGAAAGTCTACTCCGTTTGCAGCTCAGTCAGCAGCAGAAACAGCGGCTAAGGCAGCAATGGAGCACGGACTTAAGACTGTAGAAGTATACGTCAAGGGACCCGGTGCAGGAAGAGAAGCAGCAATCAGAGCTCTTCAGACAGCAGGTCTTGAGGTTGTAATGATTAAAGACGTAACTCCTATTCCGCACAATGGTTGCCGTCCGCCAAAAAGAAGACGCGTATAATTATTGGAGGTGCACTAAATGGCTAGATATACCGGACCGGTATGTAAACTTTGCCGCCGTGAAGGAGAAAAGCTTTTCCTTAAGGGCGCAAAATGTTATTCCGATAAATGCCCTGTTAACCTGAGAAATTTTGCTCCGGGTCAGCATGGCAAGGGCAGAAAGAAGACCTCTGAATACGGTCTTCAGCTGCGTGCAAAGCAGAAGGCAAGACGTTATTACGGAGTTCTCGAAGGTCAGTTCAGACATTATTTTGAGATGGCTGAGCGCAAGTCCGGCGTAACCGGTGAAAACCTTCTCAGAATTCTCGAGAGCCGTCTTGACAATATCGTCTATCGCGCCGGCTGGGCAAACTCCAGAGCCGAGGCAAGACAGCTTGTTGTACACAATCACTTCACCTTAAACGGCAAGAAGGTAAACGTACCTTCATTGCTTGTAAAGGCAGGAGATGTTATTGGCATCAAGGCTGACAGCCGCGATAGCGTAAAGATTAAAGAAGTTCTTGAAGCCAACGAGGGACGTCCTGTTCCGACATGGTTGGAGTCAAACAAGGACGCATTCGAAGCCAAGGTCGTAAATCTGCCTGCTCGTGATGAGATAGATGCTCCTATCGAAGAGCAGCTTATTGTTGAGTTCTACTCTAAGTAATCCATAGGGATTATAAAATTTACTGACATAAATAAGGAGGGTTTTGAATGATAGAAATTGAGAAGCCCAGAATCGATATAGAAGACGTTACAGCAGACGGCAGCTATGGCAAATTCATAGTAGAGCCGCTTGAGCGTGGATACGGAATAACACTTGGCAACAGCTTGCGCAGAGTACTTCTGTCAAGTTTGCCTGGTGTAGCCGCTACATCTATAAAGATTGATGGTGTGGTACACGAATTCTCCACCATTCCCGGAGTAAAAGAGGATGTTACCGAAATAGTCCTTAACATAAAGGGATTGAACGCAAAGCTTTATTCTGAGGGTCAGAAGACCGTTTATATTGAAGCTGAAGGTCCTTGCGAGGTTACAGGCGCATCAATTAAGGCAGATGCTGAGGTTGAAGTGCTTAATCCTGACTTGCACATTGCAACAGTAGGCGAGGGCGGCAAACTCTTTATGGAGATTACGCTTGGTAAGGGCAGAGGATATGTGCCTGCAGAGCGTAATGCACAGCAGCAACAGTCTGTAATCGGAGTAATTCCGGTAGACTCGATATATACTCCTGTGCTTAAGGTAAACTATTCGGTAGAAAACACCAGAGTAGGTCAGGTAACTGACCTTGACAAGCTCACCCTTGAGGTGTGGACTGACGGCACATGCACCGCTCAGGAAGCAGTATCATTGGGAGCAAAGGTGATTACTGAGCATCTCAACCTGTTTGTAGACCTTTCAGGTGACGCATACACAGGTGAGATAATGGTTGAGAAGGACGATAAGGGCAAAGAGAAGGTTCTTGAGATGACTATCGAGGAGCTTGATTTGTCAGTTCGCAGCTTCAACTGCTTGAAGCGCGCAGGTATCAACACAGTAGAAGACCTGATTAGTAAGACTGAAGAAGAAATGATGAAGGTGCGCAACCTTGGACGTAAGTCATTAGAAGAGGTAGTAGCAAAGCTTGCATCATTGGGATTTGGTCTTAGCGAAGAGGACGAATAAGTCCTGTACTTTATGTATCAAGGAGTGAAATAAGATGCCAGGTACCAGAAAACTCGGCAGAACTAGCGACCATAGAACCGCTATGCTTCGTGGTATGGTAACATTTCTTTTCGAAAACGGAAAGATTGAGACCACAATCACCAGAGCAAAAGAGGTTCGTGCGGTAGCTGAGAAGTATATAACAATTGCAAAAGACTCAAGCCTTGCTTCCAAGCGTCAGGTTATGGCGTTTGTTACTAAGGAAGACGTTGTCTATAAGCTGTTCAACGAAATCGCGCCCAAGTATTCCGATAAGAACGGTGGTTACACCCGTATAACAAAAATCGGACCCCGTCGTGGCGACGCAGCTGAGATGGCAATTATCGAGCTTCTGTAATAATCTTAGTTGTATAATAACTTGTAAAAAAACCGACAGTAAAACTGTCGGTTTTTTTATACATATTTATACAATTGACATATGTAAGATAATATGTTATAGTTATATAAGTAGTTGAGAATGGAGGTAAGCTTATGGATAAGAAAACGTTTGTAAAACCGGATGTTCAAATTGTTATGTTCCAGTCGCGTGACGTTATTTCCACATCTCCTATAAGGCTTCCGATAGACACAGATTTGTATGGTTTATCGGTTGATAAGGAATTACAAATAGATTAATGTCAATAAAAAAACGCTTTTGTTGAAATCAACAAAAGCGTTTTTTGTATGTACGTATATCGTTTAATCAGCAATTTCGTTTGACATTTTCAAACTAAGCTTTGATAATGCAGGCCCGATGATTTCGTAGATGAGAGTCGCGCACAGGATTGTTGCGCGTATCTGCATTCCATATTGCGGCACCGCTTCGGTTGCAATCAGCGATAAACCAATGGCAACACCGGCTTGCGGAATCAGAGCGAGCCCCAGATATTTCTTAATGTTGCTATTTGCCTTGCAAATAATGCCGCCAAGCGATGCGCCGGCAACCTTGCCGATTATTCGCATAATGATATAGATTGCGCCAACAAGCCCAATTTGCGGCAGTACAGAAAGCTGAAGCTCTGCGCCTGAGGTAACGAAAAAGAGCAGGAAAATCGGCGGAGTAATGCTGTCACAAAGTCGCATGATGGAAGATGTTTCACTTGATAAATTTGTAAGAGCTGCACCCATAGCCATGCACAACAGCAATGAGGATAAACCAAGCGTTTCAGCTATACCTACAGCTAAAAACACAAATCCAACTATGAGCGACATACGGTTGCCCTCTTTTTTAAACCACTTAAGCGGCAGCATAAATATGAATCCGAGCAGCAAACCAACGATAATTGCGCCGAAAATTTCAAAAATCGGTTTAATTATTGAGGATGCAACAGAGCCAGCGTGACCGCCTAAAGCGTTTGCAATAGCAACGCAAATACCGAAGAAAATCAGAGCGGTGGCGTCATCGATTGCAACAACTGAAAGCAACGTTTCCGTAACGGGCCCCTTGGCCTTGTACTGCTTGATAACCATTATCGTAGCAGCGGGCGCGGTTGCAGCTGCGATGCTTCCCAAAACGAGCGCAAAGGACAGCTCAAAGCCCGCAATCAGCATACCTGCAACAACAAATACTACAGCCAACAACGATTCCAACGTTGCAATTACAATGGGAGTTATACCCACTCGCTTAAAATATGAGATTTTGAACTCGCTTCCTATTGAAAATGCGATAAACCCGAGTGCAACATTAGAAATGATAGTTAAATTAGAAATAGAATCTGCGGGAATAATGCCGAGAATGTTTGGGCTGACAATAAGTCCACCGATGAGGTAGCCTGTAACGTTGGGCAGTTTGACAAGCTTTGCGAGTCTGCCAAACAGCATACCTGTAAATATTAAAATCGCAAGGGACAAGAGAGTGTTCATTTTAACTTAAATCCTTCCAAATGGGTAACAGGAACAGTGAAGAGAATGCCGGTATCAGGCTGGTCAAGACCGCCGGTTACATCGTTAACTATTTTTGAAACTGTTTGAATTTCGTCATCCTTAATAACCATAAAAACAGTTTTGCTTTCCTTGTGTGTTGAGTCAAGAATTTTTCTCAGCGAAAGAATAAAGTTGAGCTCGTTGAAGTGGTCAAGGCTGTGAGCCATACCTTTACTGTCGAGTATGGTTGCACCGTGAAGCTTCTGACAGCTTAGTTCTTTCAAAATGTCATCAAGGCATTCGACTTTGTTTAATACTAAAACAAGCAGTTGCATTAAATTACCTCCCAAGAAATATATACTTCATTATACACCTCCTTACAAAAATGTCCAGTTGTAAGCAAAAAATAATTTGTTGCAAGGCAATATTTTTCGTGATAGAATAAAAGTGTAAATCAAAGGGGGGTGTAGCGGTTGAGAAGTATAAGACTGATTGCGTTGGCAGCAGTTTTATTGATAGTGTTTTGCTCGTGCGGCACTAAGTCAACGTCAAACGCTACATCGGGAATGATTAAGGCGGACGCAATGGACTCGCCATACGGGAACAACGTGTCTGACTCATTAGAGAAAGTGCTTAAAAACTCGGGCGAGGTTGTGGTCTATTCTGTTGGAGAGCAGTTGTCAGAGCGTGACACCGACTTTGTTGAATATTTCGAAAAATATTATAACGGAGAGGTCGTGTTTGAGTATTGTCCAAGTGAGGATATGCTTTCAAAAATCATTACAGACAATGCCGCAGGGCTTGCGCCTGACGTGGTAAATCTCTCGCAGTATAACTGGCCCAACACTGCTACAAAGAAGTTTGTATACAGCATAAATCAGTTGGAGCAGCAGGGAATAGAGGGACTTACGCACCCCGAGCTTATGCGATACAGAACGCTGACAGAGGACAACTTTTCTTATAACGGCGAATGTTACAGCATCAGCGTAAGCAGTTGTGTGCCGATTATAGCCGCAATAAATATTGACCTCTTTGACCGTTGCGGAGTGCAGTCACCGCTTACTTATAATGCAGACGGAAGTTGGAACTTTGATACGTTTTTCGCTTGTTGCAGCGGAATTATCAGAGGCACGGCGGGCAATAACCGAATCAAGAGCCTTTACGCATCGGATATGGGCTGGTTTATGACGGCAAACGATGCGGCATTTGTAAGCATCGATGGGCCACTCAAATCGCAAATTACGTCTGATAACTCCAAATCAACGTTAACCTATCTGCGTCAACTTTACGAGACTAACAGCATATCAGCAGATGCAAACTCGTTCAAGAAAGGCGAAACTGCGATATATCTGTGTGCGGCAGATGAGTTTATCGGTATGGTGGACAAGCTCAAATTCAAGTGGGACGTGGTCCCGTTTCCTTACGGAAATAAAAATGTGAGCGGATACACGCCCGGTAGGGTGACGGGATACAGCGTCAGTGTGAACAGTGAAAACCCTCAAGGTGCGGTAAATTATATAATTGCACGTAATATGTTTGATAATTTTTACTTGCATAACAAAAACGGCGCAGTTTGGAAGAAAGAATATATCGTGTATTCAACAGAGCAGCTTAATACAGTTATAAACAGTATTTGGCGCACAAGAAATTGCCTGTTTAGAGGTGTGGGTGACTTGTCGGACGAGTACAGCAGATTTTGGAGCGATTTTTCAAACGAGAACGTACCGATTGACACTCTGGTTTATAGTTATGACGACATAATTAAGTATAATTGCAGATAAAAAGACGGAGAAAGAAATGAAGAAGTTTTACATAATCGTGGCGCATACAGGAACAGTTTTGTCCCGACTCATAAGGCTCTATACAAAGGACGAATATTCACACGTTTCACTTGCGTTGGACTCGGAATTAGAGCAGATGTATAGCTTCGGCAGAAAGAACGCCTATAACCCCTTTTTTGGGGGCTTTGTGCATGAGGGAATACATTGGGGAACGTTTAAAAGATTTTACAAAACCCGTGTGAAAGTGATGGAAATTGACGTTGACGACGAGCAGTATGAAATTCTAAAACGCACAATTGATAAGTTCAAGGCAGAAAAAAGCGAGTATGGATTTAACTATTTAGGTATGTTTGCAACGGCAATCAAACTCAAGCTTCGATTTAAAAACAGATTCTATTGCGCAGAATTTGTAAAACATATGGTTGATACTGCGCAGATAGATGCCGACTTGCCCGAACTGGTAAGACCCGAAAGCTTCAAAAACTTTGCTAATTCAAAGGTGGTATACACTGGACTTCTGCGTGATTACGTCTACACTCCATTAGAGATAGAGGTATTAGAGTCGGAAGCATTTGCAACAGTTTAATATAATGAAAAAACAGCACCGCAGACTTAAACATTGTCTGCGGTGCTGTTAATTTTATATTTGTTTATTTAATTCCGTATCTTTCGATGATATAATCCATATCCTTGTCGCCTCTGCCGGAGAGATTGATAAGGACAGAGCCCTTACCCATACGCTGAGCAAGCTTTATTCCATATGCAACTGCGTGCGAGCTCTCGATAGCGGGGATAATTCCCTCAAGTCTTGAGAGCTTGAAGAATGCGTCGATGGTTTCATCGTCATCAATCACGTCATACTTAATTCTGCCAAGGTCGTGCAAAAATGCGTGCTCGGGTCCGGATGAGGGATAGTCAAGACCGCTTGCAACCGAGTATACAGGAGCGGGCTCGCCGTTTTCATCCTTGAGCATTATGCTGTTAAAGCCGTGCATAACGCCTTCTTCACCGTAGGTAAGACTTGCAGCGTGGTCACCCATAGCAGAGCCTCTACCCAACGGCTCCACTCCGTACAAATCAACGGGGTCGTTCAAGAAGCCTGAGAAGATTCCCATTGCATTTGAACCGCCGCCAACGCATGCAACAACAGCGTCGGGCAGCTCGCCTGTCATTTCAAGGAACTGCTGTCTTGCCTCAACGCCAACAACGTTTTGAAAATCGCGAACCATCATTGGAAATGGGTGAGGCCCAACAACAGTGCCGATGCAGTATATGGCGTCCTTATATTCGTTGCAGTAAGCATCAAACGCAGCGTCAACTGCTTCTTTCAGCGTTTGAAGCCCGTCGGTTACCTCGATAACGTTTGCACCCAGAATCTTCATTCTGGCAACGTTTGGAGCCTGCTTTTTAATGTCAACAGCTCCCATATAAATGTCACATTCAAGTCCGAAATAAGCGGCGGCAGTGGCAAGTGCAACGCCGTGCTGACCTGCGCCTGTTTCAGCGATAACCTTTTTCTTACCCATATATTTTGCAAGCAGCGCCTCGCCCATGCAGTGATTGAGCTTGTGCGCGCCTGAGTGGTTTAAGTCCTCACGCTTGACGTAAAGCTGAACGTTGCCGAGTGTATCGGAGAGCCTTTGAAGATGGGAGATAGGGGTAGGTCTGCCCTGAAACTCCTTGCGAATTCTGCGAAGCTCGCTGATAAACTTTCTTGATTTGCAAATGGTGAAATAAGCCTCAGTAATTTCGTTCATAGCCTGTTGCAGCTCAGGTGAAACATATGAGCCGCCGTATTTGCCGAAATACCCGTTAGCATCGGGATAGTTTTTAAAATAGGTATCAAAGTCAACATTGTTAAATTTCATCGTAAAATCCTCCTTACAATAAAAAACGTCCTTGACAGCAAATTGAATTTCTGTCAAGGACGAACAAAACATTATTCGCGGTGCCACCTTGAATTCATAGGCAAAGCCTATGCTCTTAGCAGGATACAAAATATCCCCGACAACTGACGTATGCCAACACGTTGCAGAATACTCTGTGAAAACACATTTGACTGCACCCTCAGCGGCCCATTTGACAACTTGTTTCTTACCTGACTTTCAGCATCACAGGCTCTCTGTAAAGGCATGATTGCCGTTATCTCCGCTTCAACGGTTTAACATATTAAATTTTCTGTATTATACTACCACCTTTAAAATTTGTCAATAGTAAGATGATAAATCAATACATTCGCATAACAAAAGCCTATTTGTTAACGATGATGTTTTCTATAACTACGTCGTTTACAGGCATATCGTTTCTGCCCACATCAACATTTGCGATAGCATCAACCACATCCATACCGTCATAAACCTGACCGAATACAGTGTGATGATAGTCAAGCCAAGGGGTGCCGCCGAGCTTTTCGTAGCTTTCAACCGCATCGGCAGGGAAGTAGTCAGGGAGAGTTTTCATTTCCTCAACCATAGAGGCAGGAACAGATGAAGCCTGAACAATGAAGAACTGACTTCCGTTAGTGCAAGGGCCGGCGTTAGCCATCGACAAAGCGCCGCGCAGATTGTGCAGTTCGGGTGAAAACTCGTCCTCAAAAGGTGAGCCCCAGATGCTTTCGCCGCCTGTACCTGTGCCGTTGGGGTCACCGCCCTGAATCATAAAATCCTTGATAACACGGTGAAACTTCAAACCGTTGTAGTAACCGTTCTCTGAGTGGGTGACAAAGTTCTCAACCGCTTTTGGCGCTTTGGTTGGGAACAGCTTAATTTTTATGCTGCCTAAAGAGGTTACCATCTCAACTGTAAGCTCGTTTGCTTTAGGCATATCTAATTGAAAACTCATAATAATATCTCCTTATTTCTTAAAAATCTTACCTATTTCAGCCGCCGCTAACGGAATAGTTGAAAGAATAATAACGAATATAGTCTTGCTCGCAATCGGAGCGGACAGCCCTATATGACTGTTAAGAAGCGATACAATCACAAGCGCACAGCTAAGCGCAATTTCAATCAGCATATAGGGGTTGCTGAGCAGACCGAGCCTTAAAACGTTTGAGCGAGAGCGCAGACTGAACGAATATACGTTAGCTGAAAGCACAAACACAGCATAGGCAAGAGCGCCCGCTAAGGCGGCTGAAACAGCGTTGCCAATTGCAAATGCTATAACTGTCACAATCGCTATGGTGAAGGCATGCCAAGCAACGCTTGCTCTGCGGCCACCGTCGAAGAAGCTGTCGATGTGCTGTTTTTTTGCGCTAACCTTTCTCTTGTGTATAGGCTCAAGCGCAAACGCAAACGGGGGCAGTATTGAGAGCAAGAACGCGCCGCACATAACCTGTAATGAGCTGATAATCGGCTCCTGCCAGAATGCGAATCCTAAAATAATAGCCATAACAAAGGCAAAGCTGCAACAGAGAGAAAAGTGCAATGCCTTACGTATACATTCATATATGGTGCTGCCTCTGTTTATTACATTAACAATGGTGGAGAAGCCATCGTCAGCCAGAACAATATCGGAATTGTATCTGGCGGCATCGGTGCCTGTCAAGCCTAAAGCAAAGCCAACATCTGCAGCCCTGAGTGAAGCGGTGTCGGACGGGCCACGACCTGTAATCGCAACAGTTTCGCCGTTGCCTTGCAAAGCGGCAACAATCCTAACCTTGTCCTGCGAGCCAATTCTTGCAAACACAGAGTAGTCCTTGATTCTGTTTATCAGCTCATATTCATCAATCTGAGCCAGCTCTTCTCCTGTGATAGCCTCGCTGTCGTCAGATAATATACCAATCTGCCTTGAAATCGCAATGGCAGTATCAATACTGTCGCCCGTAATCATAATGGGCCTTGTGCCGATTTGCTTGCACATTCTAACAGCCTCAACAGCATCACTGCGAATCGGGCTTACCATACCGATTAGGCCTACAAACTCAAGCTCACTGATAAGCTCCTCAGCGGTTGGGCTTGCTGCAAGGGTGAGGTCGCCTATTACCTTAACGCCAACTGCAATAACGTGCAACGCCTCTGTGCCGAGAGCTTTTGCAGCCTCGAGATGCTTTTCGTTATAGTTGCCCGAGCATTTGTTGATTACCACTTCAGGCGCACCCATAACGATTGCGTAAGAGATGCCGTCTATCATATTAACAGTAGCGGAAACCATGCTGGAGTTGTTAAACGGAATTTCGTTAAGTCGGGGATACAGGTTCTCAAGCTCTGCCTTTGTTACAGATGCAGCTTTTTTGTATGCCATTATAAGCGCATCGTTAGTGGGGTTTGAGCCGCTGTCACTGCAAATTGCAGCATAACGTAAGAGCCTGAGCTCTTTCTCGCTGAGTGAATCGTCAAACGAAACAATTTCGTTAGCGCAAAACAGCTTTGATACGCTTAAATGCTGCTCAACCAAAGAGGTCTTGTCCGCGCATAAAACAGAAACCTTACCGATTTTATCAATTGCGGCAGTATTTGTAATAAGTGCGCCACTGCGTGACATTCTCCAAGCGCCGATTGTAATAACAACGGTTGCAATCGAGGCTATTGTTGCAGGGGATACAGCAGCAGTTACGGTTGCAACATAAAGCAAAGCTCTTGCACCAATCTGGAGCAGAGAAAGGTCATCACCGCCTGCGGTGAATCTTATACAAATAAAATCAATCACAAAAAGCAAACCAAATATAAAGGGCAGTGCCTTGTTTAAGGTTGATGCCAGTTGCTTCAAGCCCTTGCTTGCAACAGAAAGCTCTTGCTTTTCTTCGTTTAAGTCAATTTTGCCTGCCTCAGCATCGTTTGCAACAGCGGTAACAACTGCGGTGCCCTTTCCGTAGGTGACAACACAACCTGAGTGTATCATATTCTTGCGCTCAGCAAGCGGGGTAATGTCTGAGCAAATCGCCTCGTGTGATTTTGCGATTGGAACAGAGTGGCCCGAAATTATAACCTCGTCGCAGATGAGCAGTTGAGAATCAATCAGTCTTGCATCAGCTGGGATAAGGTCACCTCTTGAAACATAGATGATATCGCCTACAACAAGCTCGGTAGCGTTGATTGAGATGATTTCGCCGTCACGCAGCACCTTAGCCGTTGGCGCAACTTTCAACTTGAGAATTGATATATGTTTAAGTCCTGCATAGTCGCGCAACGCACATAAAACAATTAAAACAAGAAAAATCGCAACTAAAGCAATCGGGTCAAGAAGATGGGCGGTTGTATCGTAAACCGAGCTTACAAATATGGAAATAATCGAGGCAACCACTAAGGTTATAAACACTGGGCTTTTAAGCTGAGAGATAATGTTGCTTAAGATGTTAGATGTCTTGATAGCACCAACAAAATTAGGCCCGTTTTTTTCGAGCCTGTCAGCCGCTTCCGCCTTGCTCAGACCTCTTTCAAGGTTGGAACCGAGCTCAGCAAGAATATTCTCAGTATGTTCTGAGTGCCAAATCATATATATCAACTCCAAAAGATTACATTTTTGTTACCTTATCATATTACATTAAAAGCAACCAAAAAGCAAGAAAAAATAAAGACTATATTTAATGTTGTAAAGAAATACAAAATATGATAAACTCTCATTATAATGAAGATGGAGAGTGCAAAATGTTTGAAGATGTATTGCTGAAGGTGCAAAAGCCCGGTCGCTACGTGGGTGGGGAGACGGGAAGCGTGGTCAAGGACTTGGACAAGGTAGACGTACGCTTTGCTTTTTGCTTTCCCGACAGCTATGAAATAGGAATGTCGCATATAGGAATGAAGATACTTTATCACACGCTCAACAGTCTTGATTTTTGTTGGTGTGAGAGGGTGTTTGCGCCTTGGGACGATATGGAGCAGCAAATGAGGGAGAATAATATCCCGTTGTTTGCGCTTGAGAGCAGAACACCGCTTAATGAGTTTGATATAATCGGCTTTACCTTGCAGTATGAGCTTAGCTATACAAATATACTTAATATGCTCAACTTGGGCGGTGTACCTGTTTTGGCTGAGGAGCGCACAGAGCTTAAGAACTTGGTTGTAGCAGGCGGACCTTGCACATTTAACCCTGAGCCGCTTTGCAAGTTTGTTGATTTGTTCTTTATCGGAGAGGGCGAGCAGCTTGACAACGAGGTTGTTGAGCTTTACCGCAAGCACAAGCTGAAAGGATCAAGCAAACAGGAGTTTTTATGTGAAGCCGCACAGATAGAGGGCGTTTATGTGCCCTCGTTATATGAGGTTGAGTATAATAATGACGGCACGATAAAATCGTTTGAGCCAAAGAATAACGCGCCTAAAACAGTCAAAAAGCGTATAATGAGAGATTTTGACAGTGCGCCGTATCCCGAGCAGTTTGTTGTGCCGTATGTGGAAACAGTTTTTGACAGAGCCAGTGTTGAACTGTTCAGAGGCTGCATACGCGGTTGCCGATTCTGTCAGGCGGGCTTTATATATCGTCCTGTGCGTGAAAAGAAAGCCGAAACAGTCAACGCTCAGGCACGTTGCCTTTGTGAAGCAACAGGCTATGACGAGGTGTCGCTGTTGTCGCTATCATCAAGCGATTACACCGAGCTTAACGAGCTTTTAACCGATATGCTGTCTTGGACCGAGCAAAAGCGCATAAACCTTGCATTGCCAAGCCTTAGGATAGACAACTTCTCAGACGAGCTGCTTGAAAAAATCGCATCTGTTAAAAAGTCGGGCTTGACTTTTGCGCCAGAGGCGGGCACACAAAGGCTCAGAGATGCAATCAATAAAAACGTAACAGAGCAAGAGGTGCTATCCACCTGTAAAACAGCGTTTGAGGGCGGTTATACTGCAGTAAAGCTGTATTTTATGATGGGCTTGCCAACTGAAACTTTGGAGGATATTGAGGGAATAGCAAATTTAGCTCAGAGAATAGTTGATATGTATTACTATATGCCCAATAGACCAAAGGGCAAGAGCGTCAGCGTGTCTATAAGCTGTGCAACCTTTGTGCCTAAGCCGTTTACGCCGTTTGAGTTTGAGGCTCAGGACGATTTTGAAACAATTTCACAAAAGCAGCAGCATCTTGTAGAGAGCGTTAAGTCAAAGAAGATACAGCTCAGCTGGCACGACAGGGAAACATCGTTGCTTGAGGCAGTGCTCGCCAGAGGTGACCGCCGAGTAGGCGAGGTTATATATGAAGCGTGGAAGAGCGGCTGTCGCTTTGATAGTTGGAGCGAGTTCTTTAATTTTGATAAGTGGCAAGCAGCGTTTGAAAAATGCAACGTATCGCCAGAGTTCTATGCAAACCGCCGCCGAGAGTATGACGAGATAAATGCGTGGGATTTCATTGATATCGGCGTGACAAAAGACTTCCTTATCAAGCAGAACAAGCTTGCTTATAAGAATGTTTCAACGCCGCATTGCCGACTCCAGTGTGCAGGCTGTGGGGCAACAGCGTATAAGGAGGGCTTGTGCTGTGAAAAACGTTAGAGTGTTTTATCGTAAAAAGGGCAGACTTAAGTACATATCCCACCTTGATATGGACAGAGTTTTCTCAAGAATAGCCAGACGTTCAGGTATACCGCTTTGGTATACTGAGGGCTTTAACCCTCATCCTAAGCTTAATTTTGCCTTGCCGCTGTCATTGGGCTTTGAGAGCGACTATGAGGCAGTTGATATTCGTGTTGAGGATGATTCCTTTACACCTGAGCAAGCCTTTGATATGCTTGCGCCTGTTATGCCTGAGGGGCTTGAGCTTGTAAGCGTAAAAGAGCCTGTGATGAAGGTGGGGGACATAGCGTACGCTCAGTTTAATGTTTGCATGAACGTGCCCGACGGGATTGACGCTTTCTTCAATTGCGAAACCATTGAGATTGAAAAGCTTACAAAGAAAAAGCAAATAAAGAAAGTGGATATCAAACCGATGATAAGGGAGTGGTCGGTCACGGACGAGGGACTGAGCTTGTTGCTTTCGGCAGGGGTTGACAACTTAAATCCTACTGCCGTTATAAAGGCTATGGAGGACTTTTTTAGTTGCGATATTATCGTAACAAATGTGGTAAGAGGAATGCTTTATAATAAGGATATGGAAAAATTTCAATAAAGTAAAAAAATCTCTTGCAATTTTTGTAATGATGTGTTATCATATCAAAGCATTTGATATCCGCCGATTCCTTTTCGGTGGGGTTCAGTGTTCATTTTAAACATTGAAGCGGATAGTCCTCTGCCGTAAAATTGCGGTAAGAATGTCTGATTAGAAAAAAGGAGGATAAATTAAATGAACGCAATTGAGCAGTTGGTAGCAAACCAGATTAAAGAGAATGCTCCTCAAATCAACATCGGTGAAACCGTAAAGGTTCACGTAAAGATTCGTGAGGGCGAGCGCGAAAGAATCCAGATATTTGAAGGCACTGTTATCGCAAAGAATAACAGCGGAGTATCTGAAACCTTCACTGTACGTCGTGTAGCATACGGTGTTGGAGTTGAGCGTGTATTCCCGTTGCATTCACCCAACGTTGATAAGGTTGAGGTTGTTCGCAAGGGTAAGGTAAGACGCAGCAAGCTTTATTATCTGCGTGACAGAGTTGGTAAGGCTGCAAAGGTTAAGGAAAAAATCTAACTACTTTAAAGGGGCATTTATTGTCCCTTTTTTGTTTTATGAGTGTGGTGATATACGATGTCAGAAATGCAAAATATACAGTGGTTTCCGGGCCATATGGCGAAAACACGCCGTCAGATAAAGGAAAGCTTAAAGCTTGTAGATGCAGTGGCTGAGATAGTTGACGCAAGAATCCCTTTGTCAAGCCGCAACCCCGACCTGCCTGAAATGACCGGCGGCAAGCCACGCATAGTGTTGCTTAATAAGTGCGATATGGCAGACAAAGCATCAACTGACAGATGGATAAGCTATTATTCGTCGCAGGGCATAATTGCGCTGCCGATAGATTGCCGTAGCGGCACAGGCTTGAAAGCGTTTGTGCCCGCTGTCAAGCAACTTCTTTCTGAGCGCCTTGAAAGGTTTAAGGAAAAAGGTATGTCAGGCAGAACCTTGCGAGTAATGGTGTGCGGCATACCAAACGTTGGCAAATCGTCGTTTATAAATAAGATGGCGCACAAGGTCAAAGCCAAGGTTGAGGACAGGCCCGGCGTAACAAGGGGCAACCAGTGGTTTACCGTGCCGGGAGGAATAGAGCTTTTGGACACAGCGGGTGTGCTGTGGCCGAAATTTGATGACCAAATTATCGGACAAAGGCTTGCATTTACAGGCGCAATAGTGGATAATATACTTGACATTGAAAGTTTAGCGGTGCGTTTTATCGAAAGCCTGCCCGAGCAGTATGTTCCGCTTCTAAAAGAGAGATACAAGCTCGACGATATTTCGCAGCTTGAATCATACGAGATACTCGAGCTTATCGGCAAAAAGAGAGGTATGCTCGCAGCACGTGGAGAGATAGATACTGAGCGTGCGGCAATAATGCTGCTTGATGAGTTCAGAGCCGCTAAAATAGGTAGGATAACATTAGAAGAACCCGAAAGGATATGACAGTGATGGACAACAGAGAAAACATAATAGCCCAAGAGCCCGTAGAAGCTGCATCTGTTGGAGAAACTGCTGAGGAAAAGGTTAGTAGTTCGAACAACAATGAAGACTCAAAAGGCGTATTCGACTGGATTGACTCGATTGTTTTTTCAGTGTTTGCAGTGGTTATACTTTTCACGTTTGTGTTCAGAATCGTGGGCATAGACGGTCCCTCAATGCAAAAAACGCTCTATAATGGTGACAGAGTTGTGATAGTAAGCGCAGGCTATACACCAAAAAAGGGCGATATAGTGGTTATATCACGAAATATCACCAACAACAAAGCAGACCTAACCGATAAAAATGCGCCTATTATTAAGCGCGTTATTGCAACAGCGGGTGACACGGTTGATATCCGCTTTGAAGACGAGGTAGGCTACGTGTATGTTAACGGTCAGGTTCTCAACGAACCGTATATTTCCGAGTATATCTCGGAGGGCTTCAAAACCATTGAACCGATATCTTTTCCTGTGGTTGTAAAAAACGATTGCGTGTTCGTTCTGGGAGATAACCGAAACGACTCGCTTGACAGTCGTTCTTCAACAATAGGAGAAAACGGAATGGTTAACATAAAATACATACTCGGTCATGCAGTATTGCGTGTATATCCGTTTAATAAGATAGGACTGTTGTAATTATGGCAAGCGCAGCAAAAACCATACCCGATTTATCATACGAGCTATCGGCAACAGAAAAAGGATATAGCCTTGTCTGCGGAGTTGACGAGGCGGGCAGAGGTCCATTGGCAGGACCTGTTTATGCCGCAGCGGTAATTTTGCCGAGTGACTGTGAAATTGAGGGCTTGAACGATTCAAAAAAGCTGAGCGAAAAGAAAAGAGAACAGCTTTATGATGTTATAAAAGAAAAGGCGGTTGCATATTGTATTGCAAGCGCAGATGTTGAGGAGATTGAAAGCGTCAATATTCTCAGAGCAACATATCTTGCGATGAACAGGGCAATTGACGGTCTTAAGATTAAGCCTGACTATGCGTTGATTGACGGCAATCGCATTCCTGACGGAATAAAGGTGGAGTGCGAAACAGTCGTAGGCGGCGATGCTAAGTCGCTTTCAATAGCGGCGGCGTCGGTGCTTGCAAAGGTGTCGAGGGATAGGTATATCATAGAACTTGATGAAAAATATCCCGAGTATAATTTTAAGAAGCACAAGGGCTACGGCACAAAGGAGCACACAGATGCGATTTTGAAATACGGCCCGTGTGAGATTCACAGAATGAGCTTCTTGAAAAACATATTAAAGGACTGATACGGTGAACATAGGCTTATCAGGCACTGCGGGAGAGAAGTATGCCTGTAAAATGTTGACAAAGAAAGGCTACAAGGTTCTCAGCCGCAACTTCCAGACACGCTTCGGTGAAATTGACATTGTTTGCTCAGATAATGACTATATAGTGTTTGTGGAGGTTAAAACAAGGTCACAGCAGTATGTGGGTAAAGGCAGAGAGGCGGTTACGTATTCAAAGCAAAGCAAAATAATAAAAGCGGCAGTGCAATATTTACAGCAAAATCCGATTGAGCTCCAGCCACGATTCGACGTTGTGGAGATAACCGATGCTAACGGAACTTTCTCGGCAGAGCATATAGTAAATGCGTTTGATGCAGGAGGCCGCTATGAATTTGTTTGATTTGCATTGTGACACAATATATGAATGTTATTTTAAAGGAGAAAGGTTGCGTAAAAACAATCTTTCTCTTTCTTTATGTAAGGGCAGAGCGATAAAAAAGTGGTGTCAGTGCTTTGCGCTGTTTATTCACGATAAATTCAACGGCGAGGATGCAACAAGTATGTATTACACCTTGCTCAGAACGCTCAAAAGCGAGCTTGCATCGAACTTGGATTTGGCAGTCTTGTGCAGAACGGGCGAGCAAATAGACGAAGCCACTGCAGAAGGCAAGTGCGCCGCTATATTAACGGTTGAAAACCTGTCTATGCTCAACGGTGACATAGATATGGTTTACATAATGTGGCGTGACGGCGTAAGAATGGCAACTTTGACTTGGAACTCGGATAATTGTGTCGCATCAGGCGTAAACGGCACGTCGGGTCTTACGGCATTTGGAAAAGAAGTAGTAAAAAAGTTTAACGAGCTTGGCATAATTTGCGACGTTTCGCATCTTAACGAGCAAAGCTTCTGGGAGGTCTTAGAGCTGAGCGAGGCGCCTGTTGTTGCCTCGCATTCAAACCTCTCAAGCGTGCATAAGCAAATAAGAAACCTCACCGACGAGCAGTTTAAAGCGGTGTGTCAGACGGGCGGGTTAGTAGGCATCAATTTTTATAATGAATTTCTCGGAGGGGCCCCTCTTGACTCGATTTACCGTCACCTTGACCGAGCCCTTGAGCTCGGTGGCGAAAACAATATAGCAATAGGCACGGATTATGATGGAGCCCAAGTAGATTTTCCTATCAATTCAGTTGACAAAATCGGTATTTTGTGCGATTATTTATTAGATAGAGGTGTTTCACAGAATGTGCTTGATAAGCTGTTTTATGAAAACGCTCTGAGATTGTTCAGAAAAGAGGAACTGCATTGTATTACAACAGCACAAGAAACAAATCAGTAGAGGTAACATCGGCACAGGCGATAAATGACGGAATCTCCAAAGACGGAGGCCTGTTTGTTCCTGAAAAAATGCCTAAGCTTGATAAGGCTTTTATTGATGAAATAAAGGGCAAAAGCTATATAGACAGAGCGGCTGCCGTATTAAAAATGTATCTTACCGATTTCACGGATGATGAAATATATGCTTGCGTAAACGGAGCATATAAGGGCACGTTTGACAACGATATCCCTGCGCCGCTTTCGGATATGAGTAACGGCTCATATATCCTCGAGCTCTGGCACGGACCAACCTGTGCATTCAAGGATATGGCGTTGCAGCTGTTGCCGCATCTGCTCACACGCTCTGCTAAGAAGGTGGGCAGCGGTAAGCGTACGGTAATACTTGTAGCTACATCGGGTGATACAGGTAAGGCTGCGCTCGAGGGCTTCAAAAACGTGGAAAACACTTCAATAATGGTGTTCTACCCTGAGTGCGGAGTAAGCCAGATGCAGAAGCTTCAGATGGCAACTCAGGAGGGTGACAACGTCTTCGTTTGCGCAATCAACGGCAACTTTGACGATGCGCAGTCAGGCGTAAAGCGTATATTTACAGATAAGGAAATTGCAAACAAGCTTGATGAAAACGCTATGGCGTTTTCCAGTGCAAACTCAATAAATTGGGGCCGCTTGCTTCCGCAGATAGTGTATTACATCTCGGCTTATTGCGACTTGCTCAATAAAAATCCTGAGCTTGACAGCTTTAATGTGGTTGTTCCCACAGGCAACTTCGGTAACATTCTTGCTGCATACTATGCAAAGATGATGGGCGTTCCGATTGCAAAGCTCATCTGCGCATCAAACAGCAACAATGTGCTTACCGACTTTATACGCACAGGCACTTATGACCGCAACAGAGAATTTTTCACAACAATTTCTCCGTCGATGGACATATTGATTTCAAGCAACCTTGAGCGTTTGCTCTATCACTTAAGCGACTGTGACGATGCACTTGTAAACGAGTGGATGACCTCGCTGTCACAAACAGGTAAATACACTGTTAACGATGAGGTGGGCAATAAGGTGCGCGAGCTGTTCTACGGCGGCTGTGCTGATGATGCAGAAACTAAGGCAACAATCAGCAAGTTGTTCAAAGAAAGCGGATATCTGTGCGATACCCATACAGCCGTTGCATTAACTGTTTATAACAACTATGTTGCCGAAACGGGCGATACAAAGGAAACTGTTATTGTTTCCACTGCAAGCCCGTACAAGTTTGCGGCAGATGTGCTTGATGCTGTATCTGACGGCGCAAGCGATAATGTAAGCGGCGTAGAAGCAATGAATGCGCTGTGTGAAAAGACTGGCGTTGCGATACCGTCGCCACTGCTTGGTTTGGCTGAAAAAGAGGTAAGATTCAAAAAGGTTTGCGAGCCGAAAGATATGGACGAAGCCGTGTTTGAATATTTAGGTATAAAATAAACTTTTAGGCCCGTCGGTTATGTCGGGCCTAAATTAAAGTAAAAGGGAGTCTGTAAATGTCAGTATTTGCGATATCCGACTTGCATCTCTCGCTGTCTGCTGACAAGCCTATGGATATATTCAAGGGCTGGAGCAATTATGTGCAGAGAATAGACAAAAACTGGCGAGCAGTTGTAACGGATAAAGACACTGTTGTTTTGCCGGGTGATATATCTTGGGAAATGAAACTTTCTGATGCAGTGAGCGATTTTGCATTCATAAATGCTCTGCCCGGAAGAAAAATAATACTAAAGGGAAATCACGATTTATGGTGGACTTCAATCAAGAAACAAAACGAGTTTCTTAACGAAAACCAGTTTGATACCATTGAGTTTTTGCATAACTCAGCTACTGTGGCAGACGGCAAGGTTATCTGCGGTACGAGAGGTTGGCTCATTGAGGAGAGCGGCACAGACAGTAAGCTGATAAATCGTGAAGCGGCAAGATTGAGAATGTCGCTGGAAGCGGGCACTAAACTTGGCGATGATTTGGTTGTGTTTCTCCATTATCCGCCTGTGACGCAGCAAAATGTTTGCACAGAAATAGTAAACGTACTCAAAGAGTACAACGTAAAGCACGTCTATTACGGTCACATTCACGGAGACAGTGCGATTTATGCAGTAAACGGCGAAGTTGATGGTATAAAATATCACCTTGTTTCAAGCGACAGGGTAGACTTTACACCTGTTCTGGTGAGATAAAATAAAAATTGTCATTTTTTATTAAAAAACAGTAGAAATATTTAACAGCGTGTGCTATAATCAATAGGTATGCGAATTAATCAAGGAGGATTAAAATGTTACTTAAAGGAAAAACAAAGGTTGAAACCAACCGCTACGAGCTTGAAATCGTAATTGATGAGAAGGAGCTTGAGGCTGCTGTTGCAAAGGCATATGCAAAAAATGCTGATAAAATAGCTATTCCCGGCTTCCGTAAGGGCAAGGCGCCTCGCTCAATCGTTGAGAGAATGTATGGCGCAGAATTCTTCTATGAGGATGCGCTTAATATCCTCTATCCCGATGCAGTTGAATTTGCACTTTCAGAGGCAAAGCTCGAAATCGTATCTAACGACATCGGCTTCGACCTTGTAAGCATGGATAAAACAGGAGTTGACTTCAAAATCACTGTTACTGTAAAGCCTGAGGTTGCTCTTAAGTCATATAAGGGTCTTAAGGCAGAGAAGTTAAAGGTAAGCGTAACAGACGAGGAAGTTGACCAGCAGGTTAAGAATGTTGCTGAGCGCAATGCAAGACTTGAAAGCGTAACTGACCGCGCTGCAGCTAATGACGATACCGTTGTTATCGACTTTGAAGGCTTTGTTGACGGCGTAGCATTTGACGGCGGCAAAGCTGAGGGACATAGCCTTAAGCTTGGCTCAGGCTCATTCATTCCCGGCTTTGAGGACCAGATTGTCGGCCACAACATTGACGATGAGTTCGACGTAAACGTAACCTTCCCTGAGGAGTATCACGCAGAGGAGCTTAAGGGCAAGCCTGCTGTATTCAAGGTAAAGCTTCACGAGATTAAGGTTACAGAGCTCCCTGAAATAGACGATGAGTTTGCAAAGGATGTAAGCGAGTTCGATACACTTGCTGACTATAAGGCAGACATCAAGGCAAAGCTTCTTGATGGCAAGGAAAAGAGCGCATCAGATGCTGTTGAGAATCAGTTGATAGACGCTCTCTTGGATAACTTCAAGGCTGAAGTTCCCGAAGCTATGATAGACACCAGAATGAACGAAAACATTCAGGACTTCGGATATCGTCTCCAGATGCAAGGCCTCGACCTTGACACATATGTAAAATATATGGGCGGCGATATGGCAGCGTTCAAGGAATCATTCCGTGAGCAGTCTGAGCGTCAGGTAAAGGTACGTCTTGCACTTGAGAAGGTTGCTGAGCTTGAGAACATCGTTCCCACTGAGGATGATATCGCAGCAGAGCTTGAAAAGCTTTCTAAGATGTACAATATGGAAGTTGAACAGGTTAAGGTAGCAATACCCGATGGCGAGCTTGCAAAGGATATCGCTGTAACAAAGGCTATCGACTTTATCCGTGCAAACGCAGAAATCACTGAGGTAGATGCTCTTAGCGAGAAGAAGCCTGCAGCAAAGAAAACTGCAACTAAGAAGGCGGCCTCTAAGAAGACTGATGCAGAGGTAGCAAGCGAGCCTGCAGAGAAGAAGCCCGCAGCAAAGAAGACTACTTCAACCGCTAAGAAGACTACTTCAACCGCAGCAAAGAAGACCACCTCAACTGCAAAGAAGACTACCGCTTCAACTGCAGCAAAGAAAACCACAACCGCAGCAAAGAAGACTGCTACAACAGCAAAGAAGGCAGAGGACAAATAAAATCGGTCTATTTGCATAAATAGCAAAAATGCTGTCTATATTTAATTTGAACGATTCCCGTATATGATTAAAATATACGGGAATTGAGCCTATTAAGCAGATACTGTGAAAGGAGAATAACAATGGCATTAGTACCTTATGTAGTAGAGCAGACGGGGAGAGGTGAGCGTTCATATGACATATTTTCACGCTTACTTAACGACCGTATAATTGTTTTGTCGGACCAGGTAAATGACCAGACTGCAAGTTTGGTTATTGCACAGCTGCTGTATCTTGAGAGTCAGGATTCAAGCAAGGATATCTCGCTTTATATAAACAGTCCTGGCGGCTCGGTAACGGCGGGATTGGCGATATATGACACAATGCAGTATATAAAGTGCGATGTTTCAACTATTTGTATGGGTATGGCTGCAAGTATGGGCGCCTTCCTGCTTTCTTCGGGAGCAAAGGGCAAGCGTGTTGCATTGCCCAATGCAGAGGTAATGATTCACCAGCCCTTAGGTCAGGCGGAGGGACAGGCAACAGAAATCCTCATCAGAGCCGACCTTATCAAGCGCACACGCGACAATCTTAACAGGATTCTGTCTGAGAATACAAATCAGCCGATTGATAAGATTGCACAGGATACAGAGCGTGATAATTTTATGACTGCACAGCAGGCGCTTGAATACGGACTTATTGATAAAATAATAGACAAGAGATAAATTCGGAGGGAAAATATGTCCCGTAATGAAAATAATCAGCAGGATATATGTTGCTCATTTTGCGGCAAGTCATCTGACGAGGTGCGTCAGCTTGTAGGTCAGGATGGGATATATATCTGCGATGAGTGCATAGAGCTTTGCTACGATATAGTAGGCGATAAGCCGCGCACCACAAGAAGCAAGCGCAAGGCTCAGGCAAAGCCTTTTGAGCTGCCGAAGCCAAAGGAAATATTTGAAGCTTTAGATGAATATGTAGTAGGGCAAGACGATGCAAAGAAAGCGTTGGCTGTTGCCGTTTACAACCACTATAAGCGCACAATGAACGAGCAGAGTGAGGTCGAGCTCGGCAAAAGTAATATTTTGCTGCTCGGGCCTACAGGCGTAGGTAAAACCTTGCTTGCCCAGACTCTTGCAAGAAAGCTTGACGTTCCCTTCGCCATTACCGATGCAACAACGCTTACTGAAGCGGGATACGTTGGAGAAGACGTTGAGAATATACTTCTTCGTTTGATTCAGGCTGCAGATTATGATATTGAGCGTGCGCAGAGGGGAATCATCTATATCGACGAAATCGACAAGATTGCCCGTAAATCCGAAAACGCATCTATCACAAGAGATGTCAGCGGCGAGGGTGTTCAGCAAGCGTTGCTAAAGATACTTGAGGGCACAGTTTCAAATGTTCCGCCTCAGGGTGGAAGAAAGCATCCTCAGCAAGAGTTTATCAGGATTGATACAACGAATATTCTCTTTATCTGCGCAGGCGCGTTTGATGGAATAGAGAAGCTGGTTGAAAAGCGTATAGGCGGAAGCTCGGTTGGATTTGGGTCGAAGATAGTTGATAAGTCGAAGGCAGATAAATCAGAGCTTTATAAGCAGGTGAATCAGCACGACCTTATCCGTTTCGGCATAATTCCCGAATTGGTTGGCAGACTGCCTGTTTTGACATCGCTTTCAGCGTTGGACAGAGATTCGATGATACGCATTATGATAGAGCCTAAAAACTCAGTTATAAAGCAGTATCAGGAGTTGTTTAAGATGGACGGAGTTGAGCTTGAGTTTGAGCAAGATGCTCTGGCGGCAATTGCTGATAAAACAATCGAGCGCAACACAGGAGCAAGAGGATTGCGTTCAATAATTGAATCTATACTGACGGATATAATGTTCAACATTCCGTCTGATAAGACTGTTACAAAGGTAACAATAACTGCTGATTGCGCCAATGGATTGGCTCAGCCTGTCTACTCACATTTAAGTAAGAGTAAGCAGACAGAAAGCGGCAGTAAGTCAATAACTGCTTAAAATTACGGTGCGGCAGGCGGCTCAAACGGTTGCCGCCGCACTATGTTTTTATGGTTGTGATAAAATGAATGTACGTGTTGGTGACAAATTGGAAATGAAGAAGCCGCACCCGTGCGGTAACAACGTTTTTGACGTGCTCAGAGTGGGGATAGACTTCAGAATCCACTGCTGTAAATGTGGCAGGGACGTGCTTGTACCTCGCTCGAAGATAGAGCGAAACATAAAGAGGATAATATCTTCCTTAGCAGAAGAATAGCGTGTATTAACACTATACTTCAAACTGTTTTTAGGAGCTGAAAATATATGTACGAAAAGTTGAAACTGGTAGAGCAGCATTTTGATGAAATATCTCAAAAGCTTATGGACCAAAATGTAATATCAGACCAGAATCTGTACAAAAATTTAATGAAAGAGCATAAACAGCTTTCGCCGATAGTTGATAAATTTCACGAGTATGAGGCTGCAAAAGCATCGTTTGAAGAGTCAAAACAGCTGCTTGACGAGGGCGGTCTTGACAAGGATTTCAAGGAACTTGTTGAGGAGGAATACGCCACCTCAAAGGCTGATATTGAGCGTATTAACGATGAGCTAAAGATACTTCTCTTGCCAAAAGACCCGAATGATGACAGAAACGTTATCGTTGAGATACGTGGCGGCGCTGGCGGAGAAGAGGCGGCCTTGTTTGCGGGCAGTCTTATGCGAATGTACAGTATGTATGCCGAGTCGCACAGGTTTAAGACTGAGCTAATAAGCGAGAGCCCAACAGAGCTTGGCGGATATAAAGAAGTAAGCTTTATGGTTATAGGCGAGGGCGCTTATTCAAGGCTTAAGTTTGAGAGCGGTGTACATCGTGTGCAAAGAGTGCCTGAAACCGAAACTCAGGGCAGAATTCATACCTCAACCGTAACTGTTGCGGTGTTGCCTGAGGTTGACGACGTTGAGGTGGATATCAACCCCGCAGACTTGCAGATTGATACTTACCGTTCAAGCGGTGCAGGCGGACAGCACGTTAATAAGACTGAGTCTGCAATAAGAATTACACACTTGCCAACAGGAATTGTTGTTGAGTGTCAGGATGAGCGCAGTCAGCACAAGAACAAAGAAAAAGCGCTAAAGGTATTGCGTTCAAGGCTTTATGAGGCGGCACAGCAAGAGCAGATTGATAAGATTGCAAGTGAGCGCAAGGCACAGGTTGGAACAGGTGACCGTTCTGAGCGTATCCGCACATACAACTATCCACAGGGAAGAGTAAGCGACCACAGAATAGGTCTTACTCTGTATCGCCTTGAGCAGATTCTCAACGGCGACCTTGATGAGATAATCGACTCACTCATAACAGCAGACAGAGCTGAAAAGCTGAAATCGGCTTCGGAGGAATAATAATGAAAACCTTGCATTTGTCGGGCTACACGCCTGATGATATCGGCGTTGCGGTAGCTGCAAGGCTGCTGCACGACGGAGCAATAGTTGCGATACCCACAGAAACTGTCTACGGGCTCGCCGCAAATGCGTTTGATGGCAAGGCAATAAAAGCGGTATTTGAGGCAAAGGGCAGACCGCAGGATAATCCGCTTATTGTACATATCAGCTCGATGGACTATCTTTCAGAGCTTGTGACAGAAGTTCCTGACGATGCGGTAAAGCTTGCTGAGGCGTTTTGGCCGGGTCCGCTTACAATGGTGCTTCCAAAGAGTGACTTGCTTCCTGATATTGTATCGGCAGGGCTTGAAACAGTAGCTGTGCGTATGCCGTCAAACGAGGTTGCACGCGCGGTTATAGAGCAGTCGGGATGCCCATTAGCTGCCCCGTCTGCGAATCTTTCGGGCAGTCCGAGTCCCACAACAGCAGAGCACGTGGTTGAAGACCTTGACGGCAGAGTAGATGCAATTTTAATGTCTGAGCCGTGTGAGGTGGGCGTTGAGTCTACGGTAATTTTGTTGGCAAACGGTCAAAAGCGCTTGCTCAGACCTGGCGGAATAACGCTTGAAATGCTTGAGAGCGTTATTGGTCACGTGGATTTGGATAAGGCGGTGCTGTCAGACGAGGTAACAGCTAAGGTATCGTCGCCGGGTATGAAATATAAGCATTATTCGCCAAAAACTAATGTAGTGCTTGTGTGCGGAGATACAGATAAGTTTGCTGATTTCGTTAACTCAAGCGAGCAGGACACAGTCGCTGTGTGCTTTAGTGAGGACGCAGATAAGCTTAGTTGTGAAAAAATTATTTACGGAACAGCGTCAGACGAGCTAACATTGGCGCACGGAATATTTGATGCGCTAAGAAGCGTGGATAAGCTGAATAAATGCGTGGCTTATGTTCATGCGCCGTCAAAACAGGGCGTTGGTCTGGCGGTGTATAACCGTTTGCTGAGAGCGGCTGCGTTTGACGTGATTCAGCTTTAATTACGGAGTTGATTTTATGCAAAAAATAGTTGGTCTTACAGGGCCCACAGGAGCCGGCAAAAGCATCGTTTCAGAGCTTTTTGCCGAAAACGGCTTTTATGTAATAAACGCTGATTCTGTGGCGCGTGAGGCGGTTGAAACTGAACAAGTTCTGAGCGACTTAACCAAGCACTTTGGTGATGATATAGTGATTGACGGCGTGCTCAACAGAAAGCTTCTGGCTGAACGTGCGTTTTCAAGTAAAGAGAACACTAAAACTTTAAACTCTATCACGCATCCTGCTATAAGCAAGCTTATATCTGGATATATTGACAAGTGCGGCTGTGATTTTATTTTGCTCGACGCACCGCAGTTGTTTGAGAGCGGGGAACATAACAGATGTTTTAAAACAGTGGCTGTGTTGTCTGATGAGCAGCTAAGACTTGAGAGGATAGTTTTGCGAGATAAAATCCCTCTCGAGCAGGCGCAATTACGGATGAGCGCCCAGTATGACGATTCGTTTTTTGTAAAAAATTGCAACTATGTAATTTATAATAACGGCGATATGAATGAACTTCGCAATAAGGTTAAAGATATAATTGAATCAATCAAAGGAGCCGTTTAATGAAAAAAGCAGCTAAGTTTATAATCATTTTGCTTGCGGTTGCTTTTTTGGCTTTGCCGATTGGGTATAACGTTGTGTTAAGACTTTACCCCACAAAGTACACACAAACAGTTGAAAAATATGCTAAGGAATATGCAGTTGATAGGGCGCTGATTTATGCGGTAATAAAATGCGAGAGCAATTTTAATAAGGATGCGGTGTCAGCGATTGGTGCTATGGGACTTATGCAAATGACGCCTGATACGTTTGACTGGGTGCAAAAGAAGCTCGACGGAGAAAAGCAGTATGAGTCTAACAAGCTCTACGACCCTGAGATAAGCATAAAATACGGCACCTACCTGTTAAAATTGCATTTAGATGAGTTTGGCAGTGTCGAGCTGGCATTGGCAGCGTATCACGCAGGTAGGGGGAAGGTTAACGAGTGGCTGTCCGATTCATCGGTCTCGCCAAACGGAGAAACCATAGAGTTTATACCCTATGATGATACAAGGTATCACGTAGATAAAGTAATAAAAACGATAGACATATATAATTATTTATATTTCAAGTAAAGAGGTGTAGCAAATGTCAGAGAATAGCAAATCTGAAATGCTAAAGGAAAAGCTGTTTTACAACAAGCGCAACGGCTTGCTCGATGCCGACGAGCAGACAATAAGGGCGGCTTTTGATTTTTGTGATAGCTATAAAAAGTTCCTTGATGCTGCAAAAACAGAGCGTGAAGCGGTAAAGGAAGTTGTCGCACAGGCTGAAAAGCTTGGCTACGAAGCGTTTGATAGCGCAAAGAACTACAAGGCAGGCGACAAGGTCTATTATAATAACAGAGGCAAGGCTGTAATACTCTCAACAATCGGAACTCAGCCCGTTGAATCGGGAGTAAAGATTGCAGTTGCGCATATCGACTCGCCAAGACTGGATTTGAAGCCAAATCCGCTTTATGAGGATTGCGATTTTGCTATGCTTAAAACGCATTATTACGGCGGAATCAGAAAATATCAGTGGACAGCTATACCGCTTTCACTTCACGGAGTTGTTGTAAAGGGTGACGGTAGTGAGGTTGAGGTAAGAATAGGCGAGTGCGAGGACGACCCTCAGTTTGTAATCACCGACCTTTTGCCGCATCTGGCAGCCGAGCAGTCAAAGCGCACTTTGGCAGACGGAATCAAGGGCGAAGAGCTTAATATTATGATAGGCAGCCTTCCGTTTAAGGATGACAGCGCATCTGAAGCGGTTAAGCTTAATATAATGAAGATTCTTAACGAAAAATACGGAATAGTTGAGGAGGATTTTCTCACAGCCGAGCTGGAAGCGGTGCCCGCATTCAAGGCAACCGACATAGGCTTCGACCGTTCGTTAATAGGCGCATACGGACATGATGACAGAGTATGCGCATATCCGGAAATGATAGCCGAGTTTGAAACTAAAAATCCGGTAAAGACTACAGTTACAATTTTTGCGGATAAGGAAGAAACAGGCTCCGACGGAAATACAGGTCTTGCATCATCGTTCTTGAGATACTTCATAGGTCTGCTCGCAAAGAAGCAGGGCGGTGATGTTGATACAGCGTTGGTTAACAGTGAGTGCTTGTCAGCAGACGTTAATGCGGCCTTTGACCCCACATTCCCTCAGCCTTTTGAAAAAATGAACACATCTTTTGTAAACAGAGGTATCGTTGTTACAAAGTATACAGGCTCAGGCGGTAAAGGCGGCACATCAGATGCAAGTGCTGAATTTGTAGGAAAAGTGCGCAGAACGTTTGATGACGCAGGTGTTATCTG
>JAZNLO010000008.1:0-22856 GCA_045579085.1 Acutalibacteraceae bacterium
TGCGGACACACTCTGCCGCACACTGCGGGCAACGAGGACGCTCTTGCGATAATCTCATATGCTTGCTCAAAATTTCCAAGCTTCACCTGACCGATAAATTCGGGTATATCTATCCCAACCGGACAACCGCTTGTGCAAGGCTTGTGCTTACAATTAAGGCATCGGTTTGCCTCGTCAATAGCCTGCTCAGGCGTGTAGCCTGTTGCAACCTCGAAAAAATCGCGGTTGCGAACAAAGGGCTCACGTGTTGGCATTTCGTTTCTCTTGGGTGACATATTAGCCATCTCAGTCAACCCCCTTAAACAAGTTGCACGCGCTGTCGTGAGCCTTGCGCTCGAATTCCTTATACATTCCCGAACGTGCAATCGCCTCGTCAAAATCCACGAGATGACCGTCAAAATCGGGCCCGTCAACACAGGCAAACTTCGTTTCTCCGCCCACTGTAAGACGGCAGCCGCCACACATTCCTGTTCCGTCAATCATAATCGGATTCATGCTGACAACTGTTTTTATGCCGTAATTTTTAGTAAGCGCGCACACAAATTTCATCATTACAAGCGGGCCTATCGTGATAACCTCATCGTAACTCTCGCCGCTTTCTATAAGGGCACGCAAAGCGTCTGTTACCAGACCCTTTTCGCCGTAACTGCCGTCATCCGTCATAACGCAGAGCTTGTCACTGACTGAGTTAAACTCATCCTCAAGAATCACTAAATCCTTGCTCCTGAAGCCCACAACGGTGTGCACTTCGGCACCCAATTCGTGAAGCTTCTTTGCGATAGGATACGCTATGGCGCAACCAACTCCGCCGCCAACAACGGCAACCTTTTTCAGCCCGTCAACCTTTGTAGCAACGCCGAGCGGACCTACAAAGTCAGAGATGTTGTCGCCCTCGTTTTTGCAGTTGAGCGCCTGAGTTGTAGCTCCCACAACCTGAAAAATTATAGTGACAGTGCCTTTTTCGCGATTATAATCTGCAATAGTCAAGGGAATACGCTCGCCATCGGCGCTCACTCTAAGTATTATAAATTGTCCTGCTTGGGCTTTTTTTGCAACCCTTTGTGCCTCAATCTCCATCAATGTGACAGTTGGATTGAGCACCTTTTTCTTTACAATCTTATACATCCGATTCTCTTCTTTCAGTGCAAATAAATATGCATTCATTTTATGATAGCATACCCGTCTGAATATTTCAAACTAATTTAACGCAAAACCCAAAAAATGTGCTTGCTTTTTTAAAATTGGTATTGTATAATAGTCCTTGCGCTGATTTGGGCGCTAATTTGGACAGTTAGCTCAGCTGGTAGAGCATCCGCTTGACGTGCGGAAGGTCAGGGGTTCGAGCCCCTTACTGTCCACCAACAAAAATCGCCTCACCTTTGTGGTGGGGCGGTTTTTGTTTTTATTTACTTTTTTATGCTCTTATTTCAATCTTTTTAACATTCAATCTGTCACTGGTCCAGCCTGACATCAGGTTAATATTTCCATCCGCAGTTTTGCACTTTGTGTAAAACTCGCGCTCCTGACCGTCTGTGCCCATAACATAAATCGGCATATGCGAGCCGCAAGCATTGAACACCAGCTCAATCTGCTCCAAACTATCACCCTCAACACTTACTGTTGCAACTATGGCAAAGATAGTATTTGGCTCAATCTGAACGCTGTTTCTGCCCCAGTTTTCCGGATTTTCGATTGTATGCAAGGTTCTCATCTCGCTGATTTCAACCTCATCAACCTTGAAGCTTTGCTCTCCATAACGCTCCAGTGCAGGCGAGAGCATTGCATAACGCAAAATGTTTGCGGCATTACGCTGCAGCTCTGCTCGGGTGAGCTCGCCCGACTCAAGCGACTTCATTATGTTGTCGATTGTGGACTGACTCGCTGTGCCGTTGCCAACAACCATATAAACGTCATTTTGCGCTCTTACCATAGCAGCTCTGTCAATCTTGTTTGGCGCAGCGCCAATGGTGCGCTCGCTGTTTGTGTTAGTCCACCAGTCTGTCATAACGAAGCCTGTGTATCCCCACTCCTTACGCAAAATAGTGGTGTTAAGGTCATAGCTGCAGGCGGTGTGAACACCGTTTATTTTATTATAAGCTGTCATGATAGAAGTGGCGCCGCCCTCTTTAACCGCTATCTCAAACGGCTTAAGATATATCTCCCTGAGCGCGCGTTCACTTACAACCGAGTCGCTGTCGCTACGATGGAACTCCTGACTGTTGCAGCAAAAATGCTTGATTGTTGCAGTAACGTCGCACTGCAGTAACGCTGCACACTGTGCCGCCGCAATCTTACCTGCAAGCAGCGGGTCCTCCGAATGATACTCAAAGTTTCTTCCGTTAAGCGGATTTCTGTGAATGTTTATTCCGGGACCTAAAAGCGTCTCAACCTTGTGGGCATACATTTCAATACCCTCATATGTAAAGAGCTCATAAACCAAGTCGTAATCCCAAGTTGCCGCAAGCAACGTGCCGTTTGGCATCAGCGATGCCTCTACCTTGCCCGGCATACGCAGACCTGACGGGCCGTCAGACGTGCATACGGCGGGTATGCCGAAGTTAAGCAACGGCAGTGTTACTCCACCAAAGGCGCTTCCTGTTCCCGTTACTCTCGGGCTGCACATTCCCTCGCCCCTTGCCAGAGCTGCAAGGTCGTTATCGTCAAGCTGAGCGATGAACTCCTCCATTGTGCACTTGCCTGTTTTTACATCGTTGAGAATGTATCCCTTATTGCCTGTGTAAGCAATCTCGTCAGGCAAGTTTTTCTCCATTCTCTCGAATATATCAAAAGCTCTTTGCGGCACAGCCTCAGTGTGCATTTCAAGCTTGCCGTTTACACATACAGGTCTCATTCTCTCAAACGGCTCAATCGGCGCCAACGCTTGCTCAAGCTGCTGAGTGACCACCGTTTCGTCAATTGAATATGTAAACACCTTGCGGCTTGACCTTACGTCTGTGCCAACGTAGATATCATAATCTCCCGCCTCAAGAACATAGCTATAAGCGTTGCCTGTGGCTGAGCTATCGTCATACGATGCCATTGAATCTATATCAAAGCTTAATTCAAGTGTTTGCGCTTCATTCGGCGCAAGTGTTTTTGTTTTCGCAAAGCAAGCAAGCTGCTTAGCAGGCTTACCAAGCTTGCCCTGAGGCGCACCGTAATAAACCTGAACAACCTCTCTGCCCTCTGCCGAGCCTGTATTCTTTACAGTTACACTTAAATTTATCTTGCCGCCAAAGTCATCCACCTTGTCAACATCAACACTGAATGTTGTGTAAGAAAGTCCAAAACCGAAGGGATAGAGCACCTTCTCAGGCGCAACTGTTTCGAAATAGCGGTATCCAACATAAATATCCTCGCAATACTTATTGGAAACAGCGTCACCGAAGTTTGCGTTAGACGGGTAATCGTCAGCACAGCCCGCAATTGTATCGGGCAGTTTTCCGCTTGGCGTCACGCGTCCGAGCAGAACGTCGGCTGCGGCGTTTCCGCCCTCCATACCGCCCTGCCATACATACAAGACTGCGTCTATATTATAACGCTTTACCCAGTTCATATTTATAATGTTTCCAACGTTGAGCACCACTGCCACTTTGGAAAAATGCTTGCTTACTGTTTCGAGCATACTTTCCTCGCTTTCAGAAAGCCGGAAAGAGCCCTTTTCGTCAACGTTATCTCGCTCTTCGCCCGAAACCCTTGTGATAACCACGAGCGCCATATCGTTGCGCTTTGAAATCTTCTCTATCGTATCATCATCGAGCGGCATTTCAGTCTGGCTCCAAGGCTCAGTGCCCCAACCCTTGCCCGAGTCATACGGATTTTCCTTTACAAAATTATCATAAGCTAAGGCGAGCTCCTCATCAATAATGATGCTACCGTCAGCCGCCAACGCATCAAAAATATTGGTGATATACGGAGCATTAACAAGTCCGCCTGAGCCTGAGCCGCACTTTATATAATGCTTCTGCATTCTACCGAACACAGCCACCTTTGTATCTGCTTTTATGGGCAGAACAGCATTGTTGTTCTCAAGAAGAACGCAGCCCTCAGCGGCGATTTTGCGTGAAACTTTTGCAACCTCAGGCAACGGTCCTGCTTTAACCTCAGTTATATCTATGCCTTTAACCAGTCTCTCCATCTTGACACCTCATTAGAAATATTATTACGCTCTGCTCCATTTTACGCCTTGCGGTGTATCCTCAAGAACTATCCCCATATCTTTAAGCTTATCTCTTATCTCGTCCGCTCTTGCAAAGTTGCGCTCCTTACGGGCTGCCGTTCTCTCTGCAATTAAGGCTTCAACCTCTGCGTCAATGTCGTTGTCCTTAGACAAGTTGTAAACCAAGCCCAGAACGCCGCAAAGCTCATCAAACATATCGAGCGCCGCTTTGCAATCAGCCTTTGTAGGCTCACCGGCGAGCATTGTGTTGATTTCTTTTGTAAGGTTGAATATAACCGCAATCGCATCGGCGGTATTCAAATCGTCCTCCATAGCGGTTATAAACTCTGCCTTGAACTTGTCGAAATCATGCGACTGCTCGCCGTCTGCTGCGTTATCCAGACGGAACACAAGATTTTCACGACAGTTATACAGTCTTTCAAGCGCGCTGATGCTCTGCTCGATTATCTCTGTTGAGTAGTTTATGGGTGAGCGATAATGCGACGATATCATCAAATAACGAATTGGCTCATACCCATACTCGTTTGCAACATCTCTTACAGTGAAGAAGTTGCCGAGCGATTTCGACATTTTTCTGTTATCAACGTTAATATATCCGTTGTGCATCCAGTAGTTTGCAAACGGCTTTCCGCACGCACACTCCGACTGTGCAATCTCGTTTTCGTGATGCGGGAATATCAAGTCCTGACCGCCGCAATGGATATCGAGCGTTTTGCCGATATACTTTTGCGACATCGCTGAGCACTCAATATGCCAGCCGGGTCTGCCGTTGCCCCAAGGCGACGGCCAGAACGGCTCGTTAGGCTTTACGCCCTTCCACAGTGCGAAGTCCATTGGGTCTTCCTTTACCTCTGTGACGTCAATTCTTGCGCCTGCAACCAAGTCATCAAGTGGCTGATGCGACAGCTTGCCGTACTCCTTAAACTTAAGGGTGCGAAAATACACATCCCCGTTTGAAGCGTAAGCAAAGCCTTTCTTCTCAAGCTCTTTAATAAGTTCGATTATCTCGTTAATGTTATCGGTTGCTCTGGGGTGAGTTGTTGCTTTGCGGATATTGAGCCCCTCAGAGTCAATGAAAAACTCCTTTATATAGCGCTCAGCAACCTCAGGGACTGTGATGCTCTCCTCGTTTGCTTTTTTAATGAGCTTATCGTCTATATCGGTGAAGTTCTGCACGAAGTTTACCTCATAACCTCTCCACTCAAGATAACGGCGCAAAACGTCAAACACGCAGAGCGGTCTTGCGTTGCCGATATGGATAAAGTTATAAACAGTAGGGCCGCAGGCATAAATGCCAACCTTGCCGTCTTTGATAGGTTTGAACTCATCTTTTTGTCTTGTGAGAGTGTTAAATATCTTCATTTGCCTTTTCCTCCTTAGTGTCCTTTGCGCCCTTTACCTCTTTAATTAGCTTCTTAAGGCTTGCAACCTCCTGTTTGAGCTTTGCAATTTCCTGAGAAACAGGGTCGGGAATGTTGACCTGGTCAAGCTCGCATCTTATTCCGTTGCGCTTTACTACTTTTGCGGGCACTCCAACCGCAGTTGAATTATCGGGCACCTCATTTAGCACAACCGCTCCTGCCGCTATTCTTGAATTATCGCCAACCTTGAACGGCCCGAGCACCTTTGCGCCTGCGCCAATCATAACGTTGTTTCCGATTGTGGGATGGCGTTTGCCGTGGTCCTTACCTGTACCGCCGAGCGTAACGCCCTGATAGATAGTTACATCGTCACCGATTTCGGTGGTTTCTCCTATTACAACGCCTGTGCCGTGGTCTATAAACAAACGGCGCCCAATCGTTGCACCGGGATGGATTTCGATACCCGTCTTGCGTGCGGCTCTCTGCGAGATGGCTCTGGCGATAAAGAAAAGCTTACGGTTATAAAACCACTTTGCACGGCGATACATTCTTATCGCCTTAAGTCCGGGATAAAGAAAAAATATTTCCAGAAACGAACGTGCAGCAGGGTCTCTGTCACGCACCGTTGCAATGTCCTCTCTTAAAATATCAAACATAGTATTCCTCCTATAAATACAAAAAATCGCCTCAACCACCCATTTGGGCAGCGAAGGCGATAAGTAAATCGCGGTTCCACTTCGATTTATAACTCAACAGCTTTTAACGGGGCCAACCGCACGGAAATACTCGGCACCTTTCCTTCCGCGTGCTGATGGGTGCATTCGCCGCTAATCCGATGCAAGAGGCTCTTACAGCCTATTGAAGCCTCATCTCTGTTGCCGTAAAGAGCGGTTACTTATCCCACTTAATAGCATTTAAAATATTATACTATATTATATAATACCAAAACAAAATTGTCTACCTTTTTTTAATTTTTTATAAACTCTCGGTTCTCGTAAAGATAAACTGCGCCTGAAACAACTGTCATAACAGTAGAGAACCAAATCGCTATGCAGTAAATTATCCTAAGGATATCCGCAGGCAGACCGTTAAGCAGCCCCCATCCTAAAGACGCATCTAAGCTTATCGCATATTCAAAGGTCAGCGCGGCAATTATCGCCACCATCTGACTCACAGTTTTAACCTTGCCGTAAATATTAGCCGCAACAACCTTGCCGCTGTTTGCAGCCATATAACGTACTGAGGTTACCAGAAACTCTCTCGTAAGCACGATAAAGTTTACCCACATCATCGGCACAAGTCCGCCTATGCCGCAAACCATAAAGCCTAAAAATGCCGCAGTTGTAAGCATTTTGTCAGCAAGCGGGTCTAAAAACTTGCCCATATCTGTGATAAGATTGTATTTTCTTGCAAGCTTGCCGTCGATAAGGTCAGTAAGCGACGCAACGATAAACACTATAAGTGCATACAGATAATGATGCGCAAAATTAACAGTTAAAAGCACCAAAAATATTGGCACCATTACGATTCGCGCCACAGTCAATTTGTTTGGCAGTGTCATATTTTTCTCCTTAATCAACCTGTGCTCCGAGCAGGTCGTACTCAATCGTATCAGTGATTTCAACCTCAACTATATCGCCGCATTTCGCCCTGTTTGCTGTGGGGGTGAAGAACACCTTTGCGTCTATCTCTGGCGCATCGCCTTTTGTGCGGCCGTACAGGCATTTTATATAATCATCATAACCCTCGACAATAACGCTCAACACCTCGCCAAGCTTCTGAGAGTTCTTTTCGTCTACGATTCTTAACTGAGCATCCATTATAATCTCGGCTCTGCGTTGCTTGACCTCGTCATCTATCTGACAGTCCATAGCGCCTGCCAACGTGCCCTCCTCAGCGGAATACGCAAAGCAGCCCACCCTGTCAAACTTTACCTCGTGCACAAAATCACAGAGCTCGTCAAACTGCTCCTCTGTTTCTCCGGGGAAGCCTGTTATGAACGTAGTTCTAAGCGTTACGTCAGGCAGCTTCTGCCTTATTCTGTTAATAAGCTTTACAAGGCTCTCCTTGTCACCGCTGCGATTCATTCTTCTGAGGATTTCTGAGTTGCAATGCTGAAGCGGTATATCAAGATAGTTAAGCACCTTGTCCTGACGTGCCATTGTGTCAAGCAGTTTATCGGTAATCAAATCGGGATAAGTGTATAAAAGACGTATCCACTCTATGCCCTCCACCTTGCAAAGCTCGTCTAACAGCTCTGCAAGTCTTGGCTCACCGAAAATGTCGGTGCCGTAATTGGTTGTATCCTGTGCAACAACCACCAGCTCCTTGACGCCTCGCTTTGCAAGACGTTTTGCCTCGTCAACGATTTGCTCAGGCTTGCGTGAGCGAAAACGACCTCTTATTTTTGGAATTGTGCAATAAGTGCAGCAGTTGTCGCACCCGTCGGATATCCTGAGATATGCAGTGTATGACGGGGTGGTGAGCACACGCTCGCCCTCCATATCAAGCAGCATTTTGTCGCAAAAATCGGTGTGTTGCTCGCCATTAAACGCTTTCTCAACAGCCTCAACTATCTTATTGTTGCTGCCCAGACCTAAAACAACGTCAACCTCAGGCAGTTCCTTTTTAATTTCCTCTTTAAAACGCTCAGCAAGGCAGCCTGTTACAACTATACCCTTTATTGTGCCCTCGTTTTTAAGTGCCGCCATTTCGAGTATGTTTTCAATGGCTTCCTTTTTTGCATCGTCGATAAATCCGCAGGTGTTGATTACAACAACGTCTGCCGACGACTCCTCGTTTGTGAGCGTATATCCGCTATCGTGGAGTCTGTTCAACATTAGCTCGGCATCAACTTGATTTTTTGGGCAACCAAGCGATATCATTCCTACCTTGCAGGGCATTTCGGTCTTCCTCTCAATCGTACATTTCTTGATTACAGCTTCGTTTTATCGCCGCTTTTATATCTGAATAGGCAAAGCCCTTTCGTAAAAGGGCGTTTACCACTTTTCTAACTGTGTCTTCGTCGGCATTTTCAAGCTTGTACGCATAACGCTTTCTTATAACGTCATCAAGCTGGTCTGCGCTTGAAAACTCCACGCGCTCAACCGCCAAGTCAATCAGCTCTCTGGGAACGCCTTTTTGATAAAGCTTGCTCTTTGTTTCCCTGAGTGAAACATTTTGCACCGTTAAAAGCTGTTCGGCATAACGTTCTGCAAACCTCTCATCGTCTATGAAGTTGAGCTGCTGCATCTTGTCGGCGGCTGCCTGAGCCGCCTCCTCGCCAAACTTGAGCTTGAGCTTATCAACTAAGCCTTTTCGAGTGTAGTCACGTGCATTAAGCAGCCATAACGCTCTTGAACACGCACGCTTATATGCTGATGCTTTAACAAGCTGTTCCACGTCATCATAGCTTACCTCGTCATTCTCCGAGAAACCCCACTCATCAAACGCATCGCAGTTTACAAGCAAGCCGCCGTCTTTTGAAAACTCTGCGTTTTCCATCTCAAACGGCTCACTGAAAAACAGCGCATTAAGCCGTTTGCGCCTTACGCTTACTCTCTTAAGAAGCATTAGTCGTCTACATCAACATCGAGGTTGACACGGCTTTTTACCTTCGGTGCGGGCACAATCGGAGCGTCCATCGCAACTGATGCGGCAGACTCGCTTGCAGCTGATGCTGTATCATCCTTGCCGCTCTTCTTCTGAAGCTCGGCGATAACCTTTGCCTCTATCTCCTCGCGAAGCTCGTTCTCGCTCTCAAGCAGAGCTTTTACGTTGTCACGTCCCTGTGCCAGACGACGCTCGCCGTAAGAGAACCACGAGCCGCCCTTTTTGATTATATCAAGTTCAACCGCCAAATCGACAATCTCGCCCATCTTTGAGATGCCCTTACCGTACATAATATCAAATTCCGCAGTCTTAAACGGGGGAGCAACCTTGTTTTTAACAACCTTAGCTCTTGTATGCGCGCCAACCATTTCGGTGCCAACCTTTATCGTTTCGCCACGTCTTATCTCAATTCTTACTGAGGAATAGAACTTGAGTGCACGGCCGCCCGGTGTAACCTCAGGGTTGCCGTATACTACACCAACCTTCTCACGAAGCTGATTTATAAAGATAACCACGCAGTTTGACTTTGAAATTGCAGAAGTGAGCTTTCTGAGCGCCTGTGACATAAGTCTTGCCTGAACGCCAACGTGTGAATCGCCCATATCTCCCTCTATTTCAGCACGGGTAACAAGCGCTGCAACAGAGTCCACAACCACAACATCAAGCGCGCCTGAGCGTACAAGTGCCTCTGCTATTTCGAGCGCCTGTTCACCTGTATCGGGCTGTGAAACAAGCAGTGAATCAATGTCAACGCCGAGATTGTGTGCATAAGTCGGGTCAAGCGCGTGTTCAACATCTATGTAAGCCGCCTCGCCGCCTTTTTTCTGCGCCTCCGCTACAACGTGCAGCGCAATCGTTGTTTTACCTGATGACTCAGGTCCGTAAATCTCGATGATTCTGCCCTTAGGCACGCCGCCGATTCCAAGAGCAATGTCAAGGCTCAGCGAGCCTGTGGAGATGCTCTCAACGTTCATTGCAACGTTTTCACCAAGCTTCATTATTGCGCCCTTACCATACTTCTTCTCAATCTGCGAAAGAGCTGTTGCCAACGCCTCATTTTTTGCCTTAGCCGCAGAATTTGCAGCCATTCCTATTGCCTTTTTTTCTGCCATAACTGTCCCTCCGTTTTATATAAACCAAATTTTAAACTATTTTTACAACTCGGTCAAGACCTGCATAGTCCTTTAAAACCGAGCTTTGTCTGCCCTTGAAAATTTCCTTTACCGACGCCGCCTGAGTGTGCCCAATTTCAAGCAACAAGGCTCCATCAGGGTTAAGCAGCGGCAGCCACAAATTATTTATTGCTCTATAAAACTCCAGCCCATCGTTGCCGCCAAACAGCGCCTCATGCGGCTCTGCTAACACCTCCGCAGATAAAAGCTCATTCTCGCAGGGTGCGATATACGGCGGATTTGACACGATTATATCGTATTTCTCAAACCCTACAGGCTCTGTCAAAACATCGTATTTTACTGCCTTAACATCAACCTGATTTAGCTTAATATTTTCGGTTAAATACGAAAAAGCTGAGTCATACAGCTCAACCGCTGTTACCTGCGCATCAGCACGCTCGTGAGCTAAAGCTATTGCCACGCAACCGCTGCCCGAACATAAATCGAGCACTTTGGGGTTTGCCTTGCCTCTGATTTGCTCAAGCGCACACTCCACCAGCCGCTCTGTGTCAGGCTGCGGAATCAAAACGCCCTTGCCAACCTTAAACGGCAAGCCCCAGAATTCCCACTCGCCTAAAATGTATTGCAACGGCTCGCCTGTCAAGCGTCTGTCAACTGCTGATAAAAGCTCTTCTGTGCTACCGACAAACTCTGAAAGCTGTCTTACCTCAAACTGCGCCGATTTCACGCCGTTATCCAACAGCATCTTGACTGCCTTGCAGAGCGTTTTGCTATCGTTTACCACCTGTCGTCCTCTTCGTTTTCAGGAATAACCGCCTCAATCGAGGCAATAGCCACCTCAATCATAGCGTCATCAGGCTCTTTTGTGGATATGCGCTGAAGCCAAAGTCCCGGCGCAGATATTATCTTGGTGATTATATTGTCGTGTCTGCCGCATATTTTTATAAGCTCATATCCCAGTCCACACACAACAGGCAAGGTGACTATTTTCAAAAACACCCATATAAGCTTGTTTACGAGCTCATCGCTTGTTGCAATCGTATTTATGCCCGGTATGAACAGCAAAAGCTGACACACAATAATGCTGACAATAATCATAAGTATCAAAAACGAGGTACCGCAACGTGGATGAAAACGTTTTTGCTTACGCACGTTCTCTACATTGAGCTCAAGACCGTTTTCGTAGCAGAAAATAGCCTTGTGCTCCGCGCCGTGATACATAAACACTCGTCTGATATCTTTCATATAAGAAACCGCAAGCATATACGCAAAGAAAATCACAAGCTTGATTGAGCCCTCAAACAAAGCCTGATACGGCGTAAGGTTAACCCCCTCAAGCGCGTTCAGCTTGGTGAAAAGCACGTGCGGCAAATACATAAACAAAACGATTGCCAGTCCAACACCCAGTATAACCGAAATAACTGATACAATCGCCATCAGCACGCTGTTTTCGCCGCCCGTCTTTTCTTTTACAGGCTCTACATCAGCGGTTTCTTGCGCGGCTTCCTCGACATTTTCTTCCATACTTTCTTCTGTGACTTCTTCGCCGCTTTCTTCAGCGGTATCCTCTGCCTCTTCTGCGACTTCTGCCTCAGTTTCCTCTATTTCCTCAGCTTCCGCCTCAGCCTTATCTGCATCAACAGGCTCATCATCTCCAGATTCATTGGGTTGCTCGTCAGTGGACTCGTCAGCAGCCTCTGTTGCCTCTTGCTCTGCAACCTCAGCCTCAACCTCAGGTTCTTGCTTTTTGTCGTCTAAATCGTCAAGCATACCTGAACGCTCTGCCGAGAGCATCATAGCCTTATAGCCGAATATCATTGATTCAACCAAGTTGACCACGCCTCTGATTACAGGAAGTCCAAGCCACTTATACTTTTTTGTAATGCTGTTTGACTGATAGTCCTCAACAGACACACTGCCGTCAGGCAAGCGACAGGCAACAACCGTCTTGTGAGGGCCTTTCATCATAATTCCCTCTATCAGTGCCTGACCGCCTATTGACGTCTTTTTCTCGCAGCCCATTTACATCACCTTTTCTTATTCATTAGTTTCGTCTGAAGTTTCAGTATCAATGTGGGCATCAGCCTCTACGCTTTCGTCTGCCGCCAACGGCAGAACAACCGTTACCGATGTGCCAATACCCTCTGTGCTTTCAACCAACAGCAAGCCGTTGTGATAGCGCACAATTTCGTCTGCGACCGCAAGACCGATTCCTGAGCCGCCAACGGTTTGATTTGCTTTATAAAACTTCTCTTTAACTCTGCTCAAATCCGCCGACGGTATACCTACGCCGGTATCAGAAACGGTTATATTAACGCAATTATTATCAAGCGCAACATTGACCTGCACAACGCCGCCCTCGTGGTTATACTTTATGGCATTGTCTATTACGTTTACGAACACCTGTGTCAAGCGGTTTGAATCGCCTATAACACAAGCCGCCTGCTCAGGCTCGTGATAAGCGAGCATAACGCCCGCTTTCTTTGCTGCTTCCTCATACATGCAAACAGCTTCGCTCAGCTCTGCAATTACGTCGATTCTTTCGGTTTTATACACCATTCTGCCCGACTGCATTCTTGAGAAGTCAAGCAGCTCCTCAACCAAGCCCGAAAGCCTTTCCGATTCACGTAGAATAACGTCTATACCCTTTGTTACAAGCGCGTGGTCTGTGTAAACCGAGCCTCGCACTGTTTCACCCCAGCCCTTTATGGCTGTAAGCGGCGTTCTCAGCTCGTGCGAGACAGAGGATATAAACTCATTCTTCAATCGCTCGGTTGATTCAAGCTCACCCGCCATATAATTTATAGAGTCGCACAGCTCTCCTATTTCGTTGAGCTCACGCACTTCTATTCTGGATTTAAAGTCGCCCGACGCCATCTTTCTTGCAACGTTTATAACGTCCTTAAGTGGCTTAACAATTGATTGAACAAAGTATTTACCTATCAAAGAGGCGATTACCATTATTGCTGCACTGATGGTTATAAATAATATATCTATGTATATTAACTGCCTGTCAACACGGCTGAGCGAAGTGATACAGCGCACCGCTCCGTTTGAGCCTCTGCCGTAGTCTGTCAGCACTGAGCAATACGACATAACTCGCTCTCCCGTTGACAGAGCCCCAACCCACGAGCTGAGTCCGTTTTCCACAGCCGACTCATAATCGCCGTATTTCTCAGGCTCCTCAGGTAAGAAGCCGTTTGACGATACAATAACGTTTCCGCTTTTGTCCAAAAACTGTAACTCTATGTTCGCCTTCATCGGAAAATCCTCCGCTAATATACGGGCTTGCGAGAGATATTCCGAACTTTCAACAACTGACAGGCGGTCAAACGACTGCGCATAATTGCTCATTTCGTCGCCCACCTGAGTATAGTAATAATCTTTAACAGAGAGCATCAAAGTAAGGTTGAGCACCAGAAGTATTGAGCCGATAAAAACAAGCATATTCATCGTTAAGCGTTTGCCAATATTAGTATATCTTTTGATGCTGTCCACTTTTGTCCCTCCGTTTCAAATTTAGTTTAACTGATTGTTAATTCTCCGTTGACCACTTATATCCAAGTCCCCACACAGTAACTATTCGTTTAGGCTCGCTTGGGTCGTCCTCAATCTTCATTCTGAGACGTCTGATGTTTACGTCTACTATCTTTTCTTCACCGAAATACGAATCGCCCCATGCTCTGTTTAGTATGTCTGTACGGTCGAGCACTGCATCAGGATGTGTGAAGAAGTATTCTATAATCTTAAACTCAACCTGTGTAAGTTCGATGTTTTTGCCGTTTTTCATCAGCGAATGACGGCGCAGATTAAGCGTAAACTCACCTAAGGTTATCTCCTCGCCAGGTGTTTTGACTGTGCTCTTTGAAATCATCTCAACACGGCGATACAGCGAATCCACTCTGGCAACAAGCTCGCTCGGACTAAACGGCTTTGTAACATAGTCGTCGGCTCCAAGCATCAAGCCCGACACCTTATCCATCTCCTGAGTGCGTGCAGTGAGCATTATTATGCCGAGCGTTGAGCTGAGCTTTCTGAGCTCCTTGCACACCGTAAGCCCGTCTATACCGGGCAGTGCTATATCAAGCAAAGCAATATGAAAATCTCCGCCGCTCTCTTTGAAAACACGCAAAGCGTCCTCGCCTGAACCCACCTCAACCGTATCATAGCCGGCTCGGTTTAGGTTTATAACAACAAATTCTCGAATGTTGGCTTCATCTTCAACAACAAGTATACGTTTCATTTCGACGGCCTCCTAAATCAATTCAAACAATTCTGTGAGCGTTTTTTCATCAATCGCATATTCGCCCTCACTCATAACAATACGGGCTGCCCACACTGTTGTTTCGGAGCGGGCAAGTTCAATCATATCGCCGGTATTCAGCTTTGAAAAAGCATCTGTATCGTAAACCCTTATCCTGAGTATCTCATCAGCCGAAGATTCAGTATCAGGGTCCCACACTCTGTAACTGCGCATCTTGCTTGTACTGTCTGTCACCAGCGTTACGTTGTTTACCCAGTTTTCAGGGAATTTCAGTCTATATCCTCCGTCATAGAAGAAATCGCCCTTTATAATATCTGTAAACTTTGCGCCGTCAAAGGTTTTCCACGTGATAAGATACTGCCTGTCTGAGTCTGTTCTGTTAGCATAGCCAGGAAAGATATCCGTAAAGGGTATGTCAAGCACGCCGTCTTCGTTTATATCGGTTGACAGCTTTGTTGAGTTTCTTAACGTAAGCTGTGTTTCTGAAATAGTAGTGTCAAAAAATGGATTTGTCAGCCCGCCGTTTGAATAATAAACAACATCTGTTACCATTGACACGGCACTCTTGTAGGAGTCTATGTACAAAGCAGGGGTGCCGTCTGACAGCTTACCGCTGACTATCTGCGCATAACCGCTGATGTTGCCGTCGGTCACAGCAGAGCCGCGTTGCTCAACCACTTCGCCGTTGAACGTGAGCATTTTCACAACAGACGTTCTATCTGTCAAGTCGAGCGAGAAAATCATAAGTTGGTCGTTGCCTGTTCCCATCAAGTCATACACGCAAAAATCGGTATAGGTTTCCTGAACGTGCTGCGTCATCGTTTTTCCGTCATAGGTAAACAGGTTAAGCTGTTTGGCGGTTGCACTGAACGCCTCAACACCGACAAGCAGAGATATCGTTCCCGTACTTGAGATATCTGCAACCTCAACCTTGTCAATAGCGCTGCCTACAGTTTCAACGTCATACACGCTTTTCCAACCGTCTTCAGTCTTAGAAATAAGGTTTACGTGGATAGTGTCCACACCCTCTGCGTTAGTGGCAGAGTAAAACGCAACCGCTTCCTTTTGCTTATCACCGTTTAAATCAGCAAGCAGAAACGCCGAGCGGTTTGTTCCGTTTACAGGGTGCTTTATCGAAACAGAATTGCCTGCATAACTGTAAAGCGCACGCTGAATTTCACCCATATCACCCGTTGCTTTAGGCGCACGCATAAGCTCACGGGCACTGCCACCGATTGTTTCACAAGACGTAAAGCACGTCATTATCAGCATAACAGTTAAAACTGCGCAAACAAGTCTTTTCATCGTTATAAAGCACCTCCTTTTTTAATAGAAAAATGTGGCATCAAAGCCGTGTAACACATACACAACTAAGTATACCACATTTAATTTGATTTGTATAGTTAATTTTGCGTAATTGCCTTGTATAATTCACTTCTTGCAACCAAGCTTTCCGCAGATGCTCGCTTTGCCGCCTTCGCCGCCGTCATTCCGTCTGCAACATAGCTTTTTGCAAGCTTTACTGCAGCATCAAAATCCATCTGTTCGATTGCTTTTTCCTTTGCGCCCTCGATTATCAGCACATACTCGCCTTTAGGCGCATTTTGAGAGTAAAATTCAACCGCCTCAGACAAGGTTGTTCTGTGCACGTTTTCGTGAATTTTGGTAAGCTCTTTTACAAGCGCAATCTCCCTGTCACCAAACGAGGCGAGCGTATCGGTGAGCGTGTTTAAAAGCTTGTGCGGCGCCTCGTAAAACACAAGCGTTCTGCGCTCGTTTTTAACCGCATCAAGATGCTCGCGTCTGCTTGGCTTATTAACACTCAAAAAGCCCTCAAAGCAAAATCGGCTGCAATCCATTCCAGAAAGCGCAAGCGCTGTTACAACCGCACTCGGTCCGGGCACCGATACAACCTCGATACCTCTTTCGCGACAAAGCCGCACAAGGTCTTCACCCGGGTCGGATATGGCAGGCATACCGGCATCGCTTACAACGGCGCAGTCCTCTCCCGCAAGGATTCTATCAACAACATAGTCGCCCTTTGTTATGCGGTTGTGGTCGTGATAGCTGATAAGCGGTGTGTGGATATCAAAATGATTGAGCAGCTTCAACGTTACCCTTGTATCCTCTGCTGCGATAAAATCAACCTTTGCAAGAGTCTCAGCGGCTCTGGGCGAAAAGTCTCCCAGATTACCGATTGGTGTGCCAACAACATAAAGCTTTCCGCTCATTTTAACTGCTCCTTTGCTTTGTTGTATTCCTTGTATATCTCTTTCATCTCGGTGCTGAACTCGCCGTTTTCGCCCTCAATGAACAGGTTGGGCTCGATAACTATTCCTGAATGCGAGTCCTTTTTGCCCTCAACTAAAACGAGGTTTGGCTGTGCGCCGTCACGCTGACACACAAGCCGTAGACGCTTAGGCTCAATGCCGTTTTCACGCATCGAACTCATAACATCAACCAGCCGCTCAGGACGGTGGCACACGCAAAATCTGCCGCCTGATTTGAGCAATCTCGAAGCCGCATTCGCCGCATCGTTCATCGTGCAGGTGACCTCGTGCCGAGCGATAAGTCTGCCTTTCTCAAGGCTCTGCACTCCGCCCGTAACTGTTTTATATGGCGGATTCATTGTTACAAGCGTATAGCGAGCGTTGTGCCCGTCAAACTGCTGCCTTAAGTCGTGCTCAAGCGGTGTTATGCGGTTTTGCAGTCCGTTTAGCTCAATACTCTTTTTAACAAGCTCCACAGCATCAGGCTGAATATCCACTGCTGTTATACTTCTAGGCGCATCTGTTCTGCACCACAGCAACGGGATTATACCGCAGCCTGTGCCTAAATCGCACGCCTCATCAGACCGCTTCGGGCTTGCAAAATCTGCAAGCAGCACAGCATCAGTGCCGAAGCGGTGAATGTCACTTACATATATTTTTACAGAACAGCCGAGCGGTTGGATATTATCCATAACGCTTGCCTCCTTAAAGCTTACTCAGATATAAATCAAAAAGGCGGAGCATAGCGCTCCGCCCCTGTGATTCAAGGTTAATTAGTCCTTGACAATAGCGCCCATCGGGCAACCATCAGCACAAGCGCCGCAATCGATGCAAGCATCAGCATCAATTACATACTTGCCATCTCCTTCAGAGATAGCGCCAACGGGGCAAGTAGCCTCGCAAGCTCCGCAGCTGATGCACTCGTCAGTAATCTTATGAGCCATAGTGAAACTTCCTCTCTGTCGCCGCGCAGCGACTAATAATTATGTATTATCACCGAGCGCTAATTCGGTGATGTTAAAGATGCACATCGCATCTCATTCAACAGCATTATTTTAACACAAAACCGCAAAATTTCAAGACCCAAATTTAAGTATCCTGTTTGGCTTTGTTATTCTTCCGCCTTTACCTCATCCTCTTGCGTATTGGCAGGCTTCTGCTTGTGGATTGAGCGAACGTCACAGCAGTCGAATATCACAGGCGTATCACTGTCCTCATACCTGACCTTGACCTTCTGCTCAAGCAAGCTGACGCTCATTACCTGACCGATGCCCTGTGGCGTTTTTACCGTAGCGCCCACGCGCGGGGTAATCTTAAGCAGCTCATCATAGACATTTTGCTCGTAATTCAAACAGCACATCAGTCTGCCGCAGCAACCCGAAATCTTGGTGGGATTTAGCGAGAGCCCTTGGTCCTTTGCCATTCTGATTGAAACAGGATAAAAATCGTTAAGAAATCTCGAACAGCAAAATGGCTGACCGCATATACCGAGTCCGCCTAAAAGCTTTGCCTCATCACGCACACCTATCTGCCTTAACTCTATCCTTGTATGGAAGGAAGAAGCCAAGTCTTTTACGAGCTCACGGAAGTCAACTCTGCCGTCAGACGTGAAGTAAAACAGCATCTTGCTTCCGTCGAAAACGTATTCAACGTCTACCAACTTCATATCGAGGCCGTGCTCGTCAACCTTCTTCTCGCAAACGGCGAGAGCTTCCTTCTCCTTGCGGTGATTTTCCTCGTTTTTACTTATATCTTCCTTAGTTGCGCGGCGCACAACCTCACGAAGCGGCTTTATTACCGTATCGTCGTCAACCAGAGTGTTCTTCTGCGTTACCTCGCCGAATACAACTCCTCTGGCTGTATCAACTATAACAAAATCGCCCTCAGCAAAAGCCTCTCCCTTTGGGTCAAAGTAATAAGGCTTCCCCGAGTCTTTAAACTTTACTGAAATGACTTCTGTCATACTCATCCTCCAAATTTATTATTGAACTGCGGCAAAAATCCTTGCGCAGAAATCTGTTATAAACAGCGCACCGCCCATATTGGATTCGGCATCGCTTTGCGCTCTGGCGCAAATCTGAGCTAAATTGATAAGTTGCTCTGCTGTAAGGCTTTCTGAAAGCTTGCCCCTTATATCCTGTGCGTCGCAATCTCTGCTTGCGCCCATTCGCATCGCAAGCGCATCGTTGAACACGCACTCGAGCGAGGCGGCTATCCCTTTTTGAGCAGGACGGTCCTTCTCGTATTTATACATTGCCTTATGAAGCTCAAGCTCGCTTCCAAACAGCCTTTTAGCAACCTCCTCTGCGGCTTCGGTATACCCTGTATTACCCTCAAGCACGCTGAGCGTTGCACCAACTGTACCCGCAAAGGCTGCCTCAACCTCTTCGGGCTTATACTGAGAAAACCTTTCGCAGATGTAATCAACCGTTTCCTGTTTCTCTGTTTCGGTGAGCTTTAAAATGCAAACTCTCGACAGCACTGTATCAAGCAGCTGCTTTGAAAACTCGCACGTCAATATAAAGATAACGTCTGACGGCGGCTCCTCAAGCACCTTTAAAAGAGCGTTCTGCGCCTGCTGGTTCATAAGCTGCGCATCGGGTATGATAAACACCTTTTTCGCTGACTGATTCGCCTTTACATAAGCTTGATTGCGTACATTACGCACATCGCCCACAGTAATCATCTGCTTTTGCGCAACAAGCTGCACTATGTCGGGATTACTCTTGCCGCTCAAGCACGCAGAACACCTGCCGCACGGGGCATTCTCGCCTGTGCAGGTAGCAAATTCTGCTATTATTTCGGCAAGTGTACGTCTGCCTGAGCCGACAGGCCCCTCGATTAAAAATGCGTGTGGCAGTCTTTCGCCCGAAAACATTCTTTCAAGGCGTTGTACCACCTGAGCATTTGCTAAAAATTCACTTAAAATCAAAACTTTTCAAACCTACTTACGTTTGTAATGAATATTGTGGCTCCTCAAGCCTCAACCTCCATCAGCATAGAACTATACTCATACGGAATATACCTTCTTCATAAGCGAAAATCTATGCCTTGCATCGCTTAACAGCTCTGCGAATTTCATTATATCACTAATTGCAATGTTAGTCAAACAAATAGTGCTTGATAATTTTGGGCTTTTGTATTATAATAACGTGTGTACGGTGCTCGTGTTTTCGGGCGTGCGTTTGTGTAGGTCCTGTGCGACAGGTTGCTGTGAACCATGTCAGGCGGGGAACCGAGCAGCATTAAGCGGTTTTATCTGTGCGCCGCAGAAAATCTGCACATTCGCATGCCCGTTGGCATAAGCGCCGTTGTTTTTAAAAATTGGAGGTGAGCAGGTTGTACAGAGCCTTGTACCGTAAGTACAGACCAAAGGTTTTTTCAGACGTTTGCGGTCAGCCGCATATCGTCCGTACGCTCAAAAACCAAATCGCTGAAAACAGAATCAGTCACGCCTACCTGTTTACCGGCTCAAGAGGAACGGGTAAGACAAGCTGCGCCAAAATATTGGCAAAAGCTGTCAACTGTATGCACCCAATCGACGGTAACCCCTGTAATGAGTGTGAGATTTGCCGTGTTGTTGACGATGAAACAGTGCTCGACGTTATCGAGATAGACGCTGCTTCAAACAACGGCGTAGACGATATCCGTGAGCTGCGTGACAATAGCGCATTTGCCCCCACCGTTGCGAAATACAGGGTGTATATCATAGACGAGGTGCATATGCTCTCAGGCGCTGCGTTTAACGCTCTGCTCAAAACTCTCGAAGAGCCTCCTGAACATATAATCTTTATCCTTGCCACAACAGAAGTGCACAAGCTCCCCGCAACGATTCTTTCACGTTGCCAGAGATTTGACTTCCGCAGAATACCCGCTGAGGCTATTGCCGAACGTCTTGAATTTGTTGCCGAAAACGAAGACTTTACGCTCACAAAAGAGGCGGCACTTCTCATAGCGCGCCTTTCCGACGGCGCTATGCGTGATGCGCTCAGTCTGCTTGATGTTTGCAGCGCATCAACCACAGATATAACCGAAAAAACCGTCCTTGACTGCGCAGGTCTGTCAGGTAGGCAGCATCTTGCCGACCTGATTTACAGTTGCGCGTCAGGCGACTCAGCCGCCGCGCTCAATATAATTGCCGACCTTTACAGCAAGGCTAAGGATTTCGGCAGACTTTGCGCCGAACTGGTGGAATATCTGCGTGATATAATGCTCGTTAAAACTCTGAGAAAACCCGAAGCTTTGTTGCGCTGCTCAAGTGCAGAGTTCGAAAGCTTGCAGAAGATAAGCGAGAGTATGAATCTTGAGTCAATAATCCACGCGATAGACGTGTTTGAAGCGGCTAACGAGCGTATGCATTCAGGTGCAGCCCGTCGCACCGCCGTTGAAACCGCCGTTATAAAACTCTGCTGTCCAACGCTTGACTCATCTAACGATGCCTTAGTTCGCCGCATCTCAATCCTTGAAAGCGGCGCAGTAAACGTTGCACCTGTTGCAATGCCCAAAAAGGAAACAGCTAAGCCCGAAAAGGTTGCCGCCCAGCCTGAAAAGGCGGTTGCGCAACCAGAGCCCGCTCCCGAAGCGGCTGTTGACGAAGTTGTAGAAACTGTCGAAGCAATTAAGAGCGATGAGTCTGTACAGGTTGAAAGTCAGCCCGAGCAAGTTGCTCAGTCTGAGTCCGTTACGCAGTCCGAAGTGAAGTTTGACCGCTGGAACGACGTTTTGACCGCTCTGGGCAAAATCGACCCTCTTATGAAAGCGGCGCTTGGTGGCTCAAACGCCTACATCAGCGGCGACTTTATGCTGATTGAAATTACAAATTCAAGCTTCAGAGATATGATTAACAATGACTCACGCCACCGCGCAAACCTTAAAAAAGTTATCGCATCAGTAACGGGCAAGCCCTATAAAATCGGGCCCTACACCCCTAAGGCTGAGCCAAAGACGTCAACAAACGACGATGACCCCCTCGATAAGCTCGCACTGGCGATAGAAAACAGCTAACTTTATACTCAAGCCGAAAGGAAGATATATATGAAAGCAAGATTACCACAAGGATACGGCTCTTCAGGCTCAAATATGCAGTCAATGCTCAAGCAGGCTCAAAAGATGCAAGAGGATATGGCTGCTGCTCAGGCAGAGCTCGAACAGCGTGAATACACCGCAACCGCCGGCGGCTCTATGGTTGAAGCAACCGTAAACGGCAAGCACGAGGTTGTTGGAATTAAGATAAATCCCGACGTAGTTGACCCTGACGACGTTGAAATGCTCGAAGATTTGGTTATGGCTGCTGTAAACGAGGCTATTCGCAACGCAGCCGCAGACAGCGAGTCTGAAATGGGCAAAATAACAGGCGGAATGAACATTCCGAATATGTTCTAATGAGTTACAACATACCGTCGCTATCGCGACTTTCCGAAAACTTTGAGCGAATTCCGGGTGTGGGCAGAAAATCTGCTCAGCGAATGGCTTTTTACGTTCTCGGCCTATCAGATGAACAGGCTCAGGAGTTCGCAAACTCAATACTTGATGCAAAACAGCAGATACACTGTTGCAATATCTGTCAGAATCTCACCGATTCAGACACCTGTCCCGTTTGCTCAAACCCCGCCCGTGACCGCAGCATAATCTGCGTTGTCGAGGACGTGCAAGACGTTATGGCGTTTGAGCGCACAAGGGAGTTCAACGGAGTTTACCACGTGCTTCACGGCGTAATTTCTCCGCTTGACGGCATCGGCCCCGACCAGTTGAAAGTTAGGGAACTGATGGCGAGGCTTGCCGACGATTCGGTTAAGGAAATCATCATGGCAACCAACCCCACAGTTGACGGTGAAGCAACTGCCTCGTATCTGTCACGCCAGATAAAGCCGATGGGCATTAAAGTCACGCGCCTTGCTTATGGTATTCCCGTTGGCGCAACGCTCGAATATGCCGACGATGTAACTTTATCGAGAGCTCTTGAGGGCAGAAACGAGATTTAGTCTGTAGAGCAGTAAATATAAATAGCCAAACCCCTTTTGAAGCCATGCTTCAAAA
>JAZNLO010000009.1:0-12040 GCA_045579085.1 Acutalibacteraceae bacterium
CCAAGGAGTTGCAAAGCTGTATTGTCTTCCTAAGACCGCTTGGCCTCCGACTTATCCCCAAACAAAAGAGATTGAAAACCTGCTTAGTATGGGGTTTGCGGATGATGAATATGAGAAGATTTTTTCTCTGAATGCTAAAAATATATTCAATATAAAATAATTTGTTTTTTATTAGATTATATCAGAAATATGCTTGACTTTTATACTTTAATGTGTTAAAATCCTTGTATATTGAATTAAGGAGTGAGCGGAATGTCATTGTTTATGTATCGATTTTATTATTTTATGCAGGGCTGTCCGCTTTCTTTGAAGTCTGATAAGTAAGAGTTGCTTATTTGATTAAGATTAGAGGACGGTCCGCATCCTAATGTGTATTTTTGCACATATGGCATGCGGATTTTTTATTGATTTTTTGAGCATCAAGAGGGGAATTAGGTATGACTGATTTGGAAAAAGCAAGACAAATTATAAATAGCGTTGATAAAGAAATGTCGCAGTTGTTTGAGAAAAGAATGGACGCGGCAAAGCTCGTTGCTAAGTATAAAAAGGAGCACGGACTTCCTGTTGAAGACCTCACTCGTGAGGAGGATATCATTCAGAAAAACGCTGAACTTATTGAAAATGAGGACTACCGCTCATATTATGTAAACTTCCTCCGTTCAAATATCGAATTATCCAAACAGCTGCAGCACCGTCTTTTAGACGGAATGCGAGTTGCCTATAGCGGAGTTGAGGGCGCATTTGCCAATATCGCCGCAGAACGTATTTTTACAGATGCAACCGCCGTTGCTTATCCTGATTTCAAGTCAGCGTATAATGCAGTTGTAGAAGGCGAGTGCGATTGTGCGGTGTTGCCTGTTGAGAACAGCTTTAACGGCGATGTAGGCAAGGTGCTTGACCTTGCGTTTTTCGGTTCACTGCATATTAACGGAGTTTATGAGGTTGAGGTTGTACAAAACTTGCTTGCCGTTAAGGGCACAACGCTTGACCAGATTCGTCAGGTTATAAGCCATCCTCAAGCGCTTGGCCAGTGCTCAGCTTATATTGAAAAACACGGCTTTGAGGCTGTTGAGGCGGTTAATACAGCAGTAGCAGCAAAATATGTTGCCGAGCAGGGCAGACACGATATTGCCGCCATTGGCAGCGCAGAAGCGGCTGAGAAATTTGGACTTAAAAAGCTCGCCGCACATATAAATGAAAGCAATGTAAATACCACCAGGTTTGCAGTTTTTTCAAGAGCGCAGAAAGCAGCATCGAAAAATGATAAACGATTCATAATGCTCTTTACTGTAAATAACGTTGCGGGCTCGCTTGGACGAGCGATATCCGTTATAGGAGAGCACGGATTCAACCTTCTTGCGCTTAAGAGCAGACCTACAAAAGAACTGATTTGGGACTATTATTTTTATGCTGAGGGCGAGGGAAATATCAATAGCGAGGAAGGCAGTAAAATGCTCGAGGACCTAAAGAATTTCTGCAGCGACCTGAAGATTGTAGGAAGTTTTGAAAAGGAAACAAGGGTATAGTTTTTAAGGAGAATATAATGATTATTCCTGTTAAGACCTCGAATGGCGCATATGAAATTGTGCTTGAGAGAGGTGCACTTAAAAAAGTTGGTGAATTGTTAAATCTAAACCGCAGAGTGATGATTGTCACAGACAGCGGCGTGCCGAAAGAGTATGCACAAACAGTTGCAAGGTGTTGCAAAAACGCAGTTGTTCACACTTTTGAGCAAGGCGAGTCATCGAAGCGGATTGAGGTTTACGCTGATATTCTAAAATCACTTGTACAAAACGGCTTTACACGCACAGACTGCATTGTTGCTGTTGGTGGCGGAGTCGTTGGCGACTTGTCGGGATTTGCCGCCGCAACATATATGCGTGGAATTGACTTTTATAATATACCCACAACAGTTTTGTCACAGGTTGATTCATCAATCGGCGGCAAAACAGCCATTGACTTTTGCGGACTTAAAAATATAGTAGGCTCGTTTTATCCACCAAGAGCGGTTGTGATTGACCCTGATACGCTCAAAACATTGCCTGAGCGTCAGATATCTAACGGTTTGGCAGAGGCGGTTAAAATGGCTGCAACAAGTTCAGCACAGCTTTTTGAGATATTTGAGAAAGAAAGTGCCGGTGAAAATATTGATTTAATAATCGAGAAAGCACTGTTAATAAAAAAGAGCGTTGTTGAACAGGACGAACACGAGTCAGGGCTCAGAAAAATTCTCAACTTCGGTCATACGCTTGCACACGCAGTTGAAAGCGCAAATGAGATGCAAAACTTGTATCACGGCGAGTGTGTATCGCTTGGAATGATGACTATGTGCTCAGATAACGTGAGAGAAAGACTGAAGTCAGTTCTTGAAAAGCTAAACTTACCCACAGCTATTGACGTTGATGCTGATTTGATTGTAGAGGCATGCAAACACGATAAAAAGGCGTTTGGCGAGAATATAACTGTTGTATATGTATCTGAAATCGGCAATGCCGAGCTGAAAAATATGACATTTAGTGAATATGAAACGATGATAAGGCAGGTGCTAAAAAAATGAAAAACACCTTTGGGAACAATATGGCTGTAACGTTATTTGGCGAAAGTCACGGGAATGCTATCGGCGCAGTTGTTGACGGGCTTGCACCGGGTATAAAAATTGATGAGGACTACATACGTCACGTATTGAGCTTGCGCCGTCCTGCAGGTGATATCTCAACCTCCAGACGTGAGCCTGACAATTTTGTTATTCAAAGCGGCGTTTTTAACGGAAAAACCACAGGCTCACCCTTATGTATATTGATTGAAAACGTTGATAAACGCTCCAATGATTACAGCAAGATGAGCGATATAGCGCGCCCGTCACACGCGGATTACGCTGCATATTGCAAATATCACGGCTTTGAAGATTATCGTGGCGGCGGACATTTCAGCGGTAGAATAACAGCGGCAATTTGTGCTGTTGGAGGTATACTTCTGCCCGCCTTGAATGAAAAGGGAATACAAATCGGCACTCATATCAAGAGCATTGGCTCAGTAAGTGACAGAGATTTCTATGATATCAATGAGGATATAAAGGCCCTTTCCAATATGGAGTTTGCAGCATTAGATGATGAAAAAGCAAACGAAATGAAGCAAGTAATACGCACCGCAAAGTCAAATTTGGACAGCGTTGGCGGAGTGCTTGAAACAGCAGTAACAGGGCTGGATGCAGGTATAGGCGAGCCGTTTTTCGATAGCGTTGAGAGTATGCTTTCTCACGCTTTGTTCTCTATACCGGGTGTAAAGGGTGTTGAGTTTGGTGCCGGCTTTGCGATTTCGGCTATGAACGGCTCTCAGGCAAATGATGAGTTTTACGTTGATGACGGAAAGGTTAAAACTAAGACAAATAATAGTGGCGGCATCAACGGCGGCATCACAAACGGTATGCCTTTAATATTCAGATGCGCAATGCGTCCCACCCCAACAATAGGTAAACAGCAAAACACTGTGGACTTTAAAACACTCGAAAACACAACGCTTGCTGCTGCGGGACGTCACGACCCGTGCATTGTCCATAGGGCAAGAGTTGTTGTTGATTGCATAACAGCGATTACGCTTAGCGATATGCTCACAGGCAGATACGGAACAGATTGGTTGTGCTTAAAATGAAATACGGCTGTATAGGCGAAACACTCAAGCACAGCTTTTCCAAGGAAATACATACCAAGCTTTTCGGCTATGAATATGAGCTGTGTGAGGTTAAACGTGAAGAGCTTGATGCGTTTATGGATAAGAAGGCTTTTTGCGCAATAAACGTAACTATTCCATATAAGGAACAGGTTATAAAGCATCTTGATGAGATAAGTCCGATTGCAGAAAGAATCGGTGCTGTTAATACTGTTGTAAATAAGAATGGCAAGCTTTACGGTTATAATACTGATTTTTACGGTATGCTCGCTTTGATAAGGAAAGCGGAAATCGAGGTAAAAGGCAAAAAAGTCTTGATTTTAGGCAGTGGCGGTACGTCAAAAACTGCAGTAGCAGTAGCGCAAGAGCTTGAGGCTGAGCAAATTTACAGAGTTTCCAGAACAGGCAAGGACGGCTGCATTACTTATGACGATGCGAAAAAACTTCATTCTGATGCTAAAATTATTATTAACACCACACCTTGCGGAATGTATCCCAATAATAACGCAATACCGATAAATCCAAACGATTTTGCGCTTGTTGAGGGAGTAGTTGACGCGGTTTATAATCCGCTTCGCTCAATGCTTATTTGCGATGCGCTAAATCGTGGCATAAAAGCGGTTGGCGGACTTTATATGTTGGTTGCTCAGGCGGCGTTTGCGGCTGAAAAATTTGTCGGTAAAACAGTTGACGTTAAAAAAATTGATGAAATTTACCGAAACCTTTTAACCTCAAAGCAAAATATTGTTCTAATCGGGATGCCCGGATGCGGAAAATCCACAGTTGGAAAACAGCTTGCAAAAGAGCTCAATATGGATTTTGTTGATACAGATGCTTTGATTGAGCAAACAGCGCATAAGTCTATTCCTCAAATTTTTGCTGAGTTAGGTGAAACTGTGTTCAGGGATATGGAATCTGAAGTAATATCTGATATTGCAAAAAAGCAGGGCACAGTTATAGCCACAGGCGGCGGTGCAGTTTTAAGAAGCTTAAACACCGAACTGCTTAGACAAAACGGCAGACTGTACTTTCTTGACAGACCGCTTTCTGCCTTAGTTGCAACAGATGACCGCCCACTTTCAAGTAACAGTCAGGACTTGGAAAAAAGATATATCGAGCGGTATGACATATACTGTTCAAGCTGTGATATTCACGTGAAGGCAGACTGTAATGTCTCAGATATAGTTAAAATAATTAAAGAGGATTTTTATAATGAAAATACTTGTGATTAACGGCCCAAATCTAAATATGCTAGGCATAAGAGAGCCTGAAATTTACGGCAATAGCACCTATGACGATTTATGTAAGTTGATTTATAACCACGCAGAGAAAACTGGCGTTAAAGTGGAAATATATCAGTCTAACCACGAGGGCTGTATTGTTGATAAAATTCAGGCGGCTTACGGTGTGTATGACGGCATTGTCATCAATCCTGCAGCATATACGCACACAAGTGTTGCACTGCTTGATGCACTTAAGGCTGTCGGTATACCCGCAGTTGAGGTGCATATTTCTAAAGTGTCTGAGCGTGAAGCGTTTCGCAGCATCAGTTATGTCAGAGAGTACTGTGCTTTAACAATTACAGGTCACGGCTTTGATGGGTATTTAGAGGCTATTGATTATTTGATTGAACAAAACGGTGAAAAGGTATGACGGCTAAGATTTTTAAGTCTGTTGCCAGTGGCAAAATTTCTGCCCCACCGTCTAAGAGTATGTCGCACAGAGCCTTGATTTGTGGCGCACTGTCAGATAACAGTGTGATACGAAATCTTGGTACTTCTGAGGATATCAAAGCCACCTTAGACTGCTTAAAAGCGCTCGGCGCAAACATTGATGTTGCATCTGACACAGTTAATATAGGTTCTCTAACCCCAGACGGCGTAAATAATAACATCGTTCTAAACTGCAACGAGAGCGGTAGCACCCTCAGGTTTATGCTTCCTATTTGTATGCTTTCAGGTAAGCGTATAACCTTAACGGGAACAGAAAGACTGTTTGAGCGTCCGCTTGGTATATACGAGGATATATGCAAAAATCAAGGCATTGAGTTTGAAAAGAGCAAAAGCGGTGTTACTGTTTGCGGTAAACTCAAAAGCGGTGTTTATAGTGTTTTGGGCAACATATCAAGCCAGTTTATATCAGGCTTGCTGTTTGCGTTGCCCTTGCTTGAGGGTGACAGCAGAATTGAAATTATAGGCGATTTAGAGAGCGCATCTTACATAGATTTAACCCTCAGCACTTTATATTATTTTGGTATTGTGGTTGATAAACAGGACAATTCATACGTAATTAAGGGCGGTCAAAGTTACAAATCAACTGAATATACTGTTGAGGCAGATTGCTCAAACGCAGCGTTTTTAGAAGCGCTTAACCTTTTAGATGGTAACGTAACTGTTAATGGTTTAAAACCTGATACTCTGCAAGGCGACAGGGCTTATATTGATATGTTCAAGGCGATGGCTGCGGGTGAAAAGCAGTTTGACCTTACAGATTGCCCTGACCTTGCGCCTGTTATGTTTGCTATGGCTGCCTTGTACGGCGGTGCAAACTTCACAGGAACAGCCCGACTTCGCCTCAAGGAGAGCGACAGAAGCTTAGCAATGAAGCAGGAGCTTGCCAAATTTGGAATAAACGTTATTATTGGAGAAAATAACGTTACGGTTGAAAGTGGCGTGCTTAATGCGCCTTGCGAGGTGTTAAGCGGTCATAACGACCATCGTATTGTGATGGCGCTTGCATTGCTTTGCACTAAAACGGGCGGAGTTATCAGCGGCATTGAAGCCGTTAATAAAAGCTACCCGAACTTTTTTGATGATATAAAATCGCTCGGAATAGGAATGGAAATAAATGAAAATTGATAAATCTAAGAAAATTTTAATAGTAGGATTAGGCTTGCTCGGCGGCAGCTACGGTATGGCACTTAAGCGTAAGGGCTACAGTGTATCTGCCATCACTTTAGAGCAAAGCTCTATAGACTATGCTATTGAGCATAATATAATCGACAACGGCACAACACAGGTTGATGCTGATTTGATAAAATCTGCAGATTTGATTATATTTGCCTTGTATCCTCAAACCTTTCTTAAATGGATTAGGGAAAACGGCCATCTGATTAAATCGGGCACAATTGTAACAGACGTAACAGGCGTTAAAGGTTGCATTGTAAACGAAATACAGTCGCTATTGCCTGAATCAGTTGAGTTTATTGCAGCACATCCTATGGCAGGTAGGGAGGTATGCGGAGTTGAAAACAGCGACGACAGCATATTTAAAGGCGCAAACTACATAGTTGTTCCAACTGAGAAGAACACGTTTTCAGCCATTGAACTGTGTAAAACACTCGGAGAAGAGCTGGGCTTTGCAGATGTATCTGTTTTGCCGCCTGAACGTCACGATGAGATGATTGCGTTCTTGTCACAGCTTACACACTGTATAGCGATTTCGCTTATGTGCGCAAGCGACGACCCAAATCTCGAGCGATATACGGGTGACTCGTTTAGAGACCTCACTCGAATTGCAAACATTAATGATGAAATGTGGAGCGAACTGTTCTTGGCAAACAGAGAAAACCTGCTGCGCCAGATGGACGCATATCAGTCTACTTTTGAAAGAATATATAACTGTGTTAAGAACGGAGACAGAGAAGAAATGCGCAGTATGATGCGTATATCCTCTGAAAGACGTAGAAATTTCGATAAAAAATCATAGGGTGATACATAATGAACTTAAATTTCAACAGAAAGCTTCCTATTCCTAAGGATATCAAGCAGCAGTATCCTGTAAGCAAAGAAATGGTAGCAGTAAAAAACAATCGTGATAAGGCAATAAGAGAAGTTTTTGAAGGCAAATCCGATAAATTCATATTAATTATCGGACCGTGCTCAGCAGATAACTATACTTCTGTACTTGACTATATTTCACGCTTGCGCTTAGTTCAGGATAAGGTTAATGATAAAATAATCATTATACCAAGAATTTACACCAATAAGCCGCGCACCACAGGCGAGGGATATAAGGGTATGCTTCATCAGCCGAATCCCGATGAGAAGCCCGATATGCTAAAGGGAATTGTTGCAATACGTGATGTGCACGTGTCTGCGCTAAGAGATTATGGATTTACATGTGCTGACGAAATGCTGTATCCTGAAAACCATCGCTATTTATCAGACCTTTTATCTTATGTTGCAGTTGGAGCGAGGTCTGTTGAAAATCAACAGCACAGGCTAACAGCAAGCGGACTTAATATCCCTGTTGGAATGAAAAATTCAACAAGCGGCGATTTATCCATAATGATGAATGCAATTAAAGCTGCACAGAGCAGCCACACCTTTATATATAGAGGGTGGGAGGTTGAGAGTGGCGGTAACGCTTACGCTCACGCAATTTTGAGAGGTTATACAGATTTTGCAGGCAAACCTGTATCAAACTATCATTATGAAGATTTAGTTAAGTTAAACGAGATGTATGCCGAGTCTTCGCTTGTAAATCCGTCTGTAATTGTTGATACAAACCACGCAAACTCAGGAAAGAAGTATCTTGAGCAAATAAGAATTGCAAAGGAAGTTGTGCACAGCAGAAATGTTAATTCTGATGTAAGGAAGCTTGTTAAGGGATTGATGATTGAGAGCTATATTGAGGACGGAGCACAAGGCGTGGGTGAACACGTTTACGGCAAGTCCATAACAGACCCCTGCTTAGGATGGGAAAAGACTGAGAAGCTTATTTTGGAATTGGCAGAAAAGCTGTAGTTGGATTTTATAAAATTTGGTTGAAAAGGTGAGAATAGCAGTGATAAATAAACAAAGGACAAGTGGAATACTTATGCCGATTTCGTCACTACCCGGAGAAAACGGTATAGGCACATTAGGTAAATACGCTTATAAATTTGTTGATTACCTTAAAAAAGCAGGTCAGACATATTGGCAAATACTTCCCATTTGCCCGACCAGCTTTGCAGACTCACCCTACCAAAGCTTTTCAACCTTTGCGGGTAACCCATATTTTATCGACCTTGATGTTTTAACTGAAGAGGGTTATTTGTCAAAATCTGACTACGAGAATATAAATTGGAGCGGTAGCGAAACAAGCGTAGATTACGGCTTGCTATATATAGAGCGCCATAAGCTTTTCGAAAAGCTACTTGTAAATTTCAAAAACAACATTCCCGATGACTTTAATAAGTTTTGCCGGGATAACTCATTTTGGCTTGAGGACTTTGCGCTGTTTATGTCCATTAAGGACTATAATGGCGGCAAATCATTCTATGAATGGGATAACGATATTTTTCGCAGAACACCTGATGCATTGAATGACTGGCAAAACAAATGCGATGAGCGTGTTTTGTACTACAAAATGCTTCAGTATTTTTTCTTTAGACAATGGGGCAAATTAAAGGAATATGCAAACTCTAACGGCATATTTATTATCGGAGATTTGCCGATATACGTGTCGTCTGACAGCGCTGATGTCTGGTCTGCACCTGAACAGTTTTGTTTAGATGAAGATATGAAGCCGATTGAGGTTGCGGGCTGTCCACCCGATGCGTTTTCTGAAGATGGACAGCTTTGGGGTAACCCTGTATATAACTGGGATTATATGAAGTCAACAGGATATAAATGGTGGATTAAGCGTATAGAAATGAGTCTGAAGATATACGACGTGGTACGTATCGACCATTTTAGAGGCTTCGACTCATATTATTCCATCCCGTACGGCTCAGATAATGCAAAGCAAGGTGTGTGGAGAGATGGTCCTGGAATGCAGCTTTTTAACTGCGTTAAGGAATCGCTTGGTAACGTGCCCGTTATCGCAGAGGACTTGGGATACCTAACAGATAGCGTAAGAAAACTGCTTAGCGATAGCGGCTATCCGGGTATGAAGGTCTTGCAGTTTGCCTTTGACCCAAGCGGAAGCAGTGTATATCTGCCTCATAAATTCGATAAGAATTGCGTTGTTTACACCGGCACACACGATAACGATACTATCATAGGATGGATAAATAGCGCCGATAGAAGTCAGGTTGAGTTTGCAAGAAAGTACCTTTGTGTTGATGATGAAAGCAAGCTCGCTGTGCAGATGATGATTTCAGCCTTGTCAAGCGTTGCTGACACCTGTATTCTTACAATGCAGGACGTTATTGAGTTAGGCTCGGAAGCGAGAATGAACGTGCCGTCAACTGTTGGGCAAAACTGGAAATGGCGAGCAACTGAGAGCCAGATAACAGATAAGTCAGCCGAATTTTTATTGTATTACACAAAACTTTTCGGTAGATAAAATTTTAAAACAAGAGCTTACAGAATGCTGTAAGCTCTTTTACTTTGTTTTATAAAATGAAAATGTGTGGAAACAATAGCATAAAAGGGGAGACTTAAATGAATATTACAAAAAAAGATTATGATAAAATGACTAAAAAGGCGTCACCGCCGTCACCAAAGATAAAGAACAGCTTGTGTGCCTTCTTTTTCGGCGGGGCAGTATGCACGTTTGGACAGTTGCTGTTAAATGTTTATATGAATTTAGGCGCAGATAAAGACACAGCTAAAACACTTGTATCAGTTACGCTTATATTTATAACGGCAGTGCTTACAGCATTTCACCTTTATGATAAATACGCGAAAGTTGCAGGAGCAGGTTCACTTGTGCCGATAACAGGCTTTGCAAATGCGATGGTATCTCCATCTGTTGAGTTCAAGGCTGAGGGACAGATTTTGGGTATAGGTGTAAAAATGTTCACTGTTGCAGGCCCTGTTATTGTATACGGAACATTCGCAAGCGTAGTGTATGGCGTAGTGCTTTGGATAATATCAACATTTAAATAGGGGGGAATATAAATGCCTGAGAGAATCGGAAAATATACGGTAGCAACGCCGTCGCATCCCAAAATACTGTCATACGCAGCAGCGGTTGGTAAGAAGGAGGGCGACGGACCGCTCGGCGCACAATTTGATTATATAGCAGAGGATACAACGTTAGGTCAGCCGTCTTGGGAGAGAGCGGAGAGCCTGCTTCAAAAGACCGCAGTGCAGTTGGCATTGAAGAAGGGCTATCTTGAGCCTGATGATATCGACATAATGTATGCTGGCGACTTGCTCAATCAGTGTATAGGTTCAACCTTTGGATTAAAGGACTTTGGCATCCCGTTCGTGGGACTGTTTGGAGCGTGTTCAACAATGGCTTTGTCGCTAATAAATGCGGCGCTTGCTGTTGATAGTCAGGCGGCAAATAAAGCGATTGCGGTAACGTCATCGCATTTTTGCTCGGCAGAACGTCAGTTCAGACAGCCGCTTGATTACGGCGGTCAGCGCACACCTACGTCTCAGTGGACAGTTACAGGCTCAGGCGCAGTTTGCGTGGGCAAAAGCGATGAGGACTGTGTGTATATTGAGGACTATATCATCGGTAAAACAGTTGATATGGGTATAACCGATGCGAATAACATGGGCGCCGCAATGGCACCTGATGATGTTAAAATAAGACCATACCCAAGACACGAGGGTATGGTCTTTTTCTACACACAAATCCAGTATTTAAGGGGGTTTAGAGCACTTTTTAAGGATTTTCTAATGTAAAAAAATATCGAAAAAACTGTTAATGAAATCTACGCATAGAGTAGAAACTATTATAAAAAGGGGGAAGAATTTTGACCTTATATGAATCATTATTAAATTGCTTTGGCTATAATGAGCCATTCAAAACGAGTGACATTAAATTTGAAGATTACTCAAAAGAGAAAATATGTATGGAGATGACCAAACTTTGTAAGGAAGAAAAAGTAGTAAGATTTGAAACTGGAATATATTATATCCCAAAAACAAATAAGTTTGGTACAGTTATTTTTAACCAATCAAAGATAGTCGAGAAAAAATACATAAAAGACGGTGAGCAAATATTTGGTTATTATTCGGGTGCTGAACTAGAATACAGATTAAGGTTGACCAAGGTTAAACCGAATACTATCGTAATTTATACGAATGGTGAAACAACTAGAATGCGTCGAGTAATGGTTGGCAGTCAGAGAATTATACTACGCAAACCAAGAACTAAAATTGACAAGTTTAACGCATCTATTCTATGCTTCTTGGAACTGATGAACGGTATCGAAATTGAGACCCTTGACGAGTATAAGCGAAAACTTATCATCGACTATATCACAGAAAATCGAATAACCCAAAAGCAAATCACCAAATACATACCGTATTTCCCTGATAAAACCTGCCGAAATTTAATCGAAAGTGAGGTAATCTACCGTGTCCCGCAGTAATAGTTGTATGGTTTGTACATATCTAATCGAACTTGTAGCAGGAATAATGACCGGTTATATATTTATCTATCTAGACGATGCCATCGTGATGAGATTTGCACTTTCAATGTTGTA
>JAZNLO010000010.1:0-80760 GCA_045579085.1 Acutalibacteraceae bacterium
TGCTTGTTAATCATATAGTTGTAAGAGAAGTCAACCTTTTCTGAACGGGCAACGCCGTCATCGTCTGAAGTGTTGCAAGTAAAGCCGTTCCAGATGCAGTCGATTGTTCCTGAAGCCAAATCGGTGTACTTAGCAGACCACTCAATCTCTTTGAAGATTACTTCATAGCCAAGATTTTCAAAAACTGCTTTAGCAAGGTCAGTATCATAACCAATAAGCTCATTGTTGTCATCCAAGTAGTTCATCGGCTCATAAATAGTGTAGCCTACAACGATTGTCGGTTTTCCTGAGCATGCGCACAGACCCAAAACCATAATAATTGAAAGTACTAAGCAAATAAATTTTTTCATTTTTAATTCCTCCTAAAAGTGTTTGATTGATTAGCACGTCATTATAATACCACGTTAGTGTGGTAAAGTAAAGCCTTTTTTTCAAATTTTTTACTTTTTGTATACTTTTTATATAAAAACTCAAAATGATATCTTGTTATTAGGCAACTTTAACATATTACTATGGTAAAGTGATAAAGAATCAATAAATAATATAGGCAGCCGCCATAAGACGACTGCCTGAAACCTATTTTAAATATGGCCGCAGATGGGCTCGATTTCGCTAACGCTTGTGTCCTCAGGGATTAACTCGTCGGGGAAGTGAATCATAATGTTATCATCTTTTTCAAGACGAGTTTGCAGCACGTTGATATCAACCTCAGCGATAGGCTTGCCGCTTTCAATGGCGAGCGCAGCGGCCTCAGCAGCAGCCTGACCTGTAAGAATAGCAGGGGGTATAACTCTTAGCAAATCCCAACCGTAGCCGTCACCTGAGGCGCTTCTGCCTGCGGTGATAAGGTTAGGCCAGCCCTTTTTAGTTAAGCAACGCAACGGCACTTCATAGAGGAAATCTCTTCTCTCAAAATCGTTGATAGCGCAGATTGAATCATCGAAGTGCTTGTATGCATCATTTTCAAGCAGAGTATAGTCGCCATCAATACGGCAAGTGGTGCGAAAGCTTGGCATCATAGGTAGCATTGCTATATCTCTTGAGTTTTTGTCTTCGATAGCCTTAACATTTTTCAGCATTTCGAGCTGTTCAAAGATGTAATAGTCAGTAACCTCTTCAACGGTTGTGCCCGACCACAAGGGAACATCATCGGGTTGATTATCGCCGTAGAGGTTAATGTTGCCGCCGAAGATGCCTGTAAACGCCCTGTCGATATCGTTATGCTCGATTGCCTTTTTGCACGAGTCAAGAGAAATCAACTTACCGATATAAGTGTGGAAGTTCTTGCCTTTAACAGTCGGCATACCTGAACGGCGAAGAATGTCGGCATCGCCTGTGGTGTCAATTACTATTTTTGCTTCATAGTAATATTTGCCTGATTTGCTTTCGGTGATGATGCCTTTGCAAACCTTGCCGTCCATAACGGGTTCGGTAACCATGCAGTCAAAGAGCAAATCAATGCCTGCATTTTTAATCATTTCGGTCATCTGGAGAGCGAATATGTAAGGGGAATAACGCTGAATGAGTCTGGCTTGAGTTTTGCCGGCGCAAGAGCCGTCTTTTCTGTTTTTCCACTCATCGTCCATAATTTCATAGCCATACTTCGCGCATTCGTCAATCCATTTGTCAGCAAGGCCGAAGATGATTTGTCTGCCTCTGCCGTTGCACATAGGAACGAAGAAGTTTACAAGGCCCATAGTGGCAAGACCGCCGAGCACACAGGATTTTTCAATCAGTAAAACCTTTAAGCCTCTCTGATTGGCAGTTAACGCCGCAGCAACACCTGCCACACCGCCGCCCGCAACGATAACGTCATACGAGGCTTTGACTTTCATATTATAAGAAAGTTGAATTTCAGACATTGATAATCAGTCCTGTTCATTTAGTAATATAATGTATTGGTTGAATAAATTACCCAGTCTTGTGATTAGTAAAATTATAATGCCTTAGAGTGAGGAAATCAATACGCAAAATAAGTTTTTGAGCATAAGAAGGGGAGAAAAAGCGATTTTGTTCTTGTGTTTTGCAGAGTGTATGTTATAATTATGTTAAAAAGGAGGTAGTAAAAAATGGATACATTAATCAAGTTTTTTCCTTATTCTTTTAAAGAGAAGAAAGACGTAGCAGCATTAATCGTCAATATATTGGTGCATATAGTTGTTGGTTTTGCTGTTGGCGTAGTAGGAGCCTTGCTCGGATTTATTCCGTTTGTAGGTTTTCTTATTACGATTTTGGTAAGCGCAGTTGACCTTTATATTTTAATTGGCATTGTGCTTAGCGTGCTTGATTATTTTAAAGTGATTAAGTAAAGAGTCGCAAGTTTTTATTAAAACAGAAAAACAAACCCCGCATTTCCGTCTTGTTGGAAACGCGGGGCATTTTCTTTTCTATATAATATTTTCAGCGTTTTGTTATTATTCCCACTCGATAGTGCCGATTGGCTTCGGAGTGAGGTCATACAAAACTCGATTTATGCCTTCAACCTCGTGGGTGATGCGGTCGGTGATGCAACGCAAAACATCGTAAGGAATCTCCTCAATGGTTGCAGACATAGCATCGGTGGTGTTAACCGCGCGAATGATAGCGGGCCAACCCTCGTAACGCTTGTCGTCTTTAACGCCAACGCTCTTTACGTCGGGCACAGCGATGAAATACTGCCAAACAGTCTTTGCAAGACCGCACTTGTCAAACTCCTCGCGGAGAATTGCGTCAGCTTCACGCAGGGCGTGCAGACGGTCGCGGGTGATTGCACCGAGGCAGCGAACACCCAAGCCGGGGCCGGGGAACGGCTGACGGTTAACCATCTCATCGGGCAAACCGAGTGCCGAGCCAACAACACGCACCTCGTCTTTATACAGCAGCTTAACGGGCTCAACGAGCTCAAGCTGCATATCCTCAGGCAGACCGCCAACGTTATGGTGAGCCTTAACGCCGTCGCTCTCGAGGATATCGGGATAGATAGTGCCTTGTGCGAGGAAAGATATATCGTTGAGCTTGCCGGCTTCCTCATCGAAAACCTTGATAAACTCACCGCCGATTATTTTACGTTTGGTTTCGGGGGCAGAAACGCCTTCCAAGAGGTTTAAGAAGCGGTCGGTAGCATCAATGTAAATAAGGTTAGCATCGAGCCCGTTTTTGAAAACCTCAATAACCTGTTCGCTCTCGCCTTTGCGCATAAGACCGTGATTAACGTGCACGCAAACGAGCTGCTTGCCGATAGCCTTGATAAGCAAAGCGGCAACAACAGAGCTGTCAACACCGCCTGAGAGAGCAAGGAGCACCTTTTTGTCCTTGACTTGTTCGCGAATGGCGGCAACCTGTTCATCTATGAAGCGGTCAGCCAGAGCTTTGGTTGTTATACGTTCCATATTTTCAGGACGTTTACACAAATCCATTTTTCATTCCCCCAAAAAATATTCAAATGATAAAAAAGTATAGCACAAAATTTTTTCACTTTCAATGTCTGCATAAAAAATTTTTTAAAAATTTTTTGGAAATCAGCATATAAAAAAGAGGCAAAATTATCTTGCCTCTTTTTTTCTATATTTAATGAGAAACTTTAAACGTTTATCTGAGCTTTGAATCCGAGCTCATCCTTGTATTTTTCAAGCACAGGATTGATAAAATCGTTTATGAAATCCTCTGTCTGCTCCTTAGCGCGACCGATAAAGTTTTCGGGTTTTAGAATCTCGATAATCTCGTCCTTGCTCATATTGAACGATTCGTCAGCAGCGATTCGGTCAACCAAGTCGTTGCTAAGCCCGTCAATCTTGATTCTGGAAGCAGCAGCAACGGAATGCTGCCTGATTTTTTCGTGCAGCTCTTGACGGTCACCGCCCTTTTTGACAGCGTTCATCATTATGTTCTCTGTAGCCATAAACGGAAGCTCGTCGTTGAGATGTGCCTCGATGACTTTGGGATAAACCACCAAGCCGTCAACAACGTTGAGGTAGAGTGAGAGCACAGCATCGGTTGCGAGGAAGGCCTCAGGCACACTGATTCGCTTGTTTGCGGAGTCATCGAGCGTGCGCTCAAGCCATTGAGCCGAAGCTGTTATGGCGGGATTCATGCAATCGCAGATTACGTAGCGTGCCAGAGCGGCTATACGCTCGCAACGCATGGGGTTGCGCTTGTAAGCCATCGCAGACGAGCCAATCTGACCTTTTTCAAACGGCTCCTCTATCTCTTTAAGATGAGCAAGCAGCCTGATATCGCTTGAAAACTTTGTTGCGCTCTGTGCGATAGAGGAGAGCACATTCAGCACAAGCGAGTCGGTCTTTCTGGAATATGTCTGACCCGAAACGGGCACAACATTATCGAAGCCCATTTTCTGAGCGATTTTTTTATCCAACTCTTTGCATTTGGCGTGGTCGCCGTCAAAAAGCTCAAGGAAGCTTGCCTGAGTGCCTGTGGTACCCTTGCAGCCAAGCAGAGCCATCTGACTGATGCGATGCTCAACTTCTTCAAGGTCGGTGAGCAAATCATTAAGCCAGAGCGTAGCACGTTTGCCAACTGTGGTGGGCTGAGCACTCTGGAAATGCGTGAAGGCAAGTGTGGGGAGCGCACGGTGCTCGTAAGCGAATTGGCTGAGCACAGCGATGAGCGATACAAGCCTTTTGCGTATAAGCTTCAAAGCTTCGGTCATAACGATAATGTCGGTGTTGTCGCCAACGTAGCAGCTTGTAGCACCAAGATGAATGATGCCCTTAGCACTTGGGCACTGAACGCCGTAAGCGTAAACGTGCGACATAACATCGTGACGGCATACTTTTTCGCGCTCGGTAGCAACGTCATAGTTGATATCGTCAGCGTGAGCCTTTAGCTCGTCAACTTGTTGTTGAGTAATATTTAGGCCGAGCTCCATTTCAGCTTCAGCCAGAGCAATCCAAAGCTTGCGCCAGGTAGAAAACTTAACATCGTTAGAGAACAAATGCTTCATTTCCTTGCTGGCATAACGGGAGCAAAGCGGACTCTGATAAGAATCGTTCATCGTAACCCTCCAGAATAAAAAATGACTAACAAACACATTATACACCCTTTTTTGCAACCTGTCTATGAGAATAATAAAAAAATTATAAAAAAGTAATGGTAATAGAAGATAAAATTATCTTGACAAGGCTATGTATAGTATGATAATATATCTCTTGCTTAAATACGGAGAGGTATCGAAGCGGTCATAACGAGGCGGTCTTGAAAACCGTTTGCCCAAAAGGCACAAGGGTTCGAATCCCTTCCTCTCCGCCAAATATTAAAAGACGGTTGCTTTCAAATGCGTTTGAAACAGCCGTCATTTGCAGAAGTACCCAAGTGGTGAAGGGGCTCCCCTGCTAAGGGAGTAGGTCGGGTAACCGGCGCGAGGGTTCAAATCCCTCCTTCTGCGCCAAAACGAAAATCCTGTCGACATTTGTCGATGGGATTTTTGTTTTGTATTATTCACTATTCATTATTCATTTTTCATCATTCATTAAACAGGATTTTCGTAATGAATAATGAAGTCGCTTTGCTGATGAATAATTAATAATTTCGGTGTCGGCATTGCCGACGAATTATAAATAGTATGTAAGGGTTCGAACACATAGGTAAAATCCAAAACAGAGCAGTAGCCAAAAGGCTACTGCTCTGTTTTGTTATCTATATCTCTGCCACCGCCTTTGATATCGCAACGATAACGTCTTCGGTGCTAAGTCCGTCGGCGTCTATTGTAATGTCGGCATACTTTTCATAGAGCGGAGTTCGCTCCTTGTAGAGCTCGGCAAGCGATTTGTCAGCCGCGCCTACAACACCCCTTACACTGAGGTTAGTCAGCCGTCTTTCAATTTCATCTATACTTAAATTTATGTATACAAGCACGCCGTTTTGCTTAAGGTGCTCCATACCGCGCTCGGAGTAGACAGCACTGCCGCCTGTTGCAATAACGCAGCGGTCGCACTGGATTGAGGTAAGAGCGGCTTGCTCAGCTTTGAAGAAAGCGTCTTCACCTTTTTCGTCGATTATCTCTTGCAACAGCATACCGTTTTGCGCCTGAATAACGAGGTCGGCATCAATAAAGCCCATACCGAGCCGTTTTGCGAGTATAACACCTGCAGTGCTCTTGCCACAGGCGGGCATACCTATCAAAATAATATTCATATTCTGCCTCCTTTAACAGTCAAAGCAAATTTGGTTGTCTTTCTTAGTATCAGCGGATACACAAAAGGGATGGCCACGAGTGTTAAGCACGCAAGGTACAACGGGCTAAGCTTTACGATGAGAAAAGCAAGCGCCGTCATTTTCCCTTTCATTAGCTTGGACGAAGCCCTAAGCGTTTTAAAAACGCCGCAGTTTTCGTTATAAGTGAAGATAAAATCGCACATAAAGGCCTTTGCTATTAACAAAGCGAAAACTAGACCGCCCAGTATAACGCAACTGACCCCTATAGCGCTGAGAGCAGTGCCTGACAGCACAATCAACTCGGCATAAGCGGTGCCTTTAACAACAAAACATGCTCTGGCAATGCTGAAAAACGCTGCGCTGAGCAAAAACGCCCTCATATAAATAATAAGCTTAATCAGAATATATCTAAAATAACGCTTGGTGCCAAAAAGATAAAACATCTCGAAAACATCGGTGTTATGTGAGTAATAGGCGAGAAACATCCGCCTTTTTATCCCGTAAATCAGCGGAGAGATTGTAATCAGCGAAACAGCGGCAAACACAACGCAAACAAGCGTATAGGAGAGTTCACCTGACGTTGCGCTGATGGCATAAGCCGCCATCTCAGCGCACAACGAAACACCACCTGTTACCGCTGCCGCAACAGCAACACACAGCGCCGACAAGGAATAATTGCTTTTAACCGAATTCTCAGGCATAATAATCCCTCCCGAGAATATTGTTGTCAAAAAGCGGCGATAAATACTATTTGCGTGCCTTGCTTCTCGCAAGCTGACTCATTGTCACACCAAAAGTACACACAAAGCTCGGCGCAATAAACACAAACGAAGCAACAATTATGAGAATAAGCGAGATTATATCAAAGCTTGAACTGATGCCTGCACCGACTGAAAGTACAAGATAAACGATAGCCGCAGAGGCTAAGAACACAATCCAGTTTATGACTATTGAAACCACACGCTGCCAAGTAGAGTCAAGCGGCAGAGTAAAGTTGCAGATATGCATTAATATAATTATGTAAGTCATAACGCCGCCTATTATAATGAGGGGGAAGTAATACGGCTGAACAAAGCATACAAAGAGAGCGTAGCCTGTAAGCAGTATAGCAGGGCAGACCGACAGCAAAATGTAGCTGAGCGGCTTGATTGAGCTTTTGCGGCAGATAAACTCAGCGGCAACGACCGAAACCCAGTAAACGCCGAGAAAAACGCTCACAGCGGTATAAAGGCAGTCCAGACTGAGATTGTTCGCTGAGTTGATGCCGCCCATCAGTATATCGTTTTCGATTATGATTGCCTGTTGAGTGAAAAACCAAACTGTGATAACGGCAAAAACCACCGCCGACTCAATAACAGTAGCAACCTTTCTGATTTTAGCGCTTACGTTTTTAGCAATAAAGCCTTTGTAAGCAAGGATTGCAAGCGGGCACATAAGTATAAGAAGAATAATCGCAATAAATTGCATAATCAACACATCCATTTGTTTAATATAACATTATAATAGCACATATTTTGTCAATTTCCAATCTTTAAATTGAATTGACAGCAATAAAACTTTGTCATATTATAAATGTATGTTGATATAAAGGTCAAACGGGGGTGATAAGCGTGCGGATTGATATCAAACAGGATGAAAAGTTTATGCAGGAGGCTCTCAGGCTGGCGGCGGAGGCTGCAAGCGAGGGCGAGGTGCCTGTAGGCGCAGTGGTTGTTAAGGACGGCAAGATTATAGGCAGAGGACGAAACCGCCGTGAAAACGATAAGAACGCGCTTGCACACGCCGAGATAGAGGCGATAAACGATGCCTGTGCCGCGCTTGAGAGCTGGCGGCTGAGCGGCTGCGAACTGTATGTTACGCTTGAGCCTTGCCCAATGTGCGCAGGCGCAATAATAAATTCACGGCTCGAGAGAGTCGTTTTCGGTGCAATGGATAATAAGGCGGGCTCGGTTGGCTCGATTATAAATATGTTTGACTTGCCGTATAACCATCGTCCGAGAATAACAGTCGGGGTAGGGGAGAAGGAATGCTCTGAAGTCTTGAGCGATTTTTTCAAGGATTTAAGAAAAGGTGAAAAGGACTGATTTCGTGACATATGATGAATTAAGGGCAATAGAACGTCCGTTAAAGAGCGATTTTTCTCGCATAGGCTTCGGTGTGGCGGCACTGCTTTGCGTGTGGCTTGCGGCGCAAAACATAATCTATTTGGTAGTCGAATTTGTTGCGCCAACCTTAATTGACTATGTGTGGTTTACAACTGCGCTCAATGTGGTAACACTTTATTTGCTCAGCGTGCCTGTTTTTCTGCTTATAATAGGTAGGATGCGCAAGCGCAGCATACCTAAGGCAAGACTAAACTTTGCAACCTGGTGCGTGCTGATTGTGATATGCCTGTCGCTGAGCCAGATAGGCGCGTTGATAAGCAATGTTATAATGTCCGCCTTTGACACACTGGTGCAGGGCAACAGCACAAACGTTGTAGAGGATATGGTCGACTCGTTGCCGTTGCCGCTGCTTGCGGCGTACACAGTAATAATTGCACCGATAGGTGAGGAGCTGATATTCAGAAAAGCGCTGTGCGACCGCCTGAGCCGTTACGGCGAAGCGTGTGCAATTGTGATATCAGCGCTGATATTTGCAGGCTTTCACGGCAACCTGTTTCAGTTTGTGTATGCGTTTTTGCTTGGGCTTGTGTTTGCACACGTGTATTTAAAAACGGGCAAAATCCGTAATACGATATTTTTGCATATGGTGGTCAACTTTTTCGGCGGTATTGTGCCAACGGTGCTTATGAAGTTTATCGGGAAGAATTTTCTTACACAACTGTCCTCAGGCAATATAAACTTTATCTTAGATAACTTGCCGAAATTCAGCGTGTTGATTATCTATGAATTGTTTGTCTACGGCGTGATGATAGCAGGAGTCATTTTACTGATAATTTTCAGAAAAAGGATAACGTTTAGTCAAACAGAAATATTTATTCCTGCATCAAGGAAAATACCTGTTATGATTTTAAATAGCGGAATGATAACTTTCGCAGTTTTCATCTCAATTTATATGCTTTTCACCCTGATTACGAACGCTCTTTTGTAAGAGCGTTCTATTTTTTGTAAAAAATGCTATAAAAGTATATAAATCATATTGAAATTATAATAGTTTGTTGTTATAATTAGACAAAGCATTAAGAATCGTGATGTAAAAATTCTTAAAAAACTCAATCCATTTCTATACATAATGATGAATGAACTGTACAAGCATTTTCATATAATGGGGTTAACAGGCACGGTTTAGCCAAGAATTTGTGTCAGTTGTCTACATTTTTGTCAAAGTAAATGTGAAAAATGCCGAAAAATGTAAAATGTTTGTAAATAGGCTGTAAAAACTGTTTAATTTATGATAAAATGATACGACATGGTATTATAAAATTGCACATATTATGACAACGCTCATCCGGTTTTGCCTGAAAAAACGGCATATCTCGGATTTTTAGCATTGTCTATGTAATATAAATAGTCAGAAGGGGAAATGCTGAATGAACAAAAAACGTGTGATTTCATTCTTGCTCGCACTGCTGATGGTATCAACAATGATGCCGATGCTGGTGGCTTCTGCAACAAACTCGCAAGACGTTGTTGCAGGCGGTGAAACTGCGGTTGAATCAACCACAGAATCATCAGGCACTCTCAGCGAACTCAGCTATTACGAGTATCTCGAAGCGCACAAGGATGCTAAGACCGATGTAAAAGACGTAGAAATTGACGTCTTGAACTACGTTGGCACCGATGGCGTGGTGACAGAAAACATAAAGGATGATAACGGCAAAGCCTATGACGCTGTAAAGCTTGTTGTGGGCGGAAATGTTGAGTGGAAGGTTAATATAACCGAACCGGGCTTATATAATATTTCCACAATATTTATGCCGATTGTAGATAAGCCGATAAATGCGGAGGTACGCATATATATCGACGGTGTAACCCCCTTTACAGAAGCAACAGCAGTAACGTTTGGTCGCGTCTGGAAGGACAGCTACGGCGAAAACACAAAGTTCAACGAGTACGGCCACAAGGTTGACGCATCGGGCAATGAGCTTTCACCCGATTCAGTCGAGGTCTCACGTTGGACTGACTATGTGCTGCACGATAACGACTATATGACAGATGCGGACTTCCTTTTCTATTTATCAGAGGGAGAGCATACTATATCGTTTAAATCTCAGCGTGAAGCTGTGGCATTTGCTTCTCTTAAGCTGACTCAGCAAAAATCTGTTATTACATATGAAGAGTATCTTGCGCTCCATTCTGACGCAGAGGTATATAAAGGTGAGCCCATTAGATTTGAGGCAGAAAACTCATACGAGCACTCTGAGCGTAACCTCAGCATGTGGACTTCATATTCATCTGCCTCAACATCACCGAGTCACTATTCACAGATTCGTCTGAGCAATATCGGCGGAGAAACCTGGAACAAGGTTGGCAAGTGGATATCATGGGAGGTTGAGGTTGAAGAAGACGGATTGTACGCAATCTCCTATAAATATATGCAAAACTATGTTCGCGGCTTCAAAGTATACCGCACCTTAATGCTTGACGGAGAGGTGCCGTATGCAGAAATGAAGACAGTGTCCTTTGACCCGAACACAGACTGGAAAAACTACACTGTAGGCAATAAAGACGGTGAAGCGTATTACCTCTACCTTACAGCAGGTAAGAAGCACATCATTACACTTACAGCAACACTTGGCCCGTTGGTTGACTCCTTGCAGGCTTTGCAGAATTGCATCAACGAGCTCAACAACGATTACCTGCAGATAATCGCAGTAACAGGAACCACACCCGATACCCTTCGTGACTATGACCTTGACCGTGAAATCCCCACACTGATTGACAGCTTCAAGGCAGTAAATAAGGACCTTAAGAAAATAGGCAAGGACCTCTCTAACTTCAACAGCGGACTTTCAGGCGGAATGTCAGCGTTTATCGACGTTATGACAAAGCAGCTTGATAAGTTCATCAAAAACCCGCTTGAAATCACAGAGGACCTCAACGCTTACAAAACCAACATTTCCTCACTTTCTGATATGCTTAGCGATATGAGCAACCAGTCTTTGCTGTTGGATGTATTCTATCTTGGCGGAGAAGACGATTTGCCTAAAACTCAGGCAAGCTTCTGGGAATCGCTTAAATTTACAGTTTTAAGCTTCTTTGCTTCCTTTACAACTGACTATAACGCATACGGAAACAACTATACAGACGGTGAAGACGGCGCATACGTTTGCGAGCCTATCACAGTATGGATGTCATCGGGACGTGACCAGTTCAACGTGCTCAAGACAATCATTGACGATAAGTTTGTGCCTGAATACGGCATTCCCGTTGATATGAGCCTTGTTCCTGTAGGAAGTGCGCTCACACAGGCAATACTCGCAGGAATCGGACCTGATGCTTGCTTGTATGTTGACGATGCAACACCTGTTAACTATTCAATGCGTGGTTCACTTGAGGATATGAACCAGTTTAACGCAGAAAACCAGTACGACTCTGAGGGCAACCTTAATTATAAATACACCTTTGAAGAGGTTAAGTCCTGGTTCTATGATTCAGCTTTTGTACCTTTGACATATTTTGATAACAAGGTTTATGGTCTGCCACAGACACAGGAATTCCAGATGATGTTCTATCGTGAAGATGTACTTGCTGAGCTTGGCATCGATGCACCTGAAACTTGGGAAGACCTGAGAGATTGTCTGACAATCATCCAGCGTGAAAATATGAACGTTGGTATTAACGGCGTAGGCATCAACACCTACTTATATCAGGCAGGCGGTACCTTCTATAATGAAGACCTTACCGCCACCAACATCACAACTCACGTAGCGGTAGACGCATTTGATACATTTACAAGCCTGTACACCGACTACGGCGTAGCATTGGCTTACGATGCGCTCAACCGTTTCCGTTCAGGTGAGTATCCGATAGTGTTCCAGAATTACAGCTTCTACAACAACCTTAACGTAGGTGCACCCGAAATCAAGGGACTCTGGAAAATGACAGCTATTCCGGGCACCGAAAGAGAAGACGGAACAGTAAACCACGCAAGCACAACATTTGGAACAGTTTGCATAATGCTCAAGGGCTGCGAAAACAAAAACCGTGTATACGACTTCCTCACTTGGTGGGTTAGTGCTGATACACAGGCAAGCTACGGAAACAACCTTGAAGCAAGACTTGGCGCAGGCGGACGTTACACCACTGCAAACAAAGAGGCATTTGAGATGCTTCCTTGGTCATATGACGATGCAAACGAAATAAAAGAAGCTTGGGCCGATATGATAAACGTGCCTAAGGTACCCGGTGACTACTATGTACAGCGTATGCTTGACAACGCTTTCAGAGCAGTAGTTTACAACGGTGAAAACGTAAGAGAAGCGCTTGTACGTTATTCTAAGGAAATAGATAAAGAGTTAGTACGTAAGCGTGAGCAGTACGGCATAGATGAAATCGTAGCCGCCGCTAAAGCAAATAAGTAGGGGGAGGAATAAGAATTGGTTACCAAAAAGAATAAAAAGCTTAATAAAACCGGTGCCGCAACATTCTTTATGATTGCTCCCTGGGGATTATTATTTATTGTATTTATGCTTATTCCTGTTTTAGTAGCGGTGCTGTTCAGCTTCACTTACTTTGATATGCTGAACTTTCCCATGTTTAACGGAGTAGAAAACTATCTTCGACTTGTGCTCGATGATGACGTTTTCACAATTTCGTTTAAAAACACAATAGTAATTGCTGTTGTTACAGGTCCTGCAGGATACTTAATCAGCTTTGTAGTAGCATGGTGTATATGCGAGTTTAAGCGTGGAATGCGTTCTGTGCTTACGCTGTGCTTCTACGCACCCACACTTTCGGGTAGCGTATATGTTATCTGGAACTACATATTCAACGGCGACTCATACGGTCTTATCAACTCATTGCTTATTGAGTGGGGCCTTATCAGTACACCGATTCAGTTCACAACCAATACGAATTATACAATGATGGTTGTATTGATTGTTATGTTGTGGCAGAGTACAGGCCAGGCATTCTTGACCTTCGTTGCAGGCTTGCAGTCACTCAATCCTGAGCTTGCTGAAGCGGCATCAATTGATGGTATTAAGAATCGTTGGCAGGAGCTTATATATGTAACCTTGCCGCAGATGAAGCCTCAGCTCGTGCTTGGTGCAGTTTTCGCAATATCAGGCGCATTCGCTTGCGGTGCGGTAAACGAATCACTAACCGGCAACCCGAGTACAGACTATTCAACGCATACTATTTTGATGCACATGAAGGACTATGCCTTTACCCGTTTTGAAATGGGTTATGCGTGTGCAGTTGCGATTGCGTTGTTTGCGATAATGCTTGTGTTCTGGTACCTTATTAATAAGGTATTGGCACGCTGGAGTACGGATTAAGGAGGTGGCACTGAAAATGGCGAAAAATTTACAAATCAACCCCGATGCAACATATACCAAGAGATTTCTTCGTATGCGCGGCGGTAACAAGAAGAAGATAAACCGCTCAATAGGCGGAAACATAGCAATGTTTGTATTTTTGGCTTTGGCCAGCTTGTTTATGGTGCTTCCCCTTTACTATACGACTATAACAGCGTTTAAGCCGCTTAACGAATTGTTTGTATTCCCGCCCAGATTCTATGTAGTAAACCCCACAGTAGGAAACTTTATAGATATGGCGCGTCTTATCTCAGGCTCACGAGTACCGTTTTTGAGATACGTGTTCAACAGCGTGGTTATAGCAGTATTCGGAACAGTGCTTAACATTATAATAGGCGCGATGGCAGCCTATCCTTTGGCAAAGCATAAGTTTAAATTCAGAGCAACGCTTTATCAGATTGTTGTTTACGCGATGCTCTTCAGACCGGAAGTTATTGACATTCCGCGTTACCTTATTATTGCAAACCTTAATATGATAAACACATATTGGGCGATACTTCTTCCGGCTCTTTCGGGAACACTTGGTTTGTTCCTGATGAGGCAGTTTATCACCTCAAATATGCCGGACACAGTTCTTGAGGCAGCCCGTATAGACGGAGCGGGAGAGTGGCGTATATTCTGGAAAATAGTAATGCCAAACGTTAAGCCTGCGTGGTTAACGCTTTCAATCTTCCAGTTCCAGACTATGTGGCACGCCACCGGAACAGAGTACATCTATGATGAGCCAATGAAGATGCTGCCCACAGCACTTAACCAGATAGTTGCAGGCGGTGTTGCCAGGTCAGGCGCCGCATCAGCTGTTTCACTGGTATTGATGCTTCCTCCGATAGTGCTGTTTATGTTCAGCCAGAATTCCATAATGGAAACGATGTCAACATCAGGCTTGAAATAAATTAAACTATCAGAAATAACGCACCGCAAAAAGCGGTTTGAATGGAGGAAAAATTATGAGAAAGGCAGTAAGATTTATCAGCCTCGCAGCTATAGCTGTGTTGCTGATGGCTATGACTGCGGTGCCCGCATCGGCTTTGTCAACGGCACCATATAAGGGTTACAACTACGACCCTTACGGAGACCCTACCTCAGCACCGCTGGGATATGTTCCGAGCAAAACATATAGCTATATAGATTTTGGATTGGACGTAGCGCTTTCAAGTCCTGAAGATTTCTTTGTTTTCACAGATGAAGACGGCGCACAGTCATTATGGATAGCAGATACAAACAACAACAGAATCGTTGTTGTTGATAGTAACTATAAGCTTGTCAGAATTATAACTGAGTTTGTAACTCAGGAGGGCGAAAGCAAAGCACTGATAGCCCCTCAGAGCGTGTTTGTAAAGTATAACAAGGATTTGAATACAAATGAAATCTTTGTTTGCACAGGCGGCTCAAAAATCGATGACAAGGGTAAGCCCGCAGGTGAATGCTTTGTATATTCAGCAACCTTTGAGGGCGTGCTTGTAAAGACATTCAGCAACCCCACAGATGCAATAATTAAGCTTGACGAATTTATGCCAAGCTCGGTTGTTGTTGACAACTCAGGCTTCGTGTATATACACGTTAATAACTGTACTGAGGGCTTGGTTGTTCTGAGATATTCCGATGGCTCCTTTATGACATATTACGGAGCTAATAAGGTTGTTCTTACCTGGAAAACGTCAGTCCAGCAAACCTGGAAAAAGATATTCTCACGTGAGGCATCATCGACTATGATTAGCCTTACGCCTACAGAGATGTCCGGCATTTTCATCGACCATGAGGACTTCATTTATACCACCACCTCAACCATTGAGATGGACCCCGATTTGAGAGTAAGAAAGCTCAACGGTCTGGGCGAGAACATTCTTAAGGGCGATACAAACGCGCTGGTAGATGTAGTTTTCGGTGAACGAGAGAAGCTTGGCCCTAACATTGACACCAGAATGATTGATATCTGCGTTGATGAAAACGGAGTTATGGCAACGCTTGACGCAGAGCTTGGAAGAGTATATCTCTATGACCAAACTTGTATGCTGATGACTGTTTTCGGCTTCAAGACCGACGGTTCAGGTAACACCCAAAACGGTGCAACATTTGAGCCTTACGGAATAGAAAAGATGGGTGAAAACTATCTCGTGCTTGACCGCAAGGTAGGCACCATAGTAGCATACAGACCAACCTATTATATAAAGATGCTTGAGGAAGCAAACGATTATTACCTCAAGGGCTGGTATATAGAGGGTGAGCAATATTGGCGCGAAGTAATCAAGTACGATGCCAACTTTGCTCGCGGATATGCAGCAATAGGTAAATCCTTGCTTGAGCAGGAGAAGTACGAGGATGCACTTGAGTGGCTGAAAAAAGGTCAGGACAGAACATCTTATTCAAAGGCATACACAGAGTTCAGACGTGAGTTCTTGCGTGAAAACTATATGTGGTTTGTGCCGTTGATTGCTGCAGCGATAGTAGCTTTCGTGCTGTTAATTAAGCTGATACAGAAACTCTTGGGCGTAAAAACCAAGAAGAACAAGATAACATTCAACTAAAGGAGGGAGATTTATGGGTTCTATTGCTAATATCATTAAGTATAGTAAAAAGTGCAAAGAAGAAATCAACCTGAAGGATATCTCCGTCAAGAAGTTGGATTTCAAGAAGATAATATGGCCTTTCCGCACATTATTTCATCCTGTTCAGGCTTTTACAGAGATTAAGTATGAAAAACGCGGTTCAATACCTCTCTCAATAATCGTTTTGTTATTGTGGTTTTTCAGCAGTATTTTTTCGTATTTAGAAACAGGCTTTATTTTCAACTCAAATCGAGTTGAAGACCTTAAGCTGATTAACCAATTTATGAGCTCATCAATGATAATCATACTTTGGTGCATCTCTAACTGGGCTATATGCACGCTTATGGACGGAGAGGGCTGGTTCAAGGATATCTGGGTAACAAACTGCTACTGCGTTATGCCTCATGTAGTAACGATGATACCGATAGCACTTGTTTCGAATGTTTTGGTCGCTGATGAGGGCGCGTTTGTAACGATTTTGACAACAGCCGTATTCATCTGGATGGTATTGCTTATGTTTATAGCAAACACAACAGTGCATCAATACACATTTGGAAAAAGCTTATGGTCAATGATTCTCACATTGTTCGGAGTATTGGTATTATTGCTGTTAGCTATATTGATAGCGAGTTTGTTCATAGAGATTTGGTCTTTTGTTAAGAGCCTCTATGACGAAATAGTCCTGAGAGTTTAGCGGGGACGGTGATAGAGATGAAAAAAAGAATTTTTTACACGTTAATAACTTTGGCGATTCTGTTCGCCGTAACAGTTACCACCGCCGCTCCCGTTGCCTTTGCAGATGAAACCGAAGACACTGAGCTGGTAGATACCGGCTTTGCAAATAACGGTGAATCAGAAGGTGTAGTAGCCGATGCTCAGCCGCTTTACGTAGGACTTGAAGGCTTTGAGAGTGTTGCTAAAAACGACAAGCTCGAGCTTTTGATGAAAACTGATGATAAGTATGGCTTTATTCTCGCAGTGAAGGATAACGCTTCAGGCGATGTATGGTATTCAGTATCCTCACAAGCAACTAAGCTTGCCTCTGATACAGAGATAATGAGGGCAACTTCGGTTGGTATCATAAACTATTCAGATACCACAGGAGTTATAAAGCGTTTATACACTAACGAGGCGTTCAGAGCAGGAAAGTATAAAACCGAAAAGGTTGAAAACGGAATACGTATAACATTTGAATTCCCCGATATTGAAAAGTGTCAGGGCTTCAAAGTGCCGTTCTTGTTCCGCTTAGACGGCGAGCACTTCGATGCAGGCGTTGAGCTTGGCAGTGTTGAAGTTGATAAAAAGACTGAGGGTGTTTTGACCAGCGTTGCTGTTATGCCATACTTTGGCTGTGCTGATTACGGTCAGGACGGATACATCTTCGTGCCTGATGGTTCAGGTGCAATAATCGATAATGATTATGCATCGCTTGACGGTACTGTTAAGTATTACGAAACTTATATTTACGGATACGATGAAACTATTTATCGTACATCAACTACGCTTAGACTTAATAATTCCGAAAAGAGCGTTCTGCCTGTATTTGGAACAAAGGCAGACGATAAGGGAATGGTAGGAATTATTTCATCGGGTGATGCAATATCTCAGGTAAAGGCAGTAAGCTCAAGAGAGGCATTCCCGTTCACTTCAAGCTATGCTGAGTTTATAGTCAACAAAATTGACGTAATGGGTGAGGGCAAAAAAGAAACCACCCGTATAACAGACAGAGCATCAAATACTGAGTTTGCAAGGGTTTCTTATTATCTTCTTAAGGGCGACGATGCTGATTACGTAGGTATGGCAGGTAAGTACCGTGACTACCTTATCAGCGAAGGTCTTGATAATAAGATTGAAGAAAACCTGCAGTTCTATATGGATGTTATCGGTTCAGTTAAGAAGACAGAGTCTGTATATGGCTTTGTTATGAACGTCACTAAGCCTATAACAACATTTGAACAGGCAACCGAGATGGTTAATGCGCTTGATAAGGGCGGTGTTAAGAATCTCAACATAAGATATAAAGGCTGGTTAAAGGGCGGCGTTGAAAACGGACCTGTAACCGATGCTAAGGTTGAGTCTAAGCTCGGCGGAGCAAAGGGATTGGAAGAATTCAATGCTTTGACAAAGAAGCTTGGCGCAAACCTTTTCCTTGACGTAGACCTTATAAATATCTATGACACTAAGGCTGGCTGGTCACTTAATAAGATTGCAGTAAGAGACGTTGTAAGTTCTGTTTCAAAGCAGTATTACTTCAAATTAAGCAACGGCGACCGTGACCTTGAAAACTTCTATTATCACGTAAACGGTAAGTATGTAGTTGAACAGGTTAATAAGTTCTTGGGCGACTATAAGGCATTAGACGTGTACGGCATTTCAGCCGGCTCGCTGGGCAACACCAACTATTCTGATTTCTATATCGGAGATAGATTCAACGATGCTCAGGAAACAGCCGAGTACATAAAGAAAGCAGCAAAGAAGCTTGCAACAGAGCAGGGCAATCTTGTAGTTGACGGCGGAAACGGATTTGTGCTTCCGTATGTAAACACAATCATCGCACCGCCTATGTATGACAGCGGTTACGAGATGAGCCAGAACGATGTGCCGTTCCTCCAGATAGCACTTCACGGTGTTATAAACTACACAGAGACCGCGCACAATCTGTTCTCTGACCCTGAAATGCAGCTGCTCCGTCAGCTCGAAACAGGCTCTGCACCTTACTTCATCTTTACAGGTGAGGAGAGCAGCACATTCCTTAACACCAACCTTAATTACATTTATTCCAGCCAGTTTGAAACCTGGAAGGAAACAGCGATATCCAATTATAAAGAGCTTGCATCTGTCTTTAACGGATATTGTGATAAGCACATCACAGACCATAAGATAATTACATCTGAAGTAAGATGCACAGTTTATAATGACGATTTAGCCATACTTGTAAACTATGGCGATACCGATTATGTATATAACGGTATAACTGTTTCTGCAATGGGATATGTAACCACAACAGCAAGCCAGGTGGAAGCTACCCCTGAGCAACCCGTTGAGGAGGTGGTAGAATAATGTCAACTGCAACAGTAAAAAGGGTAAAACCTAAAAAGCAGCTTACAGAGCTGCAAAGACGTAGAAGAGCAGGTCTTTGTTTTACCGCTCCGTTTATCATAGGCTTCATGTGCTTCTATCTGCAGCCGCTTGCCTTGTCCTTGTATTACACCTTCTTAAACGTACAGCCTGCAAAGGGCGGCGGTGTAAGTATGGACTGGTACGGTTTAGGCAATTACGATTATCTGTTTGGTAGTGAAACAGAGTATTGGCAGGCATTGGTTACCACTCTGGGCGATATGTTAAAGAACACACCTGTTATAATAGTATTTTCGCTCTTTATTTCAGTAATTCTGAACCAGAAGTTTGCGGGAAGAATGTTCGCCAGAGCAGTATTCTTCATGCCGGTTGTTGTAACATCGGGTATAGTAATTAAGTTCGTTCAGGGTGACACGTTTATTGACAACGTTGAAACAGATGCATCTTCAACTATATTCAATGCAGCAGGTATGACAGAGATACTCAAGGGAATGAATCTACCTGAGGAAATCGTAAATATATTCACCGAGATAGTAAACCAAACCTTTGATACGCTGTGGAAGTGCGGCGTACAGATACTGTTGTTCCTCGCAGCGTTGCAGGGAGTATCTCCGCAGCTTTACGAAGCAGCAAAGATTGAGGGAGCAACAGGCTGGGAAATCTTCTGGAAGGTTACCTTCCCGAATGTAGCGCCAATCGTGCTTGTAAACCTTATTTACACGATAATCGACTCGATTACCGACGCAAATAACCAGTTGATGACAAGCATAAACGATACGGCATATTATAAGCTCAAGTATTCAGTAGCATGTCTTGAATCCTGGATATTCTTCTTGATTCTGCTTGCAATAATCGGAATAATCTTCTTTGTTGCGAATTTAATAGCAAAGTCGCAAAACCCATCAGTAAATAAATAAGAAAGGAGCTGCAATTAAGTGAATAAACGAATTCTCGCATCAGAAATCGGAAACTTGATATGGAAGATATTGAGATTTTTCATCTTAATCGGCCTTTCTTATGTTTTGATTTATCCGATTCTATATATGGTATCAATGTCGTTCAGAACAGTTGAAGACGTTGTTGACCCAAGCGTTATTTGGATTCCTAAGCATTTTACTCTTGAGCATTTTGAGTATTCATTTGGACAGATGAGTTATTTCAGCAGTATGGCTACCACACTGATAATGTCAGTTGTGGGCACAGCTCTGCAGATGATATCCTGTTCAATGGTAGGATACGGACTTGCAAGGTTTAAGTTTAAAACAAACGGATTGTGGTTTGTGCTTGTATTGCTTACATTGATTGTTCCTGCTGAGGCTGTAACAATTCCGCTTTACTTCCAGTACAAGTCATTCTCAATACCGATAATCAGCCCGATACTCGACTTAGCATTTGGAATCAAAATGCCCGAATTCTTAACAGTCAACCTTATCGATAGCTGGTTCGTTTTCTGGCTCACTGCTATTACTGCAACAGGCTTGCGTTCAGGACTGTATGTATACATATTCAGGCAGTTCTTCACGAACATTCCGTATGAGATTGAGGAAGCAGCAGTTGTTGACGGAGCAGGATTTTTCAAGACGTTTACAACCATTATGGTACCAAACGCATCAGGCTCATATTTGACAGTATTCCTGTTCTCAATCGTATGGTATTGGAATGATACATTCTACACCAGTACATTCATTTCGCAGAAGATGACCATAGCAAAGGCACTGAGCGGACTTTTCGGGGAGCTCTCTAAAAACTTCGCAAACAGCCCTGAGTATTCGCCAAGACTTCTGGCAGGCTCGTTGCTATACATTCTGCCGATGCTTGTGATGTATATGATACTACAACGTTATTTTGTTCAGTCAATCGAGAGAACCGGTATCGTTGGTTAAGGCAAATTAGAGTTAATAAAAAAACGATGCAGATTTCTGCATCGTTTTTTTGTATTTTATTTGTAAAATCCCTTGATAAAAATAAAACAAAATGATATACTTTAAAAATGAATAGCTAATTTTTGGAGTGAGAAGACAATGGATTATATGAAGCTTTATAACTTGTGGCTTGACAAGGCAAACGACGCTGCGATAAAAGCAGAACTGGATGCTGTATCGGGTGATGCGGATGCAATACAAGACAGATTTTATAAAGATTTAGAGTTTGGCACAGCAGGCTTAAGAGGAGTTATCGGTGCGGGCACAAACCGTATGAATATTTATACTGTCGGCCGAGCTTCACAGGGCTTTTCCGATTATATCAATTCAATATGCGATAAGCCCAGCGTAGCAATCGGTTATGACAGCCGTATAAACTCTGATTTGTTCAGCCGTACAGCAGCTTGTGTTTTTGCAGCAAACGGCATCAAGGTATGGCTCTATCCTGAACTTGCTCCAACACCGATGGTATCCTTTGCAATCAGATATTATAAGTGCGCAGGCGGCGTAGTTGTTACCGCAAGCCATAACCCTGCTGAGTATAACGGCTATAAAGCGTACGACGCTGACGGTTGCCAGCTTAGCGGCGATGCAAGTATGAAGGTAACTGAGGCTGTCGAGAGTGTGGACATTTTCGACGGAGTTAAAAAGCTTGATTATGATGAGGCGATAAAATCAGGAATGATTGAGCTTATCGGCGATGATTGCTATGAGGACTATTATAAGAACGTAATCAGCCAGTCGGTAAACCCCGACGTGTTTTCAAAAGCTGGACTCAAGGTTATATACACTCCCATTCACGGAACAGGCAACCGTCCTGTTCGTGAGGTGTTAAAGCGCGTTGGCGTTTCAGACGTTGTTGTTGTAAAAGAGCAGGAAACACCTGATGGCAACTTCCCCACAGCGCCCTATCCCAACCCTGAGATACGTCAGCCGTTTGAGTGTGCGTTAAAGATGGCTAAGGATGTGCAGCCCGACTTGTTGCTCGGCACCGACCCTGATGCAGACCGTGTTGGCATAGCAATCCGTGACGGAGAGGATTACAGATTGCTTACAGGCAATGAGGTTGGCGCAATGCTGATTAACTATATCCTTTCTCAGCGTGTAGAAAAGGGCACCTTGCCTGAGAATGCGGTTGCTGTTAAGTCGATAGTATCAACCTCAATCTGCGATAAGATAGCGGCAGATTATGGTTGCGAGATGAGGAACGTACTGACAGGCTTTAAATATATCGGCGAGCAGATTGCAATTCTTGAGGCTGCAAACGAGTCTGATAGATATGTGTTTGGCTTTGAGGAAAGCTACGGATATCTCGTAGGCACCTATGTAAGAGATAAGGATGCTGTTGTTGCATCAATGATGATATGCGAGATGGCGTCTTACTATAAAACAAAGGGCTTAACGCTGATGCAGGTGCTTAATTCCATTTACGAGAAGTACGGCATCTATCTGCATAAAACTGTAAGCTATTCTTTCTCAGGAATAACGGGAATGAATAAGATGGCAGAGATAATGTCAGAGCTTCGCACAAATGCGCCCGATGCAATCGGCGGCTATAAGGTGTTGTCGGTATCCGACTATAAAACCTCGCTTAAGACCGATGCTCAGACAGGCGAGTCAAGTGAAATAAAGCTGCCGAAAGCAGACGTAATAACATTTGAGCTTGAGAGCGGCAATTCAGTAATAGTGCGCCCGTCAGGCACTGAGCCGAAGATAAAGGTTTATCTCACCGCAGTTGCACCAACAGATGCACAGGCACAGGCAATCAAGGATAAGCTTGCCGACGATATGGCAAACAGACTTAAATAAAACTATAAGACCGAAGCGTTCAAAACAGTTTGAACACTTCGGTCTTATTCTTGACAGAGTGAGATTGTGGTTGTATTATATATCTATAAAGTTGAAAAGAGGAAAAGCAATGGAAGCGTTAAAAAGAAAGATTGCAGCAGAGGGCAAAATCGGCGAGGGTAACGTATTAAAGGTTGATAGCTTTGTAAACCACCAGATTGACGTAAAGTTTATGTGCGAGGTTGGCAAGGAGTTCAAGCACCGCTTTTCCGATTGCGAGATAAACAAGATTTTAACTATCGAGGCATCAGGAATAGGAATCGCGTGCATTGCGGCACAGTATTTTGATGTACCCGTAGTTTTTGCAAAAAAGAGCAAGAGCATCAATATAGCAGGCGACGTATACTCAGCAGAGGTTGAGTCATTCACGCATAAGAACACAAACACAATAATCGTGTCAAAGGACTTCCTCAAGGCAGGAGATAAGGTGCTGATAATAGATGATTTTCTGGCAAAGGGAAGCGCACTGCAAGGGCTTATTAAGCTTATACGTGACGCAGGCGCAGAGGTTGTTGGCGCAGGAATCGTGATTGAAAAAGCGTTTCAGGGCGGACACGACCTTATCACATCAATGGGTGTGAGGGTAGAATCGCTTGCCAGAATTAAATCAATGAGCGTTGAAAACGGAGTCGAGTACATAGACTAAATAGAAGAATCAAAACAAAAAGCCTACCGAGTTTTCGGTAGGCTTAATTTAAATTTCCAGAATTTTCTTTATGCAGTCGACAACCTCTTTTGTTCCAAGCGTGTTTATTATCTCCACTGAGCCCCTCACATTAGAATCACTGAGCGTTGACCGCTCGGTAAGACGGCGCATCGTCTGACGTGCGGTGCCCTCACCGCCGTAGAAGATATCCACTTCCTTTTTAAAATTCTTGATAATCGCATCCTGAATCAACGGATAGTGCGTGCAACCCAAGACGATAGAATCAATTTTCTCGCGGTTGAGCGGCTCAAAGATGCGCTGCAGATAGTTGTTGATATTATCGCTGTCAAAATCGCCCGCCTCAATTAACTCCGCAAGACCGGGACAGGGCAGAGTGATAATGTTGGCAACGTCGGTATACTTGTGCAGCAAGGTCATAAACTTTTCTTGCTTGAGCGTGAGCGGGGTAGCCATCACGAGCACAACAGGATTCTCTTTTGCCAAAGCCGCAGGCTTGATAGCGGGCTCAATGCCAATGATGGGGATTTCGGGATGCAACTGACGCAAGTGCTGACCTGCAGCGGCTGTAGCGGTGTTGCACGCGATAACCAAGCCCTTGATACCTCTTGCAATAAGCGCTTCGGCATTCATAGTGGTAAGGCTTCGCACCTCATCAACCGTCTTTGTGCCATAGGGAGCGTTTTTAGAATCGCCGAAATAGATATAGTTTTCATTCGGCATAATTTTAATCAGTTCTTTTAAAACAGTAGTACCGCCGATGCCTGAATCCATAACGGCAATCGGCATATTTTTAGAAACGGTCATAAAACCTACCTCAACAGAAAATTACTTGTAAATATATATTACCATATCCAAACAGAAATTTCAATCGCACTTTGCTTAATAGGAGAGAGAAGATTTCAGTAAAATATTACTTGTGAAGTGTAAGCGGTTGGTGTATAATTACAGGGATTGGAAAGGAAGATGAAAGTTAATGTCGCAAAACAAGAGCCCAAACTCATATCTGGCCGGATTAAAGGGTGGTCTGCCGATAGGACTGGGTTACCTGTCGGTATCGTTTGGGTTTGGCATATCTGTAATAAGTCAAGGGCTTGCAGAGATGTGGGCAGTTATAATATCAATGACCAACCTCACCTCAGCAGGACAGCTTGCAGGAGTTGGAGTAATAGTCGCATCGGGCACATTGGTAGAGATGGCGCTAAGTCAGCTTGTAATAAACATACGCTATTCGCTTATGGGAATCGCCCTCACGCAAAAGCTCGATAGTCGATATTCAACCTTGCATAGATTTATCACATCGTTTGGCATAACAGACGAAATATTTGCAGTTGCGGCATCACAGAAGGGCAAAATCGGGCCGAAGTATATGTATGGACTTATAACGCTGCCTTATATATGCTGGACAATGGGCACAGTTGTTGGCGTGCTCGCAGGCAACGTGTTGCCTGCGTCGGTAACAGCAGCGCTCGGAATCGCGATTTATAGTATGTTTGTGGCGATTGTAGTGCCTGTTGCGAAAACGGATAAGGGCATACTTTTAACTGTGATTGTATCGTGCGCAATAAGCTGCATTTTGTATTACGTGCCCTTGTTCAAGGCGGTGTCTCAGGGATTTTCGATTATAATTTGCGCAGTCTTGGCATCTGTCATAGCGGCGGTTGTGATGCCTCTTAAACAGGACGAGGAGGGGCAGAGCAATGAGTAACTTTTACATAATCGCAAGCATAGCAGTAATGTCGCTTACAACGTATCTTGTAAGAATGGTGCCGTTTGTAGCGTTCAGAAAGCAGATAAAGTCAAGGTTTGTAAAAAGCCTGCTTTATTATATGCCGTACGCCGTTCTCGGAGCTATGACTATTCCGTATATCTTTTACTCCACAGGCAGTTTTGTAACTGCTTTGGTCGGATTTTCGGTGGGATTTTTATTGTCTTATTTCAATAAGTCGCTCATCACAGTTGCGGTGTCCGCCTGCATCGCCGCTTTTGCAACAGGATTAATAACTTTATACTTGCCGTTATAAAAGCAAAACCGCCGAGCAATCGGCGGTTTTTTAGTTATCTTCGGTAAATTTTATTATGTCTTGAACTTTGCAATGCAAAATAGAGCAAAGGTCGTTTAGAGTAACTGTGCTAATGGGCTTATTGTGTTTAAGTCGGTCTAAAAGACTTCTGCTTATACCATATTGATTTATTAACTTGTATGTGGAAATGTTTTTTTGTTTAAGTGTTTTATAAAAAGGTTCGTAAGAAATCATATTTACACCCCATTATTAAGATAAATTCTGCTCTTTATCTTGACAATGCTCTATAAAACGAGTATAATACCTTTGTGCTCTACAAACAGAGCATAAAGGAGGAAATAAAAAATGAAAAGAATGTTGGCAATATTGATGGCTTTAACACTTTTATTTGTGTTGACTGCTTGTGGTAGTGGGATGGACGATACCGTACATTCCTCATTAGATGACGTCTCATCAACGTTTATTTTTGATGACGTAAGTGACAATTCTACGGAATTTAATAGTGATGAAGTGTTGTCAAATGTCACTTCAAATGATGACTGGCGAGATTTCCTGAAAGAATATGAAGAATGGGTTGATAAATACATCGCTGTTGTAAAAAAATACAACGCAAATCCAACTGACTTGTCTATACTTACTGAATACACCTCTTTGGTAACTGAACTTGCAGATTGGACCGAAAGAGCTGATGATGTTAGCGATAGTATAGCAGATATTGAGGATGCTGCAGAGTATTCAGCAGAGTTGATGCGTATTGCAGCCAAATTAGCAGATGCAGCGGGGGATTTATAATATGAGAAGTAAGACTTTATTGGTTTCAAATATATTTGCGACGGTTTGGACAGGAATAATGCTTTATTTTGTTGTTGCTTTTTTTGAAAATGGTGGCGCTGAGTATTTTGTTTGGGCAAATCGTACCAATTATTTTTTAAATGATTTATTAGGTTCATTAGAAGAAGTAACTATGTTTACAACAATGCTTAACGCATTTTTTGTATTAATGTCTATACATACAGGATTATTTACACTTGCAACAATTTTTGGTTGGATTGGATACATTTGTAAGGGTGCAGGATTTGCACTATCGGCTGCAATATTATATCTAGTAGGAACATTACTTTGCCCAATTTTTATTTTGTCAGGTCTGCCTATTATTATTCTTGGTTTTGTTGGTCAAGCTTGTCAGAGAAAACTCAATAAAGCCATTAAAACAGCAGAAGTAATCGAATAAATAATAAAAACAAAAAAACCGCCGAGCAATCGGCGGTTTTTTACTACTATTTTTTTAATTCTTTTTTTGTGCGATTATTTCGTCAAGGATTTCGGCGGCGTCTGCGCACAAGTCAGCGCAGGGCCTTTTCTTATAATAACCGCTGTTGCGCTCGCTCGGTATATGCGAGTCAGACTTACCCTCGCCGCCCAGCAATTCTCTGCAGATGATTGAGCCGTTTCTCTCCTTGAACTTAGCAGCCATCTGCTGAATCAGGGCATAATGCTCAGCCTTTGCAGAGCGGTCGTTTACGTCACAGCTACCATAGAGCAGACCTGCCACCATAAACATACCGCTTACGGCGCCGCACACCTCACGCAGCCTACCCATACCACCGCCAAACGACGATGCAAGCATAAGAGCGGTTTTCTCGTCGAGCCCCGTAACGTCGGAGAACGCAAGCAGCACAGCCTGAGAGCAGTTATAACCGTTTAGGAACAGTTGCTTCGCTTTATCGGAATGTTTGCTCATTTCACAGCATCCTCGATAGCGTCACTAAGCTCGTCCAACCAATCGCCCTCAAACAGCTCGATAAGACCGCTGTCGCTGACTTTGGCAAGCTCGGGGTCGATGGGAAGCCTTGCGATGTTTTTAATGCCGTGCTTTGCGGCTATTTCCTCAAGGTGACTTTCTCCGTAAATTGAATGACACTTTTTGCAGTCGGGGCACTCAAAGTATGACATATTCTCAACCAATCCAAGAACGGGAATATTCATCATCTTAGCCATATTCACAGCCTTCTCCACAATCATCGAAACGAGCTCTTGCGGAGAGGTGACAACAACAATTCCCTTTATCGGAATAGACTGGAAAACAGTCAGCGGAACATCGCCTGTTCCGGGAGGCATATCAACAAACATAAAGTCAACATCGTTCCAGATGACGTCAGTCCAGAACTGCTTAACAGTGCCTGCAATGACAGGGCCTCTCCAGACAACAGGGTCGGTTTCGTTTTCTAACAAAAGGTTAACGGACATAACTTGTATGCCTTTTTTGGTCTGTGCGGGAATAATGCCGATTTCACTGCCCTGAGCACGCTCAGTTATTCCGAAAGCCTTAGGGATAGACGGGCCTGTAATATCCGCATCAAGAACGGCACTGCCGAGCCCTTTGCGCTGAGCCAAAACAGCCAGCATAGAGGTAACCATAGATTTACCAACGCCGCCTTTACCGCTGACAACAGCGATAACATTTTTTATAGTGGACATCTGATGCGGCTGTTCAACAAGACTTTGTTTGGTGCGCTGACCGCAATCAGCAGTACAAGATTCACAGTTGTGAGTGCATTCGCTCATATTTAACATCTCCTTTGATAATACCATTATATTTTATCACTATGTTTTCCCGTATTCAATAGTAAATTAAAAAATAGTTTTTCAAAGGTGTTGCCAATGCTTGCATATGAGGAGGGGTAGTGATATAATCAAGGATGTGTGAATTTTATTTGTCTGAATGGAGAAGTGAGAATTTATGACAAAGATTGATATTTTTTCGGGCTTTTTAGGCGCAGGTAAAACCACGCTTATTAAAAAGCTTATAAAGGAAGCATATGTAGGCGAAAAGCTTGTTCTTATAGAAAACGAGTTCGGAGAAATCGGCATCGACGGCGGATTCTTGCAAAGCGCGGGGATTTCAGTCACAGAGATGAACTCGGGCTGTATTTGTTGCAGTCTGGTGGGCGACTTTGGAGAGGCGCTTAAAAAGGTGCTTGCAGAGTATTCGCCAGACCGTATCTTGATTGAGCCGTCAGGAGTTGGCAAGCTGAGCGACGTTATACGCGCCGTTGAAAGCATTGACGATGACTCGATTGTGCTTAACAGCTTTACAACAGTTGTTGACGCTAAAAAGTGCAAAATGTATATGAAAAACTTTGGTGAGTTTTTCAATAATCAGATTGAGTTTGCAAACGCTATTATTATGAGCCATACCGACACTGTTGCAGAGGATAAGCTGCTCACTGCTGTGGAGCTTGTAAGGGAGCATAACAGCAAGGCTGCTATCGTAACAACGGCTTGGGACAAGCTTGACGGCGCAACGATACTTGCCGCGATGGAAAAGAAAAACTCGCTCGAAAGCGAGCTTAAGGAGCTCGAGGAGAGCGAGGTTTGCTCAACTTGCGGTCAACACCATCACCACGAGCATCACCATCATCACGACCACGACTGCGACTGCGGTTGTGACCACGAGCATCACCATCACCACGACCACGACTGCGACTGCGGTTGTGACCATGAGCATCACCATCATCACGACCATGACTGCGACTGCGGTTGTGACCACGAGCATCACCATCATCACGCCGATGAGGTATTTGAGAGTTGGGGAGTGGAAACCGCACAGAAGTTTAATTACGAGAAGCTAAGCCAGTCGCTCAAGGAACTGGAAAACGAGCACGAGTACGGAATGATTTTGCGCGCAAAGGGAATCGTCGAGGGCGATAACGGCGAATGGCTGCATTTTGATTATGTGCCGGGCGAGAGTGACGTACGTAACGGCTCAGCATCGGTAATAGGCAGACTTTGCGTAATCGGCTCGAAGATGAATAAAGAAAAGATAGCAGAGCTTTTTTGCGTAAAATAAGGAGAAACAAGTATGCACGAAATACCCGTATACCTTTTTACAGGCTTTTTAGAGTCAGGTAAAACAAAGTTTATACAGGATACGTTTGAGGATAAGCGCTTCCATAACGGCGAGCCTACATTGTTGCTTGTGTGCGAGGAGGGCGAGGAGGAATATGACGCCTCACGTTTTGCGGGGCCAAACGTTACTATTAGAGTGGTAGAGGAAGAAAGCTGGCTCACACCCGATAGACTAGCAGCAGCCGCAAAGCGTTGCAATGCAAAGAGGGTTGTGATTGAGTACAACGGAATGTGGCAGTTATCCTCGCTTTATAACGCAATGCCGTACAACTGGAACGTATATCAGGAGCTGATGTTTGCAGATGCAAATACGTTTTTGAGTTATAATACCAATATGCGCAGTCTGGTTGTTGACAAGCTTCAGGGCTGTGAAATGGTTATATTCAACCGTTGCAAGCAAGAGCTCGACAAGTTGCCGCTGCACAAGATAGTCAGAGGCATCAGCCGCCGCGCCGATATTGCCTATGATTATGAAACGGGTGAGGTGGAGTATGACGATATCGAAGACCCACTGCCGTTTGACGTTGAGGCGGATATCATTGAAATTGCCGACATAGATTACGCGCTCTGGTATAGAGATTTAAGCGAAGAGCAAGATAAATATGTAGGCAAAACAGTTCGGTTTAAGGGAATAGTAGCGGCAGACGGAAAACTGCCTAAAGATACCTTTGTAATCGGCAGACACATAATGACCTGTTGCGCCGATGATATACGCTATGGCGGACTTATAGCCATTTGGGAATCGGGCGAAAAGGTCAACACAAGAGATTGGCTGGATGTAACTGCAGAGGTTGCAGTTGAATACAACAAGGCTTACAGAGGTAAAGGACCTGTTCTAAAAATAAAATCAGCACAGCACTCCACACCTCCGAAAGAAGAGGTAGTAACATTCTATTGATTAAGTCTTGATTTTTTTAACAATATATAGTAGAATAACAATGTAAAATTTCTTTAAAGGAGTCAATATAAATGTTAGTATCAGCAAAAGAAATGTTAAACAAAGCAAAAGCCGGTCATTACGCAGTCGGCCAGTTTAATATTAACAACCTTGAGTGGACTAAAGCCATTCTCCTCACAGCACAGGAGCTCAACTCTCCCGTAATACTGGGCGTTTCTGAAGGCGCAGGTAAGTATATGTGCGGCTATACCACCATCGTTGGAATGGTTAACGGTATGATTAAGGAGCTCGGTATCACTGTTCCTGTTGCTCTTCACCTTGACCACGGCAGCTACGAGGGCGCTCTCAAGTGCATCGAGGCTGGCTTCTCATCAGTAATGTTTGATGGTTCACATTATCCGATTGAGGAAAACATTGCAAAAACTAAGGAGCTCGTTGCTCTTACCGATAAGCTCGGCCTTTCATTAGAGGCAGAGGTTGGCTCAATCGGCGGCGAGGAAGACGGCGTTGTAGGCGCTGGCGAAGTTGCTGACCCGAACGAGTGCAAAATGATAGCTGATTTGGGTGTAACAATGCTCGCAGCAGGCATAGGTAACATTCACGGCAAGTATCCTGAAAACTGGGGCGGCTTGAGCTTCGAAACTCTCGATGCAATTCAGGAGCTCACTGGTGATATGCCTCTCGTTCTCCACGGCGGCACAGGTATCCCTGCTGAGATGATTCAAAAGGCTATCTCGCTCGGCGTTTCTAAGATTAACGTTAACACTGAGTGTCAGCTTGCTTTTGCTGCTGCAACACGTGAGTATGTTGAGGCTGGAAAAGACCTTCAGGGCAAGGGCTTTGACCCGAGAAAGCTTCTCGCACCCGGCTTTGAGGCTATCAAGGCAACAGTTAAAGAGAAGATGGAACTTTTCGGCTCTGTTGGCAAGGCTTAAACTATATTTTAAGTTTAATTTGGGGATGACTTCGGCCATCCCCATTAGTTTTATCTATAAAGGAGGGGAGAGTATGCATATCCCATCGGGCTGCTCAAGCGATTTGAATATTGACCTGTTTTACGATGCCGTTGAGGAAGCCGAGCGCACACGTGTGGAAGAATACGACCACGCAAAATGGCTCTATGTCCCAAACAGCTATAAGGATTATCGTTACATATTGGGCACAAGAGGAATAAATCCATTGATATGTATAGGCATTAACCCCTCAACCGCCGCGCCTGACGACCTTGACAACACGTTAAAATCCGTTGAGAGAATCGCACTCGTAAACGGGTATGACAGTTGGATAATGTTCAACGTCTATGCCCAGAGGGCAACAAATCCCGACGATATGGACAAAAGCTTTAATTTAAAGCTGCATGAGGAAAATATGAAAGCCTTTGAGTATGTGTTAAAGCTTTACCCAGAGGGGAATACACCGTCAGTCTGGGCAGCGTGGGGAACGATTATCGAGAAGCGAGGGTACCTTTGCGATTGCGTCAGCGATATGATTGAACTGGGCACACGCTACGGAGCTAAGTGGTACACCGCTGGCAAGATTTCGCAAAAAGGCCACCCTCACCATCCGCTTTACTTAAAAAAGGACGAAAAGGTAAATCTGTTCGATATCAATGCGTACCTCGATTTGCTCAGGCAACAGTCTGTTATAAAACCAAAGCGAAAAAAGTAAAAAATAAAACCGCTCGAAGATTTTTCTTCGAGCGGTTTGTTTATAATTTGATTTATTGTTTAGAAAGAAGAGCTTTAATTTTGTCGATAGGAGCAAGAAGACCGCTCATAGATGCATCGTGATTGAGAGTGTCAATAATCAAAGCGATGTACTTAGACATATCAACACGGCAATACCAAGGCTTAGTGGTAAGCTCAGGCTTAGCGTAAACAAGGTTTGTAGTAAACACCTTGTCGATATAACCTGCTTCATAAGCCTTGTCGAAGTTTTCAAAGCCTTCAACGAAGAGACCGAATGAAGCGAATACGAAGATTCTGCGAGCCTTGCGCTCCTTGAGTTTCTTACCGATATCAAGCACTGAGTCACCTGAAGAAATCATATCGTCAACGATGATAACGTCCTTGCCTGAGATATCGTTACCGAGATACTCGTGAGCCTCAATGGGATTACGACCGTTAACGATGATGGAATAATTGCGGCGCTTATAGAACATACCAAGGTCAACGCCCAAAACGGATGAGTAGTAGATGCAACGTCCCATACCGCCCTTGTCGGGAGATACGATGGTAATGTTGTCCTTGTCCAGTTTAACGTCAGGGATAGCTTTTTTAAGAGCCTTAAGCATCTGGTATGTAGGATGAACGTTTTCGAAGCCCTCAAGAGGAATAGCGTTCTGAACTCTGGGGTCGTGCGCATCGAAGGTGATAATGTTGGTAACACCCATTGCAACGAGCTCTTGGAGAGCGAGAGCGCAGTCGAGCGATTCTCTGGCGCTTCTGCGATGCTGTCTGCCCTCATAGAGCATAGGCATAATAACAGTGATACGGCGAGCCTTGCCGCCGAGCGCAGCAATGATACGCTTAAGGTCTTGGAAATGGTCATCAGGACTCATTGGAACGAGCTCGTTATACATACGGTACTTGATGCCGTAGTTAAACACATCGCAGATGATAAAAATGTCGTGACCTCTAACGGAGGTTTTGACAAGACCTTTAGCCTCACCCGAGCCAAAACGAGGGCAAGTGATGGGGATATTGTAGGTTTCGATATCGTCGCCCCTCCACTCGTGGATGTAAGCGTCAACTTTTTCTGCGATTTGCTCGCAGCCCGGCATACTGATTATACCGAGAGGACCGACAACAGAGTTGTTTTTTTCAGACATAAAAAAGCCCCTTCCGTAATATTAAAATACACACATCTTTATTTTAACATAAAAACAAAATTTTACAATGGGGTAATTTGACATAAAATGAAAAAAATATTAAGATTTCGTCGATAATTTTTATTCTAATTGCCGATAAGCACATTATATTTCTCTAAAAGGGCAATAGGGCAGTAGCTAAGCTTAGATTTTCTTAACCCCTCAACGCCGTCATCTTCTTCGCGGTTTATATACAAAACGTTCTCTGTAGCAAAGTGTTCGGCAAACTGTGATACGAGCGCTTGATAGATGCCTGAATATTCGTGCAACGCCTTTTCGACGTGAACAAACATCGTGTCGCCCACAATTTCGCCCAGCGAAACAGCAACGATTTCGTCGTCAAGCTCCAAGAACGCGCCAAATCCGCCTATTTTAAGGATATAGTCAAACATTTCAACGCTTGATTCACCCTCTTGGACAGCCATGTTCTCATCACCCTGAAGCTTGTCTACAAACATTTTGCAAAACTCTTTTGCTCTGGCTATGTTATTCTCGTTAATTTCAACGAAACGGCAGTCGGGGTAGCTGCGCTTAAATCGGTTAACGTGATTGCGCTTTGAGCTCAGCTTTTTGCCGCCAAAAGTGCGCATCTTTTCCGCTTCGTACAGGTAATCCCAGTAATCTCGGTTGGTGGAAACGCTCATTCTGTTGCCATACTTTTGCTTAAGAAAATCAAGCTGGCTTTCAGGCACGTCTGAAAGTAAAAAATCAATGCTGTTTTCCTTTGCATAAGCCTCAATGCTGTTAAGCGCGCTATCGATATTTTTACCAACGGGATACGCAAAATAAATGTTGCCGTCAGCGAACTTTCCACGCATAACAAGGCAACCGTCAGTCACACAGTGGTGTGTGTCGAGGTGATTGCGCCACATCATAACAGCGCCAACGGAATAGTCACAAGTACGACAGCTTTGCAGTGCAAAGTAGCTTTTAAGCAGGTCTATATGGCTGATATCTGTTTTTTCAAAAACCATCATAACATCTCCTGTGTAGATAATTATATTACCACAAGTTAGCGTTTTCAAGCATAAAATCAAAAAATAAAGTTGATTATGAGCGAGATATTTGATATAATCTATGTAATAGTGTAACCATGTTTCAGATAGAGAGGTATTGAGAATGAAAGTTAAGCTCTTAGCCCATACTCCTGAGCCAACAAAAACAATCGCAGCAGCGGCAAAGTTGTGCTATTCAGCCGCATCGATTGACACAATCCGTGACGGTCTTGACGACGAAAAAGCATCAAGCTTTGTGCAGATGCTTTCCGAGATAGGTCACGAGAGCCCGATTGAGCACGCAACCTTCACCTTCGGAATAGAGGGTGTTTCACGCTCGCTGCTTGCGCAGATTACACGTCACCGCATAGCATCGTTCAGCGTGCAGAGTCAGCGTTATGTAAAAGAGGACCAGTTTGAGTATGTGTTGCCTCCTGAAATTAAGCAAAATGCAGAGGCAAAGAGAATCTATGTTGAGAATATGCAGCAGGCACAGCGTGATTATGACCGTCTTGCAGAAATATTAACTGCAAAGCATAAGGCAGAGTTGATAGCCGCAGGCGTTGATGAAAAGAGAGCCAGCCGTGACGCTGAAAAGCTTGCTATTGAGGATGCTCGTTTTGTTTTGCCTAATGCGTGCACCACAAAGATGATAGTCACAATGAACGCAAGAAGTCTTTACAACTTCTTCTCACACCGTTGCTGCAACAGAGCACAGTGGGAGATACGTGAGCTTGCAACTGAAATGCTTAAACTCTGCCGCAAGGCAGCGCCTGAGCTTTTTGCAAAGTCGGGCCCACCGTGCCTTACAGGCAAGTGCCCTGAGGGCAAAATGACCTGTGGCAAGCCGATACAGATGCGTGAAAAATTTACTAATCTCGGAGAATAAAATGAGCGGAAAACTGATTGTTATCGAAGGACTTGACGGAAGCGGAAAGTCCACACAGCTTGCGCTTTTGCAAAGCAGAATCAACGAAGAGGTGCGCTTTGTTAAATTCCCCGATTATGACAGTGCTTCAAGCGCGCTTGTAAAAATGTATCTTAACGGAGATTTCGGCGATAAGCCCGATGATGTCAACGCTTACGCGGCATCTGCATTTTACGCAGTTGACCGCTTTGCATCGTTTAAAACCGATTGGGGCAAGGACTACTTAAACGGCGCAACCATTCTTTGCGACAGATATGCAACCTCAAACGCTGTTCATCAGGCGGCAAAGTTAGCAGAGGACGAGAGGGATGATTACTTAGATTGGCTTTACGATTTTGAATTTGCAAAGTTAGGTATACCAAAGCCTGACGCAGTAATTTTCCTTGATATGCCAATCGAGGTATCACAAAAGTTGATGACCGCCAGGTATGAGGGCGATGAATGTAAAAAGGATATCCACGAGCGTGACACAGCGTATCTTGAGCATTGCAGAGAGGCGGCATTGTACGCAGCAAAAAGGCTTGGTTGGTCTGTTGTAATGTGCGCAGAAAACGGACAACCTAAAACAAGGGAGTCTATTTCGGACGAAATTTTCTCAATCGTCAACAGAATTATGTAAACCAAAAGGTGAAATTATGATATATTGTTTTTTAGCATCGGGCTTTGAGGAGATAGAGGCGGTAGCCGCTGTTGACACAGTGCGTCGAGGCGAGTTGGAAGTAAAAACAGTAGGCATAGGCGGTAAGGTGGTAACGGGCTCACACGGGATAACGGTTACGGCTGATATAGACGAGAGTGAGCTGCACGATATAAGCGACCTTACAGGAGTGATTCTGCCCGGCGGACTGCCCGGTACGCTCAACTTAGGTAAGAGCGAAATCGTAAAGCATTGCCTTCGCTATGCAAATGATAACGGCAAGCTGCTTGCGGCTATATGCGCAGCGCCGTCAGTGCTTGGACAGGAGGGCTACCTCGAGGGGAAGCAGGCGGTTTGCTACGATGGCTTTGAGGAATTGCTCGGCGGTGCAACGGTTGGTGAGGGCCGCACCTGTGTAAGCAAAAATGTTATAACAGCAATCGGCGCGGGAGCTGCCATTGAATTTGGAGTTGAAATAATCAGGTATTTCAAAGGCTCAGAGTCAGCTGAAGCGGTCAGGAAGTCAATGAAATGCAAAGAATAGATTTGCGTGAGTACAAGGGTAAACTGCGAGCAAAGGTCAAGCAGTTTAGAGGCTCTCTTGAGCCTGAATACAAGGCGTCGCTTGACAGTGAGATTAAGAGAAGACTGATTGGCACATATCAGTATAAAAACTGCAAAACAGTTATGATATATGCGTCAACCGCAATAGAGGTAGACACCTTCGGCATAATCGAGAAAGCTCTGGCAGACGGAAAAAAGGTAGCTATGCCCAGATGTATAACAGGCACAAGGGAAATGAGCTTCCATTACGTAGATGATGTGGCTCAGCTAAAAAAAGGCAGCTTCGGCGTGCTTGAGCCAACAGAGGATATGCCGCTTGCGGACAGCCCTGACGAGCCGTTGATGGTGGTGCCTGCCTTGATGCTGGATAGCTTCGGATACAGGCTCGGCTACGGCGGCGGATATTATGACCGCTATCTTTCCGCTTTCGAGGGTGAAAGCATTGGAATATGTTACAGTGAAAATTATTGTTACAGACTTTGTCACGGCAGATATGACGTGCCGCTCGGAGCAGTGCTCACCGACAAATTTGTAAGACGTATAAAGCGTTAACAGGAGGCAAGTATGGGTGAATTTGATAAGTACAAGGATTTTTTAGAACAAAATCAACCGTCAGATTTGTTTGATGAAGACGAATCGGTTGTGCCCGAATTGCAAAAGGATGAGGTCCGCTCAAGCGGTGATGATGAATTTGTTATCGGCGAGGGCTTTGATTTAAGTAAGGACTATGAGGGTCAGATACGTTCACGCAGGTCTATGGACGAGGTGCCTGTTAAACCGCATCCGCTTTCAATGCGTGACGAGGTTGATTTAAAGCGCATCAGCCGTGATGAAAAGCGCAACAGAAAGAGAGCAAACAGCAAGTCACCGCTTCGCACCCTTATTTATGTTGCTATAATACTTATAACAGCCGTCGTTTTGGCGGGTGGAGTGCTCATCGGCTTTAATGAGGTGCTTGGCATTGGTAAAAACGACACTTGCGTGGTTGTTGTAAAGCAAGGAATGTCAACCTCAGCAATCGCAGAATTGCTTGAGGAGGAGGGCGCAATCGACCATCCTCTTGTTTTCAGAATGTACCTTAAACTTAAAAAGCAGGACGGTACTCTCCGTCACGGCGCATATCAGTTCAGCAATTCTCTGGGTTATGACGGCATCATTTCTCTATTACAAAAGGGCAACGAGAAGGAATCTGTGTCAGTCAGAATACCTGAGGGAGCCACTATTAACGCTATATGCGAAATAATGGAAGAGAATAAGGTCTGCACAGCACAGCAGTTTAAGAGTGCGATTAAAAACGGCAAATATGACTATGATTTCGTTAAGGCAATACCTGAGGAGAAGGTCTATTTCTTGCTTGAGGGTTATCTCTACCCAGACACATATGATTTCTTCACAGGAGAAACTGAAGAAAACGCACGCTTTGCTATCGACAGAATGCTTGAGAACTTCGAAACCAAGCTCAACGAGGCCTGCCCCGATTATGAGGACAAGATAAAAGGAATGTCCGAATACGGCATTAAGGACTTAAACGACGTGCTGTCACTTGCCTCGATAGTGGAGCTTGAGTGCAACGGCTATCCTGACGAAATGGATAACGTAGCAGGTGTGTTTCTTGGCAGACTTATCTGGACTGAGCCTCATTATTTAGGCTCAACTCCAACCTTCTACTATCCCGATAACCGTTACAACACAAATAATTACGAGCTTTACGATACAAACGGCAAGCTCATCTCAAAAGCGGGCTATGAGGGACTTCCTCCGGGACCGCAGTGCAGTATGACGGTTGATGCAATCAAGGCGGTGCTCAACCCGAACACAGAATATATTGGCAAGTATTATTACTTTGTAACAGATGCAAACAGCAAATTCTATTACAACGCCACCTATAAACAGCACAAAGATACAATAAACAGCCTTAAGAACAAGGGATTGTGGGCAGGATGATAAAGAAACCTGAACTGCTGTGTCCTGCGGGAGATTTAACACGGCTTATTTGCGCCGTAGACTTCGGTGCAGACGCAGTGTATTTGGCAGGCCGAGAGTTCGGTATGCGAACAGCGGCAGATAATTTCAGCCTTGAGGAGCTTGAAAAGGGCATAGAGTATGCCCACGAGCACTCCGTAAAGGTTTACATAACATGCAATGTAACTCCGCACAATGACGAGGTAGACCGCTTGGCAGATTTTGCTGAGCAGGCATATAAGCTCGGCGCAGATGCGTTTATCGTTGGCGATATTGGCAGTATAAGCGCTATAAAGGAGCGCGTACCCGATGCTGTTATACACGCATCGGTGCAGTCGGGTGTTACAAATTATCGCACAGCCAATATGCTCAAAGACTTGGGCGCAAGCAGAGTTGTGCTTGCAAGAGAGCTGAGCATTGACGAGATAGCCGAAATTCGCGCAAAAACGTCGCCCGAGCTTGAGTTTGAAAGCTTTGTGCACGGAGCAATGTGCGTATCGTATTCGGGCAGATGCCTTCTTTCAAGCTATATGACGGGCAGAGATGCCAATCATGGCGACTGTGCACAGCCTTGCAGATGGAGCTATAGCTTGATGGAGCAGACCCGTCCGGGCAGATATTACGACATCACCGAAACCGACAAGGGCACTTATATTCTCAACGCAAACGATTTGTGTATGGCTGAGCACCTTGCAAAGCTTGCGAAGGCGGGCGTGCATAGCTTCAAAATCGAGGGTCGTGCAAAGTCGCACTACTATGTTGCGGTTGCCACAAATGCGTATAGGGGAGCGGTTGATGCATATATCGCAAACCCTGATGCACCTGTACCCGAATGGGTCATAGACGAGCTTGGCAAGATAAGCCACAGAACTTATTCAACAGGCTTTTATTTTGGTAAGCCTGAAAGTTCTCAAACCTATGAAACAGCAGGGTATATAAGAAATTACTCTGTTGCCGCTGTGGTTGAGGGATATGAGGACGGCTGCATAGTTGCTTCGCTTAAAAACAAGTTTGCAGCGGGCACAACGCTCGATTGCCTTGAGGCAAGAAAAGAGCCGTTTTTTGTTGATACAACAGTGCTGCTTGATGAATGTGGAGAGCAGATTGAGGTAGCGAATAAGCCAACAATGATAATAAAGATTCCATATCATACACCTGTTGCGGCAGGCTCGTTTTTGAGAATGAAGTCTTAATTTAAAGTGCAAAGCCGTCGGGTAAAATCCCGACAGCAGCTATATTATGTAAACTAAAATATCAAGGTGTAAGTTATGCAAAAAAACGATAAAGTAAAACTTGATATAACAGCTATGAGCGCAGACGGCAACGGTATAGGCAAGGTAGACTCGATGGTTGTGTTTGTGCCTATGACAGCGGTTGGGGACACGGTTGAGGCGCACATAATAAAGGTTACAAAGTCTTATGCAGTCGGCAAGCTTGAGAGGATACTGACCGAGTCAGAGGACAGAATCGAGAACGATTGCAGCGTGTTTAAGCAGTGCGGCGGCTGCGTTTACAGGCATATAAGCTATGAAGCCGAGTGCGAAATAAAGCGCCGCAGAGTTGAGGACTGCATAAAGCGCATCGGCGGTATAGACATAGAGGTTGACACTGTTTTAAGCGGTGAGAGTTCCAATTACAGAAACAAGGCGCAGTACCCCGTCGGCGAGGGCGCAAACGGCGCACTCATCGGATTTTACGCGCCGAGAAGCCACAGGATAATAGACTGCAGAAAATGCGCCTTGCAGCCTGCCGACTTTGAAAAGGTGCTTGACGTATTTGACTGCTTCATTGAAAAGACAGGCATTTCAATATATAACGAGCAGACAGGCAAGGGCACCTTGCGACACATTTATATACGCAAGGCAGAAACTACGGGTGAAACAATGGTTTGCGCAGTAATAAACGCAAACAAGCTCGAAAACAGCGAACTGCTCGTTGAAATGCTGAAACAGGCACTCGGAAGCAACCTTAAAACAGTGGTGCTTAATATCAACAAGGCGGATACAAACGTTATATTGTCTAATAAATGCATTAACATTTACGGCGACGGCTATATAAATGACACCCTCTGCTCCGTAAAGGTGCGACTTAATGCGCTCTCGTTTTATCAGGTTAATCACAATATGGCGCAGCGGCTTTACGCACTCGCGGGCGAGTATGCGGGCGAGGGTAACGTGCTGCTCGACTTGTATTGCGGAGCGGGCACTATTGGCTTGTCTATGGCGAAAAGGTTTAAAAAGGTGCTCGGTGTTGAGGTTGTTGCGCAAGCGGTCGAGGACGCAAAGTATAACGCCGAAATCAACAAAATCTCAAACGCCGAGTTTATATGCTCGGATGCGTATAAGGCGGCAAAGGAGCTTGAGCGTGATGGACTGTTGCCCGATGTAGTAATCGTAGACCCGCCACGAAAAGGCTTAGAGAAGGGACTGCCGCTGCACATAGCAAGCAAAATGAAACCGAAACGGATTGTGTACGTGTCTTGCGACCCTGCCACTTTAGCGCGTGATTTAGCGGCGTTTGACGAGGCGGGCTACAAAACGCTAAGGGCAACAGCAGTGGATATGTTCCCGAGAACATCTCACGTAGAAACTGTATGCTTGCTTGAGAGGGAGGAAAAAGCGTGATTAGAGCGGATGCGAAATGTCCAAACCGCAAAAAGTGCGGCGGCTGTCAACTGCAGAATATGACGTATGAGCGTCAGCTCAGCTTTAAACAGGTTAAGGTTATAAAGCTGCTGGGACGTTATCACCACGTAAGCGAGATAATCGGAATGGAATATCCGTACAACTATCGCAACAAGGTGCAAGCGGCGTTCGGCGAACGCGGAGGGCAGATGATATCAGGTATATATCAGTCCTCAACGCATAATATAGTGCCTGTTGACAGTTGTATGATAGAGGATATAAAGGCAGACCAGATAGTAGTGACGATACGCAAACTGGCTAAGAGCTTCAAATTGCGAGCGTTTAACGATACCTCGATGCGTGGCTTTTTGCGTCACGTGTTGATAAAGCGAGGCTTTTCAACAGGTCAAACAATGGTTGTGCTGGTAACGTCAGAGAGCACGTTCCCGTCGGCGTCAAAGTTCGTAAACGCACTGCTTGAGCGTCACCCCGATATCACCACTATCGTGCAAAACGTGAATAATAAGCGTACAAGTCTCGTGCTCGGCGAACACAGCAGAACGCTTTACGGCAGCGGATATATCGAGGATACCTTGTGCGGCTGCAGATTCAGAATTTCACCGAAAGCGTTTTATCAGATAAATCCCATTCAAACCGAGATATTGTATTCAAAAGCTATGGAATACGCAGAGCTCGACGGCACACAAACCGTAATAGATGCGTATTGCGGAACGGGAACAATAGGCATAATTGCAGCAAGAAACGCTGAGAAAGTAATAGGTGTAGAGCTTAATTCGGACGCCGTCAAGGATGCTAAGGTTAACGCTGAGCTGAACGACGTCAAGAACATCGAGTTTTATGAGGACGATGCAGGCAAATTTATGGTTAAGGCGGCTCAGTCGGGCTTTAAGTGCGACGTTGTTATTATGGACCCGCCACGTGCAGGCGCAACGTTAGAATTCTTACGCTCGCTTGTAACGCTTAACCCCAAAAGGATTGTTTATATATCGTGCAACCCTGAAACTCAGGCACGCGACTTGTCGTATATTACAAGGAAAGGCTACAAGGTAAGAAGAATCCAACCGGTAGATATGTTCCCACACACAGAGCACGTGGAAACGGTAGTGCTGCTGGAAAGAATCATCAAATAACATTCTGCTTGATGAGTTCTTTTGCAATTGATGCGGCGAACGGGGTAAAGATAAGCCCTGCAATGCCGAAAACCTTATAACCGATAAACATACAAATCAACACAGTAAGGGGGCTTAGTTTAATCTTAGCCCCTATTATTTTTGGCTCGACGAAGTGCCTTACAACAGAAACTGCAAGATACACTACAACCAACCCGATTCCCATAAAAAAGTTGTGCTTTAACAGCTCAACAATCGACCAGGGAATCAGTACGGTGCCCACGCCAAACAGCGGCAAAATATCAACCAAAGCCGTCAGAGCGGCTATTACTACAGGCTGTTTTACGCCCAGAACGAAAAATGCTAGCAAAAGCTCAAAGAATGTTATGCTAAGCAGAATGCCGTAGCCCTTTGTAATCATAACGGTTTTCTCGATTGTGATGCTTCTTGTTTGCGAAAGCTTTGTAAAATTCTCTTTAGATATGGTTTGAGAGATAAACGAGCGCAGCTTATAGTAATCGGCGGAAACGATATATGATGCAATCACTGTTACGATTATAGTTATAAATGAGGAGGGGAGCTGACCTGCCGTTCCCGTTAAAAGAGAGGTTAAATTAGTCATAAGCTCGCCAAGCAATGCGCTTGGAGCCTCGCTTATGGCTTGCGACAGAGACGGCAGAATGTTAGCATTGAAAGCGGCAAACAGCTTGCTGAATTCGTTTACCCATTCTTGAACTGCTTTCATAGCGCTTGGCAACTTTTCAACCGCAACCTGAGCAGCGGCATACAGTTGATACACGCCAAAGAAAAGCACGCTCATTAGAATAAGCAGAGCAAAGGTTACGGTTATCACAGAGCATATTTTTCTCGGGATTTTCGTCCGCTTTTGCAGAGCGTCAATAGGCTTGCGGGTCAGTTCGGCGATAATCACCGCTATGATAAACGGGAGTATGATTTTCAATAGATATTTAAACACCAGATATATCAAGCTTATGATGACTGCAACATATAATATTTTGTAGAGGTTGTTTTTGGCGTTTGTAATCTGCATAATTTAAGCCTCCGCAGTAAATTTAGGATATATTTATGTATTATTATTTGCATATTATTCTTGATTAAGCAAAAACGATGTGTTATAATGTTTTATCAACAATTATTTTCTCCTAAAAGGAGTGAGGAAAATGGTAGATATCGCTATAATGGGGCACGGAACGGTAGGCTCAGGTGTTGTTGAGGTTTTAAAGCACAACTGTGACAGTATCACAAAGCGCGCCGGCGAGGAAATCAATATTAAACATATCCTTGATTTAAGAGATTTTCCTGATAGCCCTTATGCAGATAAGTTCATAAAAGACTTTGCTGTTATTGAGCGTGATACAGACGTAAAGATTGTCGTTGAGTGTATGGGCGGTCTGCGTCCTGCGTATGATTTTGTAAAGCGCTGCTTGCTTTCTGGAAAGAGCGTTGTCACGTCAAATAAGGAGCTGATGGCAACAAAGGGCTGTGAGCTTTTAAGCATAGCAAAGGAAAGAAACCTTAACATATTGTTTGAGGCGAGCGTAGGCGGCGGTATTCCGATAATTCGCCCGATGGTGCAGTGCCTTGCCGCAAACGAGATAAGCGACATTGTGGGCATATTAAACGGCACCACAAACTTCATCTTGACAAAGATGTTCAAGGAAGGAATGTCGTTTGAGCAGGCTCTGGCAATGGCTCAGGAAAACGGCTACGCAGAGCGTGACCCGTCAGCAGATGTTGACGGAATAGATGCTTGCAGAAAAATCGCAATACTTGCATCGCTCGCATTTGGCAAGCACGTCAATCCCGACTTAATCAGCACCGTTGGCATAACGGGTATAACGCTTGCTGACGTAAGCTATGCTGAAAAGTGGGGCGGCGTAATCAAGCTGATAGGCAGAGTGCGCAAGTATGAGGACGGCACAATTCTGCCGACTGTATACCCTGCATTCATTCCCAAATACAGCCAGCTTTCATCGGTTGACGATGTGTTCAACGCAATTATGGTGCGTGGCGATGCAACCGGCGAGGTAATGTTTTACGGCAGAGGCGCAGGCAAGCTTCCCACAGCCAGCGCAGTAGTAGCAGACGTAGTTGACTGCGTAAAGCATATCACAGCACGTAAGTATGTCTATTGGGGTGAAAGTGAGGACGGCTATATCAGAGACCACAACCTTGCCTACGGCGAGCTGTTTGTTCGCGCTAAGGTTGCAAACTATGATGAAGCGCTTAAGTTAATAAATCAAGAGTTCAACGTTCAGACTGTGCTCAGTGAGTCAGGCGAAGAGTTGGCATTTATCACAGCGGGCGTGGAAAAGGAAACCGTCGACAAGTTGAACGCTTGTCAGAGCATAGAGGTAAAATCAGTAATCCACGTGCTTGATTGATAAAACTGGAGGTAGCATATGGCATTAATAGTACAAAAATTCGGCGGCAGCTCAGTTGCAAACGCAGAGCGCGTAATGAACGTTGCCCGCATAATAACAGACACATATAAGGCCGGCAACAGCGTTGTTGTTGCGGTTTCAGCACAGGGCGACACAACTGACGACCTTATTGAAAAAGCAAACGAGATAAATCCTGAGGCATCAAAGCGTGAGATGGATATGCTTTTGTCGGCAGGCGAGCAGATATCAATTGCTCTGCTTGCAATGGCGATTGAAAAGCTCGGATATCCTGTTGTTTCGCTTTTGGGCTGGCAGGCAGGTGTTCAGACCGATTCGAATTACGGCATAGCAAAGATAAAAACCGTAACGTCTGAAAGACTGTCCACAGAGCTTGCAAAGAAAAACATAGTCATCGTTGCGGGCTTTCAGGGTATCAACAAGTTTGAAGACATAACCACACTTGGACGAGGCGGTTCTGATACAAGCGCAGTAGCGTTAGCGTGCGCGCTCAACGCAGATAAGTGCCAGATATACACCGACGTAGACGGTGTATACACCGCAGACCCAAGAAAAGTTACAGGCACCAAGAAGCTCGACGAGATAACCTATGACGAGATGCTTGAGCTTGCAACACTCGGAGCACAGGTGCTCCATAACCGTTCGGTTGAAATGGCGAAAAAATATGGGATTGCAATTGAGGTTTTAAGCAGCCTTGAGCGCAAACCCGGAACAATTGTTAAGGAGAGCGTCAAAATGGAAAAAATGTTGGTAAGAGGTGTCGCAAAGGACACCGACGTAGCAAGAATATCAGTGGTTGGACTGCCTGACACACCGGGCGTAGCCTTCAAGCTTTTTGACCGCCTTGCAAAGAGAAAGACAAACGTTGATATCATTCTCCAGTCAGTCGGCAGAGACGGCACAAAGGATATCACCTTTACAGTAGCTAAGGGTCAGGCAAAGGGCGCTCTTGAGGCGATTGCCGAAATGTTTGACGGTAAGGTAATTTGCGATGAAAACGTTGCAAAGATATCTATTGTCGGAGCAGGAATGGAAACCCATCCCGGTGTAGCGGCAAAAATGTTTGAGGCATTGTATGAGTGCGGAATCAACATTCAAATGATAGCAACAAGCGAGATAAAGGTATCAGTTCTTATAGACCTTAAAGACGCAGACAAAGCGTGCCAAGCGGTTCATGATGCGTTTATAAAGTAATATTTGCATAACGAAACCGCAGTTGAGTATATATCAACTGCGGTTTTCTGCATAGGAGAAGTAAATGACTTTATATGATATTTTAGTTATTGGCGGCGGCGCATCAGGAATGATGGCGGCAATAACCGCCAAGAGCGAAGCGCCTCATATGAGCGTTGCTGTTTTAGAGGGACAAAACAGGGTAGGCAAAAAACTGCTCACCACAGGCAACGGACGTTGCAACCTCACTAATACGGGCATTGATATCTCACGTTATCATAGCGAGAGTCCCGATTTGGTTAAGCTTGTGCTCGATGCCTTCGATAAGGCTAAAACGGAGGAGTTTTTCGGCTCGCTTGGAATATTGTTCAAAGAGGGTGAAAACGGCAAGCTCTTTCCGTTTTCACTTCAGGCGGCATCAGTTGTGAACGCTTTGCGCTTAAAATGCGAGAGCATCGGCGTGGAGATTATCACTGACGCAAAGGTGGAGAAAATCAGCAAGGAGCTTGTGGTGAAAACCGCTCAGGGTGATTTTAAGGGTAAGGCTGTTATTGTTGCTTGCGGCGGTTGTTCTGCTAAGAACACAGGCTCCGACGGAAGCGGCTTCGAGTTGTTGCGCTCGTTAGGACATAGCTGCACAACGCTCTATCCCGCCATAACTCCAATCCGCACCGAAACTGCACCTATAAAAGCGGCAAAGGGAGCCAAAACTGTTTGCGCGCTCAGAGCGCAGTCGGGCGACGAGGTGCGCACAGAATTTGGCGAGGTTTTGTTCACGGAATACGGAATATCAGGCCCGCCTGTGTTGCAGCTTTCGGGCTTTGCGGCATCGCATAAAAATGTCAAAATCAGCTTGGATATGCTGCCTGAAATGACACAGGACGAGCTGTTTAAATATGTCTTTTCACGTAAAGATAACGTGTTTGAGGACAGAATGGAAAACCTGTTTTTAGGTTTGTTGCCAAAGCCGATAAGCCTCATTGTGCTTAAATACTGCGGTATGAACGTTAACGATAGCTGTATTGCGCTTGAAAAACGCAGTATATCAAAGCTTGTAAATGCAGTCAAGGCATTAACCTTAGACGTAACAGGCGTGTGTGGATATGACTCAGCGCAGGTCACTGCAGGGGGAATAAGACTTAGCGAGTTTGATTCGTTCCTCTGCTCAAAAGTGGCAAGAGGCGTGTTTGCGTGCGGCGAGGTGCTTGACGTTTACGGCGACTGCGGCGGCTTTAATCTGCAGTGGGCGTGGTCGAGCGGACATATAGCAGGTCGTGCAGCGAGCTTATTTGCGGGGAAAAACGTATGATAATCATAAGAAACATCAAGGTGCCGCTTGATGAGGCGGACAACCTTAGAAAAATATGTGCTGATGCGCTTAGATGCGATTCTCAGCTGATAAAAAGCTGCAAACTCGTTAAACGCTCGGTTGATGCAAGGAAGAAAAACAATGGTCACTTCGTTTACACCTTGCTCGCAGACGTTGCTGACGAGTTCAGACTTGTTAGACGCTGCAAGTCGGCTGAAATATATACAGAGCCGAAAGATGAGCCGCTTGTACCGCTGCGTGACCGTTCAAAGCTGCCGCCCGTCGTGGTAGGCAGTGGACCTGCAGGATTGTTTGCAGCGTTGACTTTAGCGCAAAACGGCTATAAGCCCATACTTATCGAGCGTGGCAAAAGCGTTGATGATAGAAAAAAAGCGGTTGAGCGTTTTTGGTGCGAGCATCTGCTTGATACAGAAACTAATGTGCAGTTTGGCGAGGGCGGCGCAGGCACATTTTCAGACGGCAAGCTCAACACAGGCACAAAGGATTTAAGAATAAAGCAAGTGTTAAGCACCTTTGCGGAGTTTGGTGCGCCTGAAAACATCCTGTATGATGCCCAGCCGCATATAGGCACAGACCTCTTGTCAGAGGTGATAAAGAATATCCGTAACTGCATAATTGAGCTTGGCGGAAGCGTTATGTTTGAAACCAAACTGACGGATATCACCTTTGAAAACGGGGTTAAGAGCGTCACCTGTCTTAGCAAGTCGGGTGAGAGCAAAATCGAGTGCGACAGCGTCGTTTTAGCAATAGGACACAGTGCCAGAGATACGTTTTTGATGCTCGAGCAAAAGGGCGTGCCGATGGAGCCTAAGCCGTTTTCGGTGGGCGTCAGAATTGAGCATCTGCAAAGCAGTATCAATTTGGCAAGGTACGGAGATTTTGCATCGCATCGAGCGTTGTCGGCTGCCAGTTATAAGCTTGCCGCTCATATAGGCGACAGAGGGGTGTATACCTTTTGTATGTGCCCCGGCGGAGTGGTTGTGGCAGCCGCGAGCGAGCCTGAAACAGTGGTCACAAACGGAATGAGCTATAACGCTCGTGACGGCAAAAATGCAAACAGTGCCTTGCTTGTAGGCGTAGGACAAAAGGACTTCGGCGGTGACGATGCGCTTGCAGGCGTCAGATTTCAACAGATGCTTGAGCGCAAAGCGTTTGATTTAAGCGGTTCGTACAAGGCGCCTTGTCAGCGAGTAGGCGACTTTTTGCAAAACAAAAAAACCGCAACCTTCGGCAGCGTAAAGCCAAGTTTTACTGCTGGGGTAGAGGCGGCGAACATTTGTGATATTCTGCCTGACTATGTAACCGATACGATAAAGCAGGGCTTGAGCGAGTTTGGCAAAAGCATAAACGGCTTTGATGCAGAGGATGCAGTCCTGACTGCGCCCGAAACACGCAGTTCATCGCCTGTCAGAATTTTGCGAGATGACAGCTTGCAGTCGTTCAGAGGATTGTACCCGTGCGGCGAGGGCGCAGGCTATGCAGGCGGTATTATGTCCGCAGCGGTAGACGGAATACGTTGCGCCGAAAAAATAATGCTTACTAAATAGCAGAAAAATACGGCGATTGACATTAGGTTTTGCCAATGATAAAATATACTTTGATATAAGATTTATGTTGTGGGGTAAAATGATGAAACAAAAAGCAAAAATAATGGACGAGCTTGCCATAAAAAGAGCTATGGCACGAATCACTCACGAAATTATTGAGCACAATCAGGGCGTAGAGGACGTCTGCCTGTTGGGCATAAAACGAAGAGGAATACCGCTTGCAAATATGTTGGCGGAAAACATACTTAAGTTTGAGGGTGCAGAGGTGCCTGTAGGTTATCTGGATATAACCAAGCACCGTGACGACCTTTCCGATGCAGACAAGCTTGTGCTTGCGGGCGACTGTCATTTTCCGTGCGATATAAAGAATAAGAGAGTTATAATCGTGGATGACGTTCTCTATACAGGTAGAACGGCACGCGCCGCGATGGAAGCAGTTTTCGCTTATGGCAGACCTGATTGTCTGCAGTTTGCAGTTTTAATCGACAGAGGTCACAGAGAGGTGCCGATAAGGGCTGATTACGTCTGCAAAAACGTACCCACCTCGCTTAATGAAATAGTTTCGGTTATGATAAACGATATAGACGGCGAAACAGGTGTTTATATCTGTGATATTGAGTAAAAAATATTTGAAAGAGTATTTGACAAGCGCTTAAAACTGTGATATAATCACCTAAAGTTAATCTTTAAGACGATACAGAGATATCGGCAAGATTAAGTTATAGGAAAGATATAGGCGCAGTGTACGCTGCACCGATGTTTTTATGTAGCTTAAGCCTTGCTGAAATTCAGCAGGGCTTGTTTTTTTGAAAGGGGTTTTATTATGTCACAGCAAATCAAATCAAATGATTTCAGAGCAGTTGGTTGCCCCTCTATCTCTTTCGGTATTGGCAAGGACTTATTGCCCCTATTTGATAAATATACTGTTTTTCCCGGTTTTTGCGATGTGCACGTTCATTTTCGCGAGCCGGGTTTTTCTTATAAAGAAACGATTCTGACGGGCTCACAGGCAGCGGCGCACGGCGGATACACAGCCGTATGTACAATGCCAAACTTAAATCCGGTGCCCGACAGTGCTGAGCATCTAAAACAGCAGCTTGATTTAATAAAGGCTCAGGCGGAGATTAATGTCTATCCATACGCCGCAATCACAGTCGGTCAGCAGGGTAAGGAATTATCGGATATGAGCGCAATGCAGTCTGATGCGATAGCGTTTTCGGACGACGGTAGAGGAGTGCAGTCTGAGGAACTTATGCGCCTTGCAATGCTCAAGGCTAAGGAGCTTGGCAAAATAATAGTTGCGCACTGCGAGGATAACAGTCTGCTTCGCGGCGGATATATAAACGATGGGGTTTATTCAAAAGCGCACGGGCACAGAGGAATTTGTAACGAAAGCGAATGGGGACCTATTGAGCGTGACTTGCGTTTGGCAAAAGAAACAGGCTGCGCATATCACGTGTGTCATATCTCCTGTAAGGAGAGCGTGGACTTAATCCGCAAGGCAAAGTCAGAGGGCGTAAACGTCACCTGTGAAACAGCACCGCATTACTTGGTGCTTGACGAGAACGACTTGCAGGAGGACGGCCGCTTTAAAATGAATCCGCCCTTGCGTTCAACTGAGGACAGGCTTGCACTTATAGAGGGAATCAAGGATTCAACCATAGATATGATAGCCACAGACCATGCGCCGCATAGCGCAGAGGAACAGTCTAAGGGGCTTGAGCTGAGCGCCTTTGGCATAGTGGGACTGGAAACAGCGTTTTCGGTTATGTACACAGAGCTTGTAAAGAAAAACGTAATCAGCCTTGAAAAACTGATTGAGCTGATGGCAATAAACCCGAGAAAGCGGTTTAATATACCGCTCGGCGAGGACTACACCGTTTGGGATTTGGAAGAGGCCGTTAAGGTGGAGCCTGAAAAGTTTTATTCAAAGGGCAGGTCAACGCCGTTCGAGGGGCAGACGTTTTACGGCAAATGCTTATTAACAGTTGCAAACGGCAAAATAGTATATAAAGATAAGTTGATATAAAGAAATTCGGGAGGAAATAACAATGGCAAAAAGAACAGATATCAAAAAAGTGCTTATAATTGGCTCAGGCCCAATTGTTATCGGTCAGGCAGCAGAGTTTGACTATGCAGGAACACAGGCTTGCCTTGCGCTCAAGGAAGAGGGATATGAGGTAATACTGTGCAACTCAAACCCTGCAACAATAATGACCGATACCACAATCGCAGACAAGGTATATATGGAGCCGTTGACTCTTGAATATATCGCAAAGATACTCCGCTATGAGCGTCCTGACGCAATCGTGCCGGGAATCGGCGGCCAGACGGGACTCAATCTTGCAATGCAGTTGCAGAAGAAAGGCATATTAGATGAGTGCTCAGTTGAGCTTCTTGGCACATCCAGCGAGAGCATCGAAAGAGCAGAGGACAGAGAACTGTTCAAGGAGATGTGCGAGTCTATCGGCGAGCCTGTTATCCCATCTGAGATAACCTATGATATTGAGCAGGCAAAGAAAGCTGCAAGCGAAATCGGATACCCTGTCGTACTGCGTCCTGCGTTTACACTCGGCGGCACAGGCGGCGGCTTTGCAAACAACGAAGCCGAGCTTGTTGAAATCGGTATGAACGCATTCAAGCTTTCGCCTGTGCATCAGGTTTTGATTGAAAAGAGCGTTAAGGGCTATAAGGAAATCGAGTTTGAGGTTATGCGTGACTCAAATGACAACGCAATAACAATTTGCGGTATGGAAAACGTTGACCCTGTCGGAGTTCACACAGGCGACTCAGTTGTTGTAGCGCCCATACTTTCGCTCAATGACCACGACCTTAAAATGCTTAACGACAGCGCAATTAAAATTATAAGAGAGCTTAAAATCGAGGGCGGCTGCAACGTTCAGTTTGCGCTCAATCCCGAAACAAGCGAGTATTATCTTATCGAGGTAAACCCACGCGTATCAAGGTCGTCTGCGTTGGCATCAAAGGCGAGCGGCTACCCGATTGCCAGAGTCACAGCAAAGATTGCGCTCGGTATGGCGCTTGAGGATATCCCTGTAGCAGGAGGCACTGCAGCCATCGAGCCTCGCCTTGACTATATCGTTGCAAAGTTCCCGCGCTTCCCGTTTGACAAGTTTGCATCAGCACCGAATACACTCGGCACACAGATGAAAGCCACAGGTGAGGTTATGGGCATAGGCTCAAGCTTGGAGGAGTGCTTCTTAAAATCAGTTCGCTCATTGGAAACAGGCGTGTGCCACTTCCACCTTGCAAAGTTTGACGATATGACTAACGATGAGCTCTACGCATATCTTGCTGAGTTTAAAGATGATAACATCTACGCAGTATGCGAGCTTTTGCGTAGAGGGGAGAGCATTGAAGCGCTCCATAAGGCAACCAAGATAACCGAGCTGTTCCTTGAGTCTTTCAAGAAAATCGTTGATATGGAAAAAACCCTCAAGGCAAATAAGAACGATGTTGAAACTTTAAAGCAAGCTAAGAAGATGGGCTTCTCTGATAAGTTTATAGCAGCTATTTGGGGAGTAAAGGAAACTGAGCTTTACAACTTCCGCAAGGCAAACGGCATCGTGCCCATATTCAAGATGGTGGACACCTTGCACACAGGCAAATATATCGCATACCTTTATTCGTCATACACAGGAGAGAACGCATCACGCCTTACCGATAAGAAGAAAATCGTGGTGCTGGGTGCAGGACCCATCCGTATCGGACAGGGCGTTGAGTTTGACTATTCAACCGTACACGCAGTGCAGACAATAAAGCGTGCAGGATATGAGGCAATAATCATAAACAACAATCCCGAAACCGTTTCAACAGATTATACAACAGCAGATAAACTGTATTTCGAGCCTCTTACACCCGAAGACGTAATGGCAATCATTGATTTTGAAAAGCCTGAGGGAGTAATCGCATCGCTCGGCGGTCAGACTGCAATCAACCTCGCACAGCCGTTAATGGAGAGAGGCGTTAAAATTATCGGCACAGATTGCGATGCTATTGAGAGAGCCGAAAATCGTGACAGCTTTGAGAAAATTTTGAAAGACCTTGACATTCCACAGCCTAAAGGACAGGCAGTAACAAAAATTGAGGACGGCGTAAAGGCTGCAAATGAGATTGGCTATCCCGTATTGGTAAGACCTTCGTTTGTTTTGGGTGGACGTGCAATGCAGATAGTTGCAAACGAGGAGCAGCTCAGACATTACCTGAAAACAGCGGTTGAAATCGACTCAGATAAGCCTGTTTTGGTTGATAAGTATATTCAGGGCAAAGAGGTTGAGGTAGACGCTATTTGCGACGGACAGGACGTGTTTATTCCCGGCATAATGGAGCTTGTTGAGCGCACAGGAATACACTCAGGTGACTCAATCAGCGTATATCCCACCTTCAGCATTTCCGATAAGGTAAAAGGCACAATTCTCAGATATGCCAAAAAGCTCGGACTCGGCATAGGTATTGTAGGACTTTATAACATTCAGTTTATCGTAGACGATAACGACGATGTCTATATAATCGAGGTTAACCCCCGCTCGTCGAGAACAGTTCCGTTCCTTTCAAAGTCCACAGGCTACAGCCTTGCCGATATCGCAACAGAGGTTATACTCGGCAGGTCGCTTAAGGAGCAGGGCATATTCTCGCTCTATCCGCAGGAGAAAAACCGCTTCTATGTAAAGGTACCTGTGTTCTCGTTCAACAAGATTAAGGGACTTGACGCATACCTCTCACCTGAAATGAAGTCCACAGGAGAGGCAATCGGCTATGACGACAAGCTTAACCGTGCATTGTATAAGGCGTTGCAGGCAGCGGGCACACATCTGCAGAACTATGGAACAGTTTTCGCAACCATCGCAGACAAGGATAAAGAGGAAGCCTTGCCGCTTATCCAGAGATTCTATAATCTTGGCTTCAATGTTCAGGCAACTGAGGGCACAGCCCAGTTCCTTAAGGAAAACGGCATACGCACCCATGTGTTAAAGAAAATTAGTGATAACAGTGAAGAAATCCCCGATGCAATCCGTCAGGGACACATTGCATACGTGCTCAACACAAGGGATATCGGCTCATCCTCTGAGGCGAGTGACGGTCAAAAGATTCGTCAGCTTGCAACCGATAACAACGTTACAATATTCACTTCTCTTGATACAGTAAGAGTTTTGCTCGATGTCCTTGAGGAAACCACATTGACCATTTCCACAATCGACGCTTAAAATAGGTGTAAAAATGAAAGACAGTATATTCAGGATAATTGAAAACGTGCCGCTTACACAAAACGTGTTCAAAATGCGCCTTGAGGGTGACACAAGCGAAATAAAAAACAGCGGCGAATTTATAAACATTAAGCTCGATGGGCTGTATCTTCGCCGCCCGATATCAGTGTGCGACGCTGATTCCACCACAGTCACGATAATATATAAAGTGGTCGGCAAGGGCACTCAGCAGATGAGCGAGATGAGTATAGGTGAGGAGTTGCTTGTGCTCACAGGGCTCGGTAATGGCTACGATACAGCTGTATCAGGTGAAAAGCCGTTGCTGCTCGGCGGAGGAGTAGGAGTACCGCCGCTTTATATGTTGGCAAAGCAGCTTGTAGAGCAGGGCAAGAGCGTAAGCGTTGTGCTCGGCTTTAACAGTAAGAGCGAAGTGTTCTATGAAGACGAGTTCAAAGCACTCGGCTGCAGTGTGCGTGTTACAACTGCAGACGGCAGCTACGGTACAAAAGGCTTCGTAACAGACGCTATGGCAGACGACTACACCTATTTTTACACTTGCGGACCTGAGCCGATGCTCAAAGCGGTGTATAAGGCTACAAAAACGAGCGGTCAGCTCAGCTTTGAGGAGAGAATGGGTTGCGGCTTCGGCGCCTGTATGGGATGCAGCTGCAAAACCATCGCTGGTTATAAGAGAATCTGCAAGGACGGACCTGTTATGCTGAAGGAGGAGATTTTATGGGAAGACTAAGCGTTAAGCTGTGCGGCATAGAGCTTGATAACCCAATAATCCCCGCTTCGGGCACCTTTGGTTACGGCTATGAATTCGCAGAGTTTTACGATATAAACTGTCTTGGCACCTTCTCATTCAAGGGCACAACAAGACAGGCACGCTTTGGCAATCCAACGCCCAGAATAGCTGAGTGTTATGCAGGAATGATTAACGCAGTAGGACTGCAAAATCCTGGCGTAGATAAGGTTATCAGCGAGGAACTGCCCAAGCTTAAGAAGTGCTTTGATAAGCCGGTAATGGCAAACGTCAGCGGCTTTTCCGTTGAGGACTACGCTTATACTTGCGAAAGACTTGACAAAGAGCAGCAGGTAGGCTGGCTCGAGGTTAACGTAAGCTGCCCCAACGTTCATGGCGGAGGAATGAGCTTTGGTACGTCACCTGAGGCGGCGGCAGAGGTGGTAAGAGCGGTTAAAAAGGTTACCACTAAGCCTGTTATAATAAAGCTTTCACCAAACGTTACCGATATTGTAAGCATAGCTAAGGCTTGCGAGAGCGAGGGCGCAGACGCAATTAGCCTTATTAATACAATGCTCGGTATGAGAATCAATCTCAATACAAGAAAGCCTGTCATAGCAAATACAATGGGCGGTTTTTCAGGACCGGCAATTTTCCCTGTTGCGCTGAGAATGGTATATCAGGTGGCAAATGCGGTTGACGTTCCCATAATCGGAATGGGCGGAGTATCAAGCGCAGAAGACGTAATCGAGATGATGCTTGCGGGTGCAACTGCAGTTGAAATCGGTGCGGCAAACCTTATAAATCCGTTTGCGTGCCGCGATATAATAAACGAGCTGCCAAACGTAATGGATAAATTTAAAATAGAAAACTTAAGTGATATAATAGGAGGTACAAGGTAATGGGAAAGGACGTAATCATTGCTTGCGATTTTGCAAGCGCAAAGGACACCTTTGCATTTCTTGATAAGTTTACCGATTGCAAACCTTTTGTAAAAATCGGAATGGAGCTTTTTTACGCAGAGGGACCGTCAATAGTGCACGAAATCAAAAGGCGCGGACATAAGATATTCCTCGACCTTAAATTGCACGATATTCCAAACACAGTAAAAAAAGCGATGAGCGTGCTCTCAAACCTTGATGTTGATATATGCAACCTCCACGCCGGCGGCACAATCAGAATGATGGAGGCAGCGATTGAGGGGCTTACCCGTGCAGACGGCACACGTCCACTGCTTATCGCAGTAACTCAGCTCACTTCAACCGACCAGGAATCAATGGAGAACGATTTGCTTATAAACGAGCCGATAGACAAGGTTGTAATGCACTATGCCGAGAATGCAAAGAAAGCAGGACTTGACGGAGTTGTATGCTCACCGCTTGAGGCAGAAAAGGTGCACGCAGTTTGCGGCAAGGAATTTTTAACAATAACACCCGGTGTTCGCTTTGCAGACGGCGATATCGGCGACCAGAAGCGTGTTATGACACCTGCACAGGCAAAGGTTATAGGCTCGGATTACATCGTAGTTGGCAGACCGATAACCGCAGCAGAGGACGTAGTAGCAGCGTATAAGCGTTGCGTGGAAGAATTTATAGGTTAAAGGAGAAAACAAAATGGAACTCAGAGAACTGATTGCAAAGGATTTACTTAAGATTAAGGCAGTGTTTTTCAGACCTGAAGAGCCGTTTACATGGGCAAGCGGAATCAAAAGCCCCGTCTATTGTGATAACCGCCTTACGCTCACGGCACCCGAAGTCCGCACAGACGTAGAAAACGGCTTGGCACAGCTTATAAAGGAAAACTATCCTGATGCTCAGGTGCTTATGGGCACCTCAACTGCAGGTATAGCACACGCCGCAATCACCGCTCACATTCTTGATATGCCTATGGGTTATGTGCGTTCAGGCGCAAAGGACCACGGTAGACAGAATCAGATTGAGGGCAGACTTGAAAAGGGACAAAAGGTTGTAGTTGTAGAAGACCTTATTTCAACAGGCGGCAGTGTAATCGAGGTAGTAAACGTATTGCGTGAGGCTGGAGCAGAGGTGCTCGGCATCGTGTCAATCTTCACCTATGGAATGAAGAAGGGTATCGAGCGTCTTGCAGCAGCAGAAGTTAAAAACGTGTCCCTCACCAATTTCGACTGCATCGCAGAGGTGGCAGCTCAGGAAGGATATATCAAGCAAGAGGACATCGCGCGCTTGATAGCCTTTAGAAACAATCCGTCTGATGAGAGCTGGATTGGAGGCAAATAAATGAGGAGTATTATAGATACCCCTGATTTAAGCATAGACGAGCTCTATGAGCTTATGAACACAGCGCTCGACATAATTTCATCGCCTGAAAAGTATGCAAAGGCGTGTCAGGGCAAGAAGCTGGCAACGCTGTTTTTCGAGCCGTCAACAAGAACCAGACTCAGCTTTGAAGCAGCAATGTACGAGCTCGGCGGCAATGTGTTGTCTGTAACTGATGCCGCTTCCTCGTCTGCGGCAAAGGGAGAGAGCCTTGCCGATACAGCAAAGGTTATAAGCTGTTATGCAGATATCGTCGCAATCCGTCATGCAAAGGACGGCTCTGCGCTTGTGACAGCAAACAACGCCACAGTGCCCGTGATAAATGCGGGCGACGGCGGCCATTGTCATCCAACCCAGACGCTTGCCGATTTGCTGACAATATATAGGGAAAAGGGCAGACTTGATAACCTCACAGTAGGACTTTGCGGCGACTTAAAATACGGTAGAACAGTCCACTCGCTTATAGCGGCATTGTCAAGATATAGTGGGGTAAAGTTCGTGCTGATTTCGCCTGAGGAGTTGAAACTGCCCGACTACGTTAAGCAAGGCATAAGCTATGAGGAAACCGCTTCGCTTGAAAATGTGCTCGGCAAGCTTGACGTGCTGTATATGACAAGGATTCAGCGCGAGCGTTTTGACAATCCCGATGAGTATGAGCGGCTCAAAGATAGCTATATTCTAACAGCTGAGAAAATGGAACTTGCAAAAGAGGATTGCAGCGTGCTGCATCCGCTTCCCAGAGTTAACGAGATAAGCGTTAAGGTTGATGACGATAAGCGTGCTTGCTATTTCAAGCAGGTTGCAAACGGCAAGTATATGCGTATGGCGCTGATTTTAAAGCTGCTTGAGGACGCAAAGAACAACCCTGTAAGACAGCAAAGACAGTTTGACGTTTCAGGCGGTTGCCGTTGCTCAAATCCGCGTTGCATCACAACAGTTGAGCAGGAGCTTGAGCAAAGATTCAATATACTTGAAAACGGCGATTACAGCTGCGCTTATTGTGAAACAGTGGTTAAAAAATAAAAGCATAAACAAAAAACAGGTTGCCGATGTTTTCGGCAACCGATTTTTTATATCCTTGATTATTCAATTGTTATAAACGGCTTAATTTTCTCTAACAACTTTTCACCGATACCACTAACGTTTAATAATTCATCAACGCTTGAAAAATCGCCGTGCTCATTGCGATACTCAATTATAGCCCTTGCTTTTGCTTCTCCGATACCGCTTACCGTGCGAAGCGTGTCTTCATCAGCGGTGTTGATGTTAACTTGCTTTTGAGTAGCATCCTTCGACTCAAAACTAACGCTGTTTACTACGTAAGTGATAACATTTCCGTCTTGAGCGGGTACGTTGCTGAAAAATTTGAAAGCCACAAGAAACAACAGCACCACAAGCGAGATAATAATTGTTAGTTTTTCTGTTGGATTAAGACTAAAATCCGAAGTTCTGTAAGTTTTCATTTTGCAATCCTTTGATATTGGCAGTTTTTCTTATAATATAACATTACAGCAACAACTCAAAAAACGCAAGATAAAAAGGCAAAAGATGGTTTTTACTTGTAAAGAAAGTTGCGTTGTGGTATTATTGTATGCATAAAAGCTAAGGTAAGTTTAAACGGAGTGAGCGTATGAGTTTTATCAGGCTTAACGGAATAAATAAGAGCTATAACGCTGAGAAAACGCAAGTAAACGCCCTGAGTGATATTTCGTTTGAAATAGACAGGGGAGAGTTTGTGGTTGTTGTCGGCGCATCTGGTGCGGGCAAGACAACCTTGCTCAGCTTGATTGGCGCAATGGAAAAGGCGGATTCGGGTGAAATCAAGGTTGGAGCAAGCGTTATCGGTGATATGAGCGATAGCGAGCTTGTTGAGTATCGCCGCAATGAAATCGGTTTTGCGTTTGAAAACGCAAACCTTGTTGACGAAATGACCGCTCAGGAAAATATCGAATTAGCATCGAGCGTATGCAAAAACTGCTTTTCGGCGCAAAAAATGCTGCGCACTTTCGGGCTTGAGGATAAAAAAGATTTGCTTGCAAGGCAGCTTTCAGACAGTGAAAAGCGCCGCCTCGCAATAGCGGCAGCACTTGGCAAAAACCCACCCATACTGCTACTTGATGATCCTATGCGTGAGCTTGGCGAGAAAACAGGCAAACAGGTGCTGAGTCTTGTTCACAGCGCTTGCAGAGCAACGAGAATGACCGTCATAGTTTCAACAGAAAATCCGCTTTTGGCATCAGCGGCAGATAGAGCCATCACATTAGATGGGGGACGGCTTTCGTCTGTAAAGCAAAACAAGGTAGTGGTAGGAATAGAAAAGCTTTAAAGGCAACAAAACAAGTAGGAGATACAGTATGAAAAATCTTCATATATCGTCTGCGTTAAGGAATGTAAAGCTGAGATTCGGCAGTTTTATTGCAGTATTATTAGTTATAGCGCTGGGCGCAAGCCTGTTTGCAGGTGTAAAAGCGGCACAGCTTGATATGCTAAAGAGCGCAGATAAATATTATAACGATAACAAGCTGATGGACGTGAAACTAACGTCTGTAAACGGCTTTTCAGACGATGATATTAATCTCATAAAAGAGCAGTTTGAGTGCACAGCTGTGCCGTCTTATTATGTTGAGAACGCCGTCAGCGTAGGCAAAACCAACTTCACAGCAAGCTTCACTTCTTACACTCAAGCAGTCAATGTGCTAACGCTCACAAAGGGCAGACTTCCCAAATCAGCAGGGGAATGTGTCGCCTCTGCAGACAGCCGATTGACGAAGCTTAAAATTGGTGACGAAGTAATAGTTAATGAAGAGGGCACAGGCTTAAAGACTAAAAAGCTAAAGGTTGTAGGCCTGTATAAAAGCCCACTCTATTTGTCGGGCGAGAGCTTTGGTAAAAGTGAGGCAGAGGGCAAAAAGATAGGCAACGCCCTGTATGTAACCGAGGATGCGTTTAGTATGACTCGTGCAAATCAGCTTTATCTGCGTATGGGTTTTCTGCGTGAGAGTAACTGTTATACAACCACATATAACCAGTCTGTAAAATCCGTTATTGAGAGAATAGAGGCTCTCTCAAAGGTGCAGTTAGAAACCATAAAAGACGGTGATATCGACCTTAGACATATCGGATTAGAAAACATAAGTGCAGAAATGAAAGTCAAGCTCGATAATGTTTATGCGGTATATGATGAGGTTGTTAAGCAGCAAGAAGAACTTAATAAAATCAAAAAGGATATAGATGAGCTTGGCATCAAGCTTGAAGCCGCTTATGCCGAATATAATTTTGCGTCGAGCGAGGCGGATAGAGGCGAAAACGAGAATAAGAAAGCGGAAGAAGAGTATAAAAAAGGCGTAGAAGCGGTTACTAATAAGGAGGCGGAGTTGACCGCCTTGAAGCTTGAAATCAGCACAAAGGCGAGCGAGCGAGATGCCGCTAAAATTGCTTATGATACAGCGGCAGAGGAGCTTAAGCTGCTTGAAGAGGGCACCGACGAGCACACCGCAAAAAAGACAGCGGTTGAAACGCTCAAAGCTGACCTTGATGCAAAAAATGCTGCGGTAGAGGAGCTTGAGAAAAAAGCGACTCAGATGCAGACTGAAATAGACAGTATGAAAGCGCAGTATCAGTCCAAGTTTGATAGTGTTAAAGAAAGCCTTAAACCCTTGCTTGAATCTGAAATCAAGTCAGAGGAGCATTATAAGGAGATGGATAAGCTTTATAATCAGGCAATGTCTGAATATGAGATAAAAAAAGGCTCCTACTTAGAACAGGCAAATGCAGTAAGCGAGCAGTTAATCGAGATACGAATTGCGATATACACAATATTATCTGAGCATAAAACCTTGTGGAAGGGCTCCGATAGAAACATCTTGCCCGATTATAAAAGTATCCCTGAAAAAGCCGCAAGCTTGGGACTTTTCGGCTTGTCAGACAGTAAAACGTTCCCCCTGATACTGTTTATTGCAGCACTTGTTTGCGTTGCTCCGCTTATTGTGTTTGTAAATAAGCAAAGCGCGCAGATAGGCTTGATGAAAGCAATGGGAATCAGCTCGGTTGCAGTTTGGCTCCGTTTTGTGCTGTTTTCCGTGCTCGCAACAGTAATCGGTTGCGTTGTCGGCTGCTGTATCGGCTTTGAGGTGGTATCACCGATGATTATAAACTCGGCTGATTCTGTTTATGGCATCACTGCTGCAGTGTCGGGCTTTAGTGCATCGGCTTTATTTGTTGCACTAACTATAACACTTGTGTGCACAACGCTGACAGTAACGCTTTTGTGTTGCTTTAAGTTGAGAAAGCAACCCGCTCAACTGATAAATAAACCGCATAGCGTTAAAGACAACGAAACAGAGAATGCTGATATAGATTAAAAAACTGCCAAACGGGATATCCCGTTTGGCAGTTTTTGCTTAGCTGAATATATTTCTTTATACGTTAAACCTGAATAAAACAACGTCGCCATCTTTCATAACGTATTCCTTGCCCTCGCTTCTGACCAGACCTTTTTCCTTAGCGGCGGTCATATTTCCGCACGCCATAAGGTCATCAAAGGAAACAACCTCTGCGCGAATGAAACCGCGTTCAAAGTCAGAGTGAATTTTGCCTGCTGCTTGGGGAGCCTTCGTGCCTTCGGTTATTGTCCAGGCCCTTACCTCAGGCTTGCCTGCTGTGAGGTAAGATATAAGTCCAAGCAATGAATAGCCCTCTTTTATCAGTCTGTCAAGTCCTGAACATTCAAGACCAAGCTCGCCTAAGAACATTTGCTTTTCTTCCTCGTCCATATCAGCAATCTGAGCTTCCATCTCAGCGCAAATCGGCAAGCAGCCTGCCTTTTCCGACTCAGCAAGCTTTTTCACAGCCATGTAGTTTGCGTTGTTTTCAATGCCCGAGATAAAGTCGTCTTCGCCCATGTTGCACGCATATATAACAGGCTTTGACGAGAGCAGAGCGCTTGTTGCGATTATCTGAGCGGTAACGTCGTTTGTTTCGATTGAACGTGCAGGCTTGTTGGCTTCAAGATGCTCGATAAGTTCTTTTAAGAAATCAACTTCCTCTTGCATTTTCTTGTCACCTTTAAGTGCCTTGCAAGCCCTGTCATATCTGCGCTGAGCCATCTCGATATCGCTTAAAATCAACTCAATGTTGATGGTGTCAATATCTCTTAACGGGTCAACCGAGCCATCAACGTGAACGATATCTGTGCTTTCAAAGCACCTTACAACGTGAATTATTGCATCAACCTCACGTATGTGCGATAAAAACTTGTTGCCAAGCCCCTCGCCTTTGGAAGCGCCCTTTACAAGACCGGCGATGTCCACAAATTCTATAGTGGCAGGTGTGAACTTGTCAGGCTGATACATCTCAGCGAGCTTGTCAAGCCTTTCATCAGGCACAGAAACCATACCAATGTTTGGCTCTATGGTGCAAAAGGGATAGTTTGCAGATTGAGCGCCGGCGTTGGTGATAGCGTTAAAAAGGGTAGACTTTCCCACGTTGGGCAAACCCACAATACCTAATTTCATATCTAAAAATCCTCTCAAAAGTGATAACTTACAGTATTATACAGCTTTTAGGTCAAATAATCAAGTATTAAGGTTGACAAGAAGCGTGCATTTTTGGTAAAATAAACTGATAAAATATTGCATTTAATGTGCGTATGAAAGAGATGAAAGCAATGGCAATGAGTATGACCGGCTACGGTAGAGCCGATATATCGTCAGAAGAATTTGATATAACAGTTGAGATACGTTCAGTCAACCATAAGTTTTTCGAGTTTTCCGTTCGTATGCCGAGGTCGTTCGGCTTTGCAGAGGATAAGCTCAAAAAGCTTTGCCAGTCGAGGATAAACAGAGGAAAGGTAGATATGTTTATCAACGTGGCAGACCGCTCGCAGAACAACGTTAAGTTGGAGGTAAATCATTCTCTGGCAAGGGAGTATGTGGATGCGGTTAAGGAGCTTGGCGAAACCTACGGGCTCAATTCCGATATATCCGCAGCAACGCTTCTGCGTTTTCCTGAGGTGTTTACGGTTACAAAAGCAAGCCTCGATGAAGAGCACGTATGGGAAATGCTCAGTGAGGTTGCAAACAGAGCGATAGACGAATTCCTTGATATGCGTCGTCAAGAGGGCGAAAAGCTCAAGGAAGATGTGCTTAACAGAATGAACACCATTTTGGGCTATGTTGAAACCGTTGAGGCGCGCTCACCTGAAACAGTTGTAAAGTACAGAGCAAGGCTTGAGGAAAAAATGCGCGAGCTGCTTGGCGATGTCAAGATTGACGAGCAGCGCCTTATTACAGAAACAGGCATCTTTGCAGACAGGATAGCCGTCGATGAGGAAACAGTAAGGCTTCGCAGCCATTTCAAGCAGATGAGCAATATGCTTTCTCAGGATGGACCGATAGGCCGTTCGCTTGATTTTCTTGTGCAGGAAATGAACAGAGAAACTAACACAATCGGCTCAAAATGTCAGGATATTGATATATCACATATAGTAGTTGCAATAAAATCAGAGATTGAAAAAATGCGCGAGCAGATTCAAAACATTGAATAAGCGGAGGCGAAGTCAATGAAACTAATAAATATAGGCTTTGGCAATATGGTGTCAGCTAATCGCCTTGTAGCGATAGTAACCCCTGAGTCCTCGCCGATAAAGCGAGTAATACAGGATGCGAGGGAAAAAGGCAAGCTGATTGACGCTACTCAGGGCAGACGCACCAGAGCGGTGATAATAACAGACAGTGACCATATCGTGCTGACATATCTGCAGTGTGAAACTGTTGCCAATAGGCTCAACGATGCCGACGGCGGAATAGGCGAGGGTGATATCGATGAGCAGTAAAGGAACAGCATTTGTACTGTCGGGTCCGTCAGGCAGCGGAAAGGACACGGTGCTAAGGCTTGTCAGAGAAAGAATGCCCGAGCTTGAGTTTTCAATCTCGTGCGTTACAAGGCAAAAGCGTGGAATCCCGCAGGAAGACGAAAAGTACAGCTTTATAAGCGTTGATGAGTTTAAATCAAGGCTTGAGCGTGGAATGTTCCTTGAGCACAATGTCTTTGTAGGCAACTACTATGGCACACCACGTCAGCCTGTTGAGCAAGCGATTGCAAACGGCAAAAACATAGTGATAGAAATCGATGTAAACGGAGCGGCTCAAATCAGAGAGTCAATGCCTGAGGCTGTGAGCATATTTATAATGCCGCCATCGTTTGAGGTGCTGCGCAGCAGATTGTACGGGCGCAATACCGATAACGAGGAGATGTCTAAAAAGCGGCTTAACGAGGCGCTAAGAGAGATAGCCTGCGCAAAGGATTACGATTATATAATAGTAAATGACGACCTGCAGAAAGCGGTGGATGATATGTGTGATATTATCAGAGCGGCTGGCCACAGGGCGACAAATATGACAAATTTTATTAATGAGGTGCTTAAAAATGCTTAATCCCGCAATTGGAAAGTTAATCAAGGAATATGACAGCCGTTACAAGCTCGTGCACGACGTAGCTGACGAGGCAAGAAAGATATCTTCAAAAGCAGAGGAAGACAGAGAAATCATAGTTGAGAAGCCTGTAACATTGGCAATCAATAAAATAGCGGCAGAATTAGAAAACAAATAAACAATAAACAACAAAATTCTTTTATTTAAAAGAGGGGGTGGCTTGTCATGAAAACTGCGGTGGTTGTCAGCGTGGCTGTTGACCGTACGGTCTTTCATTATGACAAGCCATTTGACTATTTATTACCCGAAGATATGCACTCGGCGCAAGCGGGGTGCAGAGTAATGGTGCCTTTCGGCAAGGGCAACAGGAAACGTCAGGGAATAATACTGTCAAAAAACCTCTCAAGCGAGTTTGAAAAGCTAAAGCCTGTTGTTGCGCTGTTGGATGCGGAGCCTGTGCTCAGCGAAGAAATGCTAAAGCTCGCTGAATGGATAAAAGAGCACACGTTTTGCACATATTACGATGCGGTAAAGCTGATGCTGCCTGCAGGGGTAAATATGCAGATAGTCGAGTCGTACAAGGCGGCGGAAGGCATAGAAGCAGATACCTTGCCCGATACGTTGAGTGATGCTCAGCGTCAGGTTATGACGTATCTTATAAGCAGCAGAGCAACAGTTGAAAAGTCAAGATTGCTTGATGTTTGCGGTCTGGAGGCGGATAGTAAGCTACCTGATGAATTGGTAGCGCTGGGGCTTGCTGAACGCAAGGATGATGCAGTTCGCCGTATGGGCGATGCAACGGTGCGTATGGTAAGGCTGAGCGAGGACTTTGAAGACTCCGTAAAGCTTACGTCAAAGCAGAGAGCAGTTACCGAATTATTGGGAGAGGTAGGCTCAGCAACTGTTAAGGAGATATGCTACTTCACAGGTGTCACGCAAGCGGTGATAAACGGGCTTGAAAAAAAGGAGCTTGTTGAGTGCTTTGACTGTGAGGTATATCGCACAGGCTACAACGGCGCCGAAGTCAAAGAAGAAATAACGCTTACAGACGAGCAAGCCGAAGCCCTCAACGGAATAATGGATATCTACAGGGATAACAAGGGCGGAGCGGCTCTGCTTTACGGAATAACGGGCAGTGGAAAAACTCAGGTTTTCCTTAAAGCAGTAGACCAAGCGGTAGCAGATTCAAAAGGCGTAATAGTGATGGTGCCTGAAATCTCGCTCACACCGCAGATGCTTGACTTGTTCAATAAACGCTATGGCGGCAAGGTTGCCGTGTTCCACAGTGCAATGTCGATGGGTCAAAGAATGGACGAGTGGAAGCGTGTAAAGAATAAGGATGCCTTGGTTGCAATCGGCACGCGCTCGGCTGTATTTGCGCCTTTTGACGATATAGGGCTTATTATAATCGACGAGGAGCAGGAGCACACCTATAAATCTGAAACAACGCCGAAATTCAACGCAAAGGACGTTGCACGCTTCAGATGCTCGTATCATAACGCTATGCTGTTGCTTGCATCAGCCACCCCGTCGGTAGAAACCTATGCTGCCACACAAAGCGGCAGATTCAAGCTCTTAAAGCTTACAAAGCGCTACGGAAATGCGGTGTTGCCTAAGGTGCACACGGTTGATATGCGCAAAGAGCTGAGCGAGGGTAATGCCTCGTCTTTCAGCAGATTCTTGCAAATGCGTATAGGAGAAAATCTTGAGGCAGGGCGGCAGACAATATTGCTTCTAAACCGCAGAGGACATAATACAATCGTCACTTGCTCTGCGTGCAGCCATATTATGACCTGCCCCAATTGCAGCATATCGCTAACCTATCACTCGGCAAATAACCGCCTTATGTGCCATAGCTGCGGCTACTCGGTTGGCTTTGCCAATAAATGCTCTGAGTGTGGTTGCGAGCATATTAAATATTCAGGCGTGGGCACACAGAGAGCGGAGCAAGAGCTGAAAGAACTGTTTCCTGATGCAAGGGTGCTGAGAATGGATGCTGATAGTAATGTTGCAAGAAATTCCTACAGCGAAAAGCTTGAGGCGTTTGCAAAAGGCGAGTATGACATAATGCTCGGCACGCAGATGGTAGCGAAAGGGCTCAATTTCCCGAACGTTACTTTGGTAGGCGTGCTAAACGCAGACGCAACCCTGTTTAATGAAGATTATAGAAACTATGAGCGCACGTTTTCACTGCTTACACAGGTTATAGGTCGCTCTGGCAGGGGTGACGATGAGGGAATAGCAGTAATACAGACTATGTCGCCCGAAAACGAAACAATCGAGCTTGCTTGCGAGCAAAACTATGAAAAGTTTTATGAGCAGGAAATACTCAGCCGAAAGGTAATGATATATCCGCCGTATTGCTCGTTGTGTCTGGTGGGCTTTGTAAGTATAGATGCTAACTCTGCCAAACAGGGAGCGGCACGCTTCTTGCAAGTTTTAAAGCAGTTGAATGACGTAGAGTACCCGGATATTCATATGATTGTTCTGGGACCGTCGGCAGCCGTTATACCAAAGGTGAGCGGCAAGTATAGATACAGAATACTAATCAAGGTTAAAAACAACCGAAACTTCAGGCAAATGCTGTCTAAGGCGCTTCGCACCTTTTTTAAGGATGCAAGCAATAGAAACATAACAGCCTTTGCTGATATAAATCCCGAATCCACATTTTGAGGTGTATTGTAAATGGCAACAAGAAACATAATTAAAGAAGACGATGACCGTCTTTTCAAAGTCAGTCGCAGCGTAGAGGTGTTTGACAAGAAGCTGCATTGCTTGCTTGACGATATGGCGGAAACAATGTATAAGGCAGACGGTGTAGGCCTCGCTGCAGTACAGGTGGGCATTTTGCGCAGAGTGGTTGTTATAGATTGCGGCGAGGGACTGATTGAGCTTATAAACCCGAAAATAATCGGCCAGAGCGGACATCAGGAGGAAACAGAGGGATGCCTGTCATTCCCAGGTGAATACGGCGTAACCAGCCGCCCGAACTCAGTTATAGTAGAAGCGTTGGACAGACACGGAAAGCCGTTTAAAATTAAAGGCGAGGGGCTAATGGCAAGAGCGCTTTGTCATGAGATTGACCACCTCGACGGAATAGTATTTAGAACAAAAGTAATTCGCGCTTTGGAGGAGAATTAAGCCATGCGTCTTGTGTTTATGGGAACGCCCGACTTTGCAGTGGGTTGTCTTGAGTCGCTTATACAGTCGGGGCACGAGATTGTGGCAGTGTACTCTCAGCCCGATAAGCCTGTAGGTCGAAAGAGGGAAATCTTTCCAACGCCTGTAAAGCAGTGCGCTTTAAAGCATAATATAAAAGTGCTGCAGCCCAATTCTTTACGCACAGAAGAGGAGCTTGAAACCTTCAAGGCGCTCGCACCGGAGGCAGTTGTGGTTGTGGCATACGGAAAGCTGATTCCTGCAAATATGCTTAAGTTAGCGCCGTTAGGCTTTATAAACGTGCACGCATCCTTGCTGCCAAAATACAGGGGCGCAGCGCCTATACAGTGGTCGATTGTCAATGGTGATAAGGAAACAGGCGTTACAACAATGCTCTTGAACGAGGGAATGGACACAGGCGATATACTTGAAAGCGTGTCCACACCGATAGGGGAAAAAGAAACAGCAGGCGAGCTGTTTGATAGATTGTCAGAGCTTGGGGCAAAGCTGATAGTGTCAACATTGTCAAAACTTGAAAAAGGCGAGCTTTCAAGCGTTAAACAGGATGAATCAAAGGCAACTCTTGCACCAATAATAAGCAAGGAGATGGCTTTGATAGATTTCTCAAAGTCGGCGAAGTCGATAGATTGCCTTGTTAGAGGCTTTTCACCCTGGCCTGTTGCCTATACGATGCTCGATGGCAAACGCCTGAAGGTGTATTCTGCAACTGTGGGCTCTGCTTGCGCTCAGGAGGCAGGCACAGTTGTAAGCACTATTGAGGGTATCACCATCGCTTGCGGCGATTCAACCTCAATAACTCTCGATGATGTTCAGCTTGAGGGCTCAAAGAGAATGAAAGCCAAAGAGATGCTGAAAGGCCGCCCAATAAAAGTGGGTACTGTGTTGGGCTCTTAAACGGCTTTATAGGAGAACTTATAAGGAGAAAAATATGCCTTACTTTTTTTACAGCGGATATTTAAACTATTATTTGTTTATGCTGCCCGGCTTGCTGATTGCGCTTTGGGCAAGCATGAAGGTAAAATCCACATTCAGAAAATATTCCGATTTTCAAAACAGCAGAGGACTTACAGGTGCTCAGGCGGCACAGGCTGTACTGAATTATTACGGAATAACTAACGTGAGAATAGAGTCAGTCGGGGGAGACCTTACCGACCATTACGACCCAAGAACAAACGTCATACGCCTGTCTGAATCGGTGTATTCAAGTCGCTCGGTTGCGGCAGTCGGAGTTGCCGCACACGAGGCAGGTCACGCAGCGCAGTACGCAGAAAAATATGTGCCCATAAAAATCAGAATGGCACTTGTCCACGTCTGCAATATAGGCTCAACTCTCGCTCTGCCGCTTATGCTCATAGGCACAATCCTTGCTATTGCTCAGCTTGCTATGCTGGGACTGGCGTTGTTTTCGCTTTCGGTGGTGTTCCAGCTTATAACACTGCCTGTTGAGTTTAATGCAAGCCGTAGAGCGCTTAGCGTAATAAGAGAGCGAGACTTGTTGTACGGCGAGGAATACAAAGCGGCAAAGCAGACGCTCACAGCCGCTGCAATGACTTATGTGGCAGCTTTGTTGCAGTCGTTGCTTTTAATGCTTTATTACTTTTTGCGTATTACAGGTTCAAGAAGGCGATAAGAATGGCAAATGCAAGAGCTGTGGCAATAAAGGCGCTTACAGCCGTAGAAAACGATGGCGGATATTCGAATATTGTGCTTGATAAAACGCTGCGCTCGGCATCCTTGAGCGCGGCGGATTCTGCATTTGCGTCAGCCTTGTTTTACGGTGTGTTAGACAGAAAATACACGCTTGATTTTTATATCAGCAAACACTGCTCAAGACCGCTAAATAAGCTTTCTCCATTTGTCCTTGAGGCACTTCGTACGGCTGTCTATCAGCTTGAGTATATGGACAAGGTGCCTTCGTTTGCCGCCATAAATGAAACTGTCAACGCTGTCAAGCACTCAAAGGATAAGTATGCAGCAGGGATTGTAAATGCGGTGCTGCGCTCGTTTTTGCGAGAGGCTGAGCACGCTCTGCCTGACGGCGATTCGCCATCCGACTTAAGCTTGCGCTATTCCTGTGAGGACTGGCTTGCAAAGCGTCTTATAGCGGATTACGGCATAGATGATGCAAAGCGTGTTTTGGAGAGCTCACTCGAAACCCCGTCTACATATTTGAGGATAAACACAACAAAAGCAACAACTCAAGAGGTAAAAGAAGCGCTTGAAAACGAGGGCGCTTTAACAGAAGAAACACAGCTTGAAAATTGCCTCAAACTTAAAAAAGGCTCTGCCGAGCAGACAAAAGCATACGCAAACGGACTGTTTCACGTTCAGGACTTATCGAGCCAGATGTGTTGCGAAGCCTTACAGGTTAAAGACGGAATGCGAGTGCTGGATATCTGTGCGGCACCGGGCGGAAAAACCTTTACATTGTCTGAGCTGATGAGTGGCACAGGCGAGGTTGTGTCGTGCGATATCCACGCACATAGGGTAGAGCTGATAAAGAAAGGCGCAGAGCGGCTCGGTTTACATAACATCAGCGCCGTGCAAAATGACGCAACTGTTATAAACGCCACGCTCGGCACTTTTGACAGAATTTTATGTGACGTGCCCTGTTCAGGCACAGGGGTTATACGTCGCAAGCCTGATATCAAGTATAAACCTGAATTTGATATTAAACAGCTGACGGCGTTGCAGCTTGAGATACTAAAAACGGCATCAACATATCTGAAATCGGGCGGCAGACTGGTATATTCCACTTGTACGCTGATAAAAGACGAAAACTTCTCAGTTGTGGAGAAATTTTTAGCGTCTAACCCCGATTTCAGCTTGGATAAAGAACCCGTCACCCTTATGCCATACTCAGAAACAGACGGATTTTTCTATTGCAGCTTAGTTAAGAGGAAGTGACTTGTGTGCAAAAACTGGATTTAAGGTCGATGAAGCTTGACGAAATCGAGGAGCTTATTAAGGAACTCGGTTTACCTAAATTCAGAGCGAAGCAGCTTTATAAATGGCTCCAGAGGGGTGCGCAGAGCTTTGATGAAATGACAGATTTATCAAAGTCCTTGCGTCAGCAAATAGCAGAACGTGGATATATAGCAAACGCTTTGATAGAAGCAAAGTTCTGCTCAAAGCTCGACGAAACCGTAAAGTACCTGTTCAAACTTAACGACGGGCTTTTTATCGAGAGCGTGCTGATGAAGTACAATCACGGTTATAGCATCTGCATATCCACACAGGTGGGATGCAGAATGGGCTGCAGCTTTTGCGCTTCAACGTTAGACGGACTTCAGCGCAGTCTAACTGCATCTGAGATGCTTGCGCAGATAATGTCAGCCGAGCGTGATATGAATATTAGGATATCAAACGTTGTGCTGATGGGAATGGGCGAGCCGTTTGATAATTATGATAACGTGCTAAGATTTTTGCAGTTAGTAGGCGAGGAAGACGGCTTAAACATAGGAATGAGGCATATTTCGCTGTCCACTTGCGGACGTGTAGACGGAATATATAAGCTGATGGAGCATAAGCTTCAACTGACGTTGTCAATTTCGCTTCACGCACCAAACGACGAAATCCGCACCCGTATAATGCCGATAAATAAGAAGTACGGCGTTGACGAGTTGTTAAAAGCGTGTAAGGATTATATCGACGCAACAGGCAGACGTATCAGCTTTGAATACGCAATGATAAAAGACGTAAACGATACTGATAAATGTGCAGACGAGCTTATATCAAAGCTTAAAGGAATGCTCTGCCATATCAACCTGATTCCTGCAAATGAGGTAAGGGAAAACGATTATAAGAGAGCAGATAATGATAGAGTGCAGAAATTCAAACAGCGTCTTGAAAAAGGCGGAATGAACGTCACTGTAAGACGAACTTTGGGAGCAGACATCTCTGCCTCATGCGGCCAGTTAAGGCAACGTTATAAATAATAACAACTTTGTTACTTTAAATTTCGATACTATTGTGATAATATATTGTGGGGTAGGATAAAACCCTGTAATGATATGTTGGAAAAGAGAGGTGAGCCTAATGAGAATAGTAAGCAAAACGGATGCAGGTCAGATGCGCCGAAGCAATCAGGATGCCTATGCAACGGGAGAATTTTCGAACGGAGTAGTGTGGGCAGTAGTTTGTGACGGAATGGGCGGCGCAAACGGAGGCAACGTTGCAAGCGCAACAGCGGTAAAGATAATCAGCGAGCATATCTCGTCATCATATCGTGAGGGAATGGGCTCAAACTCTGTTAGAACAATGCTTGAATCTGCTATCACTGCGGCAAACCTTGAGGTATACGATATGTCGCAGCAGTCGGACGACTATGCAGGTATGGGCACAACGGTTGTAGCGGCAGTTATAATCAACTCCGTTGCGCATATTTCTCACGTAGGTGATTCCAGAGCGTATGTGTTTTCAGTTGAGCGTATTGAGCAGATTACGAAAGACCATTCATATGTTCAGCGCCTGATAGAAGACGGAAAACTCACAGAGCAGGAAGCAAAAACATATCCCCATCGCAATATTATTACGAGGGCGCTCGGCGTAGAGGAGCGGCTGCTCGTAGATTACGATGAGGTTGAGCTTGGCGAGGGTGATGCCATACTTATCTGCACAGACGGCTTAAGTTCCACAGTAGAAGCGGACGATATGCTTGAGGTCTTCCGTAATTACGGATTTTACGAGTATCCGGACAGCCTTGTAAAGCTGGCAAACAGCAAGGGCGGTCCTGATAATATAACTGTTGTAATTTTATCATTGTAGAAAGGAGAATTCAAAAGATGGATAAATTTATCGGAAAGCGACTTGACACCCGTTATGAGATACGTGAAATCATCGGCGTAGGCGGAATGGCGGTTGTTTACAAAGCGTATGACTGCATTGAAGACAGAATTGTTGCGATAAAAATATTAAAAGAAGAATTTGTCCGTAACAGTGAATTCTTAAATCGATTTAAAAATGAGTCAAAGGCAATAGCGGTGTTATCACATCCGAATATAGTTAAGGTTATGGACGTAAGCTTTGGCGATAATTTCCAGTATATAGTAATGGAATATATCGACGGGATAACCCTCAAGGAGTATATTCAGAGAACGGGTGCGCTGCCTTGGAAAAACGCGCTGTACTTCATAGTTCAAACATTGCACGCCTTGCAGCATGCGCATGATAAGGGTATTGTTCATAGGGACGTAAAGCCGCAGAACATAATGCTCTTACGTGACGGAACTATCAAGGTTACAGATTTTGGCATAGCCAGATTTGCTCGCAGCGAGCAGAGAACACTCACCGATAAGGCAATAGGCTCAGTGCACTATATCAGTCCTGAGCAGGCAAGAGGCGACCTTATCGACGAAAAAGCAGACCTTTATTCAGTTGGCGTAATGCTGTACGAGATGCTTACAGGTCAGCTCCCCTTTGATGGCGACAGTGCTGTCAGCGTAGCGCTCAAGCATATGCAAAACGACCCCACTCCGCCCCGTGAGCTCAACCCATCAATTCCGGCAGGGCTTGAGCAAATTGTTATGAGGGCGATGCAGAAGAGCCCAAGCAGACGTTATCATTCAGATGCAGAGATGCTCAGGGACCTTGAGGAGATTAAGCGTGACCCGTCTGCAAAGTTTTTCTATGATTCAAACTATGGCTTAGATAACAGCCCCACCAGATATATCGGCGCCATCGGAAACGAAAAGAGAATGAGCAGAGACGTGGCGGCAGAGAAGATAGACGGCTTGTATAATACCGATAAGGCTAACGACAAGCCTAAGTATGAGGTAATAAATAAGCAGGAAAAGGAAGAAGAAAAGTCCTCGCTTATACCGATTTTGGCAGCGATAGCATCAGTTCTGGTTGTTACAGTTGTTGCTTTCGGCGCTTGGTTCTTAATCCAGTATTTTGACACAGGCACAACAGGCTCTGTAAGATGCCCGAACCTTGAAAGACTTGATTATAAAGAGGCGCAGGAGAAGAACTCGTCGATTAAAATTGTTGTTGAAGAATGGCAGTATTCGGAGGAGTTTTCATACGGCCAGATTATCAGTCAGTCACCGGCAGCTGATAAGCATCTTAAAACAGGCTCAACCGTAAAGGTTATTGTAAGTAAGGGCAAGGAAGCTGTCTATATGCCTGACCTTCAGGGTTATACGCTTGAGGCGGCACAGGCTGCATTGGCGCAATACAACTTGCAAAAAGAGATAAAAGTAGAGCACGAGTACCACAACTCGATTGCCTCTGGCGAGGTTATAAGAACAGACCCCGCAGGAAACGGCGAGATAGACGAAGCCACACAGGTTACAATCTATCTTAGCAAGGGACCTGAGCCAAATATGGTTGAGATGCCGAGCGTTGTAGGTAAATCACAAAATGCCGCAACTAAGAATATTGAGAGAGCGGGCTTGAGAGTTAAGGTTACCGAGAGTGACAGCACGGTAGCTAAAGGAATTGTATTGTCCGCCAGATGCAACGGCGATATCGTCAACGAGGGCGATAAGGTTGTATACGGCTCAACGATTGAGATAACCGTAAGCACAGGAAAAGCGCCCAGTGCAGTAAAAACCTATAATGTTATAATTAACGTACCGCGTCCCGCTGAGTATTATACCGACACCTATACAGTCAAGGCTGTGTGCGGCTCTCAGAGCAAATCGAAGAAAGAGCTTAAGGATAACTACGAGTTTAACTTCGATGTTACCAACACAATGGGTACGATAAAGGTTTATATCGATGATAACATTTATCAGACTTGGGAATACAACGTCAGCGACGGCAAAGTCACTGTTAAATGCGTTGATACGAAAGACCTTTCGTCGATAACTGAGCAATGAGTATGACATTGGAAGGATTAATCGTAAAGTCACTGTCAGGATTTTATTACGTCAGGACAGAGGATAAAATAATAGAATGCAGAGCAAGAGGAGTCATGCGTAAAAACGGCGTGACTCCGCTTGTTGGTGATAGGGTAAAAATCTCGGTATCAGACGGGTTGTCCAGCGTGGACGAGATAGTTGGAAGACGAAACTTCTTGGTCAGACCGCCGGTGGCGAACGTTGACAGACTGTATATCATATCATCGTATGAAAACCCGTCGCCCAACACCTTGCTGATAGATAAGCAAATCTGCACCTGTGAAAAACAGGGGATAGAGCCGATAATCGTGCTTAATAAGTGCGATGAGGGCAACTTTGACGAGATACGTGATATATATGTAAAAGCGGGTTTTGAGGTTTACATAATATCGTGTAAAACAGGTGAGGGAATATCTGCCATTAAACAAAGCCTGAAACGTGGAATAAGCGTGTTTACGGGCAACTCTGGGGTAGGTAAGTCGAGTTTGCTCAATACGTTGCTGCCTGAGCTTAACCTGAAAACAGGCGAGATAAGCGATAAGCTTGGACGAGGCCGCCACACCACACGACACGTTGAACTGTTCGACATCGGTGAAGGCTGTCTGATTGCAGATACACCGGGCTTTTCAACGGTTGAGTGCGAGCCCATGCTTAAGGAGAGTATAGCGCCTCTGTTCAGAGAGTTTGACGATTTTCTCGGCGGCTGTAAGTTCACGTCTTGCTCGCATACTTGCGAAAAGGGCTGTCTGGTGATAGACGCTGTAAACAGTGGCAAGATAGCACGTTCGCGCCACGAGAGCTATTGCGAGCTATATAAAGAGGCGTCTATGCTTAATGATTGGGAGGTCAGAACACGTTGAAGTGCGCGATAATATCAGGCGGAACTGCCCCAGGCGTTGACTTTTTGCAAGAAGCGGTCAGGGACTGCGATTTTATTATTTGCGCAGATTTGGGATTGGAGTACGCGCGAAACGCAGGTATAACGGCTGATATCGCAGTGGGTGACTTCGACTCAGGCGCAGTTCTTAATAACTGCAAACGATTGGTGCGCTTGCCTGTTAAGAAGGACGATACCGATACAATGAGTGCCGCAAGGCTCGCAGTTGAAAATAAAGCAACACAAGCCGTTTTGCTCTGTTGCACAGGAACCCGCCTTGACCATACTTATGCCAATCTGTTTGTACTTGATTATCTTCGCAAAAACGGCGTTGATGCGCGTATATTGGATGAGCATAATACGGTGTTTTTGATTGCAAGCGGCAAGGTTGAGATTGAAAAAGAACGCAAATTTTTATCCTTGTTGCCGTTTTGCAGTCAGGTGAAAGGAGTTAGTGTAAGCGGAGTGAAATATCCGCTTGATAACGCTGATTTAAGCTCCGATTTCCCGATAGGCGTCAGCAACGAGATAACGCAGTCGCATGCTCAGTTGAGCGTTAAGAGCGGAACGCTCGCAGTAATACTGTCCGACGATTAACAAAACAACCCCCATCAGCGTATACTGTAACAACTGATACGACGGTGGGTGAGCAAAATGAAACGGCATAAATGTATCTCGCCGTGTGCGGTGCTTACCGCATTCGGATTGGGACTCATAATATCATATATATTTCCGCCCTGTGTGCTGGTGATAGTGCTGGTGTTCTGCCTGTTCACTCTCTGCTGTATCAGAATCCGACGCTGAACGGTGTGTGATAATTGTGAAAGTTGTTGTAGTAAAGAGCCCTCGCTTTTTAAGAGGCATACTTAAGCTTGTTTTCGGAATAAAAAATAACGAAGAATAAAATAATACTTATGAACTACGCAACAAAAAACGCTTGCCTTTTTGGCAAGCGTTTTTTAAAATATCTATCAGTATTTCTTTCTTATTATCAAGTAGCTTATCCAGTAAATCAAGATTAAGAAGCAAACTGTATACGATAAGGTAGCGGCAAGAGCTGTATTGTTCATTAGCTGCAAAACAATAACAGCAAGACCTGTTACAATGATGTAAACGATAAAAGAAATGCTCTTCGCTTTTTCAGAGATTGCTATGTTACGCTCGTCTGATTCAGCAATCTCTTGCTTTTTGATGGTTTCTTCACTTCTGGTTATCAAAAAATAGTTTTTCATTCTGGTAATACCTATTACCACTAAAGCAAGCCCCCAGAAAGATAAAAACTCATTTTCGGCGCCTATAATGTTAAATGCTAAAATCATCCCGATTCCTAAAACGATGTAACCTATTGCAAGATAAAGCCTGATTTTAAGCTTTTTTAAAAAGTTCATAGTCAAATCTCCTCAAAAATAAATATTTCTTCAATGGTAGAGTTAAAATACTTGGCAATTTTGTGAGCAAGCTGAAGCGAAGCGTTGTATTTGCCGTTTTCAAGCGAGATAATCGTCTGTCTGGTCACACTCACAGCATTAGCCAAATCCTCTTGCGTAACGTTGTGTACTTTTCTTAAGTCTTTGATTTTGTTATTCAAACAACCACCTCCAAAGTAAAGCAAGCTTTACAATTTGATTATATAAGCAACCCGCTTAAATGTCAAGCACATTTTACATTTTGGTGAATGTTGAGGTCTATTTGTTAGTGAATAGTGAAAAGTGAAAAATGAAGAATACAAAAAGAACAGCCACCGCAAAAGCGATGACTGTTCTTTTGTCAAGGCACTACAAAAAAGATATTTTGATTCAATTATACGGAGGGATTCGAACCCTCGTAAATAAAAATCATATTTGTTTTAATGCTTTTTCGGCACTTGACACCCGTTCATTTGTTTTTTCTTTAGTAGTATTCCAAGAGGCATCAAGATCACCCTCAATAAACATTAGGCAATGCTTATCACTTTGATTATCGACACACGCAAAAAACTCGTCTCGTGTTTTCAATAGTTCCTGCATATGCTCTTTGGCATTATCAAGGTTACCCATTTTGATATTTTGCGAAACCAAACCGGGCAAAAGACAGGTTTTTTGAAAGATTTGTCGGTGCGGTAAATAATCTCCACCAGATAAAAATGCATTTATAAGTCTCAACATATACTCATCTAATTCAAGACTGATTTTATCTGCATCGGGACCGCCTTCTGCACGAACGACTCTGCCTGCAAGTCTTATGCAACGAGAAGTAAAACGAGCCATTTGAGCAAAACTCTTTTTGACTTTCTCAAGAGCAATACCATTCTTGCCATCAGCAAAAGCAATTTCTGCTTCCCAATAATCCCTGAAGCCAAAAACATACGGTAGATTTTGCAGATAACTTTCTGCCTTTTTATTATCTCCACACAAATCATAAGCTCTTGACATTAAATAATGTGTTTTGTAAATACGGTCTGCGACTGTTTCGTATCTAAAAATACTATTTCCATAGCGTTCACATTCTTCTAAAAACTCTGATTTTGATATGGTAATTTTACCTTTAGCAAATAACTCAATATATGTTTCCAATGCAACAACTGCGATATCAGAAATATCGGGATGTTTGTTAAAGAATTTAGAGGTAAGTACATATAACTCTTCAGCGCAATTTAAGTCGCTTATAAAGTTAATACCACCGAATTTTTGACGAATTTCTGTTACTTCTTTTAGGAAAGCAGAATCGGTGTGTCCTAAAAGCTTGTCGGTTGAAATTTCAAGAACACGTGCAAGTGGTACAATTTGTGATATATCAGGCATACCTGAATCTGTCTCCCATTTTGAAATTGCTTGTGTAGAAACCCCAATAAGTTCTGCTAACTCACTTTGAGTAAAGTTCTTCTCTTTCCTATAAAGTTTTATGGTTTGACCTATTGTCATAAAGAATCACCTCGCTAAATATTCCGGTACCGTAACTATATAATATCAAATTAATTATACCGCGTACACCGATAAATTAGCAACAAAAAATCAACGGAGCGTTGAAAAAGAAAAACACCATTGTTGTCTAACCTAAAAAGGTTTAGATTTCAATGGTATTTTCACTACAAAAAATGTAAAAGTCCTTTTGGAAGGAGAAATTTAAACTCTCACACTCTTTTTAAATCCTTGCTAATTTGTGTTCTGAATTTAAGTATTTCGTTAGCTTTAATATAATAACCCAAATTTGCCATAATCTTAGTACTTGTTCCTACCGTTTGTTTTGTTGGAATATTTTTAACAATAAGTTCGCCATCTGCAGTATATTGTGGTCCGGAAAACAAAAACCCAATTAAAATAAGTCGCGACTGTCCCAAATATGTATTACCCCTTTTATCAGTATACCCGCCTTCGTTTAGGATATAAATAGGTGATCCAGAAGAACCTGGCAAACACGCCATATCAATTAATCCTATTCCGTCTTCATTAAAATCAATGGCCGGATGTGATGATGTATATCCTTTTCGAAATATTGGAAAATTATTTCTGCTATCCCAAAGCCCTATGGGATATCCTACCATAACTAATTCTTCCAAAGCACTTAATTCCTCAAGTTTATCTTTGCTATATATCAAACTTTCATCGTTTGCTATATAAAATACTTCTTTATTGTGTATTCTTTTTATCTCTTCAAACAATGGATTTGCATAACAAAAACAAATATCTTTATCACTATGAAAAATCCATTTCGTATTATAAGTAACTTTCAAATTTGTGGTTGATTCTTCTGCGGAATCTTTTATATGAACTTCAAATGTCGTAAGTTCATTCTCATTATAATTGATTACATGCTGATTGGTTATAATCACTGGAACAACATATCCATCAACCTTGAAATTAAAATAAGATCCTGTTCCGCACCCACTTTTAGTTGAAATTCTAACTGTATTATACATCATTTGCTCAGAAACACTTTGTGGTTTCATTATACATTCCTCCAAATATATTATTAACTTTTAATTAAATAACCCAATCAATGCCCCAATTACTGTTCCAATAACACCAATTAATGCAATAATTAGTGGGAACCAATACTTTTCAAACCATGTTTTTTTATCAATTGATTGATTTTTATTAACATTGGTCAAGTTTTGATGAGAATTTGTACCGGTAGAAAGATTTGAACCGTTCACATCACCAGAAATATAAATATTTGTCACATTAGCAGTTGGTTCTGTTTTAAGGTTTTGATTTTTGTTATATGTCAATGCCTTTTCAGACAATTCAATTTCATACCCACCAGTCACATCTGGTTTATATGTAATAAAATATCCGTCTGCATTTAATCGCTTAAGCGCTTTTTCGTAATTAGGCATATTCTTAATCCTAAAATCATTATCTTCCAAATATATTTCTCCATCACAAGAGTTGTGAATATCAAGAAGAAAGTAAAGAATCATTTCTGTTTCATTAGATATTTCGATATTTTTTGTTTTATTAATGTCTTCATTTTGTTCTTCCCAAAACTCATTATCAATTAATATTGTTTTCAAATATCCAATAATATCATCACAAGGAGAAAACATTTTCTTGTATTTAAGGCATACATTCTTAATGAGAGCATATAACTGGTGTTTTTCTAAATATTTCTCATTAAAAACATTTATCTCATTGATCCACTGATCCAACATCGGTCCTGATACGTAATCACTAATTAAAATACCCTTTTCTGGCACATGATTTTCCTTTACTTTTATTATTTCGCCGCGTTTTACAAATTCCGCTATTTTGCCTTTTTGTTGATTAATATCCAAACTCATTCTTACTTTCAATCCTTTTTTGAAATGTTTTATTTATTATATCATATCTTTTTAATTCTTTCAATTGCAATAGAAGTCTTCATGTTATAATTCCGAAGAAGGAGTTGATAACATGAAAAACAAATATACACCAGAGCAGAAAAAAGATATTATAGAGCGTTATATATGCGGCGGTGAAACCTATTTACAAATAAATGAGGATACTGGCATTGCGAAAAGCACCTTTTATTCGTGGCTCAAACAATATAACATTGAAAAAGAAGCGGCTAAGAAAAAGACAGTTAACTATCGCAACTTTATGCTGCTCGAAAATAAGGTAGCGCGACTTGAAAATATGGTTGATATTTTAAAAAGTGTTGGCGGTATAGAAGATATACCTTTAAGAAAGAAATTATATCTTGCTGAACAATTCTATAACGAGTATAGTGTTCACTTGATATGTGAGACATTGGATATCCCAAGAGGTACATTTTATAACCATATTTTGCGAAATAAAAAAGATAACACTTGGTATGCAAAGAGGAAAGAAGAATTGCGACTCCGCATACAAGAAATATATAATGAAAACAGACAAATTTTTGGAGCTGATAAAATAGCTACTATTATGAAGAATGAGGGTATTGCCGTTTCAACGGAAATGGTTAGAAAACTTATGAGAGAGATGGGCATTGGCAGTGTTCGACAAAGTGCGAAAAAACTAT
>JAZNLO010000011.1:0-45456 GCA_045579085.1 Acutalibacteraceae bacterium
TGAATATATTTTTTGCATTCAGAGAAAAAATCTTCTCATATTCATCATCCGCAAACCCCATACTAAGCAAGTTTTCAATTTCTTTTGTTTGGGGATACATAGGATAGTCGGTGGCATACAAAACGTGGTCAGCACCATATCTTTCGATAATCTTTTTACCTTCATCTGTACCTAAAAACCTAACGCTTGAAGATGTGTCAACGTAGAAATTCGGCAAGCCGGAAAGCTTAGTTGACGCCTCCTCCCAAACTGAAAAGCCGCCTAAATGCGCTCCAATTACAGTTAGCGAGGTGTATATCTTTAGCACAGGTAACAGTCTGTTTGGGTTTGAATAGTCATAGCGACTGTCACCTGTGTGCATCAATATAGGTAAGTTTTCACGTTCACACAGCTCATAGATTTTTAAACAACGGTAATCGTCAATCTTGAATTTTTGGATATCAGGGTGAAGCTTGACTCCCTTAAGTCCTAATGAGATTATTTGGTTTACGTCTGCCTCTAAATCTTCACTGTCAGGGTGCAGTGTTCCAAGCCCTGTAAATCTGCCCGAGCTGCTATTAACAACGTCTGCAATAAACGTATTTATGCTCTTAACCTGTTTTGGCGTGGTGGCAACCGACTGGATTATTGAATGGTCTACACCGCTATCTTTCATCTGGTCTGATAGCCGCTCTACAGTTCCGTCAAAATCGGACACTATGCCGTAAAAGGCATCAGTTGCAGACACGGCTGCTGCGGCAATCTTTTGCGGATAAACGTGGCAGTGCGAATCAATCACATAAAATTTATCACAAATCATTATGCAGTCACCACGCCGTCAGCCTTCTGCAGTCCCAATCTTTCAACCGCTTCCTCACGCATTTTATACTTGAGTATCTTGCCAGCAGCATTAGTCGGGAACTTATCCACAAAGCTGACATATCTGGGCACCTTATGACGTGCCATACTTGCCAGAATATACTCTTTCATCTCAGCCTCAGTCATACTCTCGCCATCTTTAAGAATAACACAAGCCATTATTTCCTCGCCGTACTGCTCATCAGGTACGCCGATAACCTGTACATCGCTAACCTTTGGATTGGTATAGATAAACTCCTCTATCTCCTTAGGATAAATATTCTCTCCGCCGCGAATAATCATATCCTTGAGTCTGCCTGTAATCCTATAATTGCCGTCTGCTGTGCGACAAGCAAGGTCGCCTGTATGCAGCCAGCCGTGACTGTCTATTGCATCGGCTGTTGCCTTAGGCATTTTATAATAGCCCTTCATTATATTATAGCCACGCGCGACAAACTCGCCGGTTACTTCGTCGGGGCAATCCTCGCCTGTTTCCGGATTTATTATCTTGCACTCAATCTCGGGCAACGCTCTTCCAACTGTTCCAACACGTACTTCAATCGGGTCATCGGTTGAGCTCATTGTGCAACCGGGCGATGCCTCTGTTTGACCGTAAACTATCGTGATTTCACGCATATTCATTTTATCAACAACGTCTTGCATTACTGATATCGGGCACGGGCTTCCAGCCATTATTCCAGTTCGCATATATGAGAAATCAGTTTTTTCAAAGTCCTCATGCTCAAGCAGTGCTATAAACATTGTGGGCACTCCGTGAAACGCTGTTATATGCTCATTATGTATGCACGCAAGCGCCGGCTTCGGTGAGAAATAAGGTAACGGAAGTAAGGTGCCGCCGTGTGTCATTGTGGCGGTCATTGCGAGCACCATTCCAAAACAATGGAACATCGGAACCTGTATCATCAGTCTGTCTGCAGTTGACAAATCCATACGGTCACCGATGCATTTGCCGTTATTAACGATGTTATAGTGAGTAAGCATAACGCCCTTTGGAAAGCCGGTTGTACCCGATGTGTACTGCATATTGCATACGTCGTCTTTATCAACAGCCGCTGCCATTCGACGCACTTCCTCAAGAGGCACCTGATTTGCTCTCTCAATTGCATCATTCCAGGTAAGACAGCCCTTCTGCTTGAATCCAACTGTTATAACGTTACGTAAAAAAGGAAGACGCTTTGAATGAAGCTGCTCGCCGTCCTTTACGTTTTCAAGCTCAGGGCAAAGTTCTGCAATAATTTTGCCGTAAGAAGTGTCCTTTGAGCCCTCTGTCATAATCAACGTATGCGTATCAGATTGCTTAAACAGATACTCTGCCTCGTGAATTTTATATGCAGTGTTTACGCTGACTAAAACGGCTCCGATTTTTGTTGTTGCCCAGAACGCAATAAACCACTGTGGAACGTTTGAAGCCCAGACAGCCACGTGATGTCCTGCTCGCACACCGAGCGCAATCAAGCTGCGCGCAAAAGTGTCAACGTCGTCACGGAACTCGCTGTATGTGCGGGTATAGTCAAGCGTTGTATACTTGAACGCATACTGGTCAGGAAACTCCTCTACTACCCTATCAAGCACCTGTGAAAAAGTGGATTCAATCAACAAATCCTTTTTCCAGATGTATTTACCTGTATGGTCTTTGTTATAATAAAGCGTTTTCTTGTTTTTAGAGGTATCGCCAAACTGCTTAATAAAGCTGACAAACTGTGAGAAAATTATCTCCATATCGTCCAGTTCTTCACACCAGGACGGGTCCCAAACCAGAGATATAAAGCCATCATAGTTTACTGAGCGCAATGCGAGCATCATTTCTTCAATCGGCAGCTCGCCCTCTCCAATAAGGCAGAATTGAGTATGATTATTAACCTTTACCGCATCATTAATGTGAACGTGATTAACATATGCGCCAAGATTTTTGATAACCTCTTCAGGCGACTCACCGCACTCGAAATAAGCGGCTGACATATTCCAAAGCGCTCCTAAACTATCACTTGCAAAGTTTTCGAGCAAGTCACGCAAATGCTTAGTATCTGCAAAAAGACCTGAGGTTTCAACAAGCAGTTTAACCCCTTGCTTTTGAGCATTGCTAAGCACAATGTCTAACAACTTGATAACGTTGTTGATAGCTTTTTGGCTGTCTTCAGCCGCATTCGCACGAAGTCTGATATACGGAATATGTAAGTTTTCAGAAATCGCAAGGCATCTTGTGATTTCGTCATACGCTTTATCAAATTCAGACTCGGAAGCTATGTCCGAAATTGTATCTATACACGGGATTTTCAAATTTTTCTCATATAAACGGCGCATTGTTGCCGCTGCCGCATAATCGTGAAAAGCCCCGTCTTTCTCAGTGAAAATGGGATTATATATGTTGTGCAGTTCGATTCCGCCAAAGTGCAAATCTTCTGCTATATCACAAAATTCTTCAAACGAATTATTGTGCCATCCCTTAGTTGAAAAGGACAGTTTCATTTGTTATGCCTCCTCATATACAATCTTGTTTACAGCATTGAGATATGCTCTGATACTTGCGCCTATAATATCGGTGGATATACCGTTTCCTGAGTAAAGCTTACCATTTGAACGAAGCTTTACAAGCGCTGAGCCCATAGCTTCCTTGCCCTCTGTAACAGACTGAATCTGGAAATCGTCAAGCTCATAATGATGACCGATTATACTATCAATCGCACGAAATGCGGCATCAACAGGTCCGTCACCGATGCAAACGCCCTGCATAAGCGTTTCATTTTTATTAAGTGTAATCTGCGCACTTGATGAGATAACGTTGCCGTTATTAACAACATAACTTACCAGCTTATATGTTGCAGGCACCTGTAACGCAACACTTGCCACAATTGCATCAAGCTCCTTTGCGCCGACCTTTTTCTTTGTTGCAACGCGCAAAAACTCCTCGTAAACTTTACGCTGGTCCTCCTCAGATATGTCATAGCCAAGCTTTGAAACTGCGGCTATAACGTCTGCCTGAGTATCAGCGTCATCAAGATATACGCTAAGCTCGCTATCGCCATTTGCTGTAACAACACGTTTATCGTTATCTGCATTGTTAGCAATCCACTCTATTTGCTTTACAATTCTGTGAAGCTGAGTGTTGTTGATATTTGTTGCAAAGCCGTAATTATCACCACAGTCGTGTATCATAGCTGCAAAGGTTTCAAGCGGTATAACCGAGCCGCAAACAGCCGTTTTCACAAAGTCTATACCCTTTCGTGCAGAGAGAACACCGGCAGCAGTTGCAAGTCCGTTTTTGTTCTCGCAGCTAACGCCAACAGGCACGTTTACCTGCTGTGCAACGCTGGCGGCAAACTCAGCAAAATCATCCGGAAGCAGCTTTGCGGCAGAATCACAGATGCTAATCATGGTTGCTCCTGCTGACTCAGCCTCACTCAGCACTTGCTTGAGAAAATCAGGCTCAACACGAGTTGCATCAATAATGCAGAGCTCAACGTCTTGCACCTTTTCTTTTGCTGTTTTAATCGCTGTAGATATCCACTCAAGCATTTTGGGGGCTTTTTTATGGCATATGTATTCCATTCCTACCGGAGAAAGTGGCAACTGGATTCTTATTCTGGGCTTAACTGCGTTTGCGAGCGCTAAAACAGCGTTTTCTATGCTCTGCGCAGTGGTGCCTGCGGCAACAGAAATAACGCTCTTTTTAACAAATGAAGAAACTGTTTTAACAAACAGAACATCTGCCTTTTCATCCTGAATCTCAGGCAACTCAACCGCATCAACATTTAGTCGCTCAAGCTGACGTGCAATCTCCAGTTTTTCCTTGAAGCTGAACTTACTGTTTTCTTGACACAAAGTTGTATCGGCAATTCTGATTTGTTTCATAAGATATGTTCCTCTCTGAAAAATTGTTTTTAATAGCTAAAATTAATCCTGAGCCCACAAATAAATAAATCCCTGAGCCCAAATAGGACTCAGGGACGAAAATCTCGCGGTACCACCCTGATTGCTGAAAAATCAGCCTCTCAACAAGACTCTATCAAGCCTTTTGCCATGATAACGGGGCAAGCCGTAACTGCTTACTCGACAAACGCTTTGGGCAGCTCTGCTCCGGAACGAGACTTCTCATTTTCTTACATATCGTCTTACACCAACCGACGACTCTCTGAGATGCGATAAAAACGAAAATAATTCCTTCAACGCATTTATAATTTCTAACATTATAGCAAAGTAAGTTTAACTTGTCAATACCCTACCTTACATTATAAACGCATTAAATCGCATCAAAAATCAATACTCTGCGCCAATCCTCATAGCCTTAAGGTTTGCCTCAAGCATATCTGCTCTTTTTGCGGAAATAACCTTTTTCAGCGTCTTCTCGATTGCTGCTTCGTCATACTCTCCCAATTCCTTCATAATCTTACCAACGATAATCATATTAGCAAGGGTTGGAATTTGATTATCAAGCGCAAGCTTGGTTGCAGGCACATAGAAAACCTTTACGTCATCTCTTTTGACCTTACGCTCAATAAGCGCAGAGTCAGCAAATATCATTCCACCTGATACTACGCTATCTTCATAGCGGTCGAGCGACGGAAGATTCATCGCAACCAAAACATTCGGGTTCGATACAATCGGTGAACCAACAGCATCATCACTTACTATTACGCCGCAGCTTGCTGTACCGCCACGCATCTCAGGGACGTAAGATGGGAGCCAACTTACGTTTTTCTCTTCCATCAAGCCCTTATAAGCAATAAACTTACCTGAAAACAATATGCCCTGACCGCCAAATCCAGAGAACAAAAACTGTTTAGCACTCATTATTTATCCTCCTTAGCACTTCTGTCTTTATATACACCCAAAGGATAGTAAGGCAACATTTTTTCATCAATCCATTTAAGTGCATCCTGAGGAGTCTTACCCCAGTTTGTAGGACAAGATGATACAACCTCAACCAATGAAAATCCCTTGTTATTTACCTGATTTTCAAAAGCTTTCTTAATAGCAGCCTGTGCTTGCTTTACATTCTTTACGTTATTAACAGCTACTCTTGTTATATACTCAGGCCCGTCAAGCGTTGCAAGCATCTCGCACACTCTTACAGGATATCCTGCTGTGGCAACATCTCTGCCGTAAGGCGAGGTCTGGGTTACCTGTCCGGGAAGCGAGGTAGGCGCCATCTGACCGCCTGTCATACCATAGATTGCGTTATTAACAAAGATTATGGTTATGTTCTCATTTCTGGTTGCAGCGTGTACGGTTTCTGCCATTCCTATTGATGCAAGGTCGCCGTCGCCCTGATATGTAAAGATTATATTCTCAGGCATACAACGCTTAAGTCCTGTTGCAACCGCCGGAGCACGTCCGTGTGCTGCCTCAACCATATCGCAAGCAAAATAATCGTAAGCCATAACTGCGCAGCCAACAGGCGCAACGCCAACTGTTTTTCCCTCTATACCGAGTTCATCAATAGCCTGTGCTACAAGGCGATGAATAATGCCGTGTGTGCAGCCCGGACAATAGTGAAGCTGGGCATCTGTTAAGCTTTTCGGTTTTTCAAACACTACCATTATTCAGCACCTCCTGCAGTTTTTATAATAGTTTCAAGCACCTGTTCAGGTGTTGTGATAACGCCGCCTACTCTGTTGCAAAGCACAACAGGCTTCTTGCACTCAGACGCAAGCTTTACATCCTCAATCATCTGTCCCATAGAAAGCTCAACGCTGATAAAAGCTTTAACTTGGTCTGCAACGTCAGCAATAGCTTTTTTCGGGAACGGCCACAAGGTGATAGGTCTAATCATACCAACCTTTATTCCCTGCTCTCTGGCCGCAATTACAGCATTCTTAGATACTCTTGAGGTGATTCCGTAAGCAACAACGCAGTATTCTGCATCCTCCATCATAAAGGACTCGTATCTTGCCTCGTTTTCCTCAATCTGCTTATAACGCTCAAATCTTTCGAAGTTGGTCTGCTCAAGCTTCTCCGGTGAAAGATAAAGCGAATTGACTATGTTGTGTTTACGCTTCATTTGTGTGCCTGTTACAGCCCAAGACTTATCAATCTTTTCGTACTCAACAGTTTCAGGCAATTCAACAGGCTCCATCATCTGACCCATTGTGCCGTCTGCAAGCAGCATAGTTGCCACTCTGTAGCGGTCTGCAAGGTCAAATGCGAGGATAGTTAAGTCTGCCATCTCCTGTACTGAAGAGGGTGCCAAAACTATAAGGTGATAGTCGCCGTGACCACCACCGCGTGTTGCCTGAAAATAGTCAGACTGCGAGGGCTGTATGCCGCCAAGACCGGGACCACCACGCTGAACATTAACAATCAACGCAGGAAGGTCTGAGCCTGCAAGATAGGATATTCCCTCTTGCTTAAGTGATATTCCGGGACTTGAAGACGATGTCATAACACGGTATCCTGCACCTGCTACGCCATAAACCATATTAATAGCAGAAATTTCACTTTCTGCCTGCAGAAACACTCCGCCGATTTTAGGCATACGCTTTGCCATATAAGCTGCAACCTCTGTTTGAGGTGTGATAGGATAGCCGAAATAATGTCGACAACCTGCTCTTATAGCAGCCTCAGCAATAGCTTCATTGCCTTTCATTAAAACCTTATCAGCCATTATTTGCACCTCACTTCTCAACAGTTATAACACAGTCAGGGCACATAGTGGCGCAAAAAGCACAAGCTATGCACTTATCCTGGTCGGTTATACGTGCGGGAGAATGTCCCTTAATATTTATCTGATTGCTTGCAATTTCTATGATTTGCTTTGGGCAAGCGCTGACACAAAGTCCGCAACCCTTACACAAATCAGTAGCAAAGGTAACCTTAGCCATATTGATTCTCCTGTCAAAATAGTTTCTTTTGTAGTGTCAGAGAAAACTGCTTTGGCAACTCAACACCGTCTGCAATTGATTTCTCAACACTCGTCATAACAAGCCTTAGCCCTGACATCTCGCTCAGCTGCTCCGCCTTTTCAAGCGTGTTGATAACGTCCTGTGCTGTTGTCTGGGCGCCCAGATTGGAATTGTTTATGATTCCTGTGAATTTCAGTCCGCACGCTGACTCAATCTCATACATCGCCTCAAGCGCCTGTTCTACTGAGGTTGTGAGCGGACGATAAAAATTCACCACAAAAAACATATCGTAATTGTTTTCATTTAATATGTACGGGGTGTATCTGCCGAGCGCAAGCGCACCACGCTCGTCACCACCGAGGTCGATGACTATTTGTCTGTCTTCCCTCTGGACTAAGCCGTACATCTGCGACGGCAGTGCAGGTAAATCCACATTGCTGTTTGCAAACGGCAAGGATACAAGCTCTATCCCTACCTCTTCAAGCTCTTTTGCACTATCCTTAGTGCGAAAATATGGGTTTACTATATCAAGGTCTGCTATGCTAACCGAGTAACCCATATCGTTAAGCTTGAATGCATAGTTTACAGCAAGATTGGTTTTACCGCTTCCGTAATGTCCAGCAAATACGGTAATTCGTTTCATCTTATGCCTTTAAATCAAGCGGATAAGTCCAGCCCATAAAGTCTTCAACTGCGCCTGTCTGGATACCGTAAATTGTATCATACAGCTTCTGTGCAACCTCGCCTACCTTGCCGTCTGCAACCATAACATCGTCGCCCTTGTAGTTAAGACAGCCAATCGGTGAAATAACTGCGGCTGTACCGCTTGCAAAGATTTCCTGAAGCTCGCCTGACTTAGAAGCAGCAACAATCTCATCAATAGAAAGCTTACGCTCTGTTACCTTTATTCCCCACTTCTTAAGCAACTGTATAACAGAATCTCTGGTTATACCGGGAAGTATTGTGCCGCTTGAAAGGGGCGCAGTAATAACCTCATCATTAATGCGGAAGAATGCGTTTGATGTTCCGATTTCTTCAACATACTTATGCTCGATTGCATCAAGCCACAAAACGTCCTTGCAATCATACTTCATAGCATCTCTTGATGCTCTCATACCGCCGCCGTAGTTGCCGCCAACCTTAGCATAGCCTGTGCCGCCGGGTGCTGCACGGATATACTCATCCTGTACAAAAATTCTGGTGGTGCTGAGTCCACCGTCATTTGCTGCATAGTAAGAGCCTGTGGGGCTGAGAATTACCATAAAACGATAATGCTTTGCAGGCAAAACTGAGAAAGAAACCTCATCTCCAAAAATAAACGGACGAATGTAAAGAGCGGTTCCCGGTGCTGACGGAACCCAGTCTATATCCTCGCGGATAACTGCCTCTACAGCTGCGATAAGGAGCTCCTCAGGCAATTCAGGGATGCACATACGCTCATTCGTGCGTACCATTCTCTTTGCGTTCATATCAGGACGGAAAAGCTGAATTGTGCCATCCGCTCTGCGATATGCCTTCATTCCTTCAAACATCATCTGTGCATAATGCAAAACACAGGATGCAGGCTCAATCAGAATCGGCTCATGCGGTACAACTCGACCGTCGTGCCAGCCCTGACCTTCATCGTAATCCATAACAAACATATGGTCGGTGAAATAGCGTGCAAATCCAAGTTTTGTTTCGTCCTCAGGACGTGCCTTCGGATTAGTTGTTCTTGTTACTGGAAACTGATACTTCATTTTTATTCCTTCCTTCAACTTAATTTATAAAGTTCGACTCTTCGGTCGTTAAATACATTTATTGAGCTTCTTATATCACTAAGAACAGATGTATCGCAATCAACGCTGATGATTTCTTCGCTATCGCAAGCCTTTACTAACAACTTACCCCAAGGGTCATGTATGGTTGAGTTGCCGCCATAAACTGTCTCACCCGCTGTGCCGCAAGAATTGCAGCAAACAACAAACATCTGGTTTTCGATTGCTCTTGCCTTTGTAAGCGCAAGCAAATGCTCAATTCTTACTGCGGGCCACTGTGATACTACAAACAGTATATCAAGTCCGTCAACGGAAAGCGAGCGGGTAAGTTCTGGAAAACGGATATCGTAGCAAATTATGATGCCGCATCTTTTACCGTCAAGTTCAAAACGTGTAAGATGGTTTCCGTTTTCATAAAAGTGATGCTCCTGCATCGGTGTGAACAAGTGTGTTTTATCGTATTCTGCAACACATTCGCCAGTCTTTGAAAAGACATAAGCGGTGTTGTAAATCTTATCATCCTTAACGTTTGAAACACTGCCTGCAACAATGTTAATGCCAAACTTTTTAGCAAGTGCGCCAAGCTCTTTCTTTGTTCTCTCGCCCTTATTATCGCAGTAGCTTTTGAGGTTTTCTCTGGGGAAAAAGCCTGTGTTCCACGTTTCAGGCAATACAACCACTTCTGCTCCGTCTTTAGCCGCTCTCTCAATCAGTTCGGCAGCGTTTTTGAAGTTTACATCAGGCTGAGCAAACTGCATATTCATTTGTAAGCAAGATATTTTCACAGTTACTCACCTCACAGCTTGTTTCTTTGAATTTTTCCGCTTGTGGTCTTTGGTAAGCTTTCGCAGAACGCAACCACTCTCGGATATTTATACGGTGCTGTACGCTTCTTAACGTAGCCCTGAATTTCTTTTTTCAGCTCGTCGGTGCCCTCAGTGCCGGCAGTTAAAACTATGCTTGCTTTAACTATCTGACCTCTTACCTCATCTGCAACCGCTGAAACACCGCATTCAACAACGTACGGAAGCTCCATAATAACACTTTCAATTTCAAACGGTCCAATTCGGTAGCCCGACGACTTAATAACATCGTCTATTCTGCCAACGTACCAATAGAAGCCGTCCTCATCACGCCAAGCCATATCGCCTGTGTGATAGAAGCCGTCGTGCAGCACCTCGTCTGTGCGTTCTTTGTCGCCGTAATATCCGGCAAACAGTCCGCACGGCATACCGTCACGAACGTCAATAACGATTTCACCCGGCTCACCTGTAGGAACGGAGTTGCCGTCTGCATCCATCAGGTCTACCTTATATATAGGCGCGGGCTTGCCCATTGAGCCAAGCTTATGCTTCGCTCCGCGCATATTTCCAATAATCATCGTACTCTCAGACTGTCCAAAGCCTTCCAGAATCTGCAGGCCTGTTGCTTTCTCAAATTGACGGTAAACCTCAGGATTCAACGCCTCGCCAGCAGTTGTCATATGACGAACTGATGACAAATCGTACTTTGATATATCCTGTTTAATCATCATTCTGAGCATTGTTGGCGGTGCGCAGAAGCTTGTGATATTGTATTTTGCAAACATTGGCAATATATCAGCTGCGTCAAAGCGGTCAAAGTCATAAACAAAGGTTGCCGCCTCGCACAGCCACTGACCGTAGAGCTTGCCCCACATTGCCTTTGCCCAGCCTGTATCGGATATCGTAAAATGCAAGCCATTCGGGTCGGCGTTGTGCCAATACTTTGCTGTATGGAAATGGCCAAGAGCATATTTATAATTGTGCGCCGCAATCTTAGGATAGCCTGATGTGCCCGAAGTGAAGAACATAAGCATTAAATCGTCTCCACCAGGCGCATCCTCTCCACGATTGTAGTGCGAGCTGAACATTGTGTATTCGTCGTTGAAATTACGCCAGCCATCGCGCTCGCCATTGACAATAATCTTATGTTTTAGCTGAGGGCATTTCTCTGCTGCTAAATCTACCTGCTGAGCAACATCACCATCTGCCGTGCAGATTATTGCGCTTATTCCAGCAGAATTAAAGCGATATTCAAAGTCGTGCTCCTGAAGCTGATTACTTGCAGGGATTGCTATTGCGCCGAGTCTGTTAAGTCCAAGCATTGCAAACCAAAACTGATAGTGGCGCTTAAGAACAAGCATAACCCTATCACCCTTTTTTATGCCGAGTGACTTGAAATAATTTGCGCATTGTGACGACGCACGCTTCATATCCTTAAAACTGAAGCGGCGCTCTTGCTTATCCTGACTTATATGCAGCATTGCAAGCTTATTAGGCTCACGCTCAGCCAGCGCATCAATTATATCAAATGCAAAGTTAAAGTTTTCTGTGTTTTTAAATGTGATAGACGTTGGTGTGCCGTTTTCGTTTTTCTCGACGTCAATAAAGTTACGATAAACTCTGTCTGCTGTATCCTCAGGCAACTGATAATCGTCCTGCTGAACACTATCCTGTGAAAACTCAGGAATCGGCTCGCCTGTGGGATTCAAAACGATAGCATAAAATATACAATCTTTACCGTTTACAGCAATCATTCCGTGCGGTGTATCACTATCGAAATAGATGCTGTCACCAGGTCCCAATACCTCACGATGCTCTCCAATCTGCACCATAAGGTTACCCTCTATAACAAGGTCACATTCCTGACCTGAGTGCGTGGTAAGCTCGATATCCTTATGCTGAGCAGCCTCATCATATACACTGCGAACATACAATGGCTCGGCTATCCTGTCTTTAAACGCATAAGCGAGGTTGTAATATGTCATTCCATGAGCCTGTGCGATTTCCTGTCCCGCTCCGCTTCTTGTAACTGTATATGACCTAAGATTAGGGCTATAACCCTCAATAATATCCGTTACGTTAACGCCTAAAGCGAGCGCGCATCTGTAAATAAAAGCAAAGTTAAGGTCGCACTTGCCACCCTCACAGTCCAGGTATTCTTCTATTGTTACATCGGTTTTGACAGCCATCTCTGCAGGAGTTAAGCCTTGAATTTCCCTAAGCTCCTGTATTCTGCCCGCCATTTCCCGAATTTTGTAATCCAATCCTGTAATTTGTTTCATATCTATTTCTCCTGTTTAGAGGGCAAAAAAGCTCGCCCCAAAGTTGTAGCTTTGAGACGAGCATAAAATCATACCCGCGGTACCACTCAAATTGCAGCCTAAACTGCCACTCTTGGAATCCAACAATTCCTATGCCTTCACGCAGCAATCACGGAGAGGTTCTACTTGCAAAAAACGCTTTCTTCCTCTCGGCTCAGAAGCTACAAACACAAAAACTGTTTTCGATGGACTTTCACCAACCGCCATCTCTCTAAAGAGCATATTTTTGCGCACTCTTCGTCAATGCCTTTATAAATTTTTGAATAGTATAGCACAACTTGCTATATATGTCAATAGCCTCAAAACAAACTTTAAAGCGTTGCAGCCATCACAGCTTTAATAGTGTGCATACGGTTTTCTGCCTCGTCAAACACTATCGACTGCTCACTTTCAAATACTTCATCTGTTACCTCAAGGCAAGAAAGTCCGTATTTATCATAGACCTCTTTACCAATCGTTGTTTTAATATCGTGGAATGCAGGCAGACAATGCATAAAGCGGCACTGTTTTCCTGCAATTTCCATAAGCTGAGAATTAACCTGATACGGTGAGAGGTCCTTTATTCTCTCTTCCCAAACCTCATCAGGCTCGCCCATTGAAACCCACACATCTGTATAGATTACGTCGGCATTCTTTACTGCCTCTTGGGCATTCTCGTTAAACTCTATAATAGCGCCTGTCTGACTTGCAATCTCACGGCAAACCTTAACAAGCTCAGCATCAGGAAAATACTTTTCAGGAGCGGCTGCAACAAAATGCATACCCATTTTAGCGCATCCAACCATAAGTGAATTTCCCATATTGTAACGGGCATCGCCCATATAGACGAGCTTTATTCCCGAAAGCTTGCCAAAGTGCTCCTTAATAGTAAGGAAATCTGCGAGAATCTGGGTGGGATGAAACTCATTTGTAAGTCCGTTCCATACAGGAACACCTGCATTTGCCGCAAGCTCCTCAACTATTTCTTGACCAAATCCTCTGTATTCAATTCCGTCAAACATTCTGCCGAGAACTCTTGCTGTATCGGCTATGCTCTCCTTCTTGCCTATCTGCGAGCCCTGTGGGTCGAGATAAACAGGGTGCATACCAAGGTCTGCAGCTGCAACCTCGAAAGCGCATCTGGTACGTGTGCTGGTTTTTTCAAACACAAGCGCAATGTTTTTGCCCTCGCAAAGTTTATGTGCTATTCCCTCTTTTTTCTGCTTTTTTAACTTGGCTGCGAAGTCAATAAGTCCACCGATTTCTTCAGGGGTAAAATCAAGCAGCTTGAGAAAATGTTTACCTTTAAGATTCATTGTAATCCTCCTAATTTGCGCACGCGGCTTTTATTATGCCGATAGCTTCACTAAGAATATCTTTGTCAATATTAAGAGCAGGCAGCAATCTTACCTTGTCCTTAGCCGTTAGGCAGAGCACGCCTTTATCAATACATTCTTTTACAACGTCTGCTGCCGGCTTTGTTGTTTTAATACCAATCATAAGTCCCATACCGCTGACGTTCTCTATACCTTCACTGCCGCTCAAGCTTTCAAAAACAAATTTGCTTTTTTCCTTAACGCTGTTTAAAAGCGCATTATCAATTCTGCTTATTACGCTTATAGCACCCGCACAGCAAACAGGGTTTCCACCATAAGTTGAGCCGTGCTCGCCAAAGCCTAAGGTATACTCAACCTTTTCATTAAACAGCACTGCGCCTATCGGCAGTCCGCCGCCTAAGCCCTTTGCAGTGGTTACAATGTCGGGAGTTATGCCATAGTTCATATAAGCGTACAGCTCACCAGTTCTGCCGTTGCCAGTCTGAACCTCGTCTACGATAAGCAGAATGTCATTTTGCTTTGCGAACTCCGCTGTGTTTTTAACAAAATCCGCATCTAATGCTATAACTCCGCCCTCGCCCTGAATACACTCTATCATAATAGCGGCGGTTTTATTCTCTAACGCTAACTTTTCAAGCGCAGAAAAATCGTTCGCAGGAGTATGCACAAAGCCATTTGTGAGCGGTTGAAACAGCTCGTGATAATGGTCTTGACCCGTTGCCGCTAACGTAGTTATTGTTCTGCCGTGAAAGCTGTTTTCGAGGGTAATAATTGTGTAATATTCCTCGCCTTTTTTCTCGGCAGCGTATTTACGTGCCGTTTTAATTGCACATTCGTTTGCCTCCGCCCCTGAGTTTGAAAAGAAAACCTTTTTCATTCCCGTTTTCTCACAAAGCAGCTCAGCAAGGTTAGCGCAAGGCTCGGTATAGTATAAATTTGATGTATGCTGCAGTGTGTCAACCTGACCTTTCACTGCCTCAGCCCATACGTCATCAGCGATGCCGAATGCGGTTACTCCGATGCCTGAGCCCATATCAATATATCTCTTGCCGTTTGAGTCAAACATCTCTGAGCCCTTGCCCGATACTATCTCAACGGGAAAACGGCAGTATGTGTTTGCAACATAAGTCTTATCTTTGTTCTGAAGATTACTCATCTCAGCCTCCGATTACCATTGTACCTGCACCCTCATCTGTAAGAAGCTCCATCAGAATAGAGTGCGGCACTCTTCCATCCATTATGATAACGTTCTTTGTGCCCTCTTTAATCGCCTCAACACAGCACTCAACTTTAGGTATCATTCCGTCTGATACAACTCCGTCTGCTGCTAACTTTTGAGCGTCGTCACAGGTTATTTCTGCAATTAAGGTTGAGGGGTCATCCTTGTCCTTGAGAATACCCGCAATATTGGTCATCATTATAAGACGCTCTGCCTTTAATGCGCCCGCAATATATGCAGCGGCTGTGTCACCGTTGATATTATACGTATTACCGTTTCTGTCACAGCCAACCGTAGAAATGACGGGTATATAGTTTTTCTCAAGCAAATCAATAACCGGCTTAATGTGTATCTTGGTAATATCTCCAACATATCCCAAACGCTCGTCTTTGATTTTTGCCTCTATAAGCATACCGTCCATACCCGATATGCCCATCGCCTTGCCGCCTTTCATTTCGATAAGGTTTACAAGCGTTTTATTCACCTTGCCCGCAAGCACCATCTGAACTATATCAACAGTTTCCTTATCGGTAACTCTTAAACCATCTATAAACTGAGCAGTCTTACCAAGCTTGCCCATTATCTCGCTTATTTCAGGGCCGCCGCCGTGCACAAGCACAACCTTTACTCCAATTAGCCACAGAAGAACAATATCCTCCATAACCTGCTGCTTAAGCTGCTCGTCAATCATAGCATTGCCGCCGTATTTTACCACAACAACCTTGCCTGTATATCTTTTGATATAAGGAAGTGCCTGTGTCAACACCTCTGCACGCTGTGCGTTGGAAAAATTATTTTCCATATCTATCTCCTCGCTTCTTATCTTAAGTTCGATAATCTCCGTTGATTTTTACGTAATCGTATGTTAAGTCACAACCCCAAGCTGTTGCGGTGCCTGTGCCGTTGCCAACGCTAATTAAAATCTCGATTTCCTTTTCAAGCAAAACTTCCTTTGCCAACTCCTCAGAAAACTCGATTCCTGCGCCGTTCTCGCACACACTTATCTCGCCTTTTTTGCTTACAAACTTAACGCTAACCTTTGTTACGTCAATATCCGCTCCACTGTATCCTAAGGCACACAAAACTCTGCCCCAGTTAGCATCCGCGCCGAACATTGCCGCCTTTAACAAGCTTGAGCAGATAACGCTCTTTGCGGCGATTTTTGCGGTTTCCTCATCCTTTGCGCCTGTAACGGTGCACTCAAGCAGCTTTGTAGCGCCTTCTCCGTCACCCGCTATCATTCGGCAAAGGTTTACAGTAACGGTGTTCAGTGCTTTCATAAAAGTTGCAAACGCTTCGCCGTCAGCATCAATTTCAGTATTGCCAGCCATCGCATTTGCAAGCACGCATACCATATCGTTTGTTGACGTATCTCCGTCAACACTGACCATATTGAATGTATTTGCAATGTCTGTGGAAAGCGCTTTCTTTAGCATCTCAGGTGATATAGCAACGTCGGTAGTGATAAAGACAAGCATTGTTGCCATATTCGGATGTATCATACCGCTGCCCTTAGCTATTCCTCCGATTCGGCACACCTTACCGTCAAGCTCAAATTCAACAGCTACTTCCTTTTTCACAGTATCGGTGGTCATTATTCCCTCAGCGGCGGCATTGCCTCCGTCTTTGCACAGACCGTTTTTAAGTTCATTCATACCTGCAGCGATTGGCTCAACGCTCAAGGGCTGGCCTATAACTCCGGTTGAAGCAACTATAATATCATTTGCGCTGATGCCAAGTGCCTGTGCAGTAATCTCGCTCATTTTCTCAGCAATCTCAATACCGTCTGCGTTGCAGGTGTTAGCGTTACCACTGTTGCAAATTATTGCTTGAGCCTTACCATCTTTGATATGCTCCTTTGTTATAATTAACGGAGCTCCCTTAACTAAATTGGTTGTATATACTGCGGCTGCATTTGCCTGACATTCGCTGAAAATAAGCGATAAATCTCTCTTTGTGCGGTTTTTACGTATTCCGCAATGTATTCCGTTTGCAGTAAATCCATTTGCGGCACATACGCCACCCGAAATCAGTTTCATCTAAAAAATCCTCCGTTAATAAACAAGACCTGTCTTTTCGTCTATTCCCAATAATATATTCATGTTTTGTATAGCAGCGCCCGATGCACCCTTACCGAGATTATCGTATCTGCTAACTAACAAAATTCTATCCTCGTTGCCGCATACAGTAACAGTCATCTCATCTCTGCCGCTGAGTGCGCCCGCCGATAAAAATCCGCCCTCGCAATCAGAGGCGTTAAAACGAACAAGCCCGTCTTTATAATACTCTTTATAGCAGTCACGCACATTGTCGATAGTTCCGTTTATCTGATGCTTAAACAACGGCACAGTTACCTCCATTCCGCTGTAAAACGGAGCAACTATCGGGCAAAATGTCGGGGCAGAATCAAGTCTGCAAATGCTTACCATTTCCTTAAGATGCTTGTGCTGCTGTGTAAGTCCGTATAATCTGGGGGCGTCAAGGAGCGTATCCCTGTCCTCAGACTCATATTCAGCAATCATACCCTTGCCGCCACCTGAATAACCTGTAAGCGATACGCAAGAAAGCAACTCACTTGATAAGAGCAAGCCCTCATTTATAAGCGGCTCAACAAGTGCGATAAATCCACTTGCGTGACAGCCGGGATTTGCCACTCTCTTTGACAAGGCAATCTTCTCTCGTCTGCCCTTTAGCTCAGGAAAGCCGTAATCCCAACCCTCCATTGTTCTGTGAGCTGTAGAGGTATCAATTATTACTGTATCAGGGTTTTCCACAAAGGATACCGCCTCAATCGCTGCCGCATCGGGTAAGCAAAGAAAAGCTATGTCAGCGCTGTTAATTGCGTCCTTGCGTGCTGACGCATCCTTCCTCAGCTCCTCAGAAAGAGTTACAACCGAAATATCTTTCCTCTGCGAAAGCCTTTCCCTGATTCTCAGTCCGGTAGTACCTGCGCTGCCATCTATAAATACTTTAGTCATTTTTATTCCTCACATTTGCATAATCTGTGTATAAATATTCAAAAATTAAGCAATAATTGTGAAATATTATACGATAAAACCGTCGATTTGTCAAGACGAATCACTCATAAAAGCTTGTTATTTTACTAATCTTCTTAACTTCTCCGAGTAATCCAAACAACAAAACGTATATTTATTGTATATATTCATTATGTATGCAATATATGCTGTATATTAACTTCTATGGCTATTGACAAAAATAACGAACAGCAAAACTGTTCGTCATTTTAATTATATACATTAATTTAGCTTGCGCCTTTACCTGTTAAAACAGCAGGCACTGTCTTTAAAATAATTTTGATATCTGTAAAGAAGCTTCTCTGCTCGATATAATCAAGGTCGAGCTCTATCCACTCGTCAAACGATATATTACTGCGTCCAGAGCACTGCCAGAAGCAAGTTAAACCCTGTTTTACAAGCAAGCGCTGCGACTGATACTCATCGTAACACTCAACCTCGTTCACAAGCGCAGGACGTGGACCGACAATTGTCATATCGTTTTTCAAGATATTGTATAACTGTGGTAGTTCATCAATACTTGCCTTGCGAATAAATTTACCGATTTTTGTGATTCTCGGGTCGTCCTTAATCTTAAAAGCAGGGCCATCAACCTCATTTAGAGAGGCAAGATTTTGAAGCATCTCAGGTGAGTCTGCGCCAACAATCATACTGCGGAACTTGTAAAATGTGAACGTTTTTCCGCCCTTGCCAACTCTTGTTTGCTTAAAGAAAACAGGGCCACCGTCTAACTTAACAAGAATCGCGACAACGAGAAACACTGGCGATAATATAACCAATCCCAAGCACGACATAACTATATCGAAGACGCGCTTGAAAAACTCGTATGTCGGTTTGTATTTATACACTACAGGCGATGAACGCCTGACAACTTTTTTGTTTTCCATCATTAAATCTCCCGTTTTATTTCTACGACTTTACTGATGAAACAGCTGTGCTTGAATTTACTTTCTTAGGGTCATACTGCCCTGTTTCGTGAATGAAATCCTGAATCTGCAAAGCAACCTTTTCTACGTCATAAACCACGTATGACACTCCGCCAATCATTGACGTTTTAAGCTCTGTTGGGATGCCGAGCTGGTCAAACTCGGGTTTATTTGTAACCACCCAAGTGGCAAGTGACATCATTTCAGAATCGGTTAATGATGTTTGGCATTTACCCAAAAACATCTTTATCAGCTCAGGATATTTTGTTACGCTAAGGTCTTTTACCTGGTCAAACAATGCCATTAAAACCTCACGCTGACGTCTGCCACGCTCAATATCAGAGCCTGTATATCTATCCCTCGAGTAAGCAAGAGCCTGACCGCCTGAAAGGTGCTGAAAGCCCGGTTTAGTTAAATATTTACATTTAATGCCGGCTCTATTAAGCTCACTAATATAGCCATTCATTACATTCATTTCCGCTCTGCTTACGTCTATATCCACTCCGCCGACGTAATCAATTACGTCTGCAAACTGGTAGAAGTTCATTGAAACAAAGTCCTTTATATTCATACCATAATTGGCGTTAAGCGTTTTAATGGCGGTATCCTGTTTGCCATTCATCCAAGCGTGCGTGATTTTGTCTTTCTTTGATGAGCCATCTTTACGGTAAACATCAACGTAGCTATCTCTTGCGATTGAGATAAGCTTTACCTTATTATGCTCCTTATCAATCGAAACAATCATAATGGCATCGCTTCTGCCGACGTCATTATGCTGCCTTGAGTCAAGACCAAACAGAGCAATGTTTATATAGTTTTGATAAACCTCTTCAGCCTTACTGTTTATTCCAATATCTGAAGTGACCTCCGCCCTGTCTATGTTACCGAGCAGAGATTTTATATATATAATGCCAAAGCTTGATATTGCGATAATAACAGCTAATATTATGCAAATAGTAGTAACGACAGCACGAGAACGTTTGCCTGATTTTATCTTTTTATTTTTCGAGCTGTAAGACTGCAAGCTGATATCTTCGTTAGCTTTATCGACACGTCTTTTCATGCGACTACCAACCTCCGAGAAATAACACAGATTTATTTTAAGCGTTTTACGATTAATTATCAAATTCAATACCTTAATTATAAACCTTTTGACACAAATTGTCAATTTATTTATAAGTTTTTAACAAAAAGTTAATTATTGTAATATTTAGTTTTCACAACCACAAAATATAACGTAAAATACACCGTTATATTTCTATTATCGATGGGGCGAACTTTAATTATGAACGTTATAAAAGTGGAAGATTTATCAAAGGTTTATTCTACCCATAATCACTGCGTAAACGCACTTGATAAAATCAGCTTCAGCGCAAAACAGGGCGATTTTTTAACAATAACAGGTCCGTCAGGCTCTGGCAAATCAACGCTGATGAATATTCTTGGCTGTCTTGACATACAGACTTCGGGAATGTATTATTTAAATGGCACTAATATATCGAATCTTTCAGCTAAGGCTTTAACTGAAATCAGGAATCGCTCTGTCGGTTTTATTTTTCAAAGCTTTAACCTCGTTTCCTCGTTAACTGCAGCGGAAAATGTTGAACTGCCTTTGATATACAGAGGTATTCATAAAAAGCGCAGAAAAGAGTTGGTTGAGCAAGCTCTCGATGCAGTAAGTTTAAGCAACAGAGCGCATCACCTTCCCTCTCAAATGTCGGGCGGTCAACGTCAGCGAGTTGCTGTTGCAAGAGCGATTGCAGCTAACCCTCCGCTGATTTTGGCTGACGAGCCAACAGGCAGTCTTGACAGCGAGGCAAGCAAAGAGGTAACATCTATTTTGAGGAAAATGGCGAATGACGGTCACACCGTTATAATTATTACTCACGATAAATCAATTGCTGAAAGTTCTGAAAAGGTTATAAATATCATCAACGGACGAATCAACTGAAAGGATGGTTTTAATGGATTTTAAAAAGCTAAAAAGCGGCACAGATATAAGAGGTGTTGCATGCGAGGGCGTTGAGGGTCAGCATATAGAGTTGACCGATGAGGTTGTATTTGAGTTGGGAAAAGCGTTTGCAACCTGGCTGTATAAAAGCGGTTGCGCTGACCACCCTGTGATTGCAGTTGGTCACGATTGCAGAATTTCAGGCGAGAGAATCAAAACTCAAGTTATAAGCGCTCTTACCAAATCGGGCGCAAACGTTATCGACTGTGGTCTTTGCACCACACCCGCTATGTTTATGACTACCGTCTTAAAGGGATGCGACGCCGCTATCTCTATTACCGCAAGTCATCACCCATTTAACAGAAACGGACTCAAGTTTTTTACTCGTGGCGGCGGTCTTGACGGCAAAGATATCAGCGATATCATTGAAATTGCTGAGTCTGGCAAGTTCTTCTCTGTTGCTACATACGGCAAGGTTACTCCCTGTGAGTTTTTATCTGAATATGCCGCTTATTTAAGGAAAATGATTTCAAATCAGCTCGGAGTTGCTGAGGCAGACATGCCACTTGATGGCTTGCATTTTGTTGTTGATGCAGGAAACGGCGTTGGCGGCTTCTATGCAACCGACGTTTTAAAACCGCTTGGTGCCAACATCAGTGGCAGCATCAATCTTGAGCCCGACGGAATGTTCCCCAATCATACGCCAAACCCTGAAGACCAGTACGCTATGGAATGTGCTTGCAAGGCAACCGTTGCTGCTAAGGCAGACCTCGGCATCATTTTCGATACTGACGTTGACAGAGGTGGCGCTGTTGGTGCTGATGGTACAGAAATCAACAGAAACCGCCTTGTTGCGCTCGCTGCCGCAATAGCGCTCGAAAACTGCCCTAATGGCACCATCGTTACAGACTCTGTTACCTCAAGCGGTCTTAAGACTTTTATTGAGGATGAGCTCGGCGGTATACATTATCGTTATCGCAGAGGATACAAAAATGTTATTGATGAGGCAATCCGCTTAACTAACGGCGGTCAGGTTTGTCCTCTCGCAATCGAGACATCAGGCCACGCCGCATTCAAAGACAACTTCTTTCTCGATGACGGCGCTTACCTCATAACCAGAATTATTATTAAGCTTGCTCAGTTACGTAAAGACGGCAAGTCAATCGAAGACCTTATCGCCTCACTGAAAGAGCCTGTTGAGCGCAAGGAATTAAGAATTAACATCACTGAGCCTGATTTTAAAACACTTGGACAGAAGATAATAAGCGACCTTGAGCAATTCTCGCTCAATCAGCCGAACTGGAGTGTTGCAGATGATAACCGCGAGGGAATCAGAGTGTTCTGCAACGAGGCTGACGGCTGGTTCTTGCTAAGGCTTTCTGTACACGACCCTGTTATGCCGCTCAATTTTGAGAGCGACACTGCAGGCGGAGTTGAAATTATGAAGTCAGCGTTAAAAGAGTATTTTAAGGATTGTGCCGGAATCAATACTTCAGTATTTGAATAAGTTTAAACTTAAATAAAAAAACAACGGTAGAGCTCTACCGTTGTTTTTTTATTTATTTGCTGAGCGCTTCTTCCATCATCAGTCGCACTCTATCTCCAATCTGAGAGGTCTGACTTGACTTTACCTCATCAGCGGGTATCACAGTTAAAATATCAAGATTGATTTGAGTTTTTCTAAACGGGAAGTTTTTATGTACATTCTCTGTTCCCTTAATTGTTGATACAACAACGGGGACATTCGCCTTTTGCGCAATCTTGAACACGCCGTTATGAAACTCAAGCAGCTCTAAGGTTTTGCTTCGGGTGCCCTCAGGATATATGCCGTATGACACCTCGCCCTGTTTTATCAGGTCTGCAGCCTTGTTTATGGTTTTCATAGCATTGCGAGGATTTACCCTATCTATTGCTATACAGCAGCACGCTATGATTATTCTGCCTACAATGGGGATTTTAAAGTTTTCCTCCTTTGATACAAATGCGATATCATGATTTCTAAACACGTGCCACGTTACAATCGGGTCATAGTTTGAGCGGTGGTTACACACCAACAAAAACTTGCTGTCCTCAGGCACAAGCTCCATATTGCTGACCTTTAAATCTATTCTGCTAAACTTTACAACTACAGGCAACAATAGTCTGACTATATTTCTCCAGAACTTATTATCCTTTTCAGGCAAGCTTTTAGCATCTATAGTAAGGCTGCCGACAAACAGCGCGACCACTATAAGCAATACAAATGAAACAACTGCGCCAATTAACCCTAATATCAGCTTAACAATCGGCATATTATCCTCACCTTTTTATCAATCTTTATTGTCTTACTATCTTTTAACAATGTCCTTGAGGGAGTTACACCTATCAAAAATATTTACTCCTATCAACTCAACATTCTTCGGCATATAAACACGTTTAAGACTCGAGCAACGGTAAAACGCATTGTCACCTATCTCTTTTACGCTGTTAGGGATTGTGATTTCTGTTATATTATCGCAACAGTAAAACGACTGGCTATGAATAACCTCTACACCGTCAGGTATATTCACCTCACCCATATAGCCTCTCGGGCATTTTATCAACGTCTTCTTGTCCTTTGAGTAAAGTATGCCGTCTATGGAGCTAAACTTTTTATTGTTCTCATCAACTATAATAGCAGATACTTCTATCATACTATCAAAGTCAGACGGATTCAGGTCTTCGTCAGCTGATATTTTATAACAGCCGTTTTCTATTCTGCTTGTACTACTGTTTGACTCCGTATTAACAGAGTTTGCTAAAGATGAGGTGTCGCCGCTCTCCTTAGATGAAACGCTGTCGCTTACCATATGACTGCTTGACTGACTTGACAAACCAGAGTGGCTTGAGCTTGTGTCTGATGAACTTGTACCAGAGATTATTCCCGAACTCAAAAAGTTAGGGTTAAACAGCTCTACCTCATATTCAGGCTCACCTTTATCACTTGCTTTATAACAACCAGCCGTGCACAACATCACACTAATAATAGCAACACAACTTATTATAAATTTAAACTTCTTTTCCATTGCAGGAACGAAACTCCCTTAACCAATGAATATTTTAATTCATTCCGCATAAAGCACAAAATTAATTTTCTCTCTTAAATACTATTGCTGTTCGGCACGGCAAATAGCAATTAAATCCTATTCGGTTATCACCCGTTTTAAAGGTTTTGTATTTAACCGCCTTATCCACACGTGAAAAGCCGCCAAACTCGTTATCGTCAGTGGATAATACAATGCGGTATGTGCCACCGTTACCCAACGGAACAAAATATCCTTCAAATGATTTCGACGGATGGAAATTGAACGCAAATACAACGTCACCCTTAGTATAAATAAGCACCTTATCGTCCTGATGCATCCATCTGTTTTCCGCTGATTTACCTAAAAGCTGTTCATCCTTGAGCAGCTTAATCATAGCTTCGTCGAAATTGTTTAGGTCGTTATACCGCAACGCATCATTATCAACAAGGCTCCACTGTCTGCGACAATAATGATAACTCCAGCCGTTGCCTTCTCTGGGGAAGTCTATCCACTCCGGATGGCCAAACTCGTTGCCCATAAAGTTCAGATAACCCTCGCCGGCTAAAGACGCAGTAACCAACCGAATCATTTTGTGCAAAGCGATTCCCCTGTCAATCACGAGGCTCTGGCTCGACTTGTTCATATGAGTATACATTTCAGCATCGCACAGCCTGAACATAAGAGTTTTATCGCCTACTAACGCTTGGTCATGCGACTCGCAATAACCAATGTTTTTCTCCTTAGGGCGACGGCCTGTCAACTCATACCAAAGCTTGATTATATCCCAGTTTTCATCCCTTGATTCCTTTATCATTTTTATCCACAAATCAGGCACGCCCATAGAAAGCCTGTAATCAAATCCGATTCCGCCGTCTGCCACAGGCAAACACATACCCGGCATTCCCGACATATCCTCAGCAACAGTGATTGCGTTTGGATTAAGCTTATGAACAAGCTCATTCGCAAGCTGCAGATATGTTACTGCTTCAACATCGGTGTTAAAGGAAAAGTACATATCGTAATTTGTAAACGCACTACCTAAACCGTGGTCGTGATAGAGCATAGAGGTTACACCGTCAAAACGGAAGCCATCGAAATGGAATACCTCCATCCAGTATTTCAGGTTTGAGAGCAAGAAGTGCAAGACCTCATTTTTGCCGTAATTGAACAGCTTTGTGCCCCACGCACTGTGGTTACCCTTTTCTCCCTCGTGAAAATACTGATAAACAGTACCGTCAAATTCGTTCAAGCCCTCGTTCGTGTTGTTTACGGCATGCGAATGAACGACGTCAAGCAACACCGCTATTCCCATTTCATGCGCTGTATTGATAAGCTGCTTTAAGTCGTTGCTGCTGCCATAGCGTGACGATGCTGCAAAAAAATTTGATACCTGATATCCAAACGAGCCGTAATACGGATGCTCCATTATCGCCATAATCTGAATTGTATTATAGCCAAGCTCCTTGATTCTGGGCAGAATGTTTTCTGTAAATTCACGATAAGAGCCAACTGCGCCCTTCTCCTGTGCCATACCGATATGGCACTCATATATCAAAGGTGTCTTTTCAGGAACAAAGTCAGCATCTGTCCAATCAAATTTTGAGAGCGTGTCCTCAATCTCAGCACACCACAGATATGTGTTTTCATCCTGTACAACACGGGTTGCGTATGAAGGGATACGGCGCAAAACGTTGCCTGAATTGACAACAATCGCTTGCACCTTTTGCCCTGCGCAAAGCGTGTTTTTGCCCTTAATGTGCACCTCAAACACGCCGTTTTCAAGCCGCTCCATCGGACAGCTTTCTATATCCCAGTTGTTAAAATCGCCTGTAAGATACATTTTTTCAGCCGCAGGCGCCCACTCTCTATAAACCCAACCAACGCGAGTGCGGTGAAATCCAAAATATTTATATCCGTTTGCAAACGCAGACAGACTTCTTGAATTGCCTAAGAGTTCTCTTCTTTTGGTTTTATACAAATCCATACGCAAATCTATATCCTTCTCAAAAGGAGCTAAATAAGGGTCTACATTTGTAATCCAATTTTTACTCTTCTTAGACATACGAAGCCTCCTGTTTATGCAATATAGTTTCTATTATATATTATATCATAATCGTTTATTTTAATCAACGATATGCGTGATAATCAATATCACAGGCTAAAAAATTCCCTTGTTGTATTTTATCATAGCATAAAAGCTGAATCCCGTACCAACAGCAAGAAACACAAAGAAAACCGCCATACCGATTATTACAAGGCTTTCGTTTTCTGTATAGTGAGCCGCTGCAGAAAAACCGCCGAACAGTATTAAGCCTATGCCTATGATAATGGTTCCTATACCGACTTTCTTTCCAAAAACCATCCTGTCTTCCTCAGAAACACGCTTTTTATGATATGAATGAAGAGAGGATATGTTGCCTTTCATATGAGATATACCGAGAACGATACAAACAATACCTAAAACAAAAGTAACGATATAAGCCATCATAATACAGTCTTCTCCATATCGCTTAATTTTTTAATGGCATTACGGTAACCGCCACTACCGTAATTAAGACACTTACTCACTCTTCCGATAGTAGCACTGCTTACATCTATCTGCTCTATAACCTTTTGATAGCTTAGACCCTCGTTTAAAAGAATGGCTGTATCAAGTCTTTGCGCCATATCCTGCACTTCCTTTATTGTGCATATGTCTGCAAAATACTCATAGCACTCCTCTATTGTTTCCAAGTTTAATATGGTTTGAAACAACCTGTCAACCGAATCTGAACGAAACCTTAACATAATCATACCTCTCAAATTTAGTATAATTTTATACTATCACACTATCGTGGTAAAGTCAAGAAGTGTAGCTAAAACAAGCGTTATTTATGAATGTGCTTACTAATGTTTTTTAAAGAGAATTTTTAATTAGCAAACAGCAAAAAGCGTCGCACAAATGCGACGCTTTTTGCTTATTTCTGTAATTTTTCCATATCGTTTTTACGGATTTCTACACGTCTGACCTTACCGCTGATAGTCTTTGGAAGTTCAGTAACAAATTCAACGATTCTCGGATACTTATAAGGCGCAGTATGCGTCTTGACGTATTCCTGAATCTCCTTCTTAAGCTCGTCGGTGCCCTCTTTCCCTTTCACAAGAACAACGGTTGCCTTAACTATCTGACCGCGCACTTCGTCAGGAACAGGTGTAACTGCGCATTCAAGCACATACGGCAATTCCATAATAACGCTTTCGATTTCGAATGGTCCGATACGATAACCTGACGACTTGATAACATCGTCAATACGGCCGACGTACCAGAGATAGCCATCCTCGTCCATCGTTGCTTGGTCGCCTGTGTGATAGTATCCATCGTGCCACACCTCGTTGGTCTTTTCTTCGTCCAAATAGTAGCCGATAAATAGACCACAAGGTGACTCTCCGTCTTTTACACGGATACAAATTTCACCTGTATCACCTGTTTTACATTCATTGCCGTCGGGGTCGAGAACAACAACATCATAAAGCGGACTCGGTCTGCCCATAGAGCCCAGTTTGGGAGTTGAGCCAACAAAGTTTGCAATTGACAGCGTTGTTTCGGTTTGACCAAAGCCCTCCATAATGGTAAGTCCTGTGGCTTTCTTAAACTGGTTGAACACCTCAGGATTAAGCGCCTCGCCCGCTGTTGTTGCGTATTCTATAGAGGACAAATCATACTTGGACAAGTCTTCTTTAATAAAGAATCTATACATTGTAGGCGGAGCACAGAATGTGGTGATATGATATTTTGCAAACATCGGCAAAATGTCTTCTGAATGGAATCTGTCAAAGTCGTATGTAAATACACCCGCTTCACAAAGCCACTGGCCGTAAAGTTTACCCCAAAGAGCCTTACCCCAGCCTGTATCGGAAATTGTAAAGTGTAAGCCGTCGGGATTTACATTATGCCAATGCTTTGCTGTGGGATAGTGACCTAACGCATACTTGTAAGAATGAGTTGCTATACGGGGATAGCCTGTTGTACCTGATGTGAAGAGCATAAGCATCGGGTCGTTACCACAGGGTGTATTTTCTGTGCGATAAAAATGTGTGCTGAATCGTTCGATTTCCACATTAAAATCATTCCAGCCGTCTTTCTTACCGCCAACCAGAATTTTCAGCATATCAGGGAAATTTGCAGCAGCTTTTTGCGCTTCAGTTGATACCTCACCGTCTGCAGTGCAAACAATGGCTTTTACCTTAGCCGCTTTAAACCTGTAGTCAAAATCGTGCTCAACAAGCTGATTTGTGGCAGGGATTGCGATAGCGCCGATTTTATGAAGAGCAAGCATACAGAACCAGAACTGATAGTGTCTTTTAAGCACAAGCATTACAGTGTCGCCTTTTTTGATGCCCAAAGACTCGAAATAGTTCGCAGTCTTAGCAGAATACTTCTTCAAATCGCTAAACGTGAATTTGCGGTCGGTTTTATCGTTCGCAACCCACATCATTGCGAGCTTATCGGGAGTCTTTTCTGCGATTGCGTCTACACAGTCAAACGCAAAATTGAACTTATCGTCATTCTTGAACTTGATGCCGTTAAAGACTCCGTTTTCATCATAGAAAGATTCTACAAAATTATCTGCAACGGTTGTTGTAGCAGTTGTCTTTGCAAAGGTTTTTTCCGCAACAAACGGAGCTTCGGGATATTCCTCACTTACCAAGCCATCCTGAGGATTGAGAACTACAGCGTGAAACTCGCATCCGCCCTCACTTACGGCAACCATACCGTGAGGTATAAGGCTGTTATAGAATATGGAGTCACCCTCGTGGAGAATATCTACGTGATTGCCAACCTGCACCTTGAGCGAGCCCTTTACGATTACGTCAAACTCCTGACCGTTGTGCGAATTTAGCTTAATCGGAGCATCCTGTTCTTCGGGGAGATATGGAAATTTAACCAAGAATGGCTCAGCGAGCTTTTCCTTAAACTTTGGAGCGAGGTTGTTATACTCAACGCCGTGTTGTTTTAAAATTTTAAGGCCCTCGCCCTTTCTGGTTATAGCGAAGGATGTAAGAGTAGAACTTCTTCCTTCAAGCAAGTCAACAACCTCAACGCCGCAAGCCTTAGCACATTTGTAAATAAAGGTAAAGCTAAAATCTGTGTTGCCCTGCTCTAAAACACGATATTCTTCAACCGATACACCGGAGAGCTTAGCAAGCTGCTCCTGAGTATAACCTTTTGCTTCACGAAGGTCTTTTATTCTTCCTGCAACTTCTTTCAAACTGTAATCCATTTTGTTGTCTCCTTTCGTTGCTGACATATTCGCTAATGGTTACCAATTTGAATAAAACAAAAAACTCGCCTCAAAAGAAAATCTTTGAGACGAGTTATAAAACCCGCGGTACCACTCAAATTACGGAAATGTTGTTTTTCCGTCACTTTCCGAGCTCAAACAAGCTCTTTGCCTTTACGCGGCATTACGGAAGGAGTCTACTCAGTTTTAACCTTTCGGTCCACCAACTCAGAAGTGATAGGTCATTGGAAAGCTTCACCATTGCCTTGCACCATCCGGCAATTCTCTGTATAGCTTCACATTCCGACCGTCTTCGTCATAGTCGTTATTTGTGATATTCAAATTTGTCATATATTTTAACAGAGCAGTCAAAAAAAGTCAAGTGTATTACGAAAAATATTTATTTTACTTTCAACATTAAATATTCATTATTCATTACGAAAATCCGTTTTAATGAATGACGAATATTGAATAGTGATGCATCGCTACGCGATATGATGCTTTTGCTTCGCAAACATGACGTTGCTCCACTTCGTGCCGCAATGATGCGATGTTTGACATAAAATGTGACGAAGCCACACATCATTAGGCATAGCCGTCATCATTGGCGAAGCCAACATCATTTGCCGCAGGCAAACATCATGTAAAAAACGCACCTTTGTCAGTAGACAAAAGTGCGTTTTTTGTTGGCCCGCTCGGAGGGATTTGAACCCCCGTCCTTCAGAATCGGAATCTGCTGCGATATCCAGCTTCGCTACGAGCGGATTTTTTCCATGCAAAAATTATAACATTCTTTTTAATTGCTGTAAAGTGATAATTGCCGAATTGTATCAAACAACTCGGCAATCCACCCTATTTTACCTATTTAAACAAGCTGCCTGAATTGCAGTCTATGCCCACAATCAGCGGGAACTCTTTAAACACTAACTTCTTTATTGATTCACAACCCAAATCATCAAACGCTATTACGTCGCACTCGGTTATGCACTGCGCTGCTAACGCGCCAGCACCGCCTATTGCACACAAATAAACGCCTTTATTCCTGTTAATTGCCTTAACAACCTCTGCGCTTCTCTGCCCTTTTCCTATTGTAGCGGTAAGTCCCATATCATAGAGCTTAGGCGCGAACTTATCCATCCTCGATGACGTTGTGGGGCCGCAACTGCCTATCGGCATATTATCAGGCGTTGGGGTTGGCCCTGCGTAATAAATAACACTGCCGTTTATATCAATCGGCAATTTCTCGTTTCTATCCATCATCTCAAACATTCGCTTATGCGCTGCGTCACGTGCTGTATACACCTCGCCGCTGAGGATAACAACGTCACCTGCATTCAATAACGGGCACAGTTCCTTGAGTTGAGAGACATTTATATAATGCTGCTTCATTTTTATCACCGCAAACATTATACAACACATTCTCTAAATATTCAACAATTTATGATGCCTTTAAATTTAATCTGAGTTTATCAGCAATCATTGCGATAAATTCACTGTTAGTAGGCTTTCCTCTTTCATTATGTATGGTATATCCGAAATATGAATTAAGCACGTCGATATCGCCTCTATCCCACGCCACCTCTATTGCGTGTCTAATCGCACGCTCTACTCTTGATGAAGTGGTTGTAAACTTCTTTGCAACAGTCGGGTACAGTTGCTTTGTGATTGAGTTGATTATTTCAGGGTTATTGACAGACAAAATTATTGATTCTCGAAGATAATGATATCCCTTGATATGTGCAGGAACCCCTATCTCATGCAGAATATTTGTTATTGTTATCTCGAGGCTGTTATCCGATTTTACCAGCTTTTTAATCTCAGTCAACTCGGTGTTTGAGTTTATAATACGGTCTGCAAGCATATCAAAGTCAAACGGCTTTATAAGGAAATATGATGCGCCCTTTGAAATTGCTTCCTCTTCCAAGCGAGGATTGTCAAAGCCTGACATTACAAGGAAAGTCGGCAACCGCTGACCATCAAGCTCCTTACACTTTGTAAGCACTTCAAAAGAGTCAAGGTTAGCCATAAATATATCCATCAGCACTGCGTCGGGCTGTACCCTCTTGATTTCATTGAGCAGAAGTCGACCGTCCTTTGCTGTAAGGAAAACCTCGAGCCCTTTCTGGCGCAACGAATTAGCGCAATCCCTGCCAAATTCTGTCTTGTCATCAGCTACTATAACCTTCATTTTGTTATTCATAATACTACCTCCGTTTTTTGATTAACTACATATTACCATATTATTCCAGTTTTGGCAATATCTTTTTACCAAATTTTCTCAATTTTTTTATTTTTGCTGTACATAGACAGATTTTTTGCCCTTTTTATGCGAAAAAAGAGCCGAATTTGTTGTTTCGGCTCTTTTAAAAATATTAAACTGTTAAATTTAACCTTTCAGGTTGTCTATATAATCGCACGCTGCCAACGCTGCAACTGCTCCGTCAGCTGCGGCTGTTGCAACCTGTCTGATACGTTTTGCACGACAGTCACCTGCAACAAAAACGCCTGCTGACTTTGTTATGCAATCTTCCTTAGCGTCTGCGTAGCCTCTTGAATCAAGATTAATTAGATTCGAAAACGCTTCATTTTGCGGAATAAGTCCAACAGCTAAGAAAACGCCGTCAACCATTATGTCGCTTTCCGCACCAACTGATGCATTTTGTATTCTTATGCCGTTTAACTCGTCCTCACCAAGATAGCTTACAACAACCGAATCGGTGATAACCTCAACGTTTTCCTTAGAATAAATCTGCTGCTGAAGCTTTTGCTCTCCTGTGAGCGTTTTCAGGTTCTGGACGATATACACCTTCTTAACAAGGTCTGATAACAAAATCGCCTCTTGCAATGCAGAGTTTCCTCCACCCACAACTGCAACTGTCTTATCCTTATAGAAAGCGCCGTCACAAACTGCGCAAAACGAGATACCGTTTCCGATAAACTCCTCTTCCCTGTCAAGACCTAAGCATCTATGCTTGGCGCCTGTTGCGATTACGACAGCTTTAGCTTCAAAGTTGCCATCTGTGGTTACGACGGTTTTAACTTCACCGTCGATTACTTCGCAAACCTCGCAGTATTCGAACTCTGCGCCCTGCGCAAGCACCTGGTCTACTAACTTCTCGGCAAACTCATTTCCTGAAAGCTCATTAAATCCGGGTATGTTTTCTACCTTTGGCGAAAAAGTTATCTGTCCTCCAAAGGTTTCTTTTTCTATTACCAAAACACTCTTGTTTGCCCTTAAAGCGTAGAGTGCGGCGGTCAGCCCCGCAGGGCCGCCGCCGATTACAATTATATCATACATACGTATCACTTGTTCTCTACAAACTTCTTAATATTTGATACACCAACGTGCTTCTCAATAAGGTTATTGCTTGCAACAACCAAAGTCGGAGCCTGTTTTATGCCAAACTCTGTTGCCATCTCAGGCTTTTCGTTAGCGTAAATCTTTTCGTATGCTACGCCTGCTTTATCCAAAACTGCGCAAGCTACTTTGCAGTTAGGGCAAGTTGCTGTTACGAAGAGATAGGTTGCATCAGCAACTGCATCAGCTGCGGCTGCTTCAGCAGAAACAGCATCTACAGGACGACCCTCACGAGTGAGCTTTGAGTTTGCAATGTTGTAAACCTTGCGGTCGTTATACTCCTGAGCCTTACCATCATTCCAGTTCTGTACAGGACGGTAGTAACCTGTTATGCGGCTGTATACCTCTGCCTTTTCTCCGCACTCAGGGCATACAAACTGTTCACCTGCGAGATATCCGTGGTCTTTGCAGACTGAATATGTGGGTGAAAGAGTGTAATAAGGCAGCTTGTAGTTCTCTGCAATCTTGCGAACAAGAGTTGCTGCTGCTTTCCAGTCAGGCAGCTTCTCACCGAGGAAGGCGTGAAATACTGTTCCTGATGTGTAAAGCGTCTGAAGCTCGTCTTGAATGTCAAGCGCTGCAAAGATATCCTCAGTGAAGCCAACAGGAAGATGTGATGAGTTGGTGTAATAAGGAGTTGCGTCCTCATTAGATGTGATAATCTCGGGATAACGCTTCTTATCGTGCTTTGCAAGTCTGAATGCTGTTGACTCTGCAGGTGTTGCCTCAAGGTTGTAGAGGTCGCCGTACTGCTCCTGATAGTCAGAAAGTCTCTCACGCATATGATTGAGAACTGCAGCGGTGAAATCTTGGGTTTCTTTATGAGTCATATCCTTTTTGAGCCAGTTAGCGTTCAAGCCAACCTCGTTCATACCAACAAGACCGATGGTTGAGAAGTGGTTATTGAAGGTGCCGAGATAACGCTTGGTGTACGGATAGAGTCCGTTCTCCAAAAGCTTGGTTATAACTGTACGCTTAACCTTAAGTGAACGCGCAGAGATATCCATAAGTCTGTCAAGACGCTTGTAGAAATCTGCCTCATCCTTAGCAAGATAAGCAATTCTGGGCATATTGATTGTTACAACACCGACAGAACCTGTTGACTCGCCGCTTCCGAAGAAGCCGCCCGACTTCTTGCGAAGCTCTCTAAGGTCAAGGCGAAGTCTGCAGCACATAGAACGAACGTCGCTCGGTTCCATATCGCTGTTGATATAGTTTGAGAAGTAAGGTGTGCCGTACTTTGCGGTCATCTCGAACAACAGCTTGTTGTTCTCGGTTTCTGACCAGTCAAAGTCGCTTGTGATGGAATAGGTAGGAATCGGATACTGGAAGCCGCGTCCGTTAGCGTCACCCTCTATCATTATCTCGATGAACGCTCTGTTTACCATATCCATCTCTTTTTTACAGTCTTTATACTTGAAGTCCATCTCCTTGCCGCCAACAATAGCGTTGAGCTCTGCAAGGTCGTTAGGTACTGTCCAGTCAAGAGTGATGTTAGTAAACGGTGACTGTGTGCCCCAACGTGACGGTGTATTTACGCCGTAAATGAATGACTGGATGCACTGCTTAACCTCTTTATAAGAGAGGTTGTCAACCTTTACAAACGGTGCAAGATATGTGTCAAACGATGAGAAAGCCTGTGCGCCTGCCCACTCGTTCTGCATTATTCCAAGAAAGTTTACCATCTGATTGCAGAGAGTTGAAAGGTGCGATGCGGGCGCAGATGTGATTTTGCCCGGAACTCCGCCCAAGCCCTCCTGAATAAGCTGCTTGAGTGACCAACCTGCACAATATCCGGTAAGCATTGACAAATCGTGAATGTGGATATCAGCGTTTCTGTGTGCGTTGCCGATTTCATCGTCATACACCTCAGACAGCCAATAGTTAGCTGTGATTGCGCCTGAGTTGCTCAGGATAAGTCCGCCAACTGAATAAGTTACGGTTGAATTTTCTTTAACACGCCAGTCGTTAATATGAAGATAGTTGTCAACAATCTTCTTATAGTCAACCATTGTGGTGCTAAGGTTACGAATCTTCTCACGCTGTTTACGATAAAGAATGTATGCCTTTGCAACATCATCGTAACCAGCCTTGATTAATACAGACTCAACACTATCCTGAATGTTTTCAACCGATATCTTTCCGTCTTCAACCTTCGGCTCAAACTCAGAGGTTACCTTGAGAACAAGGAAATCTATAGTATCGGGATGATATTTCTTATCACAAGCGTCAAACGCCATTGTAATAGCAGTTTTGATTTTGCTAAGGTCAAACCCAACGACCTTGCCGTCTCTTTTTAATACTTCATACATTTTCTTAATCCCCCCAAAAGTGATGTTTGAACCCATTATATACGTATTTTGTGCCTAAGTCAAGTACAAAATACAATATATTGTGTAATTTTATTTCACATTTGTGCAAAATCGCATAAATATTGGGGTGTAAACTATAAAAAAACACATATGAAAACTGGTTTCATATGTGTTTTTTCCATTATATTCCTCTTGTTTCGACGAAATTCAGATTTTTTTCAGCAGTGCTTTTCATCAATTCAAGCGTTTCTTTTGAAACCGCACTCATATCAGTACCGATTAAATTACCGCTATCAACAAAGTTTTGAAGATAATATTTAGTTGCGCCTTTAATCCACCTTGATATTGCTTCGATATCATCTACTGTGTGATACTCTTTTACAACGGTTGTGCGGAACTCGTAGTCCACTTTCCCCTCAAGCAAAAGCGATACGCTTTCCTCTATAGGTGTTATGTCAAAATGTTCTACGCCGACTGTCTGCGCATATTTTTCCTTTCGATTTTTTATATCCATAGCGACATAATCAAGCAAACCGCTATCAATCATTGCCTTTAATTTATCGGGCGCGCTGCCGTTTGTATCAAGCTTCACCTTATACCCAAGCGCTTTTATCTTGCCTATAAACAAAGCCAAATCAGGTTGCATAAGCGGTTCTCCGCCTGTGATACACACACCGTCTAATATGCCCTGTCTGCGCTCAAGAAACGATAAAACCTCAGCCTCGTCATATACCGCCGTGTTGTCGATATCAGTAACAAGCGGCGCATTGTGACAAAACGGACACCTGAAATTGCAGCCAGCAAAAAACAGCGTGCACGCAGTCATACCTGGATAATCGAGCAAGGTCAGTTTCTGAAATCCGTGTATCTTCATTAAAACACCTCAACAACAAACTTACTCTTTCAATTATAACAGTATCCGTATTCTTTGTCTATCGTTTTTTATTAAGGAATAAAAATCAAAATCATTATTAGGGAAACGAGTCTTTTCACTTAATCTCTTCCCTTCTTTTACGCACTGCCGCTTGGCGAAATGCAGCCGGTGTTTCCCCAGTTATTCCTTTAAAAACTCTGTTAAAATGCTGTACCGTTTTGAAACCAACCATATTTGCTATTTCTTTAATAGGCACATCGGTAAAACTAAGTTGTTTTTTAGACACGCTAATGCGGTATTTTGTAAGATACTCAATTGCTGTGCAGCCGAGTTCTTCCTTCATAAGTGCTGTAAGGGTTGTGTGATTTATTCTGGCATGTGATGATATATCGGATAGGGTTATGTTCTCGCCGTAATGCCCCTCTATGTAAAGCACAGCGTCACGCAATCTGGGGTGATTTATAATCGGCACATTGTCTGAGGTTTGTTGCCTTGAGCCGTAACCTGTAAGACCGTACATACGCTCTAATGCAATAATAATTTCCATAAAATAGGAACGTCCCCTGCACGACCAGTACCAATCGCGCTGATTAACCAACTCCTCCGACATATACTCGGCCGATTGTTCAATCTTCTCAACCTGTGTGTCTGCAGTAGGAATCACATACGCCTTATCAATAAACGGCTTCAACATAAACATATCGTGCGTGGTGGCAATGTCACCGTAATCGTTTGAACGCAAAAGCTTAAAGGTCATATTGATATTTAAAAATTTGGGATGGAAGTACACGCAAGTGTAACGTGCTTTAGACTTTGAAACAAGCACAGGATTTTCCAACTCATTTAAACACAAAAAGGAGGGTGCAGTGGCGGTAATTTTCTTATCACCAACTTTAAACTCCATTTTGCCTTGAGTAAGTATAATCAGCAAAAAGCACTTGTCTTTAATATCGATATTATTAAGCGGGCCGTCTTTTATGCACTCTACATATGCGACCTTTCCTTCATTGTACCTTTTTCCTACTGTTATATGTTTCACTTCTTCACCGCCTTAAACTATCCTGATTTTACCATATTTCGACAAGCTTCTCAACAACCATTCTTTATCTGATTTCTAATTTGTTTTATCGAATTTTAAAAACAGTTGCAGATAAAATCTGCAACTGTTTTTACTATGATGCCGTGTCTAATTTAACCGATGACTCAGTACTACGTCCTATGCTTTCTGCTGTCTCAAACATTGTTTCAGCGAAGACGGCGTAGCCTTTGGTTGGGTCGTTGACGAGGACGTGGGTTACAACGCCGACCAATTTGCCATTTTGGATTATCGGGCTTCCCGACACGAGTGTGTCAATATAGGACCAACATGTTATGACACAGAACCGTCCCCTGTCTGCCCTGTCTGCTAAAGCACTGCTGTTCCAATGTAAGAGGACATTTGCAATATATTCATATTATCAAGCATATCACATATCAGCAACAATAGAGGCACAGCCACAAAAGGTATTGCATAATATAATTTCTTTTTCATTTCATCTTTCCTTTTTCTATAATTCTTTTGAAGATATTTCTAATTAACTCCAAAACCCAAAAAGCAATTAAACACAAAAGACTAATTTGGAAAGGAAATATGATATATCCCAAAAGATTGTTTAAAACAACATTAAATGCAAAATAAATCGCAGAAATTGTAAAAGACGTTAAAAACGAGCATATATAAAATTTTTTTCGCGAAAATTCAAGTTTGCTTTTTAAAAGACCAAAGGAAAAAGAAATTAAAACAAAAGAAGATATAAAAGGGACTCGAAAGGTGTTTATAACAGCTTTAAGAAATGCAACATCACTCAAAAACAGCTTCAAATACTGGACGGGTCCAATAAAAGCACGCAAACTATCAGCAGCGGATGAGGGCAAATATATTACAATTTCCAATATTACAGATAATACATACAATATAAAAAATATAAAAGGTTCTTTAATTTTTTTCATCTTATATCATTCTTCCTTTTCTATACTTTTTTATGTAGAACTGGTCGAGAATTGTTTTTAGTAATTGTTTTTAATTATTATTTTGAATTATTTACATTTTATCATAATATGAATTTAAACGCAACAAACAAACTTTATCTATTCTCAAATTTGTTTTATCTAAAATTAAATATATACACAAAAACCGTTGCAGATGGTTCTGCAACGGTTTCATTTTACGACGCATCTTTTAATTTTTGTTCGGATACGCTTTGCGCAGTTTCTAACATATTCTCTGCGAAGATGCCGTACCCCTTGGTACTATCTTCAAGCAAAACGTGGGTTACTGCACCGATGAGTTTTCCGTTTTGCAAAATCGGACTTCCCGACATACCTTGAACTATTCCGCCTGTTTTTGCAATCAACTTCTCATCCACTATCTTTATTACCATATTCTTGTTATCGCTTGAATACATACTTATATCCTCAATTTTTATATCATAAAATTCTACCTCGCCGCCGTCTAACGCTACGCAAAGCGTTGCAGCGCCCTTGACTACGCTTTCCTTATGCGCCAATCGGCACGCAAATCCAGTCGCTTTATCGGTTTTGATATACACTCCAGTATCAGTATTCAGCACTATTTCGCCAATTTCTCTATTTGTGTTGATGCTTCCAAATATCTGTCCAGGATTTCCAAGCGCGCCTTTCTTTATTGACAATACCTGAGCGTTAAACGCAACACCTTCTGTCATATAAAACTCAACGCCTGTATCGGCATCAGTGAGCGTATGTCCCAAGCCTGCGCATATACCCGTTTCCTGTGAGTAAAATGACAGCATTCCTACCCCTGCCTCGCTATCTCTCACCCACAAGCCAATTTTATACTTATTATCCACCTTTGACAGCGCCGGCTTTATTTTTAAATCAATTTCTTTTTCGTTGCGAAAAACTCTTACATTAATAATATCGCCGTCACAATCGTTGACAATTTTTACTACATCACTGATATCATTTATATCGCAACCGTTTATTGAAATAATATAATCACCGACCTTAATTCCTGCTTCTTTAGATGGGTTTATAAGTCCCTGCGCTGTTTCTACGTCTGATGAGCCAACCACCAGAACATTTCTTGTGTTTATAACGCAGCCGAACGGATAGCCGCAAACAGTTACGATTTTTTCTTCGCCAACGTTTACTGAAACTTGCTTAACAGGTATTAATCCAAACAGCTTAACTGTTTTTTTACTTGAATTCCTATTAACAGATACAGGTATCTCGCTGCTATCGCTTACAAATGAAATATAACCGCTTGATTTTAAATTGTAAGCCTCAACATCGTCAATTTCGTCAGGAATTTGCGACGCAAGCGTGCCTGCAACCGTCACTGACGATATTGAAAGCACAGTAAGCGCGCAAAACAAAAAATTAAAAATAAACTTTGCTTTTTTCATTTTTATCACCAGTTTTATAATTCCACTTTAATCTCCGCTTAGCATAGTATTATAATTACAAATGCAGTTATGATTAACACTTTTGGCATAAAAAAATGAGCAATGCTAAAAAAACACCGCTCATTTTTAAAATTTTATAATATTATGCAGATAAGGCCGCTGCAACCCTCGTTTATAACCCTCTCGAGCGTTTCCTGTAAGCGCATTCTTGCGTCGGGTGGCATACGAGAAAGCTTAGTATGCAAGCCCTCATTTACCAATTCATGCAGAGATTTACCGAATATATTTGAATCCCAGATTTTTATCGGATTTTCTTCAAATTCATTTAACAGATACATTATCAAGTCCTCAGACTGCTTCTCAGAGCCAACAATCGGCTGAACTTCTGTGGTAATATCCGCTTTCATCATATGTATCGACGGCGCCGATGCTCTGAGTCTTACGCCGTATCTGCCGCCCTGTTTTATGATTTCCGGCTCCTCAAGCGAGAGCTCGTCAAGCTGTGGCATAACTATGCCGTAACCTGTTGCCTCAACCTCGTCAAGCGCATCCTTAACACGCTTATACTCTTTTGACTGCTGAGCCAACGAAAACAGTGTAGACAAAAGCTGCTCCTCATCGGATATTTCGATGCCTGTTGTTTCTGACAGCACTGAATACATTAGCTTGTCGTCGAGCTTTATTTTTAGCTTAGCTTCGCCTGTGCCCATATTCAAATCGTCGTTGACTACGTCTGTGACCTCAGGAAGCTCTTTTAATCCGTTAATAAAATCTTTAATCGAGCTTAGCTTATCGAGTCCTTTTGAAAGGCTGTAAACAGACTCTGTCATTTTCTTTTTAAGCCAATGGGTTGGTTTGAGTCCACCGGTCCAAGTGGGGAACGTTACAACTGCTTCCTTTATCGGAAACTCCTCAAGCACTGCAGACAGGATTTCGTTGAAGTTTTCCTCATTAAGAGTTGAGCAGTCAACAGGTATTACGTTCGCTGAGTGTTTCTCACTGAGCGCTTTCGCTATTTGCTCAGTTCTTACAGAATGTGGGTCAACAGAATTTAAAAGGACGATAAATGGCTTATTTATTTCTTTTAACTCCCTGATTACCCTGTCCTCTGCATCAATATAGTCGTCACGGCTAATCTCACCAATGCTGCCGTCTGTTGTGATTACCACGCCGATTGTGGAATGTTCATCTATAACCTTATGCGTGCCGTACTCTGCTGCCATATTAAACGGCACCTGTTCTTCAAACCAAGGGGTTTTAACCATTCTGGGCTGCTCATCCTCAATGTACCCGATTGAGCCAGGTACTATATAGCCTACGCAGTCTATCATTCGCACTGACATATGGCAATTATCGTCAATTTCAATATCTACCGCATCTTCAGGTATGAATTTCGGCTCAGTTGTCATTATAGTTCTACCCGACGCAGATTGCGGCAACTCATCAACCGCCCTATCCCTGCGCGAGCCGTCTTTGATATTAGGAATAACCATAACGTCCATAAATCTCTTTATAAAGGTTGATTTTCCTGTTCTGACAGGGCCGACAACGCCTATATAAATATCCCCGCCAGTTCTGGTTGCAATATCTTGGTATATTTTTGTGTTTGTCATATTATCCCCCTGCATTTCTTCTTTATTGTTATGCTCAGATTGGAATTTATTATATATTCCACTCATTTGTAAATAGATATGACTAACAATGCTCTATTATGATAAAAAACTGTTGACAATAACTTTTTGTAATAATATAATTGTTGTAATAAGTGTATGCGCTGTGAGGCTCATCTCGCAGCGCAGTTTTAGTTTAAAGTTTGGAGGCGAAGCATATGCTGGATGTACCATCCATTTACGGTAGCATGGTCTTTAGTAAAGATGTTATGAAGGACAAGCTTCCTAAAGAAGTTTATAAATCCGTTAAGAAAACTATCGATGAAGGTATTCCGCTTGACCCCACCGTTGCAACAATTGTTGCAAACGCTATGAAAGAGTGGGCTATCTCTAAGGGTGCCACCCATTATACCCACTGGTTTCAACCGCTTAACGGCATAACCGCTGAAAAACACGACAGCTTCATCACCCCGATTGATTACTGCTCTGTTATTATGGATTTCTCCGGTAAGGAGCTTATTAAAGGTGAGCCTGATGCGTCGAGCTTTCCGTCTGGTGGCCTGAGGTCCACATTCGAAGCCAGAGGTTACACCGCTTGGGACCCGTCAAGCTTTGCCTTTATCAAGGACAACACACTCTGCATACCAACCGCTTTCTTCTCTTACGGCGGTGAGGCGCTTGATAAAAAGACTCCTTTGCTCAGGTCGATGGAGGCTCTTAATGTTCAGGCAATGCGTGTTATAAACCTCTTTGGCAACAAAGATGCAACTCACGTTTTGACAACGGTTGGCGCTGAACAGGAATACTTCCTGATTGATAAAAAGCTCTATGACCAAAGAAAAGACCTGATTTTCACAGGTCGCACTCTGTTTGGCGTGAAGCCGCCAAAGGGTCAAGAGCTTGAGGACCACTATTTCGGCACTATCAAGCCGAGAGTTGCTGAGTTTATGGCTGACCTTGACGTTGAGCTCTGGAAGCTTGGTATCCTTGCTAAGACCGAGCACAACGAGGCTGCTCCCGCTCAGCACGAAATGGCTCCCATCTTTACAACTACCAACGTTGCAACTGACCATAATCAGCTTACAATGGAGGTTATGAAGCGAGTTGCCGAGAAGCACGGATTGGTGTGCTTACTTCACGAGAAGCCGTTTGCCGGCGTTAATGGAAGTGGTAAGCATAACAACTGGTCGATTTCCACCAACACCGGTAAAAACTTATTAGACCCAGGCAAGACGCCGTCTGAAAACGCACAATTTTTGCTTTTCCTGTCTGCTGTTATCAAGGCTGTTGACGATTTTGCTCCTATGATGCGTGCATCTGTTGCAAGCGCAGGTAATGACCAGCGTTTAGGCGGCAACGAGGCACCGCCAGCTATCGTTTCGATGTTCTTAGGGCCTGAGCTGACTGACATTCTCGACTGCATCGTAACAGGCAAAAAGTACGAGAATCACAAGGCCGACAGAATAAAGCTTGGTGTTGACATTATCCCAACATTCTCTAAGGATAACACCGATAGAAACCGCACATCGCCTTTTGCTTTCACAGGAAACAAGTTTGAGTTCCGTATGCTCGGCTCAAGTGCATCTATCGCTGATATTAACACTGTTATCAACACCATCGTTGCACACGAGCTTAAGGAATTTGCGGATGTTCTTGAAAATGCTGAGGATTTCACAGCCTCACTTAATGAATTAATTAAGGATACTGTTGCTAAGCACAGCAGAATCATTTTTAACGGTGATGGTTACTCTAAAGAATGGGAAGAAGAAGCAGTAAAACGCGGTTTACCCATTTTACAGACTACTGTTGACTGTCTGCCCTATCTTGTAAAACCTGAGTATACCAACGTTTTCTTTGAGCATAAGGTTTATACTAAGTCTGAGCTTCAGTCCAGATATGAAATTGAGCTTGAAAATTACGTAAAGCACGTTAACATTGAAGCTCTGACCGCATTGGATATCGTAAGACGAGAAATTATCCCTGCAGGTGTTACATATCTTAACGAGCTCACACAGATGTCACTCAGCAAAAAGCAGCTTGGTTTTGCAACATCAGCTTTTGAAAACAAGGCTATCACCAGAATCACAAATCTGCTCAATAGCCTCTACGCTTTTGCAGACCAGTTGGAAGATGACATCAGGCCTGGCAAGAACTTTGAGTCATCTCTTGAACAAGCTGTTTACTTCAAAGAAGTGGTGCTGCAGGATATGGATAACATCAGAGAAATGGCTGACAAGCTTGAGATTATCACTCCCAAGAAATACTGGCCGTTCCCGACATATTCAGATTTGCTTTTTAATTAAACCAATCGTGCAAATTCTAATCATTAACAATCAAAAAGAGCACTGCTGCAAATGTAGCGGTGCTCTTTTTTATCTTGATTTGTAGATTAAACAATAAGCGGCGAGTGCCATAAGGCACATCGCCGCTTACTTAGTTAATTAATATGCTTGGATTAAAGACCGGTATCCCAGTCATCCGGTGACTTACCGCCGCCGGGTGTGTTGATTGGGTCACCTGAGCCACCGCCAGATGCGGGTGAAGCTGTTATGATATCGAAATCACAGAATGAAATTTGAGCACTGGGTGCAATATATTTCTTTAATTCGTTCATTATCTTCCCCTCCTTACTTTCCAGCATATTCGCAAACTGCGTCACCATAAGCCATCATAGCCTGAGTTACATCGTAAAGAATGGTCTTCTCAGTCTTCTGATACTGATAGTAAGCATATGAAACAACGCTGTATGTTACAGCATCACTTGCTGCTGCGTCGCCATTGAACATCTGACCGGTGATTGTGTTTCTCATTTCAGTTGCAGTTACGCCTCTGTAGTATACATAGTATACACCATCGCCTGCTGCAACAAAATCATTGCCAGCAATCTCAGCAACTGAACCGTCCTGCTTAGTAATCTTGAAGGTGTAGTTGTTTACATCTTCGGTTGTGCTGAATGCGTAGAGAACGGTAGGAGCTTCTCTAAAGTTAAGAGTGCATCCTGTGAATGCGAATGCCGGATTATCAATTGTTGCTTTATTCATATGATAATCATTCTCTTTGGTGAGTTCTACAGCTTCGCCTGCATAGGTATATTCTTCGCCATCAACATAAGCATCAAACGCTACACAATATGCTTCCAAAGCATTGATAACTTTCATAAGCTTGGTGTTAGTGGGGTCATTCTGTTTCTTATTGTTGATATAGTTAGCAACTGAATACTTAACAGTATTACCTTCAACAAGAGCACCGTTTTTCTTTGCAGAAAGCTGAACAAATACGAACTCGTCATACTGGTCAGGTGAATACTTATCGAATGTGAATCCCTTGTAACCTGAAAGGTCCTTAAGAGTATAGGTTTCAGCATTCTCGCTGCCTGTATAAGTTACAGATGCAACAACTTCTGTGTAGTTAGCATAAACAGCAGGGTTTACATAGAATTCAATACCAATACCGTTGCCAAGAGTCAAGCCAGCACCGCAGAATGCAAGGTCCTCATCAACTACAGGTGCAAGGTTGGTGTAGATAGCGTCGGTAATGAAGGTTGCTCTTCCGTTACTTACTACACCTGCGCTATAATTTACTCCGCTGAATTTAGAAGCATCCATCGGGAATGCAGATAAGCCGTTATCAAATACAAGAACTGTTCCGTTACGTTTAACAGTAAGGTTTGTTCCGTCATATTTAAAGGTATAAGTGCCGTTAGGCTCAGTTGTTGTTAAAACGCCGCCTTTAAACTGTGTAGAGTCGGCTATTGTAGCGCTTGTTGTAGAAATAGTGCCAAGTGTAGTAGAGCCATCAACAAGAGTAATGGTTACATTTGAACTTGCATCACGACTAAAGGTGAGCTTAACATCTCCAAGAGCCATATTAGCACTTGTCGGGTTGTTAGCCTGGTTAACAACGAGCATATATGTTGAAACCTCAAAGTTGGTGCCAAAGTTATATGCAGTTGTTGATGTTACAGTTTTTTGATTGCCGTAATGCTTTGACCACAACGCATAGTTGTCAAGTGTAAGCATAGTAGCTTTGTCTGCTGCGGTATAAACATTTTTAGATATACCGTTATTATTAGAAGCAATATCATCAGTTACTTCGTTGTTACCTGTAAGCGTAGTCGGGTCAAGAAGGTCTGTACCGTTCTCGATGTTCGGTGCATAGGGGTCTACTTCAACCTCAGGTAACTTAGCATATTTACCTTCCCAGTTGCTAAGACCTACACCAACGTTATAAGCTCCGTTACCTACAGTAGCAGCAACTGCTACATCAGTCATATCAAGAGCAACCTCTGCTGAATTAGTTGCTCCTCCAACATTAAGGGTAAGTGTTCCATCTTTATACTGAACATTAACGTCAACATAACGGTTACCTATAACAAAGTCTCCGTTCCATGTAGCTACTGCATATTGACCGGGCTGTGAAGCCTTACCTGCGTTGAACATAGCAGTGATTTCTTCTGCTGTATATGCAACATAGCTTGTTGCTTTAGCAGACAAAGAAGCATCGCCGTATGTAATAGCTACTGTAGGTGCTGTGTTGGTGGTTTCATC
>JAZNLO010000012.1:0-13822 GCA_045579085.1 Acutalibacteraceae bacterium
GGAGGTGCCATTATGTCTGAAAGTAAATTGAGAACGCAATCTATGGATTTTGCGGTGTCCATAATTAACCTCGTCAAGTATCTGAAAGAAAAGCGAGAATCCATCATCTCTAATCAAATTGGCAGAAGTGGCACATCTATCGGCGCTAATATCCGTGAAGCGCAATACGCTCATGGCAAAGCAGACTTTATTGCAAAACTTCAAATCGCGCTCAAAGAAGCAAACGAAACTGGATATTGGTTAGAACTGTTGTTCAAAACCAACTATATATCTGAAGAAGAATACAAAGCTCTTGATTCTGCCTGCGCAAGCATTCGTGTTATGCTCATTGCCTCCATCAATACCGCAAAGGAGAACACCAAGTGATAGATATAACAAATTGGCTACATTCATTTCAAGGTAAGCTGCATGAAGTCTTTGATACCCGCGTATGGTTTGTTGGTTTGCAAGGGAGCTACGGACGAGGGGAAGCGACAGAAACAAGTGACATTGATGTTGTAGTAATTCTGGATGAACTGTCTACTACGGACATTCAAACCTATAATACAATGCTGGATACTCTGCCACATAGGGATTTAATTTGCGGTTTCCTTTCAGGTAAAAAGGAAATTATGAATTGGGAACCGTCGGATTTGTTCCAGTTTTGCAACGATACCGCACCAATTAAGGGAAGCCTTGACGAGGTGATGGCGGTTATTGATGAAAGTGCTGTGAACAGAGCGATTAAAATCGGCGTCTGCAACATATATCACGGATGTGTTCACAATATGCTCCACGAAAAAAGCGAGGATATTTTACGAGGCTTATATAAATCTGCTTCTTTTGTAATACAGGCAATTGTATTCAAACAAACAGGAAACTACGTCAAACAACAAAAAGAACTGCAATTTTTGGCAGCATCAAACGAAAAAGCAATTATAGATACTTTTGTATATCTTAAAAACGGTGGTAAGGTCGATTTTAACAAGATGTCCGAAAGGTTATTTGCTTGGTGCAAAGAGCAACTTGCAAACTGTGGATAAGCACACTACTTTTGCTTACTCTTACCTCAACTCTGCTCCGTTTGGTCGCTCTTTCGCAACAAAAAAACGCACTTTTGTCTTCCGACAAAGGTGCGTTTTTTAATGATTTTTGCCTTTGGAGATGCATCGTTGAAATGTCATGAATTCTGTGCTATAATTTTCTAAAGGCGGTGATAATATGCGAAGATATATTTTGAAAAAATCAATATTATTCATATGCGCTTTGGCTGTTTTTATGTCGTGTTTATTCATAGGGTGTAATGCGCAATCTGGACGCAGAATAGCACTGTCGCCAACGGGTGATAATGATACAAAAAATCTTCGTAACGCTATAAACTCGCTAAAAAATGGAGATGAACTGCATCTCGAAGAGGGGATATATTATATAGATGAACCCATTAAAATAGCGGATAAGGAAAATATAAAGATTTATTCTGATAACGCAAAAATCGTAAGGACCGGAATTGAATTCGACGGCACATCTGCTAAAGACTGCTATGTTTTTGTATTGCACGATTCCGACTCTGTAACCCTGAGTGGCTTGACAATTAGTTATGACTATATTACGTCGCTGTCAGGTGTTGTAACTATAAGCGATGCCAGCAACGGAGAGGTTTACATAAAACCAAACGATATATACAAACCCACAGGTGATGAGGTTTATTGCGCTCTCAACACCTTTGATAAAGACGGCAACCCTGATATGAAGCTTGAGAAGTATAAAGATGACGGCTTTGAAACTGCTTTGTTAGAAAACGGAACAATTAAACTTAGCGGACTCAGCTACAATGAGGCAGGCTTGCTCAATGACGGCACTAAAGTCGGCTTGAGGGCATTTCTTTCAAGCGATGCCGTAATAAATATAATGAATTGCAATAATGTTGAATTTGAAAAAATCACTGTTCACAATTCTTTCTCGGGCGTCTTTTTCGTAAACGGTAGAACAAAGAATTTAACGCTCAAGCAGGTTGACATTTTGCCTGAGAACGAAAGCTCGTTGTTCTCGTCAAACGCCGACGGACTTCATATATCATCAATGGGCGGGCATTTGACTGTCGAGGACTGCAATTTTATTAAGCTTGGCGATGACTGCGTAAATGTTCACGGCATGGGATATACCGTAACGGGATTGTCGGGCAATACCTTCAAGGCTTACAGTGAGCGTTTTAAATTCTTTGCAATGCGTGATTGGGCAAACGTTGGTGATGAAATTGAATTTTACGATAAAAAGAGTTTTAAACTGTTAGGCACTGCCAAGTTAAAGAAGTTTAGCTTAATTGGCGGAAAGATGACGTTTGATTCACTCCCTGAAGGCGTTGAAAACGGGGATATTATTTCTAATAAAACACTGCATCCAAGCGTTGAAATTAACAACTGTAACGTTGATTCAAACCGAGCCAGAGCCTTTTTGCTTCAAACTGAAGACGCTGTTATTAAAAATTGTGATATTAAAAACACACGACTTGCCGCAATACTAATTTCTCCCGATATAAATTATTGGAATGAAATGTCACCCGGCAGAAAAATCAACATTATAAATAATACAATTACTAACTGCGGTATAGGTGCAGGCTCAGCAATTGTAACTGCAGCATCACACGATATGAATGTTGAGTATCCTGCAGACGTCAATCGGGATATCAGCATCACACGCAATACATTTAATAACTGTCCCACAGCCTTGAAAGCCGCATCGGTGACAGGACTAAGCTTTACTGAAAATATTTTGAACGGTATAGGCACCCCTGACTTTGAATACGCTGTGATAACAAACCGCTGTGAAGACGTAAACATTGGCGAAAATAGCTTGAATAATTGTATGGTAGAGCTTTATAAACACTAAGATTAAAGCTTAAAATCAGTCGAAAACAGTTAGGTTTTGGCATAAAAGCACAAAACTATTGACATAAAGCCTTGTCTGGTATTATACTGTGTTTGTAAAGTTTGACTTGCAAATTTTACTGTTGCGATTAAAAAAGTTCGCAATTTGGTTTAAAATTTCTTAATTCTGCAACTTTGAGTTGCTCGAAGTTTATGATTTCAGGTGTTAGCGAAGTATTGTTTTGAGTATTATTAAAACAGCGATTTTAATTCGGGAGGACGCTATGACAATCGGTGAAAAGATAACTCATTTGCGAAACGCTTCTAATATGTCACAAGAAATGCTTGCCGAAAAGCTGTCTGTATCAAGACAGGCAATATCGAAATGGGAAATGGACCAGACTCAGCCTCAGATTGATAAGGTTTTGCTTATATGCGGGCTGTTCAATGTTTCCTGTGACGAGCTGTTGAACGATAATATTGTCATTCAGCGAGCTAAACCTAACGAACCTATAAAGAATAAATATTTCGGAACAGATGGCTTCAGGGGCGAGGCTAACTTAAATCTTACTTCTATTCAGGCATACAAGGTGGGCAGATTTTTAGGTTGGTATTATTCGTCAAGACTTTCGGGCTGTGATACTGAGGGCTATCGTCCACGCATTGTAATCGGTAAGGACACTCGCCGTTCAAGCTATATGCTTGAGTACTCGATAGCCGCCGGAATAACTGCATCAGGCGCAGACGTATATATGCTTCACGTCACAACCACGCCCAGCGTATCGTACGTAACCCGTCAGGACGGATTTGACTGTGGCATTATGATAACCGCATCGCATAACCCGTTTTACGATAACGGAATTAAGGTGGTCAACAAGTACGGTGAGAAGTTAGATGATGAAACCACCGCTTTGATAGAAGCGTATATTGACTCAAATCTTTCACGTCTTGGCATAACAGGGGATGATATTCCTTTAGCTCGCGGAGAGCAAATCGGCTGCATAGTAGACTATGTTTCAGGCAGAAACAGATACGTTGGTTACCTGATTTCACTGGCATCTAATTCATATCGCAACTTAAGAATAGGTCTTGATTGTGCAAACGGCGCCTCTTGGATGATAGCGAAGGCGGTGTTTGATGCGCTTGGCGCGCAGACAATCGTGCTTGGAGCCGAGCCAAACGGCTTGAATGTAAATACCGACTGCGGCTCAACCCATCCTGAGAAGCTGTGCGCATTGGTCAAGGAAAAAGGGCTCGACGTAGCCTTTGCGTTTGACGGAGATGCAGACCGCTGTATAGCTGTTGATGAAAACGGGAAAATAGTAGATGGCGACTGTATGCTGTATGTTCTTGCAAACCGCTTAAAAGCTAAGGGAATGCTCAGCGGCAACACAGTTGTAGCAACAGTGATGTCAAACAGCGGACTGTTTTCGTCGCTGAAAAAGGCGGGCATAGATTGCGTGCAGACTAAGGTTGGCGACCGTTTTGTGTATGAGGCTATGCAAAAGAACAATTATAGTCTTGGCGGAGAGCAGACCGGTCACATTATACTAAAAAAGTTTGCCACAACAGGTGACGGACTGCTGACGGCGATAATGATAGCCGAAGAAATGTGTGACAGAAAGTCGACGTTGTCAAAGCTGACTGAAAACATTTTATTGTATCCGCAGTATCTGATAAATCTGCGTGTAAAGAATAAGAGCGCAGTCACAAGCGATAAAGCGGTGCTTGCTGAGCTTAACGAAGTGGAAAAGCTGATTAACGGAAACGGCAGAGCATTGCTCAGGGAAAGCGGCACAGAGCCGGTTATACGCATTATGGTTGAGAGCGAAACAGATGAATTATGCCGTATTTATGCGGAAAGAATAGCTAATGTTATAAACGAGAGGGGACATTGCTGTGAATAAATTGGTAAAAACCAAAGACCTTTATGAGTGCGAAGTTTCATATCTGAAAGAGTTGTTTGACTCCGCTGAGTATCCTTGGCAGATGCTTCCAAAAATTAAGGATTTAGCCTTGAAACTGATTGAAAACGGGCTTGAAGGCTTTACTGAGATAAAACCGGGCGTGCTTGTCGGCGAGAACGTAAAGATTGCTGACACAGTTACAATAGAGGCGCCTACTATTATAGGTCACGGCACCGAGATTCGACCCGGAGCGTTTTTGAGAGGCAGTATAATCACAGGCAGCAATTGTGTTATAGGCAATTCGAGTGAGCTTAAAAACTGCATTTTGCTCGATAGAGTTCAGGTTCCGCATTATAATTACGTTGGAGATTCTGTTTTGGGCAACCGAGCCCATATGGGAGCAGGCTCTATTTGTTCGAATCTGAAGTCTGACGGAAAAGCGGTTGTAATCCACAGTGAAGAAAACATCGAAACAGGTCTGCGCAAGATTGGTGGAATATTGGCAGACGGAGCGGATATCGGTTGCGGCTGTGTTATCAATCCGGGAACGGTTATCGGTAAAAACACATCGGTTTATCCGTTGACTGCATTGCGTGGAGTATATCCTGCAAACTGCATCGTTAAGGCGCAGGACAAAGTTGTTTTAAGAAGAGATTAATTTTGAAAGGGTGCTTATAAATGAATTTCATTAAGGTAAAAACATATGATGAGCTCAGCAAGAAAGCGGCTGCTATTATCGCATCACAGATTATAGTTAAGCCGAATTGCGTTCTCGGTTTAGCTACAGGCTCATCACCCGTCGGCACGTATAAGAAGCTGATTGAGGCTAACAAAAACGGTGAGCTTGACTTTTCAACAGTAACCAGCGTTAACCTTGATGAGTACGTTGGACTCGATGTGTCTAACGACCAAAGCTATCGTTATTTTATGAACGATAACCTCTTTAATCACGTTAATATTGATAAGTCTAAGACTTATGTGCCAAACGGCTGCGCAGCTGATTTGAAAGCTGAGGGCGAGGCATATGACGCACTTATCAAGTCGCTCGGCGGCATTGACTTGCAGCTTTTAGGTATCGGTTTGGACGGTCATATCGGCTTTAACGAGCCTGACAGCGTTTTCACCGCCGCTACACACGAGGTTGTGCTCGACGAATCTACAATCAAGGCAAACGCACGTTTCTTTGCAAATGAGGACGAGGTGCCCAAGACTGCAATTACAATGGGTATGATGTCTATAATGCAGGCAAAGAAAGTGCTTCTTGTAGCAAACGGCGCCGCAAAGAAAGAGATAGTTGAAAAGGCGTTCTTCGGCCCGATTGACCCGCAGGTACCTGCGTCTATTCTGCAGCTCCACCCGGACGTTACAGTTATATTCAGCGAGGAATAAGTTATAAAAATGAAAAAAGAACTTGAGGCAGAAATTTCCTGTTTCAAGTTCTTTTGCGCTTTTTGGGCAAAATATATTTAAAGTTCTATGTTCTTTACTATTTTAAAATTTTGTGTTATACTATAATGATACCAAATTGAAAGGAGTGAGAATATGCCGGATAAATTTATTTTACATTCAAATTACAAGCCAACCGGAGACCAACCGCAAGCTGTTGCGGCGCTCAGCGAAGGCATTATGTCGGGCAAAAAGGAGCAGACTTTGCTCGGTGTAACCGGCTCGGGTAAAACCTTTACAATGGCAAACGTTATAGCTAACGTCAATAAACCAACCCTCGTTCTCGCTCACAACAAAACCCTCGCCGCACAGCTTTGCAGCGAGTTTAAAGAATTCTTCCCTGAAAATGCGGTGGAGTATTTTGTTTCCTATTATGACTATTATCAGCCTGAGGCATATATACCTGGAACAGACACATATATCGAAAAAGACTCAGCCATCAATGACGAAATAGATAAGCTGAGGCATTCTGCAACTTGCGCGCTTTCCGAGCGACGTGACGTTATAATTGTTGCGAGCGTATCGTGCATCTATTCGCTTGGCAATCCGATAGATTATCGCAATATGGTGATTTCTCTCAGGCCCGGAATGCAGAAAAACAGGGATGCACTTCTGCGTAAACTGGTCGATTTGCAGTATGAGCGAAACGACGTCAACTTCACTCGAAACAAGTTCAGAGTCAGGGGCGACGTGGTTGAGATTTATCCTGCATATTACACCGATATGGCTGTGCGGGTTGACTTTTTCGGCGACGAGATTGACAAAATCAGCGTTATTGACGTGCTTACAGGCGAGGTTAAGGATAACCTGGCGCATATTGGAATTTATCCCGCATCGCATTATATTGTTCCGCCGGAAATTATGGGAGATGCTATTAACGATATCCTCAATGAAATGGAAGAACGTGTGCAGTATTTCCAAGATAACAGCAAGTATATCGAGGCTCAACGTATCAGACAGCGCACAGAGTACGATATGGAAATGCTCCGTGAGATAGGCACGTGTAAAGGTGTTGAAAACTATTCAAGGGTAATGTCGAGACGTCCGGCGGGAAGCGTGCCGTTTACGTTGATGGACTATTTCCCCGATGACTTTTTGCTGATAGTAGACGAGTCGCACGTTACGCTTCCTCAGGTTCGAGGAATGTTTGCGGGGGACAGAGCCAGAAAAACCAGTCTGATTGACTACGGCTTCAGACTGCCGTCTGCGCTTGATAACAGACCGCTTAACTTTGATGAGTTTTACAGCAAGGTTGGACAGGCGGTGTATGTAAGCGCAACGCCCGGAGAGTTTGAGCTTAATAAATGCGATAAACCTGTTGAACAGGTTATACGTCCAACAGGACTGCTTGACCCTGAAATCGAGGTCAGGTCAACCTCAGGTCAGATAGACGACCTTTTATCTGAGATTAATGTCAGAATCAGCAAAAAGGAGCGAGTCTTAGTCACTACGCTTACCAAGAAGATGGCGGAGGACCTGAGCGATTATCTGTCAAACAGAGGTGTCAAGGTGCGCTATATGCACCACGATATAGACGCAATTGAGCGTATGGAAATTATCAGGGACCTAAGGCTTGGCGAGTTTGACGTGCTTATCGGTATTAACCTCTTGCGAGAGGGACTTGATATACCTGAGGTTTCACTTGTAGTGATATTGGATGCGGATAAGGAGGGCTTTTTGCGAAGCGCCACCAGTCTTATCCAGACGGTCGGCAGAGCGGCGAGAAACGCTGAAGGCAAGGTTATAATGTATGCGGATGAGGTAACACGTTCAATGGAAATCGCCATAACCGAAACAAACCGCAGACGAGACATACAAAAGAGTTATAACGAAGCACACGGCATAGTGCCGAAAACCATCGTAAAAGACGTTCGTGAAATCATTGAGCTCACACCGAAGTCGGCAGAGCGAAAGAAAGATGAATCCAAGCTTTCCAAGAAGGAGAGGGAGGAGCTTATATCACGTCTGACAAGAGAAATGAAAAACGCCTCAAAGCTGCTTGAATTTGAGCACGCAGCTTATCTTCGTGACAGAATCAAGGCGCTCAGAGGCGAATAACAGGAGACTAAACAATGCCATCAGATAAAATAGTTATCAAAGGTGCAAGAGAACACAATTTAAAAAATGTAGACCTAACCATCCCGCGCGACAAACTTGTTGTGTTAACGGGATTATCAGGTTCGGGTAAATCGTCGATTGCATTCGACACTCTCTATGCAGAGGGACAAAGACGGTATATCGAGTCGCTCTCCAGCTATGCGAGGCAGTTTTTAGGTCAGATGGACAAGCCCGATGTAGACAGCATCGACGGCTTATCTCCTGCTATCTCAATTGACCAAAAGACCACGTCGAAAAACCCTCGTTCAACTGTTGGCACAGTGACGGAGATACACGATTATCTCAGACTGTTGTTCGCCAGAGTGGGAGTTCCGCACTGCCCTGTATGCGGCAAAAAGATTGTGCAGCAAACTGTTGACCAAATCGTAGACAAGGTTATGAAGCTCGACAGAGATGAAAAGATAATGATTCTGTCGCCGATTGTAAGGGGCAGAAAGGGCGAGCACATAAAAGAGCTGCAGAAAGCAAAAAAGAGCGGCTTTGTGCGTGTGCGGATAGACGGAATAATATACGACTTAAGTGAAAAGATTGAGATTGAGAAAAACAATAAGCATACAATTGAAATAGTTGTTGACAGATTGGTCATCAAGGACTCAATAGAGTCACGTCTGGCAGACTCGATTGAAACCGCATCGGCGTTGTCTAACGGACTTGTTGTTGTCAGTGTGATTAACGGCGAGGATATGCTGTTTTCTCAGAACTATTCTTGCCCTGAGCATGATATAAGCATCGAGGAGTTATCGCCGAGAATGTTCTCGTTCAACAATCCTTACGGAGCTTGCTCAACCTGTTCTGGCTTGGGCGTGTTTATGAAGGTGGACCCTGACCTCGTTATCAGCGATATGTCGCTGTCGCTCTCTGAAGGCGCAATTAGAGCGAGCGGCTGGAACTCTGTTGAAAAGCATAACTCTATTGCGAATATGTATTACAAGGGCATAGGGGATAAATACGGCTTTACCCTTAATACGCCGTTGAGGGACGTTTCAAAAGAGGGACTTAACGCTCTGCTTTACGGCACAAACGGCGAAAAAATCAAGGTTAAGCGTTCCGATACACTCGGTGGCGGAGCGTATAGTACAACGTTTGAGGGCGTGTGCAATAATCTTGAGAGAAGATATAAGGAAAGCACCTCTGAGTATTCTAAGTCAGAGATAGAATCATATATGAGCATATGTGAGTGCCCGTCGTGCAAGGGCGCCAGACTCAACCCGATTTCATTGGGCGTAACGGTGGGCAAGAAAAACATTGATTACATCAGCAACCTGTCTGTCAGCGAGGCGCTTGATTTCTTTGATAAGCTTGAGTTGTCCGAGCGAAATGAGATGATAGCGCACGGCATAATCAAGGAGATAAAAAACAGGCTTGGCTTCCTTGACAGCGTGGGACTTAATTATCTCACTTTATCTAGAACAGCAGCAACCTTGTCAGGCGGAGAAAGTCAGAGAATCAGGCTGGCAACACAGATTGGCTCGTCGTTGACGGGCGTGTTGTATATACTTGATGAGCCCAGTATCGGACTGCACCAAAGGGATAACGAAAAGCTCATAAGCACCCTGAGAAAGCTTACTGATATAGGAAACACGTTGGTAGTTGTTGAGCACGATGAGGAAACAATGAGAGCTGCCGACTATGTGGTAGACGTAGGACCCGGTGCGGGTATAAACGGCGGAAACATTGTCTGCGCAGGTACAGTTGACGATATAATTGCTTGTAAGGAGTCCATAACAGGCGATTATCTTTCGGGTAGAAGCAATATAGAAGTCCCTGCTGCAAGGCGAGAGGGCAACGGCAATAAGATAAAGATTATTGGCGCAACGCAGAACAATCTTAAGAACGTAGACGTTGAGATTCCTCTTGGTATGCTCGTAGCTGTAACGGGTGTGTCGGGCTCAGGTAAATCATCATTAATAAATGAGATACTTTATAAGAAGCTTTCAAACGTGCTGAATGGTTCAAAGCAGAAAGCGGGCGAGCACAAGGATATTGAGGGTATAGAAGCGCTTGACAAAATCATCAATATCGACCAGTCGCCGATTGGCCGCACACCGCGTTCAAACCCTGCCACCTATACGGGCGTGTTTAATGATATAAGAGAACTTTTTGCCCAGACACAGGATGCAAAAACACACGGATACACCTCCAGTCGCTTTTCGTTTAACGTAAAAGGCGGACGTTGCGAGGCGTGTCAGGGCGACGGTATAGTTAAGATAGAGATGCACTTCTTATCCGATATTTATGTTCCCTGTGACGTTTGCAAGGGCAGAAGATATAACAGAGAAACGCTTGAGGTCAAGTTTAAGGGTAAGAATATATATGACGTTCTTGAAATGACGGTTGAGGAGGCAATGTACTTTTTTGAAGCGCAGCCAAAAATTTATGCAAAACTCAAAACCTTGTATGAGGTAGGATTGGGTTACGTAAAGCTCGGTCAGCCGGCCACAACGCTCTCTGGCGGTGAGGCGCAAAGAGTGAAGCTTGCAACCGAGCTTTCAAAGCGTGCTACAGGAAAAACGATATATGTGCTCGACGAGCCCACAACAGGACTGCATTCGTATGACGTGCACAAGCTAATCGGAGTGCTCAACAGATTGGTTGAGGGTGGCAACACCGTTATAGTTATTGAGCATAACCTCGACGTTATAAAAACAGCAGACTATATAATCGACTTAGGCCCAGAAGGCGGAAATGGCGGCGGAGAGATAATCGCAGCTGGCAAACCTGAGGAGGTTGCTGAGGTTGAGGGCTCATATACGGGCAAATATCTCAAAAAAGTTTTAAAGGATAAATAAAATGTTTGGATATGTTAAAGTATATAAGCCTGATTTAAAGATGGCGGAATATGATACGTATAAAGCCGTGTATTGCTCACTTTGTAAGAATCTGGGCAAAAACTACGGCCCGATGCTGAGAATGACTCTCAGCTATGATTTTACGTTTCTTGCACTTTTGGCGTTGTCGCTTGAGAAAGATAACTGCGGCTTTAAAAAATCACACTGTGTTTACAACCCGTTCAAAAAATGCTATTATACTTGTGGTAAAGAAAAAGTGTTCGACTTTGTATCCGCAGTAGCCGTGATGATGATATATTTTAAGGTGCTCGATAACGTAAGAGATGAAAAAGGTTTAAAGAAGTTTCTTAATGCAGTGCTGAGCAAATATCTAAAACGTAAAGCAAACAAGGCGAAGAACTGTTATCCTGATGTTTTTGAAGCGGTCAGTGGTTACAATGAGCTGCAGATAAAAGCTGAAACCGCTGATAATGCGTGTCTGGACTCAGTTGCAGAGCCAACAGCTACTGTGCTTTCGGCAATCTGTGCAAGGCTGTCTGACTCTGACGAGCAAAAGGCTAAGCTTAGCAGATTGGGCTATTGCTTGGGAAGATGGATATATCTGATTGATGACGTAAACGATTTTGATGAGGATATAAAGCAAGGCAAGATAAACGCAGTCGGACTATCAGAGTTTGAAACGGTAATAAGTAATTTGTATTTTTCAGCAAATGAGGCGGGCCTTGCGTTTGATTCACTTGAAGTGAAACGATTTAGCGGTATAATCAAAAACATACTGTATATAGGAATGCCTGCTCAGGTAGACAGCATTATAAATAGCAGAAAGGAAGAGCAACATGGCAAACAATCCATATGAGGTGTTGGGAGTTAGCAGCACTGCAACTGATGACGAAATAAAGCAAGCGTATAGGTCACTTGCTAAAAAGTATCATCCTGATAACTTTGCTGATGACCCGAACGCCACCGAAATGGCTGAAAAGATGATGAAGGAGATAAACGAAGCGTACGACTCCATAATGAATATGAGACGTGGGGGCGGCGCACACAGCAACGCATACAGCAATGCCACGAGCGACTTTAACGCAGTAGCGATAAGAAACCTGATTTCGAGCAACAGGCTTGACGATGCATTGAGAATGCTTGACCAGGTGCCTGTTGATAAGAGAAACGCTGAGTGGTATTTTCTTACAGGAAGCGTGCAGTATAAACGAGGTTGGCTCGAGGTTGCATACACAAGCTTTTCAACTGCGTGCAGAATGGACCCCAACAATCAGGAGTACAGAACGGCATTGAATCAGATTCAGTACAGCAGAGGCGGATATAATCCATACAGAACAGGCGGTGGACCGCGAACAGTTGAGTGCAACTCCTGTGACGGTTGTATGGGACTCTTGTGCCTCGATACGTGCTGCGAGTGTATGGGCGGCGATTGCATTGGCTGCTGCTAAGAGTAGAGCATCAAAAGTAGCCCTGTGCGCAGTAGTGTCCGCGCTGGCGATTGCCTTGATGATTATATCAAGGGTGTTTACGATTGCGGATTATAGCATAACTGCGTTGTGCGGCTTGCTTATGGGAGTCATTGTTATAGAATGTGGTGCAAAGTGGGCGCTTGTCTCATACGTAGCAACAGCTCTGCTTGCTGTTATGCTCGCGCCCGGTGAGTGTTCAATACTTTTTGTTGCGTTCTTTGGCTTTTATCCTGTCGTTAAGATAGTGTTCGACAGAATGCGTTTAGCGCTTGGTTGGATATTAAAGCTTGCCTTGTTCAATGCGGTTGTTGTTTCGCTGTTTTATTTGGTTGATTTGTTGGCTGTACCGTTGATGGACATTAAGTTTTTAAGTCCGGTGATGAGCATCATAATTCTGCTTGTGCTGTCTAATATTGTTTTTGTTTTGTACGATATACTTTTTGGACGACTTATGACGCTGTATATGATTAAAATACACAGTAAAATCTATAAGTTTATGAATAGGTGAGTAAACTATAAATAAAAGGCGATGGAATCCTGCTTTCAGAATTTCATCGCCTTTTATTTATAGTTTAATTTTAATTATGAACGCACTAATCTGGCGGAATCAATGCGTTTGGTAAATTTCTACAAAATAAATTAAAATTAATGGTTAAATTCACAGTAGATAATTGGTAATAGGTTTGATATAATTGTTTACGTATAAAAGGCACTATGGGCTTATTGTGTCCAAATGTGCTATAAAATAGTAATTTAACATACGTGTAAGGCGTATGAATAAGGAGGAAAAGTTTATGGCAAAGAAGATTTTATCTATCCTTTGCGCAATCGCGATGATGGTTACCATGCTTTCCGTTGCTATGGTTTCTGTTCTCGCAGCTGACCCCGGCAATCTCGGCACAGTCACAAGAGAAGAAAAGTCATTCGGCTCACTGGCTTGGGCTGATTCGACCTACTCTGCACAAGAATCTTATACTTATGCTGGTCAGAAGTATTATGCTTTCTTTAACACAGAGGCTACAGGTGACGCTATCATGGGTAGAGGAAACAGCGTAGCTGTTACCTTGACCAATAAAGACACCGTAACTCTTGGCGATGAGTTTGAGTTTAGCTTCAGATATTCATACTATCAGAACCCTACTTATCGTCTTATCCCTTATGCTAATATAGCTATTGGCGGTATGAACATCCGTGTTCAGACAGTTGAGGATGAAACCACCAACACAGCACCTACAGTAGCTATTACATAC
>JAZNLO010000013.1:0-33181 GCA_045579085.1 Acutalibacteraceae bacterium
ATCAGCAGGTCGGGGGTTCAAGTCCGTCAACCAGCTCCAGAAAAATCGCGTTCACGAAAGTGAACGGGATTTTTGTTTTTCCACACTACCCTTCCCCGCTTCCTGTAATTTCGACAAAATTTGCGTTGTATCTTGAAAATATTTTCCGTATTTGCTATATTATAATTATAAACTATTTATTTGGGAGGGCATTATGAGCAGACAATCTGATATAAAAGCGTTGCGCGAAATGCGTGACACAATCATTGAAACCAAACATATGATTAAAATGTCAGAGAGCGAACTGGAAAAATATGAGGCGTGCGAAAAAGAGTTAACCACCTCAAAGTTTGTTTTCCAACCGCTCCCCACAAACCACGAGGAACAAGCAAGGACTAAGTTCCGCAATGAATGGATTGAGAAATTCTCCGATTCCACTTCTATGCGCAAGCTCGTTATGTGGATTTACACAGCTATTATGATTGTTTTCGGAGTGTTGGTGCTCTTAGATATGTGCTTGGCTAAGGGTTGGTTTTTCAACAACATTGAAGGCGTTAAAGCGTTCTTCAAACAAATAACTACCGGAATATTCTGGCTGCCCTTTCTGGCTCAGGTTATATTTACAATCGCAGCTATCATATTCCCTTGGATTATACTTATGTTTGATATAGACGAAAAATTTCATGCTTTTGGCGTAACGTTAATCGTTTGTGTAGTATCAGGGTTTTTCTTCTGGGCGTACTGCGATTCAATAGGAGAATTCAAAACGTTGTGGATTTACATTATCTTAACTGCACTCGGTTTTGTAAGTCAGGGCGTAGTTAATGTTGTTTACAAAATCCTGAAGAAGATACCTTGTCTTAGCGCTAAACAAAAAGCAATCGTGCAAGAAGAAAAACGTAAAGACACAGAAAACGCTGAGAAAAACATCGAAAAAGAAGAAAAAGACCGCGCCGAATGGCAAGCTTGGTGGGACGTTCACAAGTTTGAACTTGACAAGCAGATGGATATCCATATGGATATGGCAAAATCGGCAATTGCTAAGGCTGAGGAGCTGCAAGCAAAGGTTGAAGAGAGTGATGTGCTCGGTCCAAACGAAAAGGACGTTGCAATTATCGACTGGCTGCTGTACTTCATTGAGGGTCACCGCGCAGACAGCATAAAGGAAGCTTTACAGCAGTTTGACCTAATGCAGCACAACGAAAAAATGCTTGAAATTGAGCGTGAGAAATACAATCTGGAAGCTGCTCGTATCCAACAAGAAAGAGAAGACCGAGAAAGAGAGCTGGAAATGCAGCGTTATCACCAGATGCGTATGGAGGCAGAGGCTCGCAGAACAGCCGATATGCAAACGCAAATCGCTTACAATACCGCAGCGGCAGCCAGAGAAGCAGAAAAGCTTCGCAGAGAAGCCTCAAGCGTCGCCTCAGCTACTGCCGATTATCAGAACCGTATGCAAAACGAAGCAACCTGGCAGCGTCTTAACGACTATTACAATAATTAGTAAAAACAAAAAACCCGACTGTATGCAATGTGCATACAGTCTTGTTTTTAAATCTAACCTTAATTAAAGCGCTCTCTGCTCATCAAGTGTGATTCGTGTTCCAATAAGCTTATACCTTGAACGGAACTCTGCATAACGCTCCTTCAGCTCGTCAGGAGTGCCAACGAAGCCACACTTTACGCAATGGTACTTCCCATCGTCATACATATCAACAACAACGTCGTTGAGTGTGTCAAAGCAAAACGGGCAACGATACATTATGCCTGTGTCTTTTTTATTTGCAGCCATGATGCAACCTCCTTATCCTCTGTTGTTACATTATAATTCAACTTCATCACATAGTACGGGCTGAAAAGATGTCCGTCGCTAACTTCGGTGCTTACGGTCTTTTCGTCTGTGCCGAGTTTAAACTCGGTGGTAATCTGAGGAATTACAGCGGCTACTTCCTTGCCGTTTTCGGTGACTATATTTACGTTGTTATAGGTGTAATCAAGCACCTTTTTGCCGTCTGCGAACAGCTCTATGTTCTTCATATCCTCTGCATACTCGGTAAAGCCGTAGCAAGCCTTCACATATTCCTGAAGCTCAACAGTAGCTGAAGCATCGTTTGAATCGAATATCTTGCGGATAACCTCTATCTTACCGTCAGGCAAGAACTTGTACACTGTCTGGAGCTTGAACTTAAGTCCGTCATCAAACACGATATCAACGGGAGCAAGCCACATTGTGCTTGAGGTTTCGGTACGCTCAAAGCCTTCTATGCGTGTGTTGTACGCGCACAAATCAAGCGTTTCGCCTGCGTGGGTGAGCTTGAGGGTTGTTCTTGCGCCGTCTTCATAGTGGTTCTTGTAGCCTGAGCGATACTGTGAATGAATAAGATACGGATATGAGTTCATATGGTATCTGCCGTTTGCAGCCTCTGGGCCTGTGATAGCATCGTACTTGCCGGCGTAAGGACGAAGGTCTCCGATTGAGCCACCCTGAAATGCGTCAACAAGTGCGCGATAGTTTGTATCAAATACCCAGTAATATTGCTTGCCTGAATCCATAAGGATATCCTTACCAATGCCAACAGTTTGCTTGCCTATCGGGAAGGTGCGCTTGTACTCCTCAGCAAACTCGCTGAAGCTGAGAGCAACTGCCTTACCCTCTTTGCAAAGCTGTGCCATATATTCGAGAGTTTCTCTGTAAAGAGCCTGAGTGATTTCATCAGGGTCGATGATATTATGGTGATGACTCAGCCAACCTGCACCAACGTGAATCTGATAGTATGAGAAGCCGTCGTTGTAATCTTCCTGAAGTCTGTACTGGTCAACGAGGTTGAAGTCATAGTCGTGGATTATACCATCATTTGCGAGGCCACGCTGTACGTTTGCGGGATGGCTTGCAAAGAAGTCGTTGCGGCTCTCATAGCCGAAAACGAGGTCACGCGAAAGATGCGGAACTGCAACTATGCCTGACCAATCCTCCTCGCTGTCTGCAGGACGGACTGACTGTCCCTTAGACGGATACCAAGGATTCCAGCTCATACCCTCTGAGAACAGATACCAAGAATTGTTGCAGCCGTGAAAAACCTTAACGCCTTCCTCAAAGCAGCCTGCAACGCAAGCGGTAACCTCAGGGCAATAGTCCTTTATGATTTCGATAAGGTCTGCGTCCATAACGTAGTTGCCTATAGATTTCGGAGCAACGCCAAAGCATTTGATATAACCGTCGATTGCTGCCTTTACAGCCCTCTTTTTATCCTCTTTTGTAAGCAACCATACAAATTGCTCTGTCTGACCTTCAGCCGGGCACAGCCAAATGCCGAGCTCATCGCCGTAAACATCACGGTCTTCAATGCAACGGTCTATAATTTCTTTATCGTTATACTGGTCGGGTCCGACAAAAATTGTAGCCTGCAGTTTAAGCTCGTGGCTTATTCTGCGCTGCAAGTCATATGTAGCGAGATTTTTCTTGTCAGGCCTTTGAAAAAGGTTGAAAATCATTGTTTATCCTCCTTGATTTTACTAACTGACACTATATTAACATATTACCTTTGAAAAAGAAACACTTTTTTCCTCACTTTACAAAATATTATTGCTTTTAAGCCTCTTTGCTGGTGATTGACGTAATTATCACGGTATGTTATAATTTAGTAAATATGAAAAAGGAGGGAAGGTATAGCTATGGCTTGTTCGATTTCTGCAGTTCGCGGCACTGAAAAATACGGAATAAATCCTGAATCGGTGCGCTCTTGCTGCCTGACAGACTTAAGCCTTGATTTGCAATACAAGCTATCGTGGCTACTGCTGACTGATGACAGTTTGATACTTCTCTCCTCAGACAAAGTTCAGCCCTCTATGGATTTTTCGTCGCACACGTTGCCCGATGTAAGTGACGACTGCCATATGAAAGCCTTTCCCCTCAAAAGCTGCTCTAAGCTCTACTGCGAGCCGATGGTGGCATCGGTGCTTGTTGTGGCAGAAATCGACGGTGTGGCAACTGTTTTGGCGGCATCGTCAAACGCAAACGCTGAGCAAATACATTCCTTCATTGATGCTTTTAACCAAGCCGCTCAAAGTGGCGCGGAGTCAAATGAAAGTGTGCTGTCTGAAAATATAAGAGAGGCTAAAAAGCCCGCTATAAATAAAATCAACAAACCGAGTTCAAAGCTTCAGTTAATAAAAAGCAAGGGAAGTATTTTCTTCAGGCTTTTAGGCTTTTTCAAGCCCTACAAGCTGCATATGCTCTTTACCGTGCTGTGCTTTGTTGCCACTGGTCTTATCAGCATCATCACCCCCTACCTAAACGGCTCTGTTTTATACGGTGAGGTGCTTAACGGTGCTCAAATCGGTAAATATGCCGTAACGAATAAGGCGCTGCTTGCGTTGCTTGCTGTTGCGCTTACTATGCTCGGCATCAAGGTGGCAAACCAAGCTTTCAACTTCTTGCACAGCATTATAGTTGCAAAGTTTGTTCCGTTTGTTATCAGGGATGTTAAGAGCAAGGTTTTCGATTCAATGAGCAAGCTCTCAATCAGGTTTTATCAAAACCGAGAGACAGGCACTCTTATGACCAGAGTTATAAACGATGCGCAAGAGGTAACCTATCTATTTATAGACCATTTGCCTGCTGTGCTTGTTGACCTTGTGACAGTGTCGGCGGCAATGGTGATTATGTTTGTGCTTAACTGGAAGCTTGCCTTACTTGCTATATGCCTTATCCCCGCACCTGCTGTTGTAACAATGGTTATCATTCCGTTGCTATGGACGGCTCACGGCAGAAAGCACCGAGCGTTACGCAACCTAAACTCACAGATAAATGACAACCTTACAGGTGCTCGTGTTGTGCGTGCTTTCGGCTCGCAAGAGGGCGAAAAGCAGCGGTTTACGCATGCAAACACCAAAGTGGGCGATAACGAGGTTGAAATCGGCACGATTGAATCGAAGCTTCACGCTTTCTACACAGCCGCTAAGGAAATCATCGTTATGGCAATTTATGCCGTTGGCGCATATATGATACTCGGTGGCAACCTCGATATAGACTACGCTATGCTTATAACCTTTATGGGCTATATCGGTATGCTCACAGGGCCTGTTGATACCATTTCCCGATTTGTCAGACAATGGGTAAGCTGTATGAACTGTGCGGGCAGAATCTTTGAAATAATCGACGCCGAGCCCGACGTTGTAGATGCTGAAAATCCCGTTCATCTGACCAAAATCAAGGGTGACGTTGCTTTAGAAGATGTATGTTTTTCATACGAGATGGGCAAAGAGGTGCTTAAAGACGTTTCGCTTTCTGTAAAGTCAGGCGAAATGTTGGGTCTGGTTGGTCAGTCGGGTGCCGGCAAAAGCACGATACTCAATCTTATATCAAGACTGTATGACGTTGATAAGGGCAGAGTGCTTATTGACGGCATTGACATAAGAGATATCTCCATAAAGGACCTGCACGGTCTGATTTCTATGGTTTCTCAGGAAACCTACATATTTATGGGAACTGTGGCGGAAAACATTGCATACACTCGCCCTAATGCGTCACGTGAGGATATCGTTAACGCCGCCGTTGCCGCAGCCGCGCACGACTTTATTATGAAGCTGCCAGACGGGTATGACACTGTTATCGGCTCTACAGGGCACGCTCTCTCAGGCGGAGAGCGGCAGAGAATTTCAATCGCAAGAGCCATTTTGGCAGACCCTAAAATTCTCATACTCGATGAGGCAACCGCCTCTGTGGACACCGAAACGGAGATAAAAATTCAGCTTGCACTGGAAGAGCTAATTAAAGGTCGCACCACAATCGTGGTGGCGCACAGACTGTCAACCCTGCGTGGTGCAAGTCACATAGCCGTAATCGAAAACGGCAGAATTACTGAACGTGGCTCGCACGAAGAACTAATGAAGCAAAAAGGCACCTATTACCACCTTGCAACCATACAAATCAAGGCTCTCTCAAAAGGAGGGATTATCGAATGAGCAAAACTCAAGACTTCGACATTGTTTCAAATCTGGGACTGAATCTGCTTGACAGTGAATCCGCTCACTTTGAGCGCACAAGCGGAGGCTTTGCCAGCCTTAAAACCAAAGACAACTTCTACGAGCGCGTAACTCTTTTGCGTGCCTTTCCGCTCAGCGACCCCGACCAATATATTTCAGTGCGTGAGGCTGATGAGCACAAAAAGGAAATCGGTGTAATAAAAAACATTAACGACCTCTCAAAAGAGGATGCCGAAATCGTAAAGGAGCAGCTCGACCTGAGATATTTCACTCCTAAGATTAAAAAGGTGCTAAGTGTAAAAGACAAGCACGGTTTCTCCACCCTTGAGGTAATCACAGACAAGGGCAAGTGCAAGTTCACCTTTAGAACAGGCAGCAACTCTGTTGTGGGTCTCTCAGAAAGCAGATTCTTGTTTTACGATATTGACGGCAGCAGATATGAATTAGAAGATATTTTTGCTTTATCAAAACGAGAACAGAAAAAGTTAGACCTGTATATTTAAACTTAAACGAGGTTATTGAATGGAGCTTTTAATCAAGCTTTCAAGCGACACACTTCGTGCCGCAGAGCTAAAGCACAACGAAAAAATTAAATACTCCTCTTTGACTGACATCTCTGCCAACGGACAATACGTTGACGGAGCTGTTGTGGTGACCTCAGACCGAATTATTGTAGTTGAAAACACAAAGCTGATTCACAGCTTCCCTCTTGCCGAAATTGAAGCCGTAAAATGCGATATGATGGCAAACAACGCCTCGCTTATTGTGCGCATAAACGGCGCAGACGTTTTAGCGTCAAGATTCTCTCTCAGGCACTCTGCCCGTATCGCTGAAATTGCAGGCTTGGTTGACGCTTCGATTGCCAATAAGAGAGCAAACGCTAAGTCTGTGGCTAAGGATAAGTACTGCTCGGTTTGCGGTGAGGCGCTTGTTGGCGAAACCTGTGTTTACTGCTCTAAACGCAAGGTGAGCGTGGAGCGTTTTCTCGATATGTGCAAGCCGTATGTGCTGAAATTAAGTCTTATATCGGCACTCATGGTGGTTGTAACGTTATGCGTGCTGTCTAATCAATATCTGCAAAAAAAGTTGCTTGACGATTACCTCAAGCCTGTGTCCGGCAATTTTTCTGATGCGGCAATGCTTATCGGCGCTATGATAATTGTTACGCTGATTGTTATTTTGGCTCAGGTAACAAAGAAAGTGCTGTGCGTTAAGCTCGGCGCAAAAATGAGCATGGATATGCGCAAAAAAGTGTTTGATAAAATCCAGTCGCTTTCTATGTCTTATGTTTCAACCGCAAAAATCGGCTCACTTATGAACCGCATAACTGTTGATACTGCCGCTATACGCGACTTTATGGACCACTGCTTCGGTAATATAATGTCGCACTTTGTGACAATGGTAGGCGCTTTCCTTTATATGCTCATTTTAAATTGGAAGCTCGCTTTAATTACAGTGGCTTTCATACCGTTCGTGTTTGTATTCTCAGCGATATTCAACAAGCGCATTATGAGATTGTTTCGCAATCAGTCCAGAAAGAACGACAAAATCAACAACAGACTGCAAGATGTCATCTCAGGCATAAGAGTGGTTAAATCATTCGGAAGAGAAGAAAGAGAAGCGTCGAAATTTCAGCATCTCTCGCATCAGCTTGCCGATATTAACAGCCGTAACGAGATATTTTGGGCGGTGTTTTTCCCGTTCTTGACCTTGCTTATGGGCATAGGCGTGAACTTCGTCACATTCTTCGGTGGTTGGGACGTTTTGGCAGGCAAAATGACTACAGGTACCCTTGTGCAGTTCACCTCGCTTGCTACTATGCTCTACGCGCCTCTGCGCTGGATGGCAAACCTGCCAAGAATGATTATGCGTATGCTAAACTCTATAGACAGAATCTACTCGGTTATGGACGAAGTCCCAGAAATCTGCAACAGCGAGAAGGCTGCTGTGCACACTATCGAGGGTGACATTGAGTTTAAAAACGTAAGCTTTGGATACAACCCCTACGAAACTGTTTTGAAGGATATAAACCTCTCAGCGAAAAAAGGCGAGATGATTGGACTCGTCGGCGAGTCGGGCGTTGGCAAAAGCTCGATGATAAATCTGCTTATGCGCCTATATGACGTTGATGACGGGCAGATTCTCATCGACGGCTGTGATATCAGGGATATTGATATAAACAGCTTGCACAGCCAAATCGGTGTTGTGTTGCAGGAAACCTTCCTGTTCTCAGGCTCGGTTTTGGACAATATCCGATACGCAAAGCCTGATGCAAGCTTAGAGCAAATCATCATGGCAGCTAAGATGGCGAATGCACACGACTTTATCTGCAAGATGCCCGACGGCTACAACACCTACATTGGCGAAAACGGATATACCGTATCGGGCGGCGAAAGGCAACGTATTGCTATTGCAAGGGCAATCTTGTCAAACCCAAGACTGCTCATTCTCGACGAGGCAACAAGTGCGCTCGACAGCGAGAGCGAAGAGTGTGTGCAGCAAGCTATTGAACGTCTGATTGAGGGAAGAACAACCTTCATAATTGCGCACAGACTGTCAACCCTCAGGAATGCGACAAGAATCGTTGTGCTTGATAAGCACAGCATTGCCGAAGTGGGCACTCACGAAGAGCTGATGAAAAAGCGTGGGATTTACTTCAATCTGGTTACGGCTCAGTCTAAGCTACATAGGATAAGATAACAACAAAAAACTGCTGCTTAAGCTTAAGCAGCAGTTTTTATGTTTGCGTTTTAATATTAGTCCGACAAAAAGTCCTTCAACAGCATCTGCAAAATTTCGTCACGGTCAAGGCGACGAATAAGCGAGCGTGCATTATGATTTGTGGTGATATAGGTTGGGTCTTCAGACAAAATATATCCTACAATCTGATTGATAGGATTATAGCCCTTTTCCTTGAGCGCATTATACACAGTTACGAGTATGCTGCGGATTTCTCTTTCCCTATCATCTCCAAGACTAAAAGTTAAAGTTTTGTCCTGCATTGGTATCATCACCTTCCCTTACTATTATGTTACACCATATTCTTTCGCTATTCAAGAATTTTTTTATTAATTTCTCTTAATTTTTCTCAAAACAGCATGGGTTGAAGTTGTTTTCCCTCAAGTGCCGCGTACATTGCCTCTTCCAATCGGTCAAAATCCGCTATTACCGAAGTAGGTTTGTCTAACGGGTCGTCTTGCGACATAGGCACAAAATATATATTTCTTGTGTTCATCAAAAGCCCTATATTTTTTGCAGATGCGCTTAATGCATCGTTTGTTGCAGGCGCTAAAAGCAACGGCCTTCTATTTCGCAAATGCGCCTTTGCCGCCATCGTTACTGATGTATCGGTAACCCCGAGCGCCAGCTTCGCCAATGTGTTGCCCGTACAGGGTGCCACAATCACAATATCCAGCAGCGCTTTAGGTCCTATAGGCTCCGCCTGCGCAACTGTCATAATCGGCTCGCGGCCTGATATCTCTCTTATGCTATCTATAAAATCAGACGCCTTGCCAAAACGGCTGTCTGTTATCTGTACAATAGGTGATACTATCGGTGTTATGTCAACCTTTTCAGAAAGCTTTTTCATCTGCTCCAGTGATTTTTTCAGTGTGCAGAAGGAGCCGCACACCGCATATCCTACTTGCAGTCGGTTCACTTGAACTCCTCCTTGATTATAGCTTGCATCTGGCTAAACAATATCTCGGCTGCCGACTTGGGTGAAAATCTTCCCGGCAGTGCAGGAGCGTATATCACGTTGAGATTGAGGTTCTTCGCTGCTTCCAGGTCAACTCCCAGAGAGCGACTTGCTAATTCTATAAGCACTGTGTCGGTTCTTAATCTGCCGAGATTTTTAGCATCGAAAATGCGGTGTTCTATTGTGTTGAAAATATAGTCAAAATGTTCAAGCTTATCCGATAACTGCGCTGTTTCAGCTGCTCTACAGCCGTTTAGCGTTGTCCAGAGCTTGTGCCTGAATCTGCGAGAGCTCACTGTGACCTCTGCGCCCATACCCTTAAGCAGTCTTGCCATAGCCTTGCCCACTCTGCCGCAACCAACTACCAGACACCTCGAGCCGCTTAGCATAATATCGGAGTTTTCTATCGCAACCGCTACTGCGCCCTCAGCAGTTGGGACTGCATTTGCTACGGCAACTGAGTTGTTATCGAAATAATCAACCACCATTGCGCCCTTTAATGTTAACGCTTGCGTAAAATTATCATCCAACATTCCGCCGAGCACGAGTGTGCCCTGTCGGATTTTCGATATTATGTCAACCAGTTCGACGCTGTGGCTGCTGTTAAGGTGTTCCCCATCACGAGTGACGGGCACAGGCAAAACAACCACGTTGCTCTTCATCGCCAAATCAAGCGGCAAATGCTCAATAGATTCGGGGCCATCGAGTGCGGACACCACCGTCTTGTAACCGCTTACATTAAACAGCTCGGCAATATAACTGCTACGCTTATCGCCACCTATTACAGCAACCTGAGGCTTTCTGATTTTTTTGCTCATATCATCACTCCGCACGCATTTTCTTTGCTATACAACATCTTATGAACGCATTTTATGCTTTGTTAATAAAATATATTTGATATTAGTTGTAAAAAACTGTTTATTTTATGAGTAAAACAGGCTATAATGATTATAATGACACTTTTAAGGAGAGTTCGAATTGAAAGTTCTTAACGATTATGACAAGCTTATTGATTCTGTTAAAAGAATTCATATAGTGGGAATCGGCGGCTCCGGTATGAGCCCTCTGGCAGAAATTCTGCACAGCAAAGGCTACATACTCACCGGCTCGGACAACAACTCAAGCTACACGCTTGACAGGATAAAGTCGCTTGGTATAAAGGTGTTTATGGGCCACAGCGCCGAAAACATTGGTGACGCTGAGCTTGTGATTTACTCTGCGGCCATAATGCAAGATAACGCTGAGTTGGTTGAAGCGCGCAGACGTGGTATACCCACTTTAGAAAGGTCTTACCTCTTGGGTGCGCTCACCCGCAAGTTTAACGATGTAATCGGTGTTTGCGGTACGCACGGCAAAACAACTGTTACCTCTATGATTACCCAAATTCTTATGGAGGCTGAGCTTGACCCCTCTGCTGTTATCGGTGGCAAGCTCCCCGCTCTTGATAGCAACTGCCGTGTGGGTGAATCTGAGCTTATGGTATGCGAGGCTTGCGAATATGTTGACACATTCCTGAAAATGTCACCCGATATCGCAGTGCTTTTAAACGTTGACGATGACCATATGGAATATTTTAAGACAATGGATAGGCTCGTTGAGTCTTTTGCCCGATTCATAAATTCTGCTACAAAGGCGGCTATCGTCAACGGTGACGACGAGTTTGCGTTAAAAGCGGCAAAGTCAGCAACAGGTGATGTTATAACCTTTGGCTACAACAGCGGCAACGATTACAGAGCAGATAACGTTGAGTTTGTAAACGGCGCTTTCGGTAAATTTGACCTTGTCAAAAACGGCGAGGTAATATGCAACATTACGCTCAACGTGCCCGGCAAGCACAACGTGCTTAACGCTGTGGCTGCGGCGGCGGCTGCGCTATATGTGGGTGCTGACGTGGAAAGCATCGTCAACGGACTCAAAAAGTTCGGCGGTGCAAAACGACGTTTCGAAATTCTATATAATAAAAACGGCGTAACCATTGCTGACGACTATGCTCATCATCCAAGCGAGCTTAAGGTCACGCTCGAAACCGCTAAAAAGCTCAACTACAAGCGCGTAATTGCGGTGTTCCAGCCCTTCACTTACAGCCGCACTGCCATGCTGCTTGACAGCTTTGCAGATGTTTTGAGCATAGCAGACGAGGTTGTTCTCAGCGAAATTATGGGCTCACGTGAGGTTAACACACTTAACATTTACTCCGCTGATTTAGCAGAAAAAATCAATGGCTGCGTCTGGTTTAACACCTTTGAAGAAATCGCAACATACATTACCGATAACATCAAAGAAGGTGACCTTGTTATCACTCTCGGCTGCGGTGACATTTACAAATCAGCCAAGCTGATGATTGAAAAGCTTGAGAACAAATAATAAACAGAACTTGTCCAAAAAAGCCTATGGGTTTCTCATACGAAACTCATAGGCTTTTTAATTTTATCTCTTTGAAGATAGATATGTGTTGCCTTTTTCTATCCTCTAAAACTTGAAGGTTTCACTATATCTCGGCTGCTTTGAATCCTTTTCGCTGAGGTTAAGCTTTGTACCGTCCTTGAGCGTATATCCCTCACCTGACGCCGTACCGTTGTACTCGCCAACCAGCTCAGGCCACTCTATTCCTATTTCTGGGTCGTTCCAAGCCAGACCGCCCTCATCGCCCGGATGGTAAAAATCAGTTACCTTATAGCAGAATTCCGCTGTGTCAGACAGCACCAAAAAGCCGTGCGCAAAGCCTTCAGAGATGTAAAACTGCTTTCTGTTTTCCTCGCTGAGTTCAACGCCAAACCACTTTCCAAGCGTAGGACTATCTGAGCGCAAATCAACAGCAACATCGAAAACTCTGCCCTTTATAACTCTTACGAGCTTGCCCTGCGGATACTGCTTCTGATAATGAAGTCCTCTCAAGACTCCTTTCACCGACATGCTCTGATTATCCTGAACAAAGGTCATATCAAGGCCTGCCTGACGCATATCGTTCTCGTTATACGTCTCCATAAAATATCCGCGACTGTCGCCGTGTACTGTGGGCTCAATAACGTAAAGCCCCTCAATATCTGCTTTTGTAACTTTAATTTGTCCCATTGATTTTCACCTAATCCAAACTGATTTCATTGATATATCTTGCTAAGGCATCGCGCCAATCAGGCAGAGGCTCAAAGCCCGACTGAGCAAGCTTTGATTTATCCAGCCTGCTGTTTGACGGCCTTGCCGCTGCCGACAGTCCGTATTCCAAAGTTGTAACGGGCGTAACCTTAGTTGAATAGTTTGCGAGCCTATATATTTCCTTTGTGAAATCGTACCACGAGATATATCCGCCCTCGTTTGTGGCGTGGTAATATCCGTATTTTTCGGTTTCACACATATCAACCAAAAGACGTGCCAAGTCTAAAGTGTAGGTTGGGGTGCCGATTTGGTCGCACACCACTCTTACCTCGTCACGATTCTTGCCAACCCTCAGCATAGTCTTGATGAAGTTGTTTCCGTTTTTACCGAAAACCCAAGCAATCCTCACAACGAAGAACTTATCAAGCATCTCAGCTACTGCTTTTTCACCCTCAAGCTTAGTCTGTCCGTAAACATTGAGCGGTGCAAAGTCTTGACAATCGGGCTGCCAAGCCTCAGTGCCGTTGCCGTTAAAGACATAGTCAGTGCTTATATACATAAGCTTTGCATCTATAGCCTTGCTCGCTACTGCAAGGTTTTTCGTACCGTTTACGTTTATCGTCCACACCTTTTGCTTGTTTTGCTCGTCTTCAGCAGCGTCAACCGCTGTCCAAGCCGCGCAATGTATCACAGCATCAGGTTTGGTTTCATCTATTACTCGGTTTACCGCTTCAGAGTCTGTTATATCAAGCTGATAGTACGGCGCAGAGGCAGCGTGCGAGTCGCTCTCGCCGCTGAACTCAGCAAGTATATCAGTGGCTATAGCCTCGTGATTTCTTTTAATCAGCTCGTTTACAACGTCGAATCCGAGTTGCCCACAGACGCCTGTAACTAAAACCTTCATTGTTCTCTCCTAACGGTTGCCGTACATTTTATCGTAATAATTCTGATACTCTCCATTTATTATGGTTTCCCACCATTCGCGGTTTTCCAAATACCATTTTATGGTCTTTTTAATTCCGTCCGCAAATTTTGTTTCAGGAAGCCAGCCAAGCTCGTTGTGTATCTTTGTTGGGTCTATGGCATAACGCATATCGTGGCCCTTACGGTCAGTAACATAGGTTATCAAGCTCTCGGGCTTGCCAAGCTCCTTACAGATGAGCTTAACGATATCAATATTTCGCATTTCGTTATGACCGCCGATGTTATATACCTCGCCCACTTTTCCGTTATGGATAATAAGGTCTATCGCTTTGCAATGGTCTTCAACGTAAAGCCAGTCTCTTACATTGACACCCTCACCGTAAACAGGGAGCGGCTTGTCCGCTAACGCATTGGCTATCATCAGCGGAATAAGCTTCTCAGGGAAGTGATACGGGCCGTAGTTGTTTGAGCAACGACTGATTGTTACAGGCAAGCCATAAGTGCGGTTATATGCCAGAACAAGCAGGTCTGCCGCTGCCTTTGAGCTGCTGTAAGGGCTGCTTGTGTGAATCGGGGTCTGCTCTGTAAAGAACAAGTCAGGTCGGTCAAGCGGCAAATCGCCGTAAACCTCATCGGTTGACACCTGATGATAACGCTTTATGCCATACTTACGGCAAGCGTCCATCAGCGTTGCAGTGCCCATTATGTTTGTCTGCAGGAATATGCCCGGGTCCTCAATTGAACGGTCAACATGGCTCTCTGCAGCGAAGTTTACTATTATGTCGGGCTTTTCTTCCTCAAACAGCTTGTACACTGCCTCACGGTCGCATATATCAGCCTTTACAAAACGGAAGTTTTTATTATCCATAACAGGCGCCAATGTGGAAAGATTGCCTGCATAAGTAAGCTTATCGAGGCAGATTATGCGATAATCGGGATATTTTTCAAGCATATGAAAAACAAAGTTACTTCCAATGAATCCGGCTCCGCCGGTAATAATAATTGTCATATCTATTTCTCCTATTAATGAAGCGGGTCTATATATTTTCCATCTAAAACGTCCTTTAGGTATTTGCCGTACTGATTCTTCTTCAGCACCTCATATACCTTTAAAACGTCCTCTTTATCTATCCAACCATTGAGATATGCAATCTCTTCAAGACAGGCTACTTTTCTATGCTGATGCTGCTCAATCGTTTTGACAAAATTTGTAGCTTCAACAAGACTTTCGTGTGTGCCTGTATCCAGCCAGGTGAAGCCCTGACCGAGAAGCTCAATATTGAGCTTGCCCTGCTCAAGATAGATTCGGTTTAAATCCGTTATCTCAAGCTCGCCTCTGGGCGAAGGATTTAGCTTCTTTGCGTATTCAACAACGTTGTTATCATAGAAATACAGGCCTGTAACACAATAATTGCTCTTAGGATTATCAGGCTTTTCTTCGATTGAAATCGCCTTGCCGTTTTCGTCGAATTCAACTATACCGAAACGCTCAGGGTCCTCAACGTAGTAACCGAAAATGGTTGCTCCGTTTCCCTGCTCAGCATTTTCAACCGCTGCTTTCAGGCGTTTCTTTAATCCGTGACCGACGAATATATTATCTCCCAAAACCATAGCAACAGTATCGTTTCCGATAAAATCGGCTCCGATTATAAATGCCTGTGCCAAGCCGTCAGGCGAAGGCTGAATTGCATAAGATAATTCCACTCCAAATGCACTGCCGTCACCCAACAAATCCTGAAAACGAGGTGTATCTTGTGGGGTGGAAATAATAAGTATTTCCCTTATTCCTGCATTCATAAGAACAGACATCGGATAATAAATCATCGGCTTATCATAAACAGGCAAAAGCTGCTTAGACGTCACCTTTGTAAGCGGATACAAGCGTGTGCCCGAGCCGCCTGCAAGTATGATTCCTTTCATACCAGTCACTCCTTAATCTTGTTTTATTCTTTATAGATAAAACCGCAAATATTTACACACTGAACCTATTATACTTTATCAAGTATATCACACTATATTAAAATAATCAACAATTTAACGCTATTCAAATAAATAAAAAAGCAAGGTAAAGACTTGCAAAGCACTCCACAATAATAGTGAAAAGTTAAGAGTGAAAAAGTAAAGTCGATTCCCTTTTGTTTTTTGACCTATATGTTCGAAACATTACATATTATTTATAATTCGTCGACAACGCCGACACCGAAATTATTAATTATTCATCAGCGTAAGCGACTTCATTATTCATTACAAAAATCCTGGCAAATGAATGATGAAAAATGAATAATGAATAGTGAAATAATAAAAACAAAAATCCTACCGACAATAGTCGACAGGATTTTTGTTTTGGAGCGGGTGATGGGAATCGAACCCACGTGTTCAGCTTGGAAGGCTGACATTCTACCATTGAACTACACCCGCATTTAACGGCAGAGGTTATTTTAACATAATCACTGCCGTTATGTCAAGTGTTTTTAAACAGATTTAACCGTAATTTTTCCGTTTTTGGCTGTAACGCTAAAACCAACCAGCACGCCCTCGCCATTAGCTACTATCATACTTGCTATCACATCTTCAACCTGTTTGCGTACTGCGCGGCGCAAATTTCTTGCGCCTTTATCAGAATCGCCCGCGATTTCAACCAAGACCTCGCAAACCGCATCAGTATAAGCAAAGCTGATTCCCTTTTCCTCAAGCACAGGCTTAAGCTCATCGAGCATAAGCTTAGCTATCTTAATCATTGTATCCTTGCTCAGCGGAGAGAACACAACAATCTCATCAACTCTACCCAAAAACTCAGGGCGCAAAAAGTCCTCAAGCGCCTTCATAACCTTTTCACGATTGAGCTCATTGCCCGTTTTACCAAAACCGACCGAGCCGCCTTTTAACGCACTTCCTGCGTTGCTCGTCATAACAATAACCGTATTTTCAAAGTTTACTGTTCTGCCCTGAGCATCGGTGATTCTGCCGTCGTCGAGAATCTGCAATAGTATATTCAGCACATCGGGGTGTGCTTTTTCTATCTCATCGAACAAAATCACAGAATACGGCTTGCGTCTTACCTTTTCCGTAAGCTGACCTGCTTCATCATAGCCCACGTATCCGGGAGGCGCACCGATTATTCTGGAAACCGAGTACTTCTCCATATACTCCGACATATCAAGACGTATCAGTGTTTCAGGCGAGTCGAATAGCTCGTTTGCCAGCACCTTTACAAGCTCAGTTTTGCCAACGCCTGTGGGCCCTACGAAAATGAACGATGCAGGTCTGCGACGGGGTGAAATCTGCACTCTCGAACGTCTGACCGCTGTACATATCTCCTCAACGGCTTCATCCTGACCTATTATTTTTGACTTAATCTTTTCCTCAAGCGAGTTGAGCTTCTCAAGGCTGTTTTCCCTTATTTTTGATGCGGGAATACCTGTCCACAGCTCAACAACTTGGGCGAGGTCATCATCTGTGACGCAGTTTTCCTCAGCGGCTGAGGGCGCAAGCTCGTTAACAGCGGCGGTTGCCTTTGCTATATCCGACCTCACCATCGCCAGTTTTTCGTAGTCAGGCTCTGTTTCCTGTGACAGCTTTTCCTCTTTTATTTTAAGCTCTGCGAGCTGCTTATTCACTTTTACAAGCTCATCTATCGCCTTGTTTCTAAGCGACGCTGAGGCACACGCCTCATCAAGCAAATCTATTGCCTTATCAGGCAGATAACGGTCATTGATATAGCGTTCGCTAAGATTTACTGTAAGCTTTGCAATCCTATCCGAAACAGTTACATTGTGATAGCGTTCATAATAGCCTTTTACGCCCAAGATAACTGTATACGCTTGTTCAATCGACGGCTCCTCGATAACCACAGGCTGAAAACGACGTTCAAGTGCCGCATCCTTTTCAATATACTTGCGATATTCCTTAAAAGTGGTTGCGCCTATCACCTGTATCTCGCCTCTTGAGAGGGCGGGCTTGAGTATATTGGCGGCGTTCATCGAGCCCTCCGCAGAGTCACCCGCACCGACCATATTATGAACCTCGTCAATAAACAATATCACGTTGCCCTGTTGCTTTACCTCGTCAACAAGACCTTTTACACGGCTTTCAAATTGACCTCTGAACTGAGTTCCCGCAACGAGCGCGGTAAGGTCGAGCAAATATATCTCCTTGTCTGCAAGGCGAGCAGGTACCTCGCCCGATACAATGCGCAAGGCAAGTCCCTCTGCAATTGCTGTTTTACCAACACCGGGCTCACCGATAAGGCAAGGGTTGTTCTTTGTTCTTCTTGAAAGTATCTGCACAACGCGGCTGAGCTCTCTGTCTCTGCCGATAATGCTGTCAAGCTCACCATCACGAGCTCTCTTTGTGAGATTTGTGCAGTAGGTGCTGAGATATTTATTTTTCTTTTCCTTTGCCTTTTCCTTTGCAGTCTTACCCTTTGGCGCCTTTTTTTCTTCGCCATCTTCATTAGGCTTTAAAACATCGCCGAAGATGCTCTGCAAAAACGGAAAAGCTTGTGCTCCGCCCGGCTCCATCCCGTCGAGGTCTATGTCCTCCATTCCCTGCAGTCCGTTTGCCAACTGCTCGGTCATCGCCTCTATATCCTCTTGCGGAATGTTCAGGTTCATTAACATATCGTCGATAGGCTTTATTCCCAATTCCTTAGCGCAAGGAAAGCAATAGCCCTCCATCGTCGATGCGTCGCCTTCTATACGATTGACAAACACAACGGCAGGTCTGGCTTTGCATTTATTACACATTTTAAACATTAAGCAGGTTCACCTTCATCTTTGGGGTTGGTTTTGTCTGAAAGCGCCTTTTTTGCGCCTTCAAAATATACAACGAGATAGTTGTAAAACGAAAACATTAGTCCGGCTATCGATACCGATACCGCTGTAAGCGTAATCGAGTCGGGTATAATCAGAATGTCGCTTACTATGAACAGCGTTATGGTCAAATACAGTATAACCGTAGTCATTTTACCCCACCAACGTGCCTGCGGCGTAGCGTTGCCCTTGTGCAAAAACAGCACTGTGCCTATCAGCATAAGCAGTTCCTTTATAAAGATGATAACTGCTATGGGTATCATCGACGGATGTCTGATTGCCAGACAGAGTGTTACCGTAAACTGAGTCAGTTTATCTGCAATCGGGTCTAAAATCTTACCCAAATCAGAGATTAAGTTAAACCTGCGTGCAATAAAGCCGTCAACAACATCTGTAAGTCCTGACAGCAAGACGAGTATAATCGCAATCAGATAATGGTTTTCAATCTCGCTGAAATAAACCATTACAATAGCAGGTATCATTAATATTCTTATCATTGACAGTATGTTTGGTATTGTAAAGACTTTCTTTTTCATTGCTTTCCCTCTAAACAATTTTATACTAATATGAATCTGATATGTTTAAATAACAGTGTTGACTCTATCTGGGCTTCGGTTATGCCAAGTATGCCGTCTGCACTGATTGAAACCAAAATAGCGAATATGTTTGCGAGCAAAACCGCAATAGCCGCTCCCTTAACAAAGCCTGCAACCGCTCCCAACGAGGTATTCATACTTGAAACAAGCGGCAGCTTTGATGCAACCGCATTACAGAAGCCTGCCAAGAGCCTAATCGCAAACATTCCTATAATGAAGATGATGCTGATTAAAACGATGCGTATCAACGCTGTAATCGGCGGCGAAACGCTTTCGGATATTTTATCGGAAATGGTTTTTACGCCAACGCTTTCCTCCTCAACCAACGACTGCTTGATTTCTTCAGTATCTACGCCGTTTGCATCAAGGAACGCTTTAACAGAGTCAGGCAGATTCTCAATCACCTGTGCTACAGATTTATCTGCGCTTGAAATATCAAGCTCTGTTAAAGGTGACGGGATTGCCTCCTCAACCGCTTTCTCTATACTGGGCTTTATCATTTTGTTGTAAATGCCCTGTGATATCGGCTGAGCTATATTAACAGCCAAAACCAAGATTATCACATAGCCTGCCAGCTCTATAAACGTACGCACAAAGCCACGCTTGGCTCCTATCACAGACCATATGCTTGCCAAAACCAACAAAATCACATCAAGTATCCATGCCATTCAGCTCAACCTCCCAATACTCTATGATTATGCCCTTATCAGCTATAATATCCTAACTTCATATCGGCTGTGGTCAGCACCCCGTTTTTATACGGCGCAATATAAGTGCTTCTCTGTCCCACAGTAAAGCTTTTAAGTTGTTTGCCCTCGTAATTATACTGCGTTACCTTATCGCCCTCAAGCGTATAGACATACTTTTTGCCAACGCAGATTTTGTTGAATCCAAACGGCACGCTCAGGCTTGCCTTTTGACTGCCGTCTTTTTTAAGCACGCTTACTGTGCACTCATTAGAGGCGTCGGAATTATAGGCAACGAACATACTGTCTGCCTCGTGGACACCGACGTAGGTTATATTCGAGAATCCGTAATCAATAAAGTCGGTTGCGTCCCACTTCATGCTTACTGCCGATGAGTGTGATGTGAAGAAAATGCGTCTTGAATTGCACACAGAGTCCACAAACATTGTGCCCGCCACTGTTTTTGTGGCTGTTTTCTCACCCGTTTTTACGTTAAAGAAGTTTATGGTGGACTCGAACGTGCCCTGATTTGATTTAACTGTTACAACGCAGAGTGTCTTGCCGTTGGGGCTTAAGCGCACATTCGTTACGGTTTCCGCCGACGATGACCACTTGAATATCGACAAAAAGTGACGGTCGTAAACCGTTACCGTTGCGGCATATTGCTCATCGTTAAGCGCAACTGCAGTATATCCGCAATCGGCTATATCAGCGGTTATTATCGTGTTTTTAAACTCTGTCTGAGCTATGTTTTTATAAAGCGCATCAACCCTCAGGCAGTAATTGCCTCTATCGTAGACCAGTGTTCTTTGCGATGAAACATCAAGCGTGGGTGAGAGGTAGCCGTGCTGGAATGCGGCAATTTCCTTGCCTGTTGAATTATAGGCGTACAGATGGTTATCCGTAAGCACAAACGACGTGCCGCCCCTTGCATCAAGATTTAACGCAACGTCACCGTTGATTGCAACAGGAAGTCCGCCACCGCTGCCCCAAGTGCAGACCAAGTTCTGCGACCACTCAATAAAGCCTGTGGGCGACGCAACGCTGATAATAACCACTGCGGCTATAACAACAAAGGCGGCTGCGGTAAATATCGCTGACCTACGGCGCTGCTTCTTGTTTGCGGTAACTCCGCCCTCAACTATATCCAGTTTTCTCTTGCGTTTAAGTGAAATGCCGCTCTTTGCAGTCTTCTTTACGGGTTTGTTTTCCTGCATGTTTGCCTTGCGGCGTTTTTTCGTATTTGGAGCCATTTTTATGGCTTCGGTTTTTTTAGGCTTGCCGATATCGTCTTGCTTTTGATGCACTTTAACACGATTAACTCTTCTCTTATTCGATGCCATTAAAAATCACTCCTTTCAATATAATACTTTCTTTAAATGCAGACCTCTTGCAGCTGCAGTACGTCCGCTTTTGCTTCTATCCTTAGACCTAATTATACAGGCTAAGTCGTCAACGCTTATACTGCCCTCCGCGACCTCCATAAGCGTGCCCGCCATTATTCTCACCATATTGTACAAAAACCCGTCGGCTGTGACTGAGAACACAACCTCGTCTGCTATGCGCTCTACCTTAGCCTCGAAAACAGTTCTCACGTGGTCCTCAACCGAAGAACCGCTTGCGCAAAATGCGCTGAAATCGTGCTTACCCAGATAGCTCTGCGCCGCCTTGTTAAGCAAGTTTTCATCGAGCTTCCCCTTGTGATAAAACGAGAATCTGTCTAAAAACGGGTTTGCGTGCTCGCTATCATACATATGATAGCAATACTGCTTTCCTTTAGCCTGATAGCGTGCATGAAAGTCGGGCGCAACCTCTTTGCAACCCGTAACAACAATGTCGCTCGGCAAATGCACATTTAAGGCAAACGTGAGCCTGTCGGCAGGTATCATATCAGGTGCATCCATATGAAAGCAGAACATTTCTGCGTGCACGCCCGAGTCGGTGCGACTGCAGCCCGTTATGTCCAAGCGTCTGCCGTAGACCGCTTCTACCGCGTCCTGCACCGTGCTCTGCACTGTTACTGCGTTATTTTGCACCTGCCATCCGTGATAAGCAGTGCCGTCAAAACTCAATTCTACAAGATAACGTTTCAATTTAAAATCCTTCCGATTATTGTAGCCGTAAGCAAGGCTGCAACAACAAAAATTGCCACTATATCCGCCGCTTTTATCGAAATATGATTCATTTTTGTGCGGCTCTTTCCTCCCTGATAGCAACGGCATTCCATCGCATCGGCTAAGTCTATCGCACGGTGCACCGCCGATATAAGCAGCGGTATCAGGATTGGCAGCATAGCCTTAACACGATGGAAAAGTCCGCCCGATTCCATATCGGCTCCGCGAGCCTTCTGCGCCGACATAATCTTATCGGCTTCCTCAACTAAAATCGGGATAAATCTCAGTGCTATCGACATCATAAGCGCCAACGTATGCACCGCTTGTGCGAGTCCGATATAGCGTAATGGTGAGAGCAGCTGCTCTAATCCATCGGTAAACTGGGTGGGTGATGTAGTATAAGTCAGCAATGAGCTTATCAGTATAATCAAACATATTCTGACCGCAATAAGCACTGCTCTGTATATACCCTCATAGGTGATAGTGAATATCCACCAGCTTGCAATCGGCTCACCCTGAGAATAAAGGGTGTTCAAAATCGCTGTGAGCAATACTATAGGCCATATCACCTTTAACATTTTCAGATACATTGTCACCTTTATCTTTGATGCAAATATAAGTAAAAATGTTGCCGCTATATTCAAGATTACAGTAACGGGTGTGTTTGCCAAAAACACGGATACGATAAGCAACACAGCGCATATCATTTTTATGCTCGGCGCCAATTTGTGAAGCTTTGAGTTTGTGGGGAAATACTGCCCTATTGTTATATTAGAGAGCATTACTTTTGCCCCCTTTCAACAGCTCTATAAGCGCTTTTTCAGCTTCTTCAACTGTGAGTATTTCATCGGGCAAGTCTGCACCCATCATACGAAGCGTGTGCATTATTTTTGTAACGCTCGGTGTGTTTAACCCTATTTGTGTAAGTCGCTCCGAACGAGAAAACACCTCTCTTGTTGTGCCCGTCATATTAACTCTGCCCTCGTGCATCACGATTACTCTGTCGGCTATTTTGGCAACGTCCTCCATAGAGTGAGATACCATCACAACAGTTGTTTTGCTCTCCTTACGGTAACGCGATATCCGCTCAAGCAGCATATCTCTGCCCTTTGGGTCAAGTCCCGCTGTTGGCTCATCGAGAATCAGCACCTTAGGCTTCATCGACAAAACGCCTGCTATTGCCGCTCTGCGTTTTTCGCCTCCCGAAAGGTCGAATGGCGACTTCTTGAGCAGTTCATCACTTAAGCCGACTATTTCAGCTGCCCATTTCACACGCTCGGCAATCTCTGCTTCACTTAAGCCTAAATTGCGAGGGCCAAAGGCGATATCCTTTTCAACCGTTTCGTCAAAAAGCTGATATTCAGGATACTGAAACACAAGTCCAACCTTAAATCTGACAGCGCGTATGTTTTTCGGCTCTGCCCATATATCCTCACCGTCAATGTAGATTTTGCCTGACGTGGGGCGGACAAGTCCGTTTAAATGCTGAACAAGAGTTGACTTTCCTGAGCCTGTATGTCCAATCAGGGCAACAAGCTCGTTTTCATTTATATCAATATTAACATCGGTAATAGCCTGTTTGACAAAGGGCGTGCCCTTGCCATAGACATAGGTCAATTCTTCTGTTTTTATGATAGACAATGTGATTCCTCCGCTAAATTTACAGATGCAAGGCTTCCCTCAGTGCAGTGACGCACTCATCCTCGCTTAAGATTCCGTCGGGCAAATTTACCCCGTTAAGCTTTAATTTATGAATCAGCTCTGTTGGCTGAGGCACGTCCAACCCTACGCTTTTGAGCTCATCAACGTGTGAAAACACCTCTCTGGGTGTGCCGTCAAGCAAGAGCTTGCCCTCATCAATAACCACCACTCTGTCGGCTAATGCCGCCTCGTTCATATGGTGGGTTATGAGCAGAATCGTCATACCCCGCTCCTTATTGAGCCTCAATATTGTTGAGATTACCTCTTCTCTTCCATGCGGGTCAAGCATAGCTGTGGGCTCGTCCAAAACCAGACACTCAGGCTCCATCGCTAACATTCCTGCTATTGCAACACGCTGTTTCTGACCGCCTGAAAGCCTATGCGCATCGTGACGGCGGTACTCATACATTCCAACCGCTTTCAGCGCATTATCCACTCTTGTGCGGATTTCATCAGACGGCACGCCGAGATTTTCAGGTCCACACGCCACATCCTCCTCAACAACCGTTGACACGAGCTGATTGTCGGGATTTTGGAAAACCAGTCCGACTGTGCGACGTATTTGCATTTCGTTTTTTTCGTCTGATGCTGACAGCCCGTTTACCAACACCTCACCCGAAGTAACCTTGTTGAGTGAGTTTACAAGCTTGGCAAGTGTTGACTTGCCTGAGCCGTTATGACCCAAAACCGCCGTAAACGAGCCTCGTTCAATATTCAGGTTTAGATGCTCGAACACCTTGCTTGTGTTTAGCTCGTCAACAGGATATTCAAACGACGCATCTATTATTTCTATGATATTATCCATTCGCTTCCTCTATTCAGCTAACCATATAGCCGTGTTGCCGCAAGGCAGTACCAGTCCGCTATCTGTGACAGGAATTCCTATCTCATCACACTCCACTTTGCCCGAACGACGCTCAGCAATTACCGTTGAAACAAGGTATTTCATTACGCTGGGCGAGAGTCCTGTGGTGTAGGAGTTGAGTAAGAAAAAGAGCGGCTCATCTGACAAAAGCTGTTCGCAGAGCTCCAAAAGCTCATAAATCTGCTCCTCAAGCTTCCAGATTTCTCCGCCGGGACCTCTGCCGTATGATGGCGGGTCCATAACTATGCCATCGTACTTATTGCCCCTCCTGATTTCGCGTTTAACAAACTTTACGCAGTCATCAACCAGCCAACGAATCGGCTTGTCGCCAAGACCGCTTGCAACTGCGTTATCCTTTGCCCAGCTTACCATTCCCTTTGACGCATCAACATGAGTAACCTTTGCACCTGCTGCGGCGCAAGCAAGCGTTGCCGCTCCTGTGTAGCCGAAAAGGTTGAGCACCTTTGCGCCCTCGCGCTTTGCAACCAGTTTGCTCATAAGGTCCCAGTTGACTGCTTGCTCAGGGAAAAGTCCGGTATGCTTGAAGCCCATAGGCTTTAGGTTAAAGGTGAGCCCCCTATAGCCGATGCTCCAAACATCAGGCACCTTCTTATACGCTTCCCACTTGCCACCGCCGCTTTGTGAGCGATGATAGCGCGCATGCGCATTAAACCAAAGCGGATTTTTCCGCTCTGTGTTCCATATTATCTGCGGGTCAGGTCTGATAAGTATTATATCTCCCCACCTTTCGAGCTTTTCGCCCGATGAGGTATCCAGCAGCTCGTAATCTTTAAAACCACTTACAGCTCTCAAAAAAGCACCGCCGTTTACTTACTGTATTTTCCGTCAAGCTTTTCAGCTATAACATCTGATATTTTATATGCCAAGCCCTTGATGTGCTCAACATCTGTTCCCTCAAGCATTACCCTGATTAAAGGCTCTGTACCCGATGCGCGAACAAGCACACGTCCGTCTGCTCCGAGTTCGCTCTCAACGTCACTGATTATAGCTTTGATATCTGTATCAGTGCCAAGCGAAGCCTTTTTCTGATTGTTTACGGTGATATTAACAAGCACCTGCGGATAAACGTTCATAACCGTTGCAAGCTCCTTAAGGCTCTTACCTGTGCGCTTTACAACCGCCAGAATCTGTATAGCAGACAGCTCGCCGTCACCCGTTGTTGCATAGTCGGTGAATATGATATGACCCGACTGCTCTCCGCCTATAACGTAGCCGCCCTTGAGCATCTCCTCAAGCACATATCTATCGCCAACCTTAGTGATTTCAACATCTACGCCGTTATCGGCTGCAAAGCGGAAAAAGCCTAAGTTAGACATAACTGTAACAACTGCTTTGTTGCCCTTGAGCTTACCTCTGCTTTTCAAATCAAGCGAAGCTATTGCTATCAGCTTATCTCCGTCTACAAGCTCGCCTGTGTTGTCAACCGCAAGGCATCTGTCTGCATCGCCGTCAAAAGCGAAGCCGCAGTCGCAATTGTGCTCTTTTACAAGGCGCACAACGTTTTCAATATGCGTAGAACCACAGCCATCGTTAATGTTAATGCCGTTAGGTGTGTCTGCATCTACAAAAACTGTTGCGCCGAGCATCTCGAAAAGCACCTTAGCGCACACTGAGGATGAGCCGTTTGCGCAATCGAGTGCGATTTTCATACCATCAAAGCGCACATCAACTGTTTCGGTGAGATATTCAACATAATCGGCAACCGCTTCGTCCAACACGGTTACTTTTCCTATATCACCATGTGTACGCACAGTCAGCTCTTGCTTTTTATCGAGGATAAGCTCCTCGATTTTTTCCTCAACCGCATCAGGAAGCTTATATCCGTCACCGCTGAATATTTTGATTCCGTTATATTCATAAGGATTGTGAGAAGCGGATATCATTATACCCGCGTCCATTCCATATTTTTGCACAAGATATGCAACCGCCGGTGTGGGCACGACGCCCGCAAGATAAACATCTGCGCCAACTGAGCAAAGTCCCGCAGCGAGCGCACTCTCAAGCATATCGCCCGATATACGTGTATCCTTTCCTATAAGAATCTTTGGACGTTGACCTTCTCCGTCAATCAACGCTGTTGCCGCTGCCCTTCCTATATCTGTTGCAAGCTCAACTGTCAATTCGGTGTTTGAAACGCCTCTTACACCATCAGTTCCAAATAATCTACCCATAACAAATCCTCCTATCTGATTTAGAGCGAAAGCTGCCCTGTAAACTGTATGCCTAAATGCTCATACGCCGCAGGTGTTACACAGCGACCTCTCGGTGTACGGCTTAAAAATCCAATCTGCATTAAATAAGGCTCGTAAACGTCTTCTACCGTTACTGCTTCTTCGCCAACTGCAGCAGCTAAGGTGTCAAGTCCCACAGGGCCGCCGCCGTAGACATTTATTATTGTGGTCAACATTCTGCGGTCAAATTCATCAAGACCTAACTCGTCTATCTCGAATCTGTCAAGCGCCTCACGTGCGACCTCTTCTGTTATTACGCCGTCACACACCACCTGTGCATAGTCACGCACACGTTTTAAAAGGCGGTTTGCTATTCTGGGCGTGCCTCTTGAGCGTGATGCAAGCTCTAAAGCGCCCTCTCTGTCTATCGCCACGTTCAGCAAGCCTGCCGAACGGGTGATTATCTTTGACAACTGCTCGGGTGAATAAAGCTCAAGCCTTAAAAGCACTCCAAATCTATCCCTCAGTGGTGCCGCAAGCTGACCCGACCTTGTTGTTGCGCCAACAAGGGTGAAATGAGGTATATCAAGCCTGATTGAGCGCGCTGCAGGGCCTTTACCGATGATGATATCCAGCGCAAAGTCCTCCATAGCAGGATAAAGCACCTCTTCAACCTGACGTGAAAGACGATGAATTTCGTCGATAAACAAAACGTCACCCGGCGCAAGATTGCTTAATATTGCTGCCAAATCGCCCTGTTTTTCTATAGCGGGGCCCGACGTAACACGCAGATTTACCCCCATCTCGTTGGCGATTATTCCGGCAAGTGTGGTTTTTCCCAGACCGGGAGGGCCGTAAAGCAGCACATGGTCAAGGCTCTCGCCTCTGCCCTTTGCCGCCTCCATATATATACTCAAATTTTCCTTAGCTTTGTCCTGACCTATATAGTCATCAAGCGTTTTAGGTCTTAGCGAAAGTTCAATGTCATGGTCACTTTCACCATTAAACTCAGGTGCAACTATGCGGTTTTCATAATCAAAATCAGGCATATTTTCACCACCCTACTAAAATCTGGCGAGCGCCTTCAGGCCCTCTTTTATCAATGTTTCCACAGGTAACGCAGCGTCAAGCTTACTTAATGCCAATGCCGCCTCGCTGTGCGAGTATCCAAGTGAAACAAGCGCTTCAACCGCCTCGTTTACTGATGCGTTTTTGGCAGAGCTTGCCACTGCTGCAACCTCGTCACTGCTTGCAAACGACGTGGCGCCTATCTTATCTTTAAGTTCAAGCACAATGCGTTGCGCCAATTTTGCTCCAACGCCGCTTGCTCTGGTGATACTTTTTGAGTCACCGCTTGCGATGAACAAAGTCAGCTTATCAGGCTCAAATTCAGAAAGTATTGACAACGCAAGCTTTGGTCCCACTCCGCTGACAGAAGTAATCAGCTTGAACATCTCAAGCTCCGACTGGTCATAAAATCCAAACAAATCTATTGCGTCTTCTCTTACGTTCATATATGTCAGCAAAAAAATATCGTTTCCAACCGGTGCGAGCCGTCTTAGTGTGTTGAGCGAGGTGTTGCATTTAAGTCCCACGCCGCCACATTCTACAACTGCTGTAGATGTATCGGTGTAGATAAGTTTGCCTCTGAGAGAATGAATCATCTGAAATACCCTCCTCTTTTAACCGAGCTAATCAATGAGCCCGCCGAATGTGCATGGCAGATTGCCGCCGCCAACGCATCAGCTACGTCATCAGGGTGGGGAGCTTTCTCGAGCCCCAACAGCATCCTTGTCATCTCAATCATCTGACGCTTTTCCGCTCTGCCGTAACCTGTAACAGACTGCTTAATCTGCAACGGTGTATATTCAAAAACAGGTAACCCTGCTTTTTGAGCCGCAAGCAAAATACAACCTCTTGCTTCGGCTACCGCTATTGCGGTGGTGCTGTTTGTATTAAAGAAAAGCTTTTCTATCGAAAGTGCCTCAGGCTTAAGACGTGTGATAATCTCTGTAATTGAATCATAAATCTGCTCTAATCTTAAACCAAAATCGGTGTGTGCCTGAGTAGTAACGGCGTCATACTCGACCACGCTGAATTTGTTGCCAATATAATCAATAACTCCGTAACCCACGATAGCATATCCGGGGTCTATTCCAAGCACTCTCAAGCCATCACACCTCCCACTCTTAATAGTGCCTAAAGCAAAAAATAATTATTCAGGTTATTATAACATATTTAATTTGTTTTGGCAATATTTATTAAAATTTTAAAAGCATCAAAACTGCCTATAAACTGCTTCTGATATTGCACTAATCGCCCATCACCCAGCGTTTTCCCTCAAAACAGCAAAACTCCCTATGACAGAACAGTCTGTCATAGGGAGTTGAGTACTTATTCAGTCTGATTAATCAGACCTCACACAATGCTTTGTGTGATTATACGCGCTGCTTTCTGTTAAGAACAATCATTCCTGCTGCAGAAACAGCTGCCATCATTATAGCAAGAGCAAGAGCGATGTCTCTTGTATCTCCGGTGTTCGGAGTATTAGAGCCAGTGCCAGTGCCTGTGCCTGTTCCTGTACCGGTTCCGGTGCCAGTGCCGGTGCCAGTGCCTGCTGAGTAAGGAGCTACAGTGAAGCCCTGAGTATAGTTCTGACGTCCGTTACCTGCAACAGAAATTGCAAGGGCAGCGTTAGAGAACTTAGCATCTGCAAGAGCAATCTCAGTGCCGTTATCGAAAGCTACTGCTTTTCCGTCTAAAGCAACAGAAAGCTTGCCATCCTTGAATGTGATGGTGTAGGTTCCGTTAGGAGCCTTAAGCTTGCCGGGGATAATCTCCATAGCATCAGCGTGCTTCTGTGAAGAAAGTTCTTTTTCTTCATAAACAGCAACCTGCTGGCCCTTATATGAAACAATTATAGATACATCAAAGATGAACATTTCGCCAGCAGGCTCTCTCTTGAACTCAATTGTAACATCTCCAAAGGTAATTGAAGAAGTGTTAGGATTGGTGCCCTGCTGATTCACAAAGTAAACATCAGTGGTGATAGTGAATGCTTCACCGAGATTATAGGTGTCAACAGAACGAATAGTTGCTGTGGCATTAGACTTCTGGATAAGTGCTTTGCTGGTAAGAGGAATCTCAACCTCATCGTTAGTGGTGAACTTATCATTGATGTTTGAGGTGTCACCAGTCCATTTTGAAGCATCATCCATAAGGTTGGTTGATGTCTCAATCTTAATACCGGTTTCTTCCTCAGCGCCTGCGCCTCCCGGAGTACCGAAGTACTGACCAGCCCAGTTACCAATTATAACAGAGCGATAGCTTGTATTCGGCTCTTTTACAGAAGAAATAACCTTTACATTTGCAAAATTGCCATCAAGGTCTGCATCAGCAAATGCTGTGTCGTTAACAAAAAGGGCAATCTTTCCATCCTTAACAACTACCTTGATTTTCAATGTAGCATCAGGAACGTTGCCAATGTTCTTACCGGTAAGGCCTGCGCCAAGGTCTGACAAATGTTCAAATACTGTCTGTTTGTCAGCATCATTAACTACTGTTACTTCAGCATCAGTAACCTGCTTCTTAATAACATCAGTATTATCATAAGTTACAGTAATGGTGGGCTTATTGAAATCTGAACCGCCATTTTCAGTAGCATTACCTATAGCTACCTTCAAGCTACCAAGCTGAACATAGCCGCTTACATCGCCTGCATAACGTACCCAATAGTAGTTAAAGCCAAACTCAAAGTCATCTCCGAGTGTGTAAGCGCTCTTAGTAGTAGCAGTAAGGGCTCTGTTCTGGCCAACGATTGCTATAGCATCGCCAGTAACGTCATTCTTTATCGGTGCTGCGTGAACGTTGAATATCGGCTGAGTCTGTTCAAGGCTGTTTACGCAAACATACTCATTATCAGCCATAGCGAATGAACCGAAAGCTGTGCCTTCTCTGGTGTCTTCCTCTTCCTCGTCAGGTGTTACAACGGTATACTTACCAGCCCAGTTGCTGATACCTGCGCCAACGTTGTAAGCTTCGTTACCCAAGGTGTAAGAAACTGTAGCATCAGTAAAGCTTATATCAACTGCCTTTGAATCAGTTACAGCCTCTTTGCCTTCCTCGCCTGAAACAGAGAGGGTGAGCTCACCGTCTTCATACTTAACATTAACGTCAACATAACGGTTACCTACAACGAAGTTACCAGTCCAAGTGGTTACCTTGAAAGCAACACCTGTCTGCTGTGCTTCTTTACCAGCATTGTACATTGCATCTACTTCTTCGGGAGAATATGCACCGAAGTTAGATGTTCTTGCAGACAGAGTGGTTTCTCCATATGTAAGAACTGCAGTCGGAGCTGTGTCGGTGTTGGTTGCAGTCTCAGCAAGAGCCTGAACCTTAACAGTCATATCACCGATTTTAACAGTTGCATAAGGAATAAGGCAGTAGTTGTTAGAAGTGATATGATAGTATGAGTATCTGAAGCTGAACTCAAAATCATCATCCATAGAAACCTTGTCATTATTGGTCAAGGTTACAGCTACATTCTGGCCTCTACCCATAATAGCGTCGCCTGTAGCCTCTGTGTTAAAGAAAGCATAATACTTCTGGCCAGCATTAGTATACGATTCTTGTGCAGAGTAGGTCGAATCCGCCCATGCGAGTGAACCAAAGTTCTCTTCAGTAGTCTGCTCAGCTGATACCGAAAGAACACCGATGCTTACCATCGATACCATCAAGCAGATTGCGCAAATGAGACTTAAAATTTTCTTTCCCATTTTGCATTTACCTCCATTCAAAATTAAAATATAGTGTCAGGCGATTTAGGCTCTATCGCCTGATGCCATTTACACACATTCATATTATCATTTATATAATTTTAAGTCAACAACATTTTACTATTTTGTTATTTCCTACAAATCGTATCTTTTGGCTTTGTAAACTTTGATAAATCAAAGTGTTTCATACATCTATACATTATAATATATAATTCATTTTTATAAGTTTTTATTGCATTTTAACACAGAATTTTATATTATTGTATATGCTTTAAACAAATCGTGATGAAAGGAGTAAGTGTTAATGGAAAAAATTCCGCTGATTGCCGCCGTTAACGATATGTCAGGCTTTGGCCGCTGCTCGTTAACTGTTGCCCTTCCCGTTATATCGGCTATGGGTATGCAGTGCTGTCCGCTGCCCACCGCTATACTGTCTAACCACACAGGCTACAACAGCTGCCATTTCACAGACCTCTCTCACGGTATGGATGAGTATATCTCAGAATGGGGTAAGCTACAGCTGAAATTCGATGGTGTGTACACCGGTTTTCTTGCAAATGCAAGTCAGGTTGACAAGGTGATGGACTTTGTGTCCAATTTTGCAAAGCCCGACGTTGTAAAGCTGATAGACCCTGTTATGGCTGACAACGGCGAGCTGTACAGCACTTGCGACGCAGAGCTGTGCAAAGAAATGGCTAAGCTCGTTTCGCTCGGCACAATCACCACCCCGAATTTAACTGAGGCTTGCTTGCTTACAGGGCGCAATATCGCTGACGTGTTGTCGCTAAACGGCAACGCAAGGCGTGAGGCGGTTTACGGCATCGCTGAAAGCATTGCTAAAACCGGTCCAAAGCAGGTTGTAGTCACCGGTGTGGAGATTGCAGAGGGAATGGTCGAGAATGTTGTTTACGATAACGGCGAAAGATTCTCCGTTTCATCGCCTAAGGTGGAGCGGCAGTTTGCGGGAACAGGCGATTTGTTCGCATCCGTTCTGTGTGGCCATCTGGTGCGCGGTGGCAGTTTGAAGAACGCATTAGGTCTGACCACCGCTTTCGTATATGAAACCACGCAATATACCTTCGAGTGCGACTCCCCCGCCACCGACGGCATTATGTTTGAGCCTTTTTTGAATAAACTGTGCAAATAAACATTGACACTGTCGGCCGTTCACGCTATAATGTTATGGTCGGCAGTTTAAAAAGCGTGCTGTAACGCAGTCAATGCCCGACGCAAAAACGAGGTGTCGTCCAGTTGGTAGGGCGCTAGTTTTGGGTGAGGTTGCGAGCGCGTCCTGTGGACGATTCAGCGAGCAAAACGAAGCGCCGCAGTCAAAATTTGTTGACGCTGCAAGTCAAAACAAATTTTGGTAACTGCAAGAGGGTTGCCAAAACGTTTTTGACGTTGCAGAAACAAGGATTAAGACAAATTAATATCGAGGTGTCGCCCAGTTGGTAGGGCGCTAGTTTTGGGTGAGGTTGCGAGCGCGTCCGGTGGACGGAAAAGCGAGCATAACGAAGCGCCGCGGTCGAAAAAATTCGTCGCTCCAAGACGAAAATTTTTTCGGGCACCGCAAGAGGGTTACCAAAACGTAAAGATACAGACAGCGGTAAAACAATTTAATAATTTAAATAACGAGGTGTCGCCCAGTTGGTAGGGCGCTAGTTTTGGGTGAGGTTGCGAGCGCTCACGGGGTGAGGGAAAGCGAGCAAAACGAAGCGCAGCGGTCAAAATTTGTTGACGCTACAAGTCAAAACAAATTT
>JAZNLO010000014.1:0-47072 GCA_045579085.1 Acutalibacteraceae bacterium
AGGAAGCTTAAAAAATCAGCGTGTACAAATCACACCATTCGTATTGATAAGTTAGAGCAGGCAGTGCTTTTGACAATTCAAAATATGATTAATACGGCAACAACAATGAGCGAACTGCTTACCCAAATCAATAATAATTCCACACGAAAAAAGGAATCAAGTCATATTGAGAAGGCACTGAAATCTCAGGTTTCTGAACGTGAAAAACTTGTGTCTATGATTACCGACCTTTATCCCGACTGGAAAAGCGGTGTCATCACTGTGGATGAGTATCAGATGTTAAAGGAACGGCTTAATGAAAGACTGAGGATTGCTGACGAAAAAATTGCCGGACTTACCAAATCTGCAGAGCAATTCAAAAACGGTATTAACGAAGATAACGACTTTGTAGCGCATTTTAAGAAGTACGGCAATATTGAGGCTTTAACAAGACCGATAGTAACCGAACTTATAGAGGAAATTTTCGTACACGAGGGCGGAGATATTGAGGTTGTGTTTAAGTTCAAGGATGCTTATATGCAAGTTGTTGAGTATATTGAACTTAACAAGCATCTTATTGAACCTGAAAAGCCAACCAAAAAGAAAAAAACGGCGTAATGATGAAGCGTGTGACAGTTTACTGTCACACGCTTTTAAAATTTAGCAGTTAGTTTTTGATAAAGTCTCAAAAAGTCTCAAAAAGACTTGACAGGAAAATTCTTCTCTATTATAATGTAAAAAAAGAAAGGAGCGTTTATATTTATGAACACTATAAAATTTAATGTAAATGAAAATACTATGAAAATGTTTGAACTTGCCTTATCAATTTCAAATGAAAACCCAGATAACGTATTTGAAAAATTAGCAAAGGAATATGCTGGAAGTGTTTTGCAGAATATGCAAAATGATACCGTCGCTTACACACAAGTTCAAGCAAATCAAGTTGTTCCGCAAACAAAAGCGGAAAAGAAAATACCTTTGTGGGCTAGAAGAACTACACAAATTAGCCATCAAATCATCAGTGCTTTTTTCTCGTGTGAAAGTGATGGTGTAGCAAACCGAAATGAAATGAAAAACAAATTTCGTGAACGTAATGATGATAAAACTTCTGATCAGTTCGAAAACAACTTGAATAGTATGGGGACCGATAAAGGAAATTCTCATGGACATATTTTTGATTTTTATGGTGATGAAGTAGTTGTTACAGAAAACGCAAAAACAATATTATATAAATATCGGGAGATGTTTAAACCATGGTAAGAAAAGACAAGGTAATGTCTATAATGGAATGGTATGAATCAGGCGATGGCAAAAAAATTATTAATGAGATGTTACCTTATGTTCAGCAAAATGTATCCCAAAACTATAAGATACCTCAATTTTTAAATCGAAACGATGTTGCTGGTGTGTATAAATTTTACTTTAAAAAGGGTAATCGAGTATCTGCTGCTTATATCGGTGAAGCCGGTAATGTATATTTTAGGCTTCTGGAACACTTGTACAACTTGTTTAACAAAATCACTAATTGGGGCGTATCACCAGATGAATTTTCAGCAGGAAATATGCAATTAATTTGGGAATGTAAAATAGGAATAAGTGATAAAGTTAAAAGAGAAAAGTGTGAAACTGAAGAAATTGAGAAAGAAAAACCTTTTTTACAGTATACAGCTATTGATTCAAATGAATATGGTCAAGACAAAGTTTTGTATGACAAATTACAAAAGCGAAAATTACACCGAGATGAAATTAGAACTGATATTTGTGTAATAAAGCCGTTACGAAAAAAACGTGCTGAAGAACTTTTTATTATATAAATTAATAACACTCTGGAGATTTTATGAGACTTTTTGTTGATGATACAAGAGATTTTCCAAAATGGGGTTACGAATGTTGCCGAGATGCAGATACTGCAATTTTACTGTTATCAATAATGGAATTTGAACATATTTCATTGGATTATAGCCTTGGTTCAAATTGTAAAAATGGTTTAGATATTCTTATTTGGATGCACGATAATAATATTTTTGTTCCAGAAATAAATATACATAGCAATCACATTTTTGGTAGGGAGAGCATGTATGAGTACTGCAAGGAAAACTTTCCAAACAGTAAAATCACTATGCGTATGCTGCCGAAATAAAAGCGTATGGTCTACCGTTCACATCTATCTACCCATAGCAGCACCCATAAATGAAGTCTCGGAAAACGCATAAACAAAGGGGAAAATAAATTTTAAGAAAATTATGGTGTTCTCTTGACATTTTCCCCTGCGGCGGCTGATACTATATCGAGATATCTGTCTGATACAAAAACAAAACCGGAGGATTATGATTTAATTATAACAGGTGACTTGGGTGTTGTTGGCTCAAAGCTTCTGACTCAGCTTCTTCAGAAAGATGATATTGATATAACCTCTGTGCATCGTGATTGCGGAATATTGATTTATAATATAAAAGAGCAGGACGTACATTCAGGCGGTTCAGGATGCGGCTGTTCAGCAAGCGTTTTGTGTTCGCATATTCTTAATAGAATGAACTGTAAGGAACTCAAAAATGTATTGTTTTGTGCAACGGGCGCGTTGATGTCGCCTACGTCAAGTCAACAGGGTGAGAGCATACCTTCGATTGCCCATATGATTCATTTGAGAAGCTAATAAAAACCCTCCACGAAATATCGGGGAGGGTTTAATTATTTTATAAGATTATGTTGTTCAAGGAGTTCTCTGACCATATTTACATATTTGCAATACAGCACCTCGCCAAGCTCCTGACTAATCGGGTCGCCGTCGTTTCCGCATAGCATAGCAAAGGTTTGACCGATGCGCCTGACTTCATCACCACTTTGCCTTTTAGCGTGGTAATAAAACGTCATAGCGCCCTGACTGCCGATATCATCGTAAAACTCCGGGTCTGAGCGCTTGAGCATGTCATAGAACGTGTTGAGCGCCGTGCGGGCAACCTGAATTGACTGTGCGTATTCTTCCAAAGCGGTTGATACCGCAAAGCATAAAAGCAGTCTGCGTTGCAACAGCTGATTATCGTTAATTTCAAGCTCAAATCCTTTTTCTGCCTGATTCGCAGATTCAACCAGCTTGAATCCAATAGTTCTGGCAGAATCAAGAATATCTCTTGATTCTATGCTTGGAGCTACTTGTAGATTGGATTGAGTTTTTATTGAGCTTGAATCAAATATCTTGATATCCTCATCAAATTTCATATAATTCACCTTAGATTTTTTCTTTGATTTGTTTAAGCGCCTTTGCCAACTGGTCAGGGCAGGAGGTGCCTCTACCTGAGCAGTCAACACCATCAAGTCTTGCGATAACATCGTCGATTTTCATTCCCTTAATAAGCGAGGAGATACCTGTTGTGTTACCGTTGCAGCCACCCATAAACTTTATATTGTTGATGATTTCTCCATCAACATCAATGACGATACTTCTTGCGCAAACACCACGTGTGCGATATTCAAAAGTCATAATTTAACACATCCTTATATGTTATATATAAATAATATAACACAGCTGTTTGTATTGCAATATTTACTTTTTAACATAATTGTAACTTTTTTGTTGTTGAATAAAATGGATATTAGTGATAGAATAAGCATTATCGTGGGATATTGTGTTTATCTGAAATTAATTAGGATGGGAGGGCTTGATATGAAACGATTTGCTGCAATATTGCTGATGATAGCCGTTGTTGTGCTTAGCATTGCGGGCTGTGTTGACTCAAATAAAACTGTGTCAAGCTCTGCCTCAGCGTCATCTAAGCTGCCTTTATCATCACAGTCAAGTTCGGGCGGCTCATCTTCGCAAAACGTTCAATCAAACATTTCTTCAACTTCTTCTATTGTGCAAGCGGACAAGCTGCAGTCTAAGATGAAGAAGCTCACTTCCTTTTATGCGCCTGTTCAGGCATCTTGCGTTTATACCGTTGATATAACGAATATGGACAAAGATACAGTTGATATGCTTAGGTCTGTTCAAGGATATTTGTCCGAGTATTATAACGCTTGCGTGTATCTGGTTGAGACTGAATCCGATACATTCTGGAAGAAATATGCAGAGAGTGAAATCGGTGCATATTTCCAAGAGATAACACCTGAGAAACTTATAGATAAGTATAAGTCTAAGCTTAACGGCGTTGTAGTTTATACACCCGATACTTTTGAGTATAGCGTAGCATACAACGTTGCAAGCAGCTCTCAGTATGTGCTTGCAACTGAAACCGTTGCAGAGAGGTTTGGGTTGCATAAACTAAGATTCGTTAAGGATATAAGAAATGTTTATGCTGATAAATTTGCTGCCTATACTGAGCTGTTTAGTGAGGCAGAGTATGAGTATGTTTATTTAGCAAAAACTTATGCTTTTGCCGACTATGCCTACGCGGTAGATGCTCTCTTTTTTGATATTGACGATACAAGCGAGAGAGAGGTTGCGTTTTTGACCGATTTGTTGAGCAAAGAGCAAAGAGATAATGTGCTTGCTGTATTTGCAGACTATGATTCCGACAAGCTTTTAAATAAGCTTAGCCTAATCGGCTGCGGTATGCTTAATGTAGACGGCTTTAAGAATGCAACGTTTTTCTCGTCTGTTACAATTGCAAAGAAGTTCACCGCCAAGCAGCCGAGCGTCAACTCTGCAGGCGCCGCACAAACTGTTTATGTGAGCTTTGTCATTAGGTCTGAGTCTTTGGGAAACGTGATAAATTCGGACTATTCAATATTCCTAACAGATAACGATTTGCCTGTGTCATACGAAATATCCTCATCAATATATGAACTTGCACCGCTCGTATCGCTTTGGTATAACTCCAACTCGGTCAGCAACAAACGTGTGGTTGCAGGCGCTTGGTGCAGAATTGATGAAAAGCTTATCCCATACGAAATGTACAAGGCTTGGCATAAGGCAAATAATCAACTCATAACAAAGCTTGGCATTGGCATTTGTGTGACGGATTCCTTGAGAGAGGATGCGATTTTCGGCGAAAACTTCGGGTATTTCTCAAGTGCTACAGGTATAATCGTTTGTGACGCATCAGGCGACGGATATGTGTGGATGAGTAAGCAGACGCCTGTCATTGAAATCGTCAATATTATGAGCCTTAACTCGCTTAATAGTTGGATGAGTGAAGCTGAGGCAACCGCAACCGCACGCTATTATGCTTTGCAGTTGGACAGAGGCGTTTTGTATGATAACGTTGCAAACCTGAAGCTTCCAGATGTTGATGCAATGGTAAAGCAATTTGCATTATCCGATGAATCCTGTATTGCAACAGCAAACATAGAAAACATATTAAAATACGGCTCGCTTGATTTTGAGGATTAGACCGCTTTGAACTTATTGTTCTGCGGTCTGTTTTCTTTTAGGTTGATAACCTTGCATCTGCGGTGTAAGAGTCGCTTAAACCGGATTATGACTCTTTCTTCAAAATCTGCAACCTTGTCCTCGTAAATAACCCCGAACACCAGCAGTACTGCAATAGCGATTTCAATAAACGACCTGATAAAATTCATATCTGACATTGTATTATTCCTCCTTGATTTAGGTTGTTTCTGATTATATAATAGCAGGGGAGTATGTCCCATTAATGTACCAGTTAAAATTAGCGTTAAATGATTGACAAAACGCGCCGTTTCTTATACAATGTATATTTAGAAAATTATGTATTTATGCCTTATTGAGAGGAGCAAATATAAATAATGAAAAAGCAGTTAGAAAAGATTTACGACCCTGCTTCAGTTGAAGACAGACTTTATAAGTTTTGGGTAGACGGAGGATACTTTCACGCAGAGGCAGACCCTGAGAAAGAGCCTTATACAATAGTCATACCGCCACCAAATATCACAGGTCAGCTTCACATGGGCCATGCGCTTGACGAAACCTTGCAGGACATACTTATCCGTTTCAGACGTATGCAGGGCCGCAGTGCGCTTTGGCTTCCGGGCACAGCCCACGCATCTATTGCAACTGAGGCAAAAATTGTTGCCGCAATGGCTGAGGAAGGCTTGACTAAAGAAGACCTTGGCAGAGAGAAGTTCTTAGAGCGTGCTTGGGAATGGAAGAGAAAATACGGCGGCAGAATTGTTGAGCAGTTAAAGAAACTCGGCTCCTCTTGTGATTGGGACAGAGAGCGTTTCACTCTTGATGAAGGCTGCAATAAGGCTGTTAACGAAGTGTTTGTACGCCTTTATGAAAAAGGCTTAATTTATCGAGGCGAAAGAATTATTAACTGGTGCCCGTATTGCTTAACATCAATTTCTGATGCTGAGGTTGAATATGAGGAGAGTGACGGAAGCTTCTGGCATATCCGTTATCCGCTTTCAGATAACAGCGCATATTTAGAGCTTGCCACAACACGTCCTGAAACATTGCTTGGCGATACCGCAATAGCAGTAAACCCGAATGATGACAGATATAAGTCCGTTATAGGTAAGACTGTAACATTGCCGCTTGTTAATAAAGAGATACCCATTGTAGCTGATGAGTATGTTGAAATGGATTTCGGAACAGGCGTTGTAAAGATTACTCCCGCTCACGACCCCAACGACTTTGAGGTTGGTTTGCGTCATAATTTGCCTATTATAAACGTGTTTACCGAAGATGCTCATATAAATGAGAATGGCGGAAAATACGTGGGTATGGATAGGTATGAAGCGAGAAAGGCGATTGTTGCAGACCTTGATGCAGGCGGATATCTTGTTAAGGTTGAGCCTATGCACCATAATGTTGGCCATTGCTATCGTTGTCACAGCACAGTTGAGCCCAGAATTTCAATGCAGTGGTTTGTTAAGATGGAGCCACTCGCTAAGCCCGCAATCGATTCTGTACGCAACGGAGAGATTAAGTTCATTCCGGAACGTTTCGATAAGATTTATTTTAACTGGATGGAGAACATCAAGGATTGGTGTATTTCACGTCAGCTCTGGTGGGGGCATAGAATACCTGCTTATTACTGCGCAGATTGCGGTAAGGTTACGGTATCAGCAGACGAAGTTTGCAAGTGCTCTGAATGTGGAAGCACAAAAATTACTCGTGATGAGGATACTCTTGATACCTGGTTCTCATCAGCACTTTGGCCGTTCTCAACATTGGGTTGGCCTGATGAAACTGATGACTTAAAATATTTCTATCCTACAAATACGCTCGTAACAGGCTATGACATAATCTTTTTCTGGGTTGCCAGAATGATATTCTCAGGTCTTGAATACACAGGTAAACCCCCGTTTGACACAGTGCTGATTCACGGCATTGTGCGTGATGCACAGGGCAGAAAAATGTCGAAGTCGCTTGGCAACGGCATTGACCCGCTTGTTGAAATTGAGAAATACGGCGCAGATGCGCTCAGATTCACTCTCGCAACAGGAAACAGTCCGGGAAACGATATGCGCTATATGCCCGAACGTGTTGAAGCATCGAGAAACTTTGCGAATAAGCTGTGGAATGCATCAAGATTTATATTGATGAATCTTGATGACGAGCAGCGTGCAGCCACCTTACCCGAAAACCTTGAGCTTGAGGACAAGTGGGTGCTGTCAAAATATAATAGACTGGTTTCAGACGTATCATATAATCTTGATAAATTCGAGATTGGTGTTGCAGTGCAGAAGCTATACGATTTTATCTGGGATGTATTCTGCGACTGGTATATCGAGCTTTGCAAGGTAAGACTAAATGGTGATGATGCGTCAAGAAAAGCTGTTGCCTGTGACGTGCTTGTTTATGTTATGACTGGTATTCTCAAGCTGTTGCACCCTTTTATGCCGTTTATCACAGAGGAGATATGGCAAACTCTTCCGCACGACGGAGAAAGCATTATGGTTTCGAAGTGGCCGGAGTTTGATGAAAACCTTGTCTTCACAGACGATGAACGTGAGTTTGAGCGTATTATGAACGCTATTAAGGCAGTTCGTGCACGCCGCGCCGATATGAATGTTGTGCCGTCAAAGAAAGCAAAGGTTTACGTTGATACTGGCTTTGTTGACACCTTTAAAAAAGGCGCTGTGTTCTTTGAACGTCTTGCATCAGCGTCAGAAACTGAGGTTGGTACAAACCTTACAGTTAACGATTCTGTGACTATAATCACAGAGGATGCAAAAATGTTCATACCGCTCGGTGAGCTTGTAGATTTTGAGGCTGAGCGTGCACGTCTTAACAAAGAACGCGATGCAGTGCTGAAGGATATAGATTTTGTTAACAGCAAGCTTAATAATCCTAATTTTGTGAACAAAGCACCCGTACAGGTTGTTGAGGCTCAAAAAGAGCAGCTTTCACGTCATATGGATAGGCTTGCAATGATAGAGGAGCATCTGTCAGCTCTTAAATAACAGTGGAGATATAAAATGAATTATGCCGAATCCGTGAGATTTATACATTCACGTCTTAAATTCGGCTCTCGCCCGGGACTTGATAATATAAGGCGCATAACCTCTTTGTTGGGTAATCCTCAAAGCAGCGGTATGCGCTTTGTCCATATAGCAGGCACCAACGGCAAGGGCTCGATATCCACGATGCTCAGCAATATGCTGATAAAAGCGGGATTTAAGACCGGTTTGTATATCTCTCCTTATGTAGTTAACTTTAGAGAACGCTTCCAGATAAACGGTGAGATGATTAGCGCTAAGGGCTTTGCTAAACTTGCAAGCAGAGTCAAACCGCTTGTAGAGCAGTTAGACCTGGAGGGCGTGTGCCTTACTGAGTTTGAGATTATTACAGCAATTGCATTTTTGTATTTTAAAGAGAGTGGTTGCGATTATGTGGTGCTCGAAGTTGGTATGGGCGGAAGATTTGATGCTACCAATATAATCGAGTCGCCTGATTGCAGCGTTATTGCGCATATTGACTTAGACCATACCGCAGTGCTTGGTGAAACCTATGAGCAGATAGCGTATGAAAAGTGCGGTATTATCAAGTCGGGTTGCCCTGTTGTATCTTATCCCGAACAGCCTGATGGGGCAAAGGCAGTTATTGAAAAAACTGCTCTTAAAAAGGGTTGCGCACTTTATATTCCACAAGTGCCTAACGCTGATTTTGCTATCAACAAAAGCACTTTTACCTTTGAAGGAGAAGATTACGAATTAAAACTTATTGGGGAACACCAGATTAAAAATTCTGTTACTGCTATTAAGGCAGCGAAAGTGCTGGGTATTCAGCCTGACGATATTTGCGTTGCACTAAAGAGCACACAATTTTTTGCAAGATTTGAGGTAATATCAGAAAAACCTCTGTTAATTCTTGATGGAGCTCACAACCCCGATGGTATGACTGCTCTTGCTGATAATATAAAAAGATATTGCGATAAAAAGCCAACACTTGTAATAGGTATGCTTAAGGATAAGGAGTTTGAGTCGGCGCTCAGTATCGTTGCACCGCTGTGTGAGAATATAATCACTCTTAAGGTGCCAAATCCACGAACGCTAACGGCTGCTCAGTTAGGGAAAAGCGCAAGAAAGTTTTGCAAAAACGTGTGGTGTGCAAGGGGATATGAGTCGGCGCTTAATATGGCTTATGAGAAAAGCAACGGCGCACCGATAATTGTTGCGGGCTCGCTGTATCTGGCATCTGTAATACGACCGAAGCTTTTAAGCTTTGATAAAATTCAATAAATTACGACGGCGGTATTCAATGGAATAAGCCTGTCCAATCCCGTATCATAATTGATACGGGATTTTTTATTTTGAGGTGAATGAATATGTCGGTAAACATTGATTTTACAGGAGAGGTACTAACAGCCAGACTGGTTGGAGAGTTAGACCATCACGAAGCAGCACCAATAAGGGAACAGATTGATAACGCAATACTTACAAACCGTCCCACGCTTGTGATAATTGATTTCAGTGATTTGACTTTTATGGATTCTTCAGGCATAGGTCTGGTAATGGGCAGGTCAAATACTGCAAAATCAGTGAATGCAGAACTTCACATCTGCGGTATGACAAACAATGTATACAAGGTAATGAAGCTCTCGGGGCTTGATAGAATTGCAGTAATAGAGAAAGGAAAGAGATAAAATGAAACCTTTAAACGAGATAAAGATAACACTGATATCAAAATCAAATAATGAGTCGTTTGCAAGAGCGGCTATAGCATCATTTGTGGCTCAACTTGACCCAACAGTTGAAGAGTTAAATGATATAAAAACAGCAGTCAGTGAGGCGGTAACAAATTGTATTGTGCACGCATACAGAGAGAACTTGGGCAATATTTACATAACAGCAGGAATATATGAAAACAGAGTGATTAAACTAAAAATCAAGGACAAAGGCTGTGGCATTGAAAATTTAGAACAAGCTATGACCCCGATGTATTCATCATTGGGCGGCGAGAGAGCAGGACTCGGTTTTGCTGTAATGCAAACTTTTATGGACAAGCTTAGTGTGCGCTCTGTAGTGAACAAAGGCACAACGGTAACTATGAGTAAGCGTTTGTCATTCAGGGCACAGGTATGACTTGCAGAGAAGAAACCATAACTGAAAATCTGGGGCTTGTACATTCTTGTTGCAAGAGATTCAAGGGCAGAGGCATCGAATATGACGATTTGTATCAGGCGGGCTGCTTAGGTTTAATAAAAGCGGTGGATAATTTTGATGAGTCAAGAGGCTTGATGTTTTCAACTTACGCCGTCCCGGTGATATTAGGCGAGGTAAAAAGGTTGTTCAGGGATGGGGGAAGCGTAAAAGTCAGCCGACCTTTGAAAGAACTATCACTTAAAGCAGTGAGAACAAGTGAGTGTATGTTAAAGGAGCTTGGACGCACTCCTCAGCTTTCGGAGCTTGCAGAGCGGCTTGGCGTAAGCAACGAGGCGGCGGCGGAAGCGCTCTGCGCTGCGCAACCAACAATGTCGCTAACGCAAGGTCTTGACGGCGAGAAGAACGAATATGATATTCCAATAGTAGATGAGCAAGAAAAACTTTGTGAAAATTTATCGTTGATTGATGCAATAAACAAGCTTGATGAAAGAGATATAAGTATAATAAAGCTAAGGTATCAAAAAGAGTGCACACAGAGCAAAACAGCTCAGCTTCTTGGTATGACACAGGTACAGGTATCAAGACGTGAAAAGATTATATTGATGAAAATACGGCAATTATTAGATTGCGTGTAGGATAAAAGTATAATTAAGAAAAATAAATGGTTTTATTTGAAAAATCTGTTGACAACTTGTTATCGCTGTGTTATAATTCCAAAGTCACGAAATATGGCGGTATAGCTCAGTTGGCTAGAGCATGCGGTTCATACCCGCAGTGTCGTTGGTTCGAATCCGACTACCGCTACCATACGGCCCGTTGGTCAAGCGGTTAAGACACCGCCCTTTCACGGCGGTAACATGGGTTCGATTCCCGTACGGGTCACCAAGCCTCACCCCTCGTGCTGGCTAAGTATACGAGGGGTTTGTTTATTTGGTGGGTATAGCGCAGTTGGTTAGCGCGCCAGATTGTGGCTCTGGAGGTCAAGGGTTCGACTCCCTTTATCCACCCCATTTAAATTATCTGGCACGCTGAGGTAACATGATTGCTGGCGTGCTATATTTATATAGAAAAAGTTTATATATTGGGGTGTCGCCAAGCGGTAAGGCACGGGATTTTGATTCCCGCATCCGTAGGTTCGAATCCTGCCACCCCAGCCAAGAAAAAGGACTTGCTTTCGCAAGCCCTTTTTCAATGAAGCGTTCCTTAATGCTGATGCGCAACATTAAGGAACGCTTCGCATCATAAATGAGTGAAGCGAATTTACATCATATTGCGCAAAGCGCAATGCATCATATCGACAAAGTCGATACATCTTTTTATGTAATATTTTACTTTTAAACTTTTCATTTTTTTACTAATAGTAATCACAGCGGACAAATTGTCATATACTTAACTGGCGGTGATTGTTATGGAAACAATTTTTTATATAATTTTTGCGGTTGGAGCACTCCTAACGCTTGTTTGCGCAGTTAGGGCAGGTAAAGCGTTTAAGTACTTTGCTATCTCATCAGCTTGTGGTGTAATATTGTTGGTAATTTTAAATATATTTGGCGGATTATTAAACATAAATCTGCCAATCAATGCAACAACTGCCATATTAAGCCTTACAGGTGGTTTGCCTGCAACGTTATTTGCTGTTTTGCTTATAATGCTTATATAATCTTAATAAGTAGGTTAATTGACAATATTGCGACATTATAGTATAATAAAGCTATATTTGCCTTGAGGTGATATAGTGAAAAAAATCAAGAGATTGGTTCCGGTTGCTATACTTGTCGCGTTTGATATAGTTTGTGTAGTTTTATCACTGGTTTCAGCTTTTTTAATCAGATATACAAGCAGTCAGTTTGCTCTTAATCATTTCTTTGGGTATTCATATATTTATCTGCCTGCACTTGTTATAATCTTTCTGCTGGTAAGCGTGCTGTTGAGAAGATATACAGGCGTATTGAAACACGCGGATATGCTTGATGCTGTTTACCAGTTTATAGTGGTTGCTATTTCGTTTACACTTTTCTATCTGTTTGACCAGACAAAGAGCGTCTATTTGCCGTTTGTTGATTACAGAATACCTGATGTTTCAGTGTTTGTATTTGCGGCAGCGATAGCGTTTTTAATCACTATGACTGCAAGATTTGCCGTAAGAATCAGGGACACGCTCAGCTCAAAAATTAGAAGTTCCAAGATTGATTCGAAGAAGATACTTATTTTTGGCGCGGGCGAAGCGGGCGTTTTCTTTAAACGCAAGCAGGACAATCACCCTGAAGACAAGCTTAGACCTGTTGTATTCATAGACGATGATGAGCAGCTTATCGGCAAGAGAATTTGTGGTATCCAAGTGTATGGTAACCGTGAAAAAATGGCTGAGGCTATCGAAAAGTTTGACATTGACGAGGTTGTTGTAGCGATACCTACTGCAAACCGCGAGGTTTTCAAATATGCGCTTGACGTTTGCAAACGCTATCGTTGCCGAATCCAGAGATTTGGAACACTTGACGATGTTGACTTAAACAAGGCTGTGCTTTCTAACATCAACTATGAGGACTTGCTTCACAGAGTTGGAGTTAATTTAAATATGAATGCAGTCAGCAACTTTATTAAAGATAAGACTGTGCTTGTCACTGGCGGCGTGGGCTCAATCGGCTCGGAAATCTGCCGTCAGGTGCTGTCGTTTGGCTGCAAGAAGCTTGTTATTTTTGATTTTAATGAAAACGGACTTTATGAGATTAACAACGAACTGCTTGAGATTTATGATTCGTCAAGATATGAATTAAGACTTGGCTCAATCAGAGACAGCAAGCGTCTTAACGAGGTTTTTGATGAGTTTAATCCTGACGTTGTTTTTCACGCAGCAGCGCACAAGCACGTGCCGATGTCTGAGATTAACCCAAAAGAAGCGGTTAAAAACAATGTTTTTGGAACATATAAAACCGCAATGGCGGCAATTAACCATAAGGTTGATAAATTCATACTGATTTCAACCGATAAGGCGGTTAACCCGACAAGCATTATGGGCGCAACGAAGCGTATTGCAGAGCTTGTTGTGCAGATGCTTGATTCTGCGTCTGATACTGATTTTGCGGCTGTAAGATTTGGTAATGTGTTGGGGTCAAACGGCAGCGTAGTTCCGTTTTTCAGCAAACAGATTAGCAGTGGCGGTCCTGTCACTGTAACACATAGGGATATGCGTAGGTATTTTATGACTATCCCTGAGGCAGTCCAGCTTGTTTTGGAAGCGGGTGCTATGGCTTACGGCGGAGAAATATTTGTACTTGAGATGGGCGAGCCTGTTAAAATTTACGATTTGGCGTGCGATTTGATTCGCCTTTCGGGATATGAGCCAGACGTTGATATTAAGATAGAGTTTACAGGACTACGTCCGGGAGAGAAGCTCTTTGAGGAAATTCATCTTGAGGCAGAGAGCTTTGATAAAACAGCAAATGAACAGATATACATAATGAAGCCTGTTGAACGCGATGATTATCAGTTGAGCAGTAAAATTAAGGAATTGGGTCAGCTGGCTGATGGCGATTCGTTCTCGGAGTTGTTTAAAAAGGTTAAGGATATAGTTCCTACATTCGACCATACGCTTGATTAAGAGGTGTGTTATGAAAATCAGAGATGAGTTTTTGCTTTATTCAAGACCATATTTTGATGAAGATGAAATCTCAGCAGTTGCAAACGTGCTACGTTCAGGATGGTGGACCAGAGGAAAGGTTACGGCTGAATTTGAGGAGCAGTTTGCTAAGAGAGTTGGAGCAAAGTATGCGCTTGCGTTAAACAGCTGCACAGCCGCACTGCATCTTGCCATGATGCTCAGCGGTATTGGTGAGGGTGACGAAGTTATTTGCACACCTATGACCTTTTGCTCAACTGTAAATACAGTTGTAAACTGCGGTGCAACACCTGTTTTTATTGACGTTGATGCTGAAACTGGCTTGATGGACGCTGATAAAATTGAAGCTGCAATCACCGAAAAGACTAAGGCTATAGTGCCTGTTCATTATTCTGGACTCGTGTGCGATATGGACAAAATCAATGCCATTGCTGCTAAGCACGGCTTAAAGGTGATTGAGGATGCCGCTCACGGATTCGGCTCTTATTATAAGAATAAGCCTGTTGGCGCTCTTGGTAATCCGACTGCCTTCAGTTTTTATGTAACAAAGAATCTTGCAACAGGCGAGGGCGGTATGCTCACGTCTGACGATGAGGATTTTATCGAGAAAGCAAGAGTTGTATCGTTGCACGGAATGACCCGTAATGCTTGGAAACGTTACGGCGCTAAAGGCAGCTGGAAATATGACGTTGAGGAAGCGGGATACAAGTACAATATAACCGATATTGCCTCAGCATTGGGCGTTGAACAGCTTAAAAAGTTCGATTGGATGCAGGCAAAGAGAAAAGAATACGCAGCCTTGTATGACGAAAGATTTGAGTCTTGCGATGCTATTAGCAGAGTAAAGGCTTACAGTGATGATGTTGACAGCTCAGAGCATTTATACATCATTAAGCTTGATTTAAGTAAACTTAGCATTGACAGGGCTCAGTTCATTGAAAAACTAACAGAGTATAACGTGGGCACAAGTGTACATTTCATTCCGCTTCACTTGCAGCCTTTGTATCAAAGATTGCTTGGAACAAAGCTTGGAGATTTTCCTAACTGTGAAAGCTTTTATGATAGAATTATTTCTATCCCTCTTTATCCGTCTATGACATTGGAGGATGTAAATTATGTCGCCGATGCAGTATGCGAAATTGCACAACAATATTCAAAGTGATGTATTAACTCAGTGCGCTGAAATTTTAGAATCAAAACGCGCTACGCTGCTTGTTAAGCGTGGCTTTGATGTTGTGCTTTCTATACTTCTTTTGCTTATACTTTTGCCAATAATGCTCATTATTTCAGTAGCAGTAGCTGTTGACTCACCGGGCGGAGTTTTGTTTAAGCAGGAGAGGGCGGGCAGATACGGAAAACCGTTTAAGATACTCAAATTCAGAACAATGACTAAGGCAAACGTTGGCTCTAATATTACTACAGGTAATGATATGAGAATAACCAGAGTCGGCAAGCTTATCAGGAAGATAAGGTTTGACGAGTTTCCGCAGTTAATCAACGTGATAAAAGGCGATATGAGTATCATAGGTCCTCGCCCTGAAACGATGAATTTCGTTGATTTGTACACAGCTGACCAACGTGCGACTTTGCTTGTAAGACCGGGCATATCCTGCCGCTCGAGCATTGCGTTTGCCGACGAGGCTGATATGATTCCTGACGGTGTTGACACTGACAAGTTTTATATTGAAAACATATTGCCTGATAAGTGTGAAATGAATATAAACTATATCAAGAATTTATCAATAAAAGAGGATATCTGTGTCGCCTTCTTAACTGTGGCAAGGATATTTAAATAGAGTGAGGAAGAAAAATGGAAAGAGTTTTAATCGTTGATGATGATAAAAACATAGCTGAATTATTGAAACTTTACATAGAAAAAGCCGGTTATGAAACAGCTCTTGCGTTTGATGGCAGAGAAGCTCTTGCGGTGTTTGAGGAAGTAAAACCCGACATCGTCTTGCTTGATGTAATGCTTCCTATACTTGATGGTTGGCAGGTTTGCAGAGAAATCCGCAAAACCTCTATGACTCCTATTATAATGATTACAGCAAAGGGTGAAACCTTTGATAAAGTGCTTGGCTTCGGACTTGGCGCAGACGATTATATAGTTAAACCCTTTGAAACAAAGGAGGTTATCGCGCGAATCAAAGCGGTGCTGAGGCGTTCTCATCCAAATGCGTTACAGCAAGAGGAAGTAAGGTTTGATAAGCTTGTAATCAACCTTTCAAACTACATTATGCTTGTTGATAATGTTCAGGTTGATACACCGCCAAAGGAGCTCGAGCTGATTTTTCACCTTGCAAGCAATCCAAACCGCGTATTCACACGTAATCAACTGCTTGATGAGGTGTGGGGCTTCGATTATTATGGCGATTCCAGAACGGTTGACGTACATATTAAACGGTTGAGAGAGAAACTTGAGGGTACAAGCGACCAATGGGCGCTTAAAACTGTTTGGGGTGTAGGCTATAAATTCGAAACAAAAGCATAATTGGAGACCTTCTGATGCATCGTAAGTTATATTTAAGGCTGTTTTTTAAGAATTTAATATTGCTTTTATTATGCTTTGTGGTGTTTTTGTGTGCTTCTGTTTATGTGGTTGATACAAATGCGAAACAAGGCAGACTTGATGCGTTAAAGAAAGAAGCTGATGCGATAGCTTCGTCACCGTTTTTGACTGACAGTTTATATTATTCGTCAGAAGAAATCAAAAACTTGGCTGTAACTTTTTCGAATGTTGATGATTCAAGTGTGATGCTTGTGTCGAATTCAGGCTCTGTACTTGTATGCAGTGATATTCACAGTAAGAACTGTTGCAGACATTTGAACTACACATTTGATAAAAGTTTGGTTTATTCTATATTTAACGATGGCTCCTATAGCGCTGTAAGTAATCTGGACGGACTGTACAACAACAAACATTATGTAGTGGGTGTGCGTGTTGGCCCCGATGATGAATCAGACGTTGCTGTAATAATTATTGGCAACGCACTAAAACCGCAAGACTATTTGCTTCGTGTGCTTAAGGTTTCGGCATTGCCGTTGATTTTGGTTGTCTTGTTAATGCTTTTTGCTATTAAGCGTATTGCTGATTCAACAGTTGCTCCGCTTAAACAGTTTTCAGAAGCGATAAAAGCAATCTCAAAGGGCGATTTCAGCGTAAGAGTAGACACAAAGGGCGACGGCGAGATAGCAGAGCTTGCAATATTGTTTAATAAAATGGTTGAGTCGTTGAGCACGCTTGAGGAAATGAGCGGAAGCTTCATAACAAATGTATCTCACGATTTAAAAACACCTATGACCACGATTTCAGGCTTTGTTGACGGAATTCTCGACGGCACAGTGCCCGTATCAGAGCAAAAGAAATATTTATCAATCGTTTCTTCAGAGATAAAAAGGCTCTCAAACACAGTCAATACTATGATGACTTTGTCAAAGGTGCAGTCAGGTATAGACGAAATGAGTTTTACTTCTGTTGATATTATTGATTTGATATGCAGGGTTGTATTATCATTTGAGGTTGCGCTTACAAATAAAAATATTGATATTTTAGGTCTGGATTATAACGGAAAAATCATAGTTGAATGTAACGAAAATATGATTTATCAGGCTATTTACAACCTTGTTGATAATGCCGTTAAGTTCACTCAGAACGGTGGATATATATCTTTTTATTTTTCTGAGAATAATTCTGTGCTTGAGATGTATATTAAGAATAGTGGTGACGGAATATCAGACAACGATATCGTTCACGTTTTTGAGCGTTTTTATAAGACTGATAAAACGCGTAACGTTGATAAATTCGGTGCAGGAATAGGCCTTTATATAGTGAAAAATATAATTGATAATCACGGCGGTGAAATTTCGGTCAATAGTGTAGAGGGCCAATACGCTGAGTTTTGTGTAATTATTCCAAAGAGCCACAATACATCAGTTTTGAGGGCCGAAAATGAGCAAAAGCAGTGATTTATCTTTTACAAAGGAATTTGATACAGTATCAGTAGAAAAGGGCAGAGGCGTTAAGATGCTTCTGCGCTTTCTGTTGGTACTGATTTTTTTGTCATTCAGCCTCGTAAGCTTTATCGGGGGAGCATATTTTTCTAAATTGAATAATACGCCTACAAATATTGAAGCTGCTCAGGTTGTTGCATCTATGCAGAGTGTTAATGCAAGATATACTGATGTGTCTGATTCAGTTGTAAAGGTGATAGTATATAACTCAGGCGCAAAAAGCGAATCTACCGGTACTGTTATATCTCAAGACGGCTATATTTTGTGCTGTGACCATATTTTCAGCGGTATAGCCTCGCCGAATATTATGGTAGTGTTTAATGATTTAACCAGATGCAACGCAGCCTATATCGGCGGTGATGACAGACTGGATATTTCTGTCATAAAGGTGGAAAAGACTGGGTTAAGCGTAATTGAATTAGGCAGTGACCAGCCGATTAAGGCGGGAGATAATGTCTATACTGTGGGCTATAACGGGGCAGGAGATTATCAGTCTGTGACCAAAGGTGTAATATCTGCCTTGAATCAGCGTTTGGCTTTAAACACGCAATATCCTGTTGATTCAATACAGTTTGACGCGCCGGTAAGTCCGGGTAATTCAGGGTCACCGCTGATTAACGATAAAGGCGAAATGATTGCAATGGTTACGAGTAAAAATAATATGCAAAGTTATGACGGCATTGGATATGCGGTTGATTCGAATAAAATCAAGGACAAGCTTAGCGAGATAATTGAATACGGCTGCGTACAAAATTACGTTAAACTCGGTGTTTCAGTAGAATATGTCGGTCTTGCTGATACGCTGACAAGCAATGGCTATCAGGGTATGAAACTGCAAATAATTTCTCCGGAAAGCGATTTGTATGGAATGGGTTTCGAAACAGGTGAAGTTATAACGTCAATAAACGGGGTAAAAATAAATCATATATCTGTATTCTATGACCAGTTGGAAGCGATGCAAGCGGGAAATGAAGTTGAATTGGTAATAATAAAGCCTGATTCCACAGAGAGAAGTATCACTGTACGCACATTTAGTGAAAAAGGTGAAAACAGTTATACGTATTGATGAATAAAACTTGAAATAAAGACAATAATATCGGTGAAATCATAAATGGAGGAAATGATATGAAAAAGCTTTTTTACTCATTAGTGTTGGCATTAGCACTTGCAACTACATTGGTATTTGCAGCATGCACCAGCGGCGGAAATGTTGACGATACTGATGGCGCTGTTTCAACAAATGTGTCTTCATCAGATATGACATCTTCAGATGCTTCTTCAGGCAGCATGCTTGGCGACGTTGTAAGCGATATCAAAGAAGATGTAGGCATGAATAATTCAAATTCAGACTCAGCATCTTCTAAATAAGATGACAGTCAAAAAATCAGCACCAATTTAAAATTGGTGCTGATTTTTTATTGACAAAAGATGAAATATATGTTAAATTTGTATCAAATGATACAGTTTTGCTGATTAGGAGGTGGATAAATGCCTGCAATCACGATTTTTCAAGGACTCAGCGAAGAACAAATCAGCTCAATAATCAATGATGAGCAAAACGAAAGCGTGAAATTCAAAAAAGGTGATATCATTTTTGATGAAGAACATTTCGCAAAAAAACTCGGAATTGTTTTGAGTGGTAAAGCTAAGGTGTTCAGCAAGGGCTCTGACGGGGTTGTGATACGGTTTCTCACACCAGGTATGTGCTTTGGAGTAGCAACGCTTTTTAATGATTACAGTACTTATGTATCAACTATTAAAGCAGCAGACAACTGTGAAGTTAAATTTATTCCGCAATCTGTTATGAGCAAGGCAATATCAACCTATCCTGTGCTTGCTGAGAATTACATACGCTTCCTGACGGGCCGCATACACTACTTAAATGCGCTGGTTGACGCATATTCATCGCCAAACGTTGAAAAGCGACTGGCAAGGTATATGTTAGCTTATGCTGAGGGAAAAGACTTGCCATTCGACCTTAATATGACGGAGTTGTCAAAGTCATTGGCAATAGGCAGAGCATCGCTTTACAGAGCGTTGGATTCGTTTGAAGAAGCAGGGTATATATCAAAAAATGGTAAACAAATTAAAATTTTAAATTATAATGATTTAAAACAAATATAATGGAGGAATTATTATGAAAAAAATCTTATCATTAATTATGACAGTTGTGCTTATTGCAGCAATGTTTGTTTCTTGCGCAAGCAATAATGATACAGCTGTTGTTTCGTCTAAGACTGAGTCTGTTGCACCCACATCGTATGACGTAAATATTGCTGCGCTTGCAGGTCCTACAGGAATGGGTATGGCATTTATGCTCAACTCTGACGATACAATTAACAACTATAATTACACAATAGCAGCATCACCTGATGAAGTAACCTCAAAGCTGCTTACGGGCACATATGATATAGCTGCGCTTCCAACAAACGTTGCTGCTACGCTTTATAACGGCTCACAGGGCAAGATTAAGCTGTTGGCGCTGAACACACTCGGAGTGCTCTATATTCTTGAAAAGGGCGATTCTATCAAGAATATAAAAGACCTTAAAGGAAAAACGGTATACGTCAGCGGACAGGGCTCAACACCTGAGTATGTTCTCAGATATCTCTTGGAGGAGAATGGTCTTAATCCAAATAAGGACGTAAAGCTTGACTTTACTTACACAGCTCATGCTGACCTTGTTGCTTATGCAGCATCAGGCAAGGCAGATGTTGTTGTATTGCCTGAGCCTACCGTAACAGCGCTCCTTGCTCAGAACTCCGATATGCGCGTTGCTATCGACCTTAATGAAGCTTGGGCAGATGTTGTTGCAGATGATGATGACGATGAAGATAGCATCATTTCAATGGGATGCGTAGCAGTTAGAACTGAGTTTGCTCAAAAGAATCCTGAAGCAGTTAAGAACTTCCTTAAGGACTATGAGGCATCTGTTAACAAGGTAAATTCTGACTATGCTGCAGCTTCTGAAAAAATCGCTGAGCTCGGAATAGTAGCAAAGTCTGCAGTAGCATTGAAGGCACTGCCCAGATGCAATATAGTTTTTGTATCAGGACGTAAGATGGAAAGTCAGATTGAAGATTTTTATGAATTGTTGTTTGAAGCTAATCCTAAATCGATAGGTGGAAAGTTGCCTGATGACGAATTCTATTATATCGGCTAAAAAAACAATAAAATATGTAAGCGTTATAGCGTTTTGGGTAGTTCTTTGGCAAGTAATTGCGCTGATAGTAAATCAGCCTCTTTTGATACCGGCACCTGTCAGTGTAATTGTCGCTATGGGTAAAATGGTTGTAACGCAAGGCTTCTGGATAACTTTGGCTATGACAGTTCTTAGGGTGGTTATCGGCTTTATAGTCGGTATGCTAGTCGGGGCTGTCATGGCCCTGACGGCATTTAGATTCAAGTGGTTTAACGCACTTATTGCACCGCTAATTTACATAGTTCAGTCAACGCCTGTTGCTTCATTTATAATTTTGGCTTTGGCGTGGCTTGGCACTTCAACAGTTCCAACGTTTATATGCACGCTTATGGTTATCCCGGTTATATTCTCTAATCTGCTTGCAGGCCTTAACTCTGTTGATAAGGATTTGCTTGAGATGGCTGACGTGTTTAAACTTAGCTTTTTTAAGAAGTTAATCAATATCTATATACCGTCATTGTCGTCATATATTATGTCGGCAGCTGCAACGGGTCTTGGACTTGGTTGGAAGGCAGGAATAGCGGCTGAGGTTATTTGCCGTTCAAAAAACTCAATTGGAAATAACATTTATGAGTCAAAGTTTTATTTACTGATTACAGAAATGTTTGCCTGGACTTTTGTTGTGATTTTGCTTTCTGTATTATTTGACAAGATTCTGAAACTGCTATATAAGAAGTTCAGTGTCAAGTATGTTGAGGTATAAAAATGAGGATTGAAAACTTATCTGTCGGCTATGGGGATATAAATGTGCTTGATAAGCTTACTCTCGATTTTGGTGAAACAGGAGTGGTGTTGATAAGTGCGCCTTCAGGCTTTGGTAAGACTACCTTGTTCAAGGCGATTTCTGGGATTTTGCCTGTTCGAAGTGGCAAAATTGATGGCTATAACTGTGTATCCTATGCATTTCAGGAGCCTCGATTGCTTATGTGGTTGAGCGCACTTGAAAACGTAGTTTTGGTTGATGCTAACTGCTCAACTGAGAATGCTCGGTCGCTTTTGTTGAAATTAGGACTTAGTGGGGAAGACCTTGATAAAAAGGCATCCGACCTGTCGGGCGGTATGAAGCAGAGAGTTAATATCGCCAGAGCCTTTAACTATGACGCGGATGTTGTTTTGCTTGATGAGCCTTTTGCGAGCCTTGATAAAGGTAATATTGATAAGGTTGTCGAGCTTATAAATGATTACAGGGCTCAAAAACTTATTGTTGTCATTAGTCACGAGGCTATTGACAAACTTGAGCCGGATAGTATAATACATCTTAATGAGGTGTAGATTATGAAGAGAATTGCCAGTTTTACAGTCAATCACAATGTTTTACAGCCAGGTGTGTATGTATCAAGGATTGATGACGATATCATAACATATGATTTGCGCTTTAAAAAGCCAAACAGTGACGATTATCTCAGCAACCCGTCGATGCACACAATAGAGCATCTTTTTGCCACATATTCACGAAACAGTAAGTATCAGGATAATGTTGTGTATTTCGGCCCGATGGGCTGCCGTACTGGATTTTACTTCTTGCTTAGAGGCGTTGATAAACAGGACGCACTTAACCTTATAAAAGAAACAATGCAGTTTATATCAAGCTATAATGACGAGATTCCCGGTTGCACAGCAATTGAGTGCGGCAACTATTTGGAGCACGATTTAGAATGTGCTAAGAAAGATGCTACACAATATCTTGGTGTTATCAAGAGCTGGACAGTAGAAAATATGGAATATATGGCATAAATATTGTTCAAAACTAATAAAACAATCAAATTATATCTGTGGTATTTGTCAAAAGTTACAAAGTTGCATTAAAAAGGTTGCAACTTTGTAACTTTTTGTTATAATTAGATACGTAATTTGTTACAATTATGTAACTAATTTAAGGAGAGATATTTTGATTAAGTTTTCTAAACTGGTTTTTAAGGTTTTCTGCTTAGTTGAAAATATAATATGTGGATTGTTTTGTTGTTTAAAACAGCGTTTTCAGATTAAAGGGTTCAGACGTAGTGTTTACGCATTGGCTTCGCTTGTTCTTACTGCCACTGTTTTATGCACAATTTTTTCTCTTGCAGGCTTAACTTATGCGCTCAAAGTAACTGTTAACGGCGTTGATTACGGTTACGTTTCTTCAGCAGAGGACGCAGACCTTGCCATTAATATGGTAACGGACAAGGTCGTTAAGGACATTAAGTCATCTGACGATATCGTTACGGATTATAGCTTTACGCTTACCTCATCTGACACGATTCTGTCGTCAAATGAGCTTTGTGATGAAATTATCGACAAGCACGATAGCTTTGTTACTGTTTATGGCGTGTACGTAAATGATAAGATTATCGGCAAGGCAGATAGTGTTGAGTCAGCTGAGAGTTATCTTGAGGCACTCAAAGGCGATAAGGCTTTTTTCAATAATATATTTGTTAAAGAGTCTGTTGTTGAGAAAGAGGTTGCTAACGAGCTATACGACATTGACGACCTCGACACTGTTAGCTGTATGACTTATATTGCATATGAGTTTAAGGCGAACGATACTGTTAAAAAGGTTGCAAAGAACTTCGATATTCCTGTTGAGCTTATATATGCGCTTAATACAGAATCTAAGTTTGAGCAGGGAGATGTGCTCAACATTGTTATAGACCTTCCTGTTTTAGCCACAGTTTCTGTTAAGGAAGTATCAAGCGTTAAGCGAGTTACCGCCGCACAGACAGGTGACAAGGCTGGATATATTAGCGAGATTTATAATAACTATTACTTAAATGGCTCTGTGTATAAAACAGAGCAGGTTTCCAGCACTTTCTCAGTTAAGCATCCCAACAAAGCCACTGCAAAGGTTGTAAAATCTGTTGGAAAACAGGGCTTCTGCTGGCCTGTTGATAAAGGTTACTATCAATATGTAAGTTCATATTGGGGCGATGATAGAGGCCATCAGGGCTACGATATCGCAGCTAAGACAGGCACCCCGATTCTCAGCGTGCTTGACGGCGTTGTTGAAAGCGTTAACTCAACAAGCTCAGCTTATGGACAGCACTTTGTTATCAAACATAAAAACGGACTGAAAACGCTGTATGCACACTGCTCTACGCTCTATGTTTCGGTTGGCGAAACAGTAAACAGAGGAGAAGTAGTTGCTCTTGTTGGTAATACAGGCAGGTCAACAGGCTCACATCTGCATTTTGAGGTAATCAAAAACGGTGGTAGAGTAAATCCTTCATATTATATCGGTAGATAAGTTAATATTGTTTTATATTTAAATCCATGCTATAATCATTAAGAGGTGATTTTAGCATGGATATTTTTGTTGAACAGTTATTTTTAAAAAGGAATAGTGTGGTTGAAACAATTGCAAAGATATTAGGTGTTATTATATTGGGCTTGCTTGCGGGCGTCAGCCTGATTGTTGCCCTGTTTAATTTGCTTGGATTGTTTTCATCGTTGGGCATTCTCGGCGCTGCTGCGGCTGGATATGCAGCTTATTATTATAACGGAATGTTTTATAATGAATTCGAATATATTTTGACAAACGGAGAGTTCGATATCGACCGTATTTGCAATAAAAATAAGCGTAAGCGCATCGCATCTTTTGATTGTAAGAATGTTGAGAGGGTTTATAAGTATGATTCAAACCTTAATTCTGACTCAACAGTTATCTTTGCAGCCAACGTTGATGCGGAAAACCTTTATTGTCTTGACGTTGTTGTAAAGGGCGGGGGTAAAGCTATAGTTGTTATCGAGCCCAACGAAAAGATGATTAACGGAATGAAAAAATGTATTTCCAGACAGGTGCTTAGAGATGTATCGGATTGGAATTGATTGTGTAGAGATTTCAAGAATTGAGAATACCTTGAAGAACGAGCGTTTTCAAACTCGATTTGGTTCTGCTGAGCTTGACGAGATTAAGTCAAGGGGAGAAAAGCCTGTTAATTTTGCTTCAAGCTTTGCAGCAAAGGAAGCGTTTTCTAAGGCTGTTGGTACAGGAATAAGGGGATTTTCATTAAAAGACGTGCAGCTGATTCACGATGAACTTGGCAAGCCGATGCTTTTGCTTAGCGATGAGCTAAAAGAAAAGTATAAAAATATGAGCTTTGATATTAGCATAACTCATACAGACTCGCTGGTGATAGCGGCGGTTATTGCAGAAAGCGAAGACTAATATGATTATTTATAATTCAAAACAGGTTATAGCAGTTGAGAACAATGCGCGTGCCTCAGGTATAACTCAGGATAGGCTGATGGAGAATGCAGGAAGCGCAGTTGCAAAGGTGATTGGCGATAGATACGATGCCGAAAAGCTCAAGGTGACCGTCTTTTGTGGTAAGGGTAACAATGGCGGAGATGGCTTTGTTGTTGCAAGAAAGCTGTTACAGTCAGGAGCAAAGGTAATTGTCGTTCTTGCTGAGGGTGAGATTAAGTCTGAATGTGCTAAAGGTATGTTTGATTTTCTTTTGCCGCTTGGTATAAGAGTGGTGCAGGGCGATGATATTGCAACTGTCGAGAGTGCTGTAAAGGCGAGTAACCTGATAGTTGATGCCGTCTATGGCATTGGGTTTAAGGGCGAGCTTAAGCCAAAGATACGTATTCTATTTGACTTGATTAAGAAATATAATGTAGAAACAGTGTCAATTGACGCGCCGTCAGGCGTTGATTGTGACACCGCAACTGCTGATGCTAATGCTATTAAAGCAAGCTTGACTGTTACGTTTTTTCAAAAGAAACTTTGCCATGTTATATATCCAGCCTATAAGCTTTGCGGCGAGACGATAGTTACAGATATCGGCACACCGAATGATGCTTTTGTGCAGTCAAGTGTTGGAATGATGAGCGATGATTATTATAAGCGAGTAATGCCAAAGCGCTCGCCTGACAGTCATAAAGGCTCGTTTGGTACGCTTGGTCTTGTTTGCGGAAGCTACGGTATGATTGGTGCTGCGCTTATTGCCGCTGAGTCCGCAATTAAAAGCGGAGTTGGTTTGGTGCAGATAGCGGCGTCACGTTCTATGTATCCTATTATGGCATCTCGTTTGGTTGTGCCTGTATATAAAATTTATGATGATAGCGTTACACAATCTTTATGCGGTGACTGCGCTGAAAATATAGTTGCTGATTTTGAAAAGTGCAATGCTATGTTGATTGGCTGCGGTTGCGGTAGAACGGCAGATACTTTTAAACTTGTTAAGGGTGTCCTTGAGGGGACAGAAAAGGCAGTTGTTATTGATGCAGACGGGTTGAACGTGCTGGCAGACAATGACGGATTAGATTTAATTAGGAGTAATACAATTTTAACACCTCACTGTGCTGAAATGGCAAGGCTTTGCAAGGCTGATATTTCGCAGATTAAGAGCGATAAGTTGTACTACGGCAGTAAGCTTGCAACAGAACACGGCTGCACAGTTGTTCTCAAGGATGCGTCGACATTGGTGTTCTTGCCTGATGGCAGAGTTATCGTTTTTACAGGCGGAAATGATGGAATGGCAACTGCAGGCAGCGGTGACATGCTTGCGGGTATAATTGCATCTTTTGCGGCGCAGGGAGTTGATACGTATGATGCGGCACTGTTGGGCGTGCACATACATTCAAAATGTGGCTTAATTGCCGCCAAAAAGTTATCAAAAAGAAGTATGACAGCTACGGATATGGTCAACTGCTTATCGGAAGTCTATCGTGATTTCGAGTAAAGGATAGATTGTTATGCGTATTGCAGCATTAGCTGCTGCTGTTGCTGTTTTAGTGTGCGGTTGTACCGTAAGAGCACCGTCTAAAAAGCCGATAGTTGACGGCATTAAATGTGCAGTTACTGCTGTTTACGCTGAGGATGAGTATCACTTCTCAGTTGACAGAACTTCATCTGATATGGCACAGTATACGCTTAGCTATCCTGAGGACTTAAACGGACTCTCTTATACATTTTTGAACGACGAATGCACGCTTACATATAACGGCTTGCAGATTTCACTGTATTCTGCGCCAAACGGTGTAATCGACATATTAAACACTGTGCTTGCAAATTGCAGTGAGCTTAATTATGATAGTGCAACCTTGTCTTTTACAGGAGAATATAATAATTTAAAATATCACGTATTCACAATGAACGACGGAAATTTAAGCGTAATCTCCGTGTTGGAGCCGAATATAAGTTATTATTTTAATTTTAACCCACAATAGCTAAATAGCTGTTGTGGGTGTTTTTATATCCAAACTTCGAGATGAAAAATACAATGTAGGGATGACATTTGTTTTTATATTGTTTAAACGGTCGGACAATTGGTAAGAATAAAAATGTACATCAGATTATTCGTCGGAGAGTGGATAAATAATGACTGTAAGAAGAGGGGATATATACTATGCTGATTTGAGTCCGGTAGTCGGCTCAGAACAAGGTGGCATTCGACCGGTGCTCATAGTACAAAATGATGTCGGCAATAAGTATAGTCCGACAGTTATTGCGGCGGCGATAACAAGTCAGCGTGAAAAAACAAAGCTTCCTACTCATATTCAGGTTAACGCGGATAACAGCGGACTTGCTAAGGATTCAATCGTGTTGCTTGAACAGGTGAGAACAATAGATAAGCAGCGGTTAAAAGAGAAAATGGGTAGGCTTGATAAAACCTCAATGGATAAAATCGACCAGGCCTTGTCTGTAAGCTTTGGCTTATAAAAGAAAAACAGGGCGATTATAAATCGCCCTGTTCTATTTTTGATATTAAATTTTCGATAGCGGATTCCTGATATCCTTTATCGAGGACTAAATCAACCGAATTCATCACACATTCGTCTGCATCGTTAACCGCAACAGCTATATCAGCGCAATTAAACATCAACAAATCGTTTTCAAAATTACCCACAGCAACAATCTTTCTGTTTTGACAAAGCTCTTTTAGCTTGAAAAGCATTTTTCCTTTGTCGGCCTCTTTGTCGAGGATTTCCAATGAATATGGCCAAGATCTGAAAATGTTGTATCTGTTGCCATATTTATTAAGCAGTTCATCCCGTAGTTGTATGGGCGTTTCAGTGCTGTCAAATATAAAAACCAACTTATAAACTTGATGTTTTTTCAGCGTTTCAGTTAAATCGTGCTCGGTTATCCCGTCTACTCGTTTCATGCCGTTGTCAACAGTTACAACCACAACCTGAGTACAGTGTGGGTTGTCATATATTGAGCAAAACAAGTCGATATCTATGTCTGTTAGACGATTTGACGATATACTCTCATCTTTGTCTAAGTCATACAGAACAGCGCCGTTTAAAGCAATAATAGGCGCGTTTGGTATAAAATAATTAAACTTTTCCTTTATATATTCAGGACTGCGACCTGATGCGATTGTAAAGATACCGCCTTGCGACTGAAATCTTTTAATTGCATCAACATTTTCTTTTGAAACTGAGCCGTCGTTTAAGGTGAGAGTACCATCAAGGTCTGATACGATAATGAAATCCAAACAGTTCATAATAACTCCTAAGGAAAATTCCCCGATAAAAATCGGGGAATCATCAAGCTTCTATATTAGATAGCGCGTGTAACTTTTCCAGAACGCAGGCAACGGGTGCAGGCGTTAATTCTGCAAGGTGTTCCGTTTACAATTGCTCTAACACGTTTAACGTTAGGCTTCCAAACTCTGTTTGACCTTCTATGAGAATGGGATACCTTAATTCCAAAAGCTACTTCCTTATTGCAGATGTCACATTCAGCCATAATCTGCACCTCCTTTGAATTCATAGAAATACCGCATATCATAATAACAGAATTGATATTTAAAATCAAGTCTTTTTTTAAAAAAATTATAATTGTTTAAAGGTGAGATAATGAAAACTTTAAAACCTCAAATTATCAACTACACTGAATGTTTAAATTACGTTAAAAAGCATTTCAGAGCAGATATAAATACGGACATAATTATTAGGGAATTAAAGTCAGTTGATAACGTTGATTTTTTCATTGCGTTTATCGACGGAATGGTTAATACAAGCGTGGTTAACGATTACATTGTAAGACCTATTATGCTCAGTAACAGTAAGGATAAGAAAAGCGTAGATTTGGTTGTTGAGTTTGGAAATTTTTCGATGACTGATGATATTGACTCTGCTTGCTCAAGAGTGCTAAACGGCGACACAATTATATTTATGAATGGCGCAGAAAGCTGTGGAGTTTGCGAGACCAAAGGCTTTGATAAACGCTCGGTATCGTCGCCTGAAACAGAAAATGTTGTAAAGGGCTCGCACGAGGGCTTCAATGAAAGCATAAGAAGTAACATAACCCTAATAAGACGTGCCGTAAAATCGAATGAATTAATCACAGAAATGATTACTGTTGGAAATTTGAGCAACGAAATATGCGGCGTGCTATATTTGGATGGTGTAACTAACTCTGAGTTGGTCGAGGAGGTTAAACGCAGAATAAAGGGCATTAAGGGTGACTACTATTCAGGCTCAGGAATGATAGAGCAAATGATTGAGGACTCAAAGTTTTCGATTTTTCCAACCATTTTGTCTACAGAACGTCCCGAAAGAGCAGCGCATTATCTTGCGGCAGGCAGAGTTGTTGTTGTTTGCGACAATTCACCCTTTGCGATAATAGTGCCAATTACGGCATCAGAACTCTTTGATTCACCTGAGGGAAATCAACAACGCTGGCAAAGCGGTACTTTGGCAAAACTTATACGTATTTTTGCATTTTTGTGCGCGACGTTGCTGTCGGGATTATATATTGCAATGCTAAATTTTCACCGAGAAATGTTGCCCGCACAGTTGCTAAAAATTATATCAGAATCACGTGCAGTGATACCGTTTACAGCAATGTCAGAACTGATAATAATGGAAGTGTTCTTTGAACTTGTAAGGGAGGCAGGACTGAGAATACCAAGCGCAATTGGAAGTGCAGTTGGGGTTGTTTCTGGTCTTATTTTAGGACAAGCTGCAGTTAACGCAAGTATTGTAAGTCCGGTAACATTGATAATAGTAGCAATCACAGGCATAGCAAACGCCGCTATCCCTGATTATGACTTAGCGCTTGGAATCAGAATAACAAAGTTTGGATTGATTATTTTAAGCGGTATGTTTGGCTTGCTTGGATTCTCAATCGGTTTAGTATTGTTAACCTTGATGTTGTGCAGTCAGCATTCATTCGGGGTGGATATGGCAAATCGCTCCGGACTGAGAAGTACTCCAGCAGGCGCATTGGTACAAACACCACTATGGATGCAAGAGCTACGAACTAAATATTTGAAGCCCAAGAAATCAAGACAGCAACCTAATTACTCTCGCAGTTGGGAGAGAAAGGACAAGTAATGGTTATATCAGTCTATACGTTTATTTTACTGTATATTCTAACTTCAAATTTATTAAATATAGTTATTGCAGGAGCAGGAGTATACTCACCGTTAGTTTTAGGTTGCGGACTAATTGTTGTATTAGCATTAGCTTACATTTTAAGTAAGGCAAAAGCATCGGACTTTTTTCTAACGTCATTTGCAACGTTTTTCGCCGTCTATGTGGTGATAACCTTGTCCGCTACGCTTAATAAATATATCTATCACGGCGCAGAACTGTACAAGGTACTTTCTTTAGTGCTGATTATGGGGTTAGTAGGACTGTTTGTAAGCGACACGTCTTCCGCATATCTGCTTAGAGTGTATTCGGTTATAGCAAGCGCTTTGTTTATAGTGGTGGTTGCCCTGTCTTTATCAAATGCACGTATTGAGAGCGTCACGACTAACGGCTTCTTTGATAAGAAAAATCTAATTTCAATGTTCATCAGTTCTGTTTTTGCATTTTTGCCATTGCTTTTGCCGTTTCTAAAACAAGAAAAGTTTAGTCTGAAGCCGATGATTATCTGCGGTGCGTTAACGCTGATTTACTCGCTTTTTTCACAGCTAACGGTGCCGGGATTTGTTGTTAAGGACGATAAAAATATTTTCCTGGAAATGAGCAAAAATATTTCACTGGGAAAGTTTTTTCAGCGAATGGAGTTTGTCAGCGTGCTTGTTTACACAGTAGTATCGCTTTGTATTATTGTCTATCTGTTTTCGTTAATAAGAAATAAGATTGATAATAAGTTTACACTAAAGAGCAAGAGATTGATTTTAAGTTTCGCTTGTATTGCCTTTGTTGCTGTTTCTTCTTATATAGGCGCAGGGGATAGTGCCGTGTTAGGCTTAATAAAGATTTTGAGTATTGCAGCCATTTTGCTATCATTGATTTTTTCATTTCTCAATAAAAACAAAAAACCGCTATTAACTATAAGCTTGGCTGTTTTGATGCTGTTAAATATGTCTGCTTGTATGAATTATAACGAGATTGATAAGCTTGAATACCCCTTGATTATAACTGTAGGCAGTGATGATAGTAGCCATCAAAAATTTTATTTCAGAACTGAATCAACAACCTATTATGCGTCGTCACATACTATTGCAGCAGCGCTTAAAGCAATCAACTCGCATAACGTAAAGCAGCTGGATTTAAGTCAGCTTGGACTCGTCATCTTATCAAACGACAGTTATGAAGATATAATGAAAATAATCGAGGAAATACAGTCAACCGATATTCATAATTCTGTATTAATAGCATTAACTTCAGATAACGCAGAGGAAATTAGCCAGGCTGACTACTCGATATATAGCGGAATAAGCGAGTATTTAGGTGAATATAAATCTAAAATAGGCGAGTATAACTTTTTGGATAAAACAGCATATTCAGCTTATGTATCATCAAAAACTTTAACAAATGCCATCACTCTCCCAAAAATCAGGTTTAAATCAAACGTGCCTTTGTTAGACGGGGCACTGTCGTTAGGCAAATATGATAAAGTGGAAATTGATAACAGAGAGCTTAACCTAATAAAAACTCTTAAGGAGTCAAATAAAATAGAATATGATGAAACAATCAAAATATCAGGCTATGATGCAAGCGAAAAAGAAGTTGAGTTGATATATTCTTTGTATAACAAAACTTTAGATGATGTTTTTGATTTGGATTATTGCAAGCAGTTAGGTGCTATATTTGATTGGAACAACACAATTTTTAATAAAAAAGAGGGGATAAAAGTCGATATTGTTAAATAACTAACAAACTTTCAATAGAAAACAGTTAAAATTATAAATAAATATGTTAAATAATTAACAAACCTATTGACTTTTGGTATTGAATTTTATATAATAGATTCAATATTATTTTTTGGAGGAAATTGTTATGTCAAGAGTTTATAATTTTAGCGCAGGCCCGTCTGTTTTGCCTGAAAAGGTGCTCAAGATTGCGGCTGATGAGATGATGGATTATCAGGGCTCAGGCCAGTCAGTAATGGAGATGTCACATAGGTCAAAGACTTATCAGGCAATCATTGACGAGGCTGAGGCTCTTCTCAGAGAGATAATGAACATCCCTGACAACTATAAGGTGCTTTTCCTTCAGGGCGGTGCATCATCACAGTTTGCTATGATTCCGCTTAATCTTATGAATAAGAACGGCAAGGCAGACTATGTTCTTACAGGTCAGTGGGCAACAAAGGCATATAAAGAGGCTGCACGCTACGGTGAAGCAAATGCCGTCGCATCTTCTAAGGACAAAACCTTTTCTTACATTCCTAAGCTTGACAAGAGCACTTTCACTAAGGATGCAGACTATTTCCATATCTGCATGAATAACACAATTTACGGAACAAAGTACAACACTCTTCCTGAAACCGGTGATGTTCCGTTGGTTGCTGATATTTCAAGCTGCATTTTGTCAGAGCCTATCGATGTTTCAAAGTTTGGTATGCTTTATGCAGGCGCACAGAAAAACGTTGCGCCTGCAGGTGTAACCATTGTTATTATCCGTGAGGACCTTATCGGCAACGCTAAGGACATAACCCCGACAATGTTTGACTATCAGATTCACGCCGATAACGGTTCAATGTTCAACACACCGCCTTGCTACAATATCTACATAATGAAGCTTGTTCTTGAGTGGCTTAAGAATGATATCGGCGGTCTTGGTAAAATGAAAGAAATCAACGAGAAGAAAGCAAAGATTCTTTATGATTTCCTTGATAACAGCGAAATGTTCAAGGGCACTGTTGTAGCTGAGGACCGTTCGCTTATGAACGTACCTTTCGTAACAGGAAACGACGAGCTTGATGCTAAGTTTGTTAAGGAAGCAACTGCTGCAGGCTTTGTAAACCTTAAGGGACATAGGTCTGTTGGCGGTATGAGGGCTTCTATCTACAACGCTATGCCTATCGAGGGTGTAGAGAAGCTCGTTGAGTTTATGGCTAAATTTGAAGCAGACAACAAATAATTGAGGAGTACATATATGTTTAAGATTCATACATTAAATAAGATTTCACCTGTTGGATTGAGAAATCTTGACCCGAAAAAGTACACTTGCAGTGACGAAATAGCAGACGCTGACGCAATACTTGTTCGTTCTGCATCAATGCACGATATGGAACTTCCTGCAAGCGTTAAGGCTATTGCAAGAGCAGGCGCCGGCACAAACAACATTCCTGTTGCTGAATGTGCTGAAAAGGGCATCGTCGTGTTTAACACACCGGGCGCTAACGCAAATGCTGTTAAAGAGCTTGTTATTGCAGGACTTTTCTTGGCATCAAGAAAGGTAATCCCTGCAATCGAGTGGGCAAAAACTCTTAAGGGCAACGGTGCTGAAGTTGGCAAAATGGTTGAAAAGGGTAAGGGAGCATTTGCAGGCCCTGAAATTATGGGCAAGAAGCTTGGCGTTATTGGTCTGGGTGCAATCGGTATTCTGGTTGCAAACACTGCAAGAGCGCTCGGCATGGAAGTTTACGGATACGACCCGTTCCTTTCTGTTGACGCCGCTTGGAAGCTCGATAATGACGTTAAGCACATTGCTGATGTTAACGATATCTATTCTGAATGCGACTACATCACAATTCATGTTCCGCTCACACCTGATACAAAGGGTATGATTAACGACCAGTCCATCGCTCAGATGAACAACGGCGTTCGTATTCTCAACTTCTCAAGAGGCGACCTCGTAAATTCTGAGGATATGATTGCAGCTCTCTCAAACGGCAAGGTAGCAACCTATGTAACTGACTTCCCGAGCGATGAACTCATCGGCGTAGAGGGCGTAGTTGCTATTCCGCATCTTGGTGCATCAACTCAGGAATCTGAAGATAACTGCGCAGTTATGGCTGCAAAGGAAATTGTTGATTACCTCGAAAACGGCAACATTGTTAACTCGGTAAATCTCCCGTCAGTTACTATGCCAAGAGCAACTGAGACAAGAATTTGCGTAATTCATAAGAATATACCTAATGTTCTTGCTCAGATTTCTGGCGTTGTATCTGCGTCAGGTCTTAATATTGAGAAGATGAATAACCAGTCTAAGAAAGATTTTGCATACACATTGCTTGATGTTTCGGGCAAGGTTGTTGATGACTCTGTAGCTAAGATTGAGGCTGTTGACGGCGTTATTAAGGTTAGAGTTATAGACTAATAATTCAGGCTCTCGATTATTCGGGAGTCTTTATTTTTGGAGGGAATATGAATACTTTTTTGGATTTGGCGTTAGAACGTTTCTCAGCACGAAAATTCTCCGATAAACCCATTGAACAGGATAAAATTGATTATATCCTTGCTGCAGCAAAAGCGTCGCCTACAGCAAGAAATATGCAGCCGCAGAAGATATATCTTATCAAGTCTGAACAGGGGATTGAAAAAGCTGAGGCTGTGTCACCTTGTATTTATGGCTCAAAATACGTGTTTATGCTTTGTACTGACGGCACTGACGCTCATAATGCTTTCAATGACCACCCATATGGTGAAACTGATATTGCGATTGTGTGCACACATATGATGCTTGCCGCTAAGGACGTTGGTGTTGATAGCTGCTGGGTTGGACATTTGGACACGGAGAAAGCTAAGGAGCTTTTTGAGTTGCCTGAGAATGAAACAGTGTGGTGTTTCTTGCCTGTTGGTTACATTGCTGATGACTGCGAGCCGGCAGACAGACACACCATCAGAAAAGACATAAGCGAATATTATAAAGAAATATAAAACAAAAACAACCACCGAATATGTCGGTGGTTGTTTTTTATGCGGGGTAGACTTGAACTGTCTGCCTTTAGATAATTAGTAATTGATATAAGGTCGTTATATATTATTAGTGTCTTTTTTTAGTAGTTTAAGACCAATATTGCGTATCTTGTTCCACAAAAGAATAGTCATAGGGTCTTTTACCGCAAGCAATGTTAATCCATACACACCAAAGAATGCCACACTTGTCACCGCTAATAGCCAGAAATCCGGCAACTGTACATTCATCAGAGGAACGGTGATAATGCTTGCTGCACCAAGTGCAATACATGGCAGTATCCATTTGATTGACAGAAATACTGGTAAAATTTGCTTGCGTAGCATTATATATTGGATAATAAATACCAACGCTTCAGCCACTAATGTGCCAATAGCAGCACCGGTTGCACCTAAAGAAGGAATCAGCAGCGCATTGATAATAACATCAGCAACAGCAGCAGCTGCTGAAGCAATTAATACCAGTGTCTCTTTGCCCATTGGGATTAAAACTTCGATGCCCATAACATAGGTCATACCTATAAACAATAAGGTGGGCATAATCCAAACCATAGGCATAACAGATAGTGCATATCCGTCACCTGCCAAAAAACGAATTGCAGGCCCTGCCATGAGCATACAGTATAGGGTAAAGGGTGCAGCTATAAGTACAATTACGTGTAATGACTTCTTAATCGTCTCCCAAAAGTCTTTCATCTGTCTTTGATTGTAGTAGAAAGAAACTCTTGGTAATAGTACAGCACCTAATGCTGTTACAATACTTACCAGGATATTTTTTAGTTTTACCGCTACTGCATAGTAACCTACATCTACTTCCGTTCTCATAAAACCTAACATTACAGAGTCTAGATTGATGTATATAGTTGTTGCACAGCTATAGGCAAATAATACAACTACAGGCTTTATATGCTTCCATACATGATAATCGCCAACAGGTTTTATATCTATATATCGAGGAAGCTGAGTTAAATTAAGCAAGGCTGAACCGGCAGATGCCAATACAGAAATAGCCGCATAGATAACGTAATCTTCTTTTGTATGCACCAGCGCAAACATAGCTACAACGCCAATTACTTTGAAAATCAACGAGCGGATTGTAATGTAAGTGTACTGCTCTAATGCACGAAACAGCCATTCAATTCCAATGGTAGTGAGGAAAATGGACGCACTGCTTATAATATAAAGCAAGCGTTCATCTCTAAGACGGGGAACAGCCGCCAGTGCTACAAAAAAGGCAACATAGGCAATGGCGGTCATCATAATGTTAATAATTAACAATTCGTGTACAGTTTTACTGAGTTCTTTACGATTTTCACGAACTGCTGCACAGGCTTTAATTCCATATGTTGGGATTCCTAATTGTGCAAACATAGTAAAATAATATATAAACGAAATAGCCAGTTGTACTTTCCCGTTTCCTTCAACACCTAAGACACGAGAGACGTACGGAAAAGTAATAAAGGGAAAAATAAAAGAGGACATAGTTAAAAGGGTGTTCATAAAATAATTTAATACTACCGATGGCTTCTTATTTCCCATGTAAAAAACACCCTCCTTTGCTATATTTTAGCGTTTAATAGTAATTATTTTTCCGTGTTATACTCTTGCTTCCATTCTTGTATCCACTCTAAATATTTATAACCGTTATGTGCGGTAGGTTCCAACACCATACCTTCAGCCCATTCGTTCCATGCGTTGAGAAACAAATAATCACTGTCGCTCACTTTATTCATATATTCAAGAAACAGTTCTTTATTGGGCGGTGTGATAATATATCCTCGAGTTTTGTGTCTAGGGGTATTATCCCATTCAAAGAACGCTCCAGGTATCATATCTTTATTAAAAGGAGCGCTTTTAATCATTGTTCTGTAGATTTTACTACCGCTATAAAGTTCTACTGACTTAATAATTCCTTTTTGACGAAGTTTGTGGATTTGCCACTTTAATTTTTCTAACAACCAATTACCAGAATCATAGGTCATTAATCTACCGGCAAGGGGTTGGGCAATAAATAGTTTTTGTGTCTGATGCGAAATATTATTGCGGATTTCTGCAATATAATCTGCATCAGCGCGGAAACACTCCTCAATGATGTAAATACCGTCAAAGCCAACATCCTTACACCAATTATCAAAGCAATCCATCATCTGATGCTTTTCAGAAAAATCTCCATGATAAATCATGAAGACAGGTTTGTTATCGCGTTTTTCATATCTTTCATCTTTGAAAAATGGTAATAAATAATCAAAATGCGCACGCCAATCTTCTTGTGTTCCGTAAGTCTGCTCCATCAGTAGCTCCCGCGAGCCGTTCCATGAACGATTCCAACTATGATTCGCCCAACAGAAGAAAAACGGCTGCTGAATATCTTTCCACTTTAACAGGTTTTCAGCAGGCTTTTCGAGCAACTTTTTACCTTTGAAATAATAGTGATAATAAATCATTCCATCTACGCCATACGCATGCATCTGCTGTGTTTGGCGTTCTACTGTTTCTTTATTCAGCAAGTCATAGTACACATTATCTAAAGGTGCAATTGGCTGCTGATGACCTCGAAAAAGGGGTTTTGCCTTGCGAACATTGACCCATTCGGTAAAATCTTTTCCCCACCATTTATCATTTTCAGGGATAATATGAAATTGCGGCAAATATAACGCAAACAATTTCATGTACTTGCCTCCGTCTCCGGCAAAGCCGGTTAGTTTTTATAATTAAAATAGCGTACGAATTACATTAGCACGCTCTGCCCAACTGTTTTGTTTTAAAAATTCTTCTCTTTCTTGGGCACTATACTTAACATTTTTTGCGTGCATTAATTGCTTTAATTGAGAACAGAAAGAAGGGTAGTCCTCATAAAAATAAACGTATGGTTCAAAACGCTCTACTTCAGGATATTTGATACACAAAATGTCTCTGTTAAAATTGATATATTCATAGAGCTTTACCGGGTCAACCGATTCTATAACTTCATTAACTACAAACGGCATCATAAGACACTTTGCATCATTAATTGCATTTTTTAGATTTGAATGCTCAACTGTTCCGATGTAAGACAGCCGTTGTGCTTGTGGAATTTCAACGTCTGCAGGCCCTATGAGGAGATAATGCAGGTTTGGAAAATCATCCAAGCTCCTTAGTAGAAAATCAAAATTGAACCAAGAGCTTATTGTTCCGAAATAAGCAACAGTAAACGTTGTTTCTTCTGATGGAGTTTTAATTTGTTTTAAGGGCAGTTGTTGACCGTTGTAGCCATTACGCACCAATGTGAGCTTGGAGCTGTAGCAATCGCCGTAACGCTCTAACAAAACCTGTCCTAATTTTTGACTTGATATCAATACATTATCTGCACGTTCTATCAAAGCAGCTTCCTGTTGTTCAATCTTTTTCCGCATTGCAGGGTCATCAACAAAAGCTGCATGGTTATCCATACAGTCGTAAATCACCTTGCCGGTAAAGGATGGAGGAACTGCATCAAATTGGTCCGGAAAAGTCAGATATAAAATCTCCGCCTTTTGTTTGGCTATTTGATAACGAATAGATAACTTTATAATCCAGCGATTAATCTTTCGCAAGAAGTTGAATCTATCACCAAGGGGAATAACAAAAATCGGACAGATTTTATGTCCTTGAGTAGTTCGCTTTTGAAGTCCACGACGATTATAACGATATCTATACATGATTGTAACATCATTGTCCTGTGCAAGTTCTTCAGCAATAAAATGCGGCCTTTGCTTAATCCAGTTCCATTCCACATTCATTACATAGACAATCTTTTTCATAATGATTCCTCTTATACTAACAGTTCTCCAAAATATCTGCTATGCGCTCACATGCATGACCATCACCATATGGATTAGCAGCTTGTGCCATTGCGTCATACGCATTTTTATCATCCAAAAGTTTTGTAAATTCCTGATAAATTGTCTCTTCTTGTGTTCCTACAAGCTTCAGAGTTCCTGCTTCAATTCCTTCCGGACGCTCTGTGGTATCTCGCATAACCAAAACAGGTTTACCCAGAGAAGGAGCTTCCTCCTGGATTCCTCCTGAGTCTGTAAGAATCATATAGCTTCGATTTAAGAAATTATGAAAATCCAGAACTTCGAGCGGCTCAATAATTCTAATTCTTTCGTCGCCGCCGAGAACACTATCTGCAATTTCTCTTACAGCCGGATTCATATGAATCGGATAAATCGCCTTAACATCAGGATGCTCATCCATTACTCGCTTTATTGCACGGAACATATTTTTCATAGGCTCGCCTAAATTTTCACGTCGATGTGCAGTGATAAGAATCAGCCGACTGTCAGCAGCCCATTCAAGTTGCGGATGCGTATAATTCTCACGAACAGTGGTACGCAATGCATCAATAGCTGTATTACCGGTGACATAAATCGTATTGGCAGCTTTACCTTCATTAAGCAAATTGTCCCTCGACATCTTTGTAGGAGCAAAATTAAATTGACTTATAATACTTACAGCCTGTCTGTTAAACTCTTCAGGGTAGGGAGAATAAATATTATTAGTACGCAGTCCTGCCTCCACGTGTCCCACAGGGATTTGAAGGTAGAAACATGCTAATGCAGTGACAAAAGTTGTACTGGTATCACCATGTACCAATACAACATCGGGTTTTTCTTTTTCCAACACGGATTTAATACTATTTAAAATGTTTGTTGTAACATCGAACAATGTTTGACGGTCCTTCATTATTGAAAGGTCGTAATCGGGAACAACACTAAAGGCTTCTAATACTTGGTCCAACATTTGACGATGTTGTCCGGTGACACAGACCAGCGTTTGCAGGCCCTTGCGACGTTTCAGTTCGTTGACCAATGGGCACATTTTAATAGCCTCTGGTCTTGTACCAAAGACTAACATCACCTTTTTCATTTTTTGACTCTCCTTACAATAGTTACAATAATGCAGAATCTTTATAACGTAGCTTACTCTGTTGGACGTACATACAAGGCTTTGACAGATGGATTGTCGTATAGTCCCATAAATAAGAAGCAATAGAACGGAATTTCAAAAGTTTGCACATTCGGTAAAAACACATAGGTTACAAGAACTACCAAACAGATTGCAGCAGGTGCAAAATAAGAGTAGCTTTTGCGGTTGCGGATTGTCCTTACAATTAACAAAACATATGGCGCAAAGTACAAAAGCGCACCAACAATACCCAATTCATATACCATTAGGTACAGTGAGCTCTCCACGTTCGTGGCATTGTCCAAAAATTCATTTGCCATAGGTCCGTTAAGACCGAAACGCAAAATTGCACCAAGTGAGCTATCGCTATCCGCATCGGGAAGGGTATCAAGATTCGAAACAGGAGGTGCGGTCAGGTGTTCAATATGTGCACCGGCAGACGGGTCCTGACCGTTAAATGTGCGGAATACGGTGGAGAAAAACATCTCTCTGCATAGACCGTCAAGTACAAGATGGTCAAAAACAACAAAAACCGCAAAGGTTAAAAGCACAAGTGCACCGCGACGTATTGTTTTTTTACTCAGTCGTGTCCACGCTTTGCTGAGGAGCAGGGTAAAGGCTGTTGCCATAGCCAAACCTACCCATGCGGAACGCGAATATGTGGTAACAAGTCCCACCATTATTAGTGTGCCCCAGATATACTTCCATTTGAACGAGCGGTTGTTGTCTGTAAACAGTAGAACGCACAGTGCCACAGCCAGAATAGCACCAAATATATTTGGAGAAATGAAGGTGCCAACAGTTCGCTGATAGCCGTAGAAATGAGAAATATAAAAGGAGTATGAACTTAAAAACTCACCATTATTGGGATAGCCTAAAAAGATTAGGAAATCGTCAGTAAGAAAGAAAGCTTGAATAAAGCCATAGAGCGATATTACAGCAAGCTCAACTGTCAACAATATATTCAGACGAGCAAAACGCTCTTTGCTCAAGCAGACATTTTTTGCCGCAAAGAATATAAGCATTGGTACTATGTATGTGCGAGCAATATTAAGTATGGGTATTACTTGGTTGCACAGTGTAGAGATAGTTCCCATAACGGCAATGAGCACTATAGACGCTGTCACAAGAATACTTAGAGGTTCTTTGAATGTATCTTTACGAAAGAACACCATTGCCGCTAAAAGTGCAATTACCGCATCGCGCAACAGGTTGTCAAAACCTGTGCCGCGAAGCAGCAGTTCGCACAGATAATAGTGAAGCGGCATATATAGAATTAATCCGACAATACCCCAGTAGAGAATATCGTCTTTCTTTTTTGCCAGTGTCATATTTTCCCCCTCGTTTATCGGAAAATGCGAAGTATCAAGGTTATAACTTTATAAATGCCGTTGTCAAAAACTTTGTCAATATAACGCAGCCAATCAAGCGGATTAAGCTTGTGAGTGTCATACAAATATTTAAAGTTTATAGAACGTCGTAGTGCATTCTGCTTTTTGACAGGGTAGTGGGGTGCTTTTTGCAAAAGTTCACACATTTCAGTGTTTGATTTTTGCATGCGTTCTAAATCAAACGACAAATTCCCCTCAACGGAATTGCGGTGTACGTAAACAGGTTTATCCTGAATTGCAAAGCGCGCACTTGCATTAAACATCAGCATCCATAGGTAAAAATCATCTGCACCGTTAATGTACATTGGGTTTTCAAGCCAGTATGTCGGGATTGCATCCTTGCGGATGAGGCAGTGGCCCGGTGAAGCAATCAAATCACGGATTTTTACAAATCGTGTCTGTTGAATATAATAATTCATCACAGAACGGTTTGGATAAAGAAGCTGAGTTTGTTCGTCGCGGTCATAATAAGCATTACCAACAACAGCATCGAAGCCTTGCACCGCTTCGTATTGCAGTGGATAGTTTTCAGGTAATAACAGGTCATCTTGGTCAAGAAACTGAATGTATTCACCTTTAGCTACATTGACGCCGTGAATGCGTGAACCGTGTATACCCAAATTTTGTTCATTTGCGATTACACGAACTTGAAGCTCAGGTGCAACTGAATACTCTACAGGCACATCAGGGCTGTCATTAATAATAATGACTTCCATACCTGCGCCGTACTTGAGCTGCATATGCTGTGCAGCTTGACCGATATTTGTTAGTAACTCGTCAATATAGCGGTTTCCTTTATAAAAGGGGACAACAACAGATATACAAATGTTATGATTTTCCATTTGCTCACCTTTTTTGGTAAAGTGTGTCATTTTCTTTTATAAAATCCTCCCACAACTTGATAGGAAGCTCTGCTGCTGCATGGTGCAATTGCGCCAGACGCTCCTCATCAAGATTTTTAATTGCCTCAAAAAGCGCTTGTGCGTTACCGGCTTCAACTACAATAGCAGCATCACCGGTGATATCTTTGGCACCTACATGGTCGCTAATAATAACAGGCACGCCAAAACTGAGCGCTTCGAGAACTGTAAAGCCAAAGGTTTCGTACCATACGCTTGGGGCGACCAGTAAATCGGTATCGGCAAAAATTTTCGAAAGTTTATCATAGGTGAAGTCGCTGGTCATTATATGCATATATTCTTTATGCTCCGGCACAGCATTGTAAACTTTCAGTTCAAAATTCTTTTGACCATTTTCCCAAAGCTGATTGAGAGCTTCAATCAGCACAGTATAGCCCTTGAACGGCTTGGATGGAGCAAGGTATAAAAGACGCAGCTTCTGGGACGCTTTGCGAGTTATTGTGCGATTGTCACAAATGTTTTTATGAGTAATACTTAATACGCGACCGTCTTGCGGTGTAAAATAGCGAGAGTATATTTGTTGGGCAAGGGTAGAATTGAAATGAATGGTATCAATTTCTGTCAGTATCTGAACATAAAACTGTCGCAAAGCACGATACTGTTCCGGAGTAGATGTCAACGGCAGACTTTGTGTCTCCTCGCCGAAAAATTCCTGACGGTGACGACTGCGCAGCCAGCGCATAAGCGGAAAGTTCTTAAGCTTACGGTAAAGCGGAGATTGTATTAGTCGTATTTTGTTTAACGACAGAGCACTTGAGTTGCAACCGACACAAGCACTGCAATCGTTCCCACTGCACGTATGACCAGACCGATAAAGAGTAACTTTGGGGCAGAGTCCGAAATAGTCGTGGGTTGTAAATACTGTCTTGATACCAAGCTCTTTTGCCGCTTGAACAAACTCTGCGTAAAGGCCCATAAGGGTATGGATGTGAATGGTATCAGGATTGAGCTCTTTCAAAAAAGCAGTGAAAACCGCTTTGTCACAGCATTTGGTATAAGCTTCGGGTGTAGCAATGCCCTCATCCAAAGGTACAGGCAGGGGATTTACAAGCTCATAACTTGTGACAGACCCAACCTGACCGTTACAGCGTACGCGCACGCGACAGTCTACAAAGCCCATTTGTCCAGGCCACAATGCAGCAACTGTGTCACCGCGTTGTGCCTGTGCATCCATAAGGTCACAGCAATATTTTGTTAAGCCGCCTGTTCGGTAGGGCGGAAACCCTAAAAAATAATGTAATATCTTCATAACTTACCTGTTCTTAAACAGTTTTTCATATTCGTCTGCAATGAATGGCCAACTATATGCATTGGCGATGCGAGCTCTCGCTTTTTCGCCAATAGCAGTAATTTCCTGCTCGGTTATGGCGTCAGCTATTTCGATGGTTTTTGCCAACATACCGCTATCCTTGCTCCAATAAAGTGCCGCATCCTCAGCAACCTCACGGTTAAAGCCAACGTCTAAAAGTAAATTAAGGTCTGTGCTGCTAAGAGCTTCAAGCAGGCTGGGGTTTGTCCCACCCACCTCATGACCGTGAAAATACCCGTAAGCGTTTTCTCTGATTTTCATTAAAAGTTCTTGGTCATAAACAGTTCCGACAAAGCGGATACGGCTATCCGCTCGGTAGTGAAGCTTTTCTTCCAACTCACCAAGAAACTTGTCATTTACATTTGTGATGATGGCAAATTTCTTTTCTGTTTGGCTTTTCATAAACTCACGAATCATCGTCTCATAGTTGTTTTCAGGAACAAACCTACCAACAACAAGATAGTAGTCTTTAGCGCTTAAGTTGTGCTTTTTGTACCAGCATAAAAGCTTTTCATCATCGTCTGATAAATGACTACTACGTGTCTCAGCACCGTAGGAGATATAGGTTGTTGTAGGATTATATGCGGCATAGCTGCTCTGGATATAAGCTTCAATATTTTTGCTGTCACACACCATAAGGTCAGCATGCTTAGTCATGAGGTTTTCAGATAACTTCCAGTAAACACGCACAGGTTTTGGCCATTTGGCACGTAGCCACTCGTGTCCGTCTGGGTTGACATAGACCACACCGCCAAGTTTGTGAATCTTTTTTACAAAGTGTTTCATAAACGGTCCGATGCGGCAGGCAAGAATATATATTATTGGATTTGTAATGTCGTTTGCTTTTATATACTTGCAACACGCTTGCAGTGCCACAACGTCGTACCAGATTGCTTGCGCCGCTCCTATGTTCGGCACTTTCACATGGAAGCAACGGGCGTTATGGTATACCTGTTCATACGTTTTTGTATCTTTACATGCTACATGATATTTAAGTTCGGGCTTATCTTGGTGATATTCCGTCAGTTTATCTACAAACGTTTCATATCCGCCGTAGGCTCCGGGAATTCCCTTTGAACCCACGATAAATACATGCTGCATAGCCATTCTCCTGTTCTGGTGGTTTACAATCATAGTAATTATACCGGTTTTGTTCGATTATCAGACGGTTAGCAGAAAATCCGCAAATTTTGTCTAATACTATTAGGAGTATACCACGTTCTTTGGCAAAAATCAACCAGATTTGCAATTTGTAGTCAATCAATTACTTGTTAATTTTTCTATTGACTTCTCCTACATAAGCAACACAAAAATCGTCAAAATATAATGCAAATTTTTATTTAATTTTATCACTATTTTTTAGGCTTTTGCTTAAAATAAAACTAATAAGCAAGAAAGAAATTGTGAAAAACCTCAACACGCAAAATGCATGTTGAGGTTTTTCTTGCCTAATCCAGTAAAGATTGATACAAGAAAGACGCTATCCTGAAAATTGGGCGTAAAGTCTTGCACAGGTATTCTGCGGGTTTCAAATATCTTGCATTTATTGTTGGTGGGCTACAACTTTAGATAACCATATAAAACAGGGGAGTAGTGAGAGGTTATGAAAAAGCAAGAAAACTCCGTTACAAAAATGCGGTTATGTCTCGTTTACGCATTCCTGCACCGCCTTTGCCATCTTTAGAATTGTATGATTTTACTTTTTTTAAACACCTTGACAAGCATACATCCGAGAATAAGTCCTGCAAATCCCTGAACCACGTTTGCCGAGATATTCATGACAGACGGAACGAAACCATAGATGCTAAATATAAGAATAGATGAAAACTATCTATCTTTAATTGGTATATATTTAACTTCCGGTTTAACACTTTTATAGGCAGGTCGAATGATTTTGCCAGAGTTCTGAATTTCTTCCATTCGGTGAGCACTCCAACCAGCTATCCTTGCAACTGCAAAGAGAGGTGTGAACAACTCGTAAGGTAGACCAAGCATTTTATAAACCATTCCAGAATAAAAGTCAACGTTAGCGCTTACACCTTTGTACATTTTTCTTTTTTCTGCAATGATTTCTGGGGCCATTTTCTCAACTGTTTCATAAAGTTCAAACTCTTCTTGCATACCTTTTTCCTCTGATAGCAGTTTAGCATATGTTCGAAGAATATCTGCTCTTGGGTCAGATAATGAATATACAGCGTGCCCCATACCGTATATTAAACCGGCATTGTCAAATGCTTGCTTATCAAGAAGCTTAATAAGATGTTCTCTTATCGCTGATTTATTTTTTGTATTAATTGTTGCTTTCATATCGTCAAACATCTGCATGACTTTAATGTTTGCACCGCCATGACGTGGTCCTTTAAGTGAACCGAGCGCCGCTGATATAGCAGAATATGTATCAGTTCCTGATGACGTCACAACATGAGTTGTAAAAGTGGAGTTGTTACCGCCTCCATGCTCGGCGTGAAGAACTAGTGCAAGGTCAAGGAGTCTTGCTTCAAGAGGAGTATATTGTCCGTCATCACGGAGAATATATAAAATGTTTTCGGCTGTGCTCAAATGTTTTTGCGGATGGCGAATAAACAAGTTAGAGTTATTGTGATAGTGTTGAAAAGACTGATATCCGTAAACAGCAAGCAAGGGGAATTGTGCAATTAATTGCATACATTGACGTAAAATGTTTGCCGTTGATATGTCGTCCGGATTTTCATCATAGGCATATAGTGCAAGAACGCTTCTAGACAAGATATTCATCATATCTTTGCTTGGCGCTTTAAGAATCATATCCCGCACGAATGAAGGTGGTAATGAACGGTAATTAGATAATTGCTCACTAAATTTTGACAGTTCATCATTAGAAGGCAATTGTGAAAATAAGAGAAGGTATACAACTTCTTCAAATCCTGTGCGTTTATCGTCAAGGAAGCCTTTTACAATATGTCTTACGTTTATTCCGCGATAATAAAGTTGTCCTTCGCACGGGATTTCGTCTCCATAACCATTATTATCTTTTGCTTTAATTTTCGAAATTTCTGTTAGACCTGCTACTACTCCGTTGCCATTTATGTCACGCAAACCACGTTTGACATTGTGTTGAACGTACATTTCTGGAACGATGTTATTATTAATATCCGAAAGTTGTGCAAGTTCGGCAATGTACGGTGTTACTTCAGAATAATTCATAATTAAGTCGGAGGCCAAGCGGTCTT
>JAZNLO010000015.1:0-39982 GCA_045579085.1 Acutalibacteraceae bacterium
CGCCAGGAGCGCCGAGTAATATAAGATTCATATTTATCCTCCATACCAAGCTTGCTGCGCACGCTGCGCTTGAGCAGCGCACGCATAGCATTTCATCAAACCTTAGTCAAGGAAGCCCTTGTAATGACGCATCATTAACTGAGATTCCAGACTTCTTACTGTGTCAAGTGCAACACCTACAACAATCAACAGCGATGTTCCGCCGAGCGCAATATCAATGTTGGTTGTCTGGCCTGCGATTATCGGCAATACTGCAAGTACGCCGAGGAAAATTGCTCCTATCAGCACGATTCTGTTTATAATCTTGCCGATATAATCAGCAGTGGGCTTACCGGGACGAATTCCAAGAATTGCTCCGTTATTCTTTCTCAGGTTGTTTGCCATTTCAACAGGATTGTACTGCATAGATACATAGAAATATGCAAATCCGATTATCATAGCAAGATAGAGAAGAACGTAGAACACGCCCTGATATGAGAACAATGCGCACAATTTATAAATAAATGTATCGCTCTTATCGGTTCCCATAAATGCAAGCACCATTGACGGAATTGACAGGAAAGAGCTTGCGAAAATAACCGGCATAACACCAGCCATATTTACCTGAATCGGCAAGTGTGTGCTCTGACCGCCGTACATCTTACGACCAACTACTCTCTTTGAGTACTGAATCGGGATGCGACGCTCGGCATTTGTCATCCAGACGATGAAGCCGATGATGACAAGGAACACTGCCAATACCAGAACTACGCCGAGATAATTCTCCTCTTCGGTAATGCTATACCAGAGAGATGCGATTCCGTCGGGAGTTCTTGACAAGATACCGGCAAACAACAGAATTGAAATTCCGTTGCCCAAGCCTTTTTCGTCAATTCTCTCACCTAACCACATCATTATTGCAGAACCTGCTGTGAAGCAGAGAACAATTACGATACCGGAAAAAACAACGCTTACGCTTTTATCTACCAAGCCCGATGTGTTAAGCCAGATAAAGTATACCAAGCCCTGAAGCAAGCCAAGTATAACTGTTGCTACACGGGTATACTTTGCAATTCTCTTCTGACCGTCCTCGCCTTTTGCTATACGCTCAAGGAACGGGAATGCAGTGGTCAGAAGCTGCATTATGATGGATGCGTTAATGTACGGTGTGACTGACATCGCAAACAGTGCGCCGTACTGTAATCCGGCACCTGTGAGCGCTGAAATGTAGCTGAAGAATTCGTTTACGCCGGATGATGAAATAGCAGCAGATAAGCCGTCTACGTCAATAAACGGAACGGGTACTACTGAACCGATTCTGAATATCAGAATAATCATAAATGTGTAGAGTATCTTTTTTCTGATTTCTACAACTCGCCAAGCGTTTTTCAGAACGTCTAACCACTACATCCCCTCAACCTTTCCGCCTGCAGCCTCAATCTTCTGCTTTGCAGTTTCTGAGAATGCGGCGAGCTTTACGGTGAGCTTTACTTTGATATCGCCCTTACCGAGCACCTTTACTCCGTTTTCTGCTTTCTTTACTATGCCCTTCTCGATGAGCGCAGCAGTATCTACTACTGAGCCACTCTTGAACTTAGCAAGGTCAGATACGTTAATGGCAACCGGCTTTGCAGCGAATATATTGTTAAATCCTCTCTTTGGCAGGCGTCTTGAAAGCGGCATCTGTCCGCCTTCGAAACCGGGACGAATGCTTCCGCCTGAGCGTGCCTTCTGTCCTTTATGGCCTTTACCAGAGGTCTTTCCCCAGCCTGAACCGTGACCACGTCCAATGCGCTTTGCTTTGAACTTTGAGCCGGGTACTGCTGTGAGTTCGTGCAGTTTCATCTTGATTGCACCTCCCTAATCTTTAAGCTTTGGTAACTTCGACTAAATGGTTAATTTTTCTTACCTTACCCTGAGTCTGTGCATTGTCGGGCTGTACTGTTACATTACCGATTTTGCGAAGTCCCAAGGACTCGGCGGTAGCAATCTGATCCTTCTTTGAACCAATAAGGCTCTTAACCAGCTTTATCTGCAGGCTTGCAACCTTCTTCTTTGATGGCATTGTGTTGCTCCCCCTTAACCTATGATTTCTTTAACCGACTTGCCGCGTATAGCTGCTACCTCTTCTGCTGAACGCAACTTTGAAAGGCCGTCGATTGTTGCCCTGACTACATTGCAGGGGTTGTTGGAACGAAGAGCCTTTGTACGGATATCCTTGATTCCGACAAGCTCAAGTACGGCACGTACTGCGCCGCCTGCAATAACTCCGGTACCGGGTGCTGCGGGTTTAAGCAATACTCTACCGGCGTCAAAGCTTCCTATTATCTCGTGCGGGATTGTTGTGCCCTTGAGAGATACTGTTATCATATTTTTCTTTGCATCTTCGATACCCTTACGGATTGCATCGGGAACTTCGCGTGCTTTTCCAAGTCCGAAGCCTACATGACCTGCTCCGTCACCTACTACCATGAGTGCAGTGAACTTCATTATGCGGCCACCTTTTACGGTCTTTGATACTCGGTTAAGCGCTACCATGCGCTCCTGTAAATCAAGGGTAGATGCGTCTATTTTGTTAGCCAAAAGTATTCTCCTCCCTTAATTAGAACTTGAGGCCACCCTTGCGGGCACCTTCAGCCAGTTCTTTAACACGGCCGTGATAGATGTATCCGCCACGGTCAAATACGACCTCGGAGATACCTTTAGCGGCAGCACGCTCGGCGATTAACTCGCCAACCTTGAACGCAGCTTCTTTGTTTCCACCGTAACCGAAATCTTTCTCAGCACTGTTTGCGCTTACAAGAGTGGTTCCGGCAACGTCATCTATTATCTGAGCGTAAATGTTGGTGTTTGAACGGAATACATTTAAACGAGGACGCTCAGCAGTTCCGCTTATCTTGCTACGAACACGTACGTGACGATGCAATCTTGCTTTATTGCTGTCTGGCTTTGTAACCATTTATATCACTCCTTTACTTCTTTCCGCCCTTAGCGGCCTTGCCCTCTTTGTGCCTTACATATTCGCCTTGATAGCGAATTCCCTTGCCCTTATACGGCTCGGGCGGGCGCTTCTCGCGGACTTCGGCTGCAAACTGGCCAACTGCCTGCTTATCTGCACCGGATATTACTATCTGGTTCGGGTCAGGCACGTCAATTTTGATACCATCGATTTCAGGCATTACTACCTGATGTGAAAAACCTATATTAAGAACAAGGTTATTTCCCTGCTTCTGTGCACGATAACCTACACCCTTTACCTCAAGTGTCTTGCTGTAACCATTGGTTACACCTTCAACCATATTGGCAATCAATGTACGGCTGAGTCCGTGCAAAGAATTTCCTGTTTTGGTGTCCTGCAGACAGGTTACGATTATCTCGCTTCCCTCTACCTTAACACCGATTTCATCGCGGATAGTACGATTAAGGGTGCCCTTAGGTCCCTTTACAGTTACGTTCTGTCCGTCTACCTTAACCTCAACGCCGGCAGGGATAGCAATCGGCTTCTTTCCAATTCTTGACATATACCGATAACCCCCTTACCAAATGAAAGCGAGTACTTCGCCGCCAACATTCTCAGCGCGAGCCTGCTTGTCTGTCATTATACCCTTTGATGTAGAGAGAATTGCGATTCCAAGACCTTTCATAACCTTAGGCATATCCTCTACGTTGGTATAAATTCTCAATCCGGGCTTTGATACCCTACGAAGTCCTGTAATAACCTGTGACTTGTTAGGTCCGTATTTCAGAACAATGTTTATAACGCCCTGCTTACCGTCTTCAGTAACGGTAAAGCTTTTGATGTATCCCTCATCAACAAGAATCTGTGCAATTGCCTTCTTAATGTTTGAAGCAGGTACATCTACCGAGTCGTGCTTTGCTGAGTTTGCATTACGAATTCGTGTGAGCATATCAGCAATTGTATCGGTGATTTGCATAACCGTTAACCTCCTTACCAGCTGGCTTTCTTTACTCCGGGAATCTCGCCCTTATAGGCAAGTTCTCTGAAGCAGATTCTGCAGATGCCGTACTTGCGGAGATAGGCATGGGGCCTACCGCAGATTTTGCATCTATTGTAAGCACGAGTTGAGAACTTAGGCTCTCTCATCTGCTTAATTTTCATTGATGTCTTTGCCACGATAGTCCCTCCTTACTTCGCAAACGGGGCACCCATAAGAGTTAACAACTCACGTGCCTCTTCATCTGTGTTCGCAGTTGTTACAAAGCAAATGTCCATTCCGCGAACCTTGTCAATCTTATCGTACTCAATTTCAGGGAAAATGAGCTGTTCCTTAACGCCCATGCAATAGTTGCCACGACCGTCGAAGGAATTGGGGTTGATACCCTTGAAGTCACGAACTCTCGGAAGAGCTGCAGTGAAGAGTCTGTCTACAAACTCGTACATACGGTCGCCACGAAGGGTTACCTTTACGCCGTTGGGCATTCCTGCACGAAGTTTGAAGTTTGCAACAGACTTCTTTGCGCTGCATACTATCGGCTTCTGACCGGTGATGAGCGAGAGGTCGTTCATAACTGCGTCGATAGCCTTAGAATTGTCCTTAGCTTCGCCGCAACCTACATTGATGATTACCTTATCAAGCTTCGGAATCTGCATGACGCTCTTGTAGCCAAATTTCTTCATCAGCGCAGGCGCAACTTCAGACTTATATGTTTCTTTCAATCTTGCCATTGTCATGTGTCCTCCTTAACTTAAAAGCTTTTGCCGCATTTCTTGCAAACGCGGACTTTCTTGCCATCCTCTATTGCATGGCCAACTCTTGTCTGCTTGCCGCACTTGGGGCATACAAGCTGAACTTTGCAAGCGTAAATTGCGCTTTCTGCCTTAACGATACCTGATGGGTCGCCAGCCTTGCGCGGTTTTACGTGCTTGGAAACGATGTTACGTCCCTCAACGATGACTTTTCCCTCTTTCGGGCTTACCTCAAGAACCTTGCCCTTCTTGCCGCGGTCCTGGTCGTCGCCGGTGAGAATGATGACGGTATCGCCAGTCTTAATATTCATTTTGCTCATCTCGTCGACCTCCTTACAGAACTTCCGGTGCAAGAGAAAGAATCTTGGTGTATTCCTTTTCTCTTAACTCACGGGCAACCGGTCCAAAAATACGGGTGCCTCTGGGGTTTTTGTCATCTCTTATGATAACAGCTGCATTTTCGTCGAAACGAATGTATGAGCCGTCTGAACGGCGAACGCCTTTTGCTGAACGTACTACGACAGCCTTTACAACATCGCCCTTCTTAACGGTGCCGCCGGGTGCAGCCTTCTTTACAGATGCTACAACGACGTCTCCGATATTAGCATACCTCCTGCCAGAACCGCCGAGAACACGAATGCACATAAGTTCCTTCGCACCGGTGTTGTCGGCAACCTTGAGGTAACTCTGCTGTTGTATCACAGTTACTCCTCCTATCTGTTTAGCAAAGCTTTATTACTTCGCCTTAGAAATAATTTCGACAACACGCCATCTCTTGTCCTTAGACAGCGGTCTGGTTTCCATAATCATTACGCGGTCGCCAATGTTGCACTCGTTGTTTTCGTCGTGTGCCTTGAACTTAACCGTCTTCTTAACGATTTTGTTGTAAAGGGGGTGCTTAACATTATCTTCAATGCTGATGACTACGGTCTTATCCATCTTGTTGCTGACGACACGACCAACTCTTGTCTTTCTCAGATTTCTTTCCATGTTGTTACCTCCTCTACTTAAGCCTCAACGCTGTCGGACTCTTTAAGCACGGTCATGATACGTGCGATGTCCTTCTTGACAGCCTTGATTCTCATCGGATTTTCAAGCTGGTTGATGGCACTCTGGAAGCGCAGGTTGAACAATTCCTTCTTAAGCTCGATAAGCTTTGTGTTGAGCTCCTCTACAGACAGCTCTCTGAAATCCTTAGCCTTCATTATGCCTCACCGCCTTCCTGCTTTGTTATAAACTTACATTTGATAGGCAGCTTGTTTGCCGCAAGACGCATAGCCTCTCTGGCAACCTCTTCTGCAACGCCCTTTATTTCAAACATTACTCTGCCGGGCTTTACAACTGCTACCCAATACTCCGGTGAACCTTTACCTGAACCCATTCGAGTTTCTGCAGGCTTCTCGGTAATCGGCTTATCCGGGAAAATTTTAATCCAAACCTGTCCGCCACGCTTGATGTATCTGGTCATAGCGACACGGGCAGCCTCTATCTGATTTGAGGTGATCCAGGCGGGCTCAAGAGCCTGCAGACCGAAATCACCGTAGGTAACGGTGTTACCACGCATTGCCTTACCGGTCAGACGTCCTCTCTGGACTCTGCGGTATTTAACACGCTTCGGAAGCAGCATTATTGAGCACTCCTTTCTCTACGGGGCTTACGCTCCTCGCGATTTTTGCGATTCTCGCGGTTCTCACGTGCCTTACGGTTGTCATGGAGAACTTCTCCGGCATATATCCATACCTTTACGCCGATACGGCCGTAAGTGGTGTCTGCCTCTGCAAATCCGTATTCAATGTCTGCACGCAAAGTCTGAAGCGGAATTGTTCCCTCATGGTAATGCTCTGTACGAGCAATGTCAGCTCCGCCAAGACGGCCTGATACCTGAGTTTTGATTCCTCTTGCGCCAAGACGCATTGCTCTGCCCATTACGAGCTTCATTGCGCGGCGGAAGGATACACGCTTCTCAAGCTGTGCTGCAATGTTTTCTGCAGCAAGCTGTGCGTTTACGTCGGGATTCTTAATCTCAACGATATTGATGTTTACTGTTTTACCACCAAGCTGCTTCTCGCACCATGCCTTGAGCTTGTCAATTTCAGAACCATTTCTGCCGATGACCATGCCCGGTTTTGCGCAGTGGATATGCAGTCTAACCTTTGATGCATCACGCTCGATTTCAATCTTTGCGATGCCGGCATCATAAAGCTTCTTCTTCAACGCTTTGCGAAGGTTATAGTCAGCAACGAGCGTATCGCCGAAGTCTTTATCCTTAACGAACCAGCGTGAATCCCAATTCTTTATAACACCAACTCGAAGGCCGTGGGGATTAACTTTCTGTCCCATGTAATAACCTCCTTACTTACTCAGCTTCCCTGAGTACCAGGGTCACATGTGAAGTTCTCTTATAGATGTGATATGCACGGCCGTGTGCTCTCGGACGGATTCTCTTAAGAATCGGACCGGGGCATGCCAAGCACTCTGCTACGTAGAGCTTTGACACATCCATATTATTGTTGTTCTCTGCATTAGCAATAGCTGATTTGAGCAATTTCTCAAGGTACTCACAAGCCGCCTTGGGAGTATGCTGAAGTATAGCCATGGCTTTTTCTGCAGGTTGATTGCGGATTAAATCCAAAACAATCTGCATTTTACGGGGTGAAATGCGGGCGAATTTTAATGTAGCCCTTGCTTCCATGTTATATTCTCTCCTTTCGGCTTATCTTACCTTGTTGTTTTTGAACCGGCATGGCCCTTAAATGTTCTGGTCGGTGCGAACTCGCCCAGCTTATGGCCTACCATATCCTCAGTTACATATACCGGAACGTGCTTGCGTCCGTCATGAACTGCAAATGTGTGTCCGACAAAGTCCGGGAAAATAGTGGATGAACGGCTCCAAGTCTTGAGAACACGCTTTTCACCGGCGTCGTTCATCTGCTGAACTCTCTTCAGCAATACGGGTTGGACGTAGGGTCCTTTTTTAATACTTCTGCCCATAGTTACTTAGCTCCTCTCCACTTATTTCGTACGGCGCTTAACAATGTACTTGTCAGACGCCTTATGCTTATCACGAGTCTTATATCCCAAGGTGGGCTTGCCCCATGGGGTTACAGGACCGCTTCTACCGATAGGTGACTTACCTTCACCACCACCGTGCGGGTGGTCGCACGGGTTCATAACTGAACCGCGAACTGTCGGTCTCCAACCCATATGACGCTTACGTCCGGCTTTACCGTAGTTAACGTTCTCGTGGTCGGGGTTGCTTACCTGGCCGATTGATGCCATGCAGTTAATCGGAACCTGACGCATCTCGCCTGAAGGCAGACGGAGAAGTGCCATTCCATTTTCCTTACCCATAAGCTGAGCCTGATTACCTGCTGAACGAGCAAGCTGTGCGCCCTTTCCGGGATAAAGCTCTACATTGTGGATAAAGGTACCTGTGGGGATATTAGCAAGCGGAAGTGCGTTGCCCGGCTTAATATCAGCTTTTGTGCTGTTGATAACAGTATCGCCAACCTTAAGTCCAACCGGTGCAATAATGTATCTCTTCTCGCCATCCTCGAACTTAATCAACGCAATAAATGCGCTGCGGTTCGGGTCATACTCAAGCGTCTGAACAATTGCGGGAATGTCAAACTTGTTGCGCTTGAAGTCAATAACACGGTACTTCTTACGGTTGCCGCCGCCGCGATGCCTTACTGTGATGCGTCCGTAGCTGTTACGGCCTGCATTCTTCTTGATAGGCTCGAGAAGGCTCTTCTCAGGAGCAACCTTTGAAAGACCGGAGTAATCAATAGTCGTCATACCACGATAGCCCGGGGTAGTCGGCTTATAATGTTTTATTGCCATTTTAGTTTCACTCCTTATAATAGCTTAGCGGGTTTTACCCATACATCGCCTATTATTACATCATACCTTCAAAGAACTCGATAGTCTTTGACTTTTCAGTTAAAGTAACGGTAGCTTTCTTCCACGAAGCTGTTTTGCCTTCGAATCTGCCGTAACGGCGAAGCTTACCACGAACGTTGATTGTGTTGACCTTCTTTACCTCTACGCCATAGATTTCCTCTATCGCACGTGCAATGTCAACCTTAGTTGCGTCCTTTGCTACTTTAAAGGTGTACTTCTTTGCCTCAGCTCCTGCCATTGTCTTTTCAGTGATGATAGGCTTGAGGATTATCTCCTGTGCGAGTTTCATTATGCGTACACCTCCTCGAGTTTTGCGACTGCATCCTTGACGATTACTACTGAATCGGCATTGAGTATGTCGTAGGTGTTGATTGTGTTAATCTGTGCGGTCTTAACGCCCTTGATGTTTGCTGCGCTACGTACTGCTACCTTATCGTTCTCTGAGAGAATGATGAGTGATTTCTTTGCAGCGCCGATTGCGTTAAGGCAGTTAACAACTGTCTTTGTTTTGTAATCTTCAACCTTGAGTGCATCAAGAACGATAACTGCTCCGTCAACAACCTTGCTTGAAAGCGCAGACTTGATTGCGAGCTTCTTCTCTTTCTTGTTGAGCTCAAAGCCATAGTCGCGCGGCTTCGGTCCAAGCGCTACGCCACCGTGATACCACTGCGGTGCACGGATGGAACCCTGTCTTGCGTGACCTGTGCCCTTCTGACGCCAAGGCTTTCTTCCGCCGCCTGATACTTCAGTACGGGTAAGGGTTGACTGTGTGCCCTGACGCTGATTTGCCAAATAGCTGACAACAGCCATGTGCATAACTGCGGTGTTCGGCTCGATACCGAATACTGCATCACTAAGTGTGATTTCGGCAACGTTCTTGCCGCTCATATCTACAACATTTAATGTAGGCATTAGTAACTCCCCTTTCCTTAAGCTTTGACGCTGTCGGTGATGAAGACATATCCGCCCTTAGGACCAGGAATGGCACCCTTAACTGCGATGATATTGTTTTCTGCATCAACCTTTACAACTGCAAGATTCTGTACTGTTGATTTAACTGCGCCCATATGACCTGCCATCTTGCGTCCTTTATATACGCGTGAAGGAGTCGAGCAGGCGCCAAGTGAGCCACCGTGACGTGCAACAGGACCTGTGCCGTGTGACATCTTGAGTCTTGAGAAGCCGTGACGCTTAATTACGCCAGCGTATCCCTTACCCTTGCTTGTGCCGGTAACGTCTACTGCTTCGCCCTCAGAGAATGCATCTGCCTTTACTACATCACCGATGTTGAGCACGCTGATGTCGTCAAGACGGAACTCCTTGAGAACACGCTTAGGTGCTACGTTGTTCTTGTCGAAATGTCCCTTCATGGGCTTGGTGACCTTGTTTGCCTTGATTTCGCCGTAGCCAAGCTGTACAGCCTCATAGCCATCGTTGTCAGCAGTCTTCTTGAAAGTGACAAGGCAGGGGCCGGCTTCTACAACGGTAACAGGCACAACATTGCCGTTTTGGTCAAAAAGCTGAGTCATACCGAGCTTTTTGCCGATGATACCTTTTTTCATTTTATGTTCCTCCTATTTGGTTATTGGTTGGCCTTTCGCCAACTTGACCATACCGCGTTTTGTTTAGAGCTTTATCTCAAACTCAACGCCGGCAGGGAGCTCAAGACTGGTCAGAGCTTCAACAGTTTTGTTGGAAGGTCTGAGGATGTCGATAAGCCTTTTGTGTGTTCTGGTCTCAAACTGCTCGCGGCTGTCCTTATACTTATGAACTGCGCGCAGAATGGTAACAACTTCCTTCTCGGTGGGGAGCGGTACCGGACCTGATACGCGTGCGCCTGTGCGCTTTGCGGTTTCAACAATCTTTTCCGCTGCCTGGTCTACGAGTGCGTGGTCGTAACCCTTCAGTCTGATTCTGATTTTTTCCTTTGCCATTTGAAGTTCGCCTCCTTAAATTCGGCGGGCATTTGGTAAACTTTACAATTCGCCGGGTGTTTCACCCTACTACATTATAAAACCGGACTTGTAAACAAGCCGTCAAGTACCTCTGGCTATGCCATAGCTTTTGACAAAACAAATCCGGAAGGATGCAACATTTCAGCATCTTGAAAGTTTTGGTCGCCCGGTTTAAAATCGGACATACTCCGCAGAAATTTCCCGACCTCGAGAGCCGGCCACCTCCTGCATCAACGCATATCTGCACATATTCGTGCCCGATTATCGTACCACAAATCAACCCCCGACGCAAGCATTATTTTTATGTAAATCAGTTCTTTTTGCAATTTCTACCTTTTGCACACTTATTTATAAAAATTAGCCATCGCTTTTGTTGATTTTGCATTAAAACAAACCATAAAAAATAAGCACCCACCTGTTTTTATACAGATAGGTGCTTGATTTTAATATGCTTTTCCCCAATAAACCATATGTTTTGCAGGTTTTGAGCAACAAACGCATTTATCAGACAGCTTTTCCTGCTCAAAAGGCATACAACGTGAGCCTACGCCTGTCAATTCCTTTACCTTATCCTCACAGGCTTCGTCGCCACACCACATTGCCTTGACGAATCCGTCTCCATTCTCAGAAAGAACCTTGATTATCTCATCGGTGCTTGTGCAAGCGTATGTTTTCTTTTCACGGTTTTCCAAAGCCTTCTGATACATTCCGTCCCTTACCTCTTTGAGCTTTGCTGCTACAGCGCTCTCAAGCTCATCGAGTGATACAAAGGTCTTTTCCCTATTGTGACGGGTAACGATAACGCACTGGTTATTCTCAATATCCTTAGGACCAATCTCTATTCTAAGAGGTACGCCCTTCATTTCATATTCGCTGAACTTCCAACCGGGTGAGTTTTCACTGTCATCAATCTTAACCCTTACTGTGCCCTTAAGTCTTTCAGCAAGCTCGTTAGCTTTCTCAAGAACGCCTTCCTTATGCTGTGCAATAGGAATTATAACTGCCTGAACAGGTGCTACTGCGGGTGGCAACACAAGGCCGTTATCATCGCCGTGAGTCATTATTATTGCGCCGATGAGTCTGGTAGTTACACCCCAAGAGGTCTGATGCGGATAAACCTTTTTGTTTTCCTTATCGGTATACTGAATATCAAACGCTCTTGCAAAGCCGTCACCAAAATAATGCGAGGTGCCTGCCTGAAGCGCCTTACCATCGTGCATCAACGCCTCGATTGCATAGGTTGCCTCTGCGCCTGCGAATTTATCGGAATCTGTCTTCTTACCTTTAATAACAGGCATAGCCAAATCCTTCTCGCAGAACTCGGCGTACACGTTAAGCATACGCTCTGTTTCGCAGATAGCCTCCTCAGCGGTGGCGTGAATTGTGTGACCCTCTTGCCAGAGAAATTCTCTTGAACGCAGGAACGGGCGTGTGGTCTTTTCCCATCTTACAACGCTTACCCACTGGTTATACAGCTTGGGCAAATCGCGGTAAGAATGAATTATGTTTGAATAATGCTCGCAGAACAAGGTTTCAGATGTGGGGCGCACGCAGAGCCTATCCTCAAGCTTTTCGCTACCGCCGTGTGTTACCCACGCTACCTCAGGCGCAAAGCCTTCAACGTGGTCCTTCTCCTTTTGAAGCAGACTTTCAGGAATAAACATTGGCATACATACATTCTCGTGGCCTGTCGCTTTAAACATACCGTCAAGTATGCGCTGCATATTCTCCCATATCGCATAGCCGTAAGGACGTATTACCATACAACCCTTAACGCTTGTATACTCAATCAGCTCAGCCTTCTTAACAATGTCTGTGTACCATTGAGCAAAGTCGACATCCATTCCGGTTATGTCTTCAACTAACTTCTTCTCTGCCATTTTCTTCTCCTCAATATCAAAGTTAAAACCGCTTTAAGTGGAGCTTAAAACGGTTCAATAACATTCTATCAGGTAATTATAGAGATTACTGATTATCCTCTATATACTTAACCAAATCTGCGACCGTCTTTACCTCTTCAACAGCCTCATCTGGAACCTCAAAATCAAACTCATCTTCTATTGACATCATAATATCTACTATGTCAAGACTATCGGCATTGAGGTCTGCCTGTATATCTGTTTCGAGAGTTATACTGTCTTCCTCAACGTCAAACTGTGCTGCCAAGATTTCTCTGATTTTTTCAAATACCATAAAAACAACTCCTGTACAGTAAATAAAACACCGTTTTCACGGTTAGCCTAAATCGGCTTAATTAACACTATAAACAAATAATATGTGTCCAAACCAATTTTGTCAATAGCTTTTTTCAACTTTGTTTTTTATTAAGCCAAACTTTTCTCAGTCTTTTTTATAAAACCTATTCCTTTTTTAGAGTTTATTTGTTATAATATACATTATTATAATATGCTATGCGTTTAGGATTAAAAACTATGGTTAAAAGAATTGAATTACCTGATAATAACGAAATTCTAATCGGTCGAGGCATTATCGGTGCTTGCGGCTCGGTTTTGGCTCGCCTTGAAAAAGGTACTCGCTGCGTCGTGGTGAGCGACTCAAACGTTGCCCCCCTCTATGCTGAGGATGTGCTCGATTCGCTGACTGATGCCGGTTATCAAGCATCGCTTTTCATATTTGAGGCAGGTGAGAAAAACAAGCACATTGGCACTGTCACGCAGATAGTCAACTTTTTTGCCGAGAGAAGTCTTACCCGTCACGACTTTGTTATCGCCTTAGGCGGCGGTGTGACCGGTGACCTTGCCGGCTTTGCGGCGTCAATATATCTGAGAGGTATAAGCGTTATTCAGATACCAACCTCTCTGCTTGCGCAAATTGACTCATCAATCGGCGGCAAAACAGGTTGTGATACTCCGCAAGGCAAAAATATGATTGGCTCGTTTCATATGCCGCACGCTGTACTCATTGACCCTAACGTATTATCAACGCTCCCCGAAAAGTATATGACTGACGGAATGGGCGAAATGATAAAATACGGCGCGATTTTGTCTGAGGAGTTTTTCAACAAGCTTGAAAACACAGATTTGTTTTCTAATATCGACGAGAACATTTACACGTGTGCAAAGCTAAAGGCAGCCCTCGTTTGTGAGGATTTCAAAGAGAAAAGCAAAAGAACTCTCTTAAACTTCGGTCATACCGTTGGGCACGCTCTGGAGAGAATTGAGAATTATCAAGGTGTCTCGCACGGGGCGGCTGTTGCTATCGGTATGTGCGTCATTACCCGTGCCGCAGAAAAGGTGGAGCTTTGTCAAAACGGCAACGCTGACAGAATCAAGGCGCTTTGCGAAAAATATTCTCTGCCAACCGATTATTCTGTTTCGGCTAAGGAAATCGAAGATGCCGCTTTGACAGACAAAAAGCGCGTTGGCGGGCGTGTAAAGCTTGCTCTTATCCGCAAAATCGGTGACGGATTTATCTGCCCTGTTGCTTGCAGCAAGCTGCATGAGCTGATTGACGGCTGTGTTAATATTAATCAGAATGAAAATTAAAACTAAATTTCAATACACAAAGACTATTCAGGAGTGATTTATTTTGGCAAATCAAATTTTTGATTCAGGCCGCTCAAGACTTTTAAAAAGAGCTGAGGAAAACATAATTGCTACAAAAAGCGTTTTACTGCCAACACACAAGCTTTTTGACGTAACGAAAGTAGTTGCTGTTATATTGGCTGTGGCAAACTTTGTGCTGATGCTTGCAACCATATTCGGTCTGATGCTCAATCTCGCAAATACGAACAAGTCCCTAAATAAGTACACCATATATGTTTACAACTTTAGAACTACTGTTATACTGCTTGTATTGATTATATTAAGTGTAATATTTATTAAGTTCAAAAAATATATATTAGCGGGAGTTTTTGGATTTTTAGAGGCTTTGATTTTAATATCTAACCAATCACTCGATTTTATTCTATTAGACAATAATCTGCGAATCTTCCTTATGTTCACTCTACCCCACGCTTTATTTGGACTTTGTGCGCTGTACATAATTATATCAAGCGCAATCTATAAGTTCAGGGTTAAAAAAGAGTATGATGACCTCACTCGCAGACTGATTGCCACCTATTCGTCACGCTCAGACGGCGAAATCACAACCGAAGAACAGTGGAACGCTTACATAGACGAGTTTTTGTCGGAGCCTGTTCACGCAAAACCGAAAAAGTCGTTGCGCCAGAAAGCAAGAAAAAGCAAAAAAGAGGCTTAGTTTATGTTTGGAAAGAACAGAATCAAACGGGATAAAGAAAGTTTGGCGCTCGCTAAAAGAATCGGCGGAAAACGCTTTTCTACCGTCTCTGAGTTTGACGAAAACGGCGAGGAGCGCATACTTGGTCACGGCGGCTCTGTGAATTTGTCGTTTGGCGATGTTGTTGTTATATCAAACGGCAAAGAAACGTTCCGCTCTACGCAAAACAGCTTCAGAGCCGCTGAACTGATGAGCGGCAACGGAGTAAGACTCAGCGGCGTTGACAGAGAGGGCAACAAGCACGCTGTTATTGCCCTTTATAATAAGTTTTAGGAGCTTTTTATGAAAAAACTTATTTCAATTTTTACGGCAGCATTACTTGTGATATCACTTTGCGCTTGCAACAACAATAACAGCAACGAAAACGTTGCAAAATCCGACTACCCCGCAAGTGCCTTTGACCTTACTGTTGATGCGTGTCCGCAAAAGGTAATTTCGCTCTCCCCCGCTGTGACTGAAATCATTACTGAGCTTGGCTCAGATGCACAGCTTGCGGGCGTTTCGGATAACTGTGTGACTGACAAGGACTTAGCACGTGTTGGCACTTCTCTTATCCCCGACTTTGATACGATTAAAAGCATAAAACCTGACGTGGTTTTCGTCACCGCCGTTATTGATGAAAAGGATAAAAAGGCGCTCAGCGCAACAGGTGCTGTTGTGATTGCAGTCAGTGCGCCTAACAGCTACGGCAAGCTGCTTGATACTTACATTAATATTGCTAAGGTGATGAGCGGCAACATAACAGGCACTCGCAACGCAAACACAACCTTTAACCGAATTGATGAGCAAATAAAAAAACTGGCAGCAAAGGCAAGCGATAAAAAGGTTGCTGTTTTCTTTAACAGCGAAATGCTTATCCCTACAGGCTCTATTGCCAATGAGATTATCTCGCTTGGCGGCGGCAAAAACATTGCCGATAAACAGAATATGGGCGATGCTGAGATAATTGCAAATAAGCCCGATGTTATTTTGTGCGACGCGGAAAGTTATGATGCCATTAAGGAAAGATTCAGTGATTTTAAGGTGGAGCAATTTGATGTTACACTGCTTGAATCGCGCGGAAGCAAGATGGTTGATGCGGTCAAGAAACTGTGTGAAATTTCGAAATAATGCGGCTTTAAAAAATTTTTTTAATTTTTTTAAAAAAGTACTTGCATTTTAAAATAAGGTGTGTTAGTATAATGCCTGTACTCAGTCGGTACTGATAGCTGTGAGGGTCCACCTGTTCCCATACCGAACACAGAAGTTAAGCTCACACGCGCCGAAAATACTTGAGTGGTGACGCTCCGGGAAGATAGGTCGGCGCCGACACAAACAAAAAAGCCGTCGATAAATCGACGGCTTTTTTGTTTACTAAGTTCAATTCATAAATCACTTGCGGAGGCGAGTTTATTTGCAGAAATTTGATGACCTTCTTTTGCACTTTTTCGGCAGCTTACAGCTACCCGTTCTAAATGAAATTATGATTTTTATTTCAACTATCGGCAACGCAGGTATTATTTGGATTGCGTTGGGGCTTGCGTTGTTGTGCTTTAAAAAAACTCGCAAGACAGGTATCACGGTGATTGCTGCGCTTATCATCAGCCTGTTAATCGGTAACCTCACAATAAAGCCTCTGGTTGCAAGGCAACGTCCGTTTGAAGTCAACGAGATTAACTTGCTCATAACTGCGCCTAAAGACAGGTCTTTCCCGTCAGGGCACGCAATGTCGTCCTTTGCGGCAAGCGTGGCTGTGTTGCTCTCAAACCGCAAAATAGGCGTACCCGCAGTATGCGTTGCAACGCTGATTGCGTTTTCGAGGCTCTATCTTCAAGTACACTATTTCACGGATGTTATTGTTGGCATAATTTTAGGCATCTTATATGCGGTAATTGCGCACGCTATTATAAAATATATTATAAACAAAAAGCAGTTGTCTTAAAAAGGCAACTGCTTTTTACATCGTGTTTTACTTTATATTGAATAACCGCTTTGCGTTTTGCTCTGTCACGTCGAGCACCTCTCTGACCGAGATGCCTTTAATTTCCGCTAAACGCTGCGCAACAAAGGCAATCTTAAGCGAATCGTTGCGCTTGCCCCTGAATGGCACAGGCGCAAGGTACGGCGAATCGGTTTCAAGCAAAATCATATCAAGGGGTATTTGCTCGGCTACCTCAACTGTTTTGCGCGCATTTTTAAATGTGAGCACGCCGCCTATTCCAATATATATACCCATATCCACAAGCTGCTTAGCCATCTCGGCGCTGCCAGAATAACAATGCATAACGCCCTTCGGCTTATACTGCCTTACAATTTCGAACATATCGGCGTGCGCCTCTCTATCGTGCATTATAACTGGCTTATCAAGCTCTCTTGCCAGCAGAAGTTGATTTATGAATATCTGCTTATCAGTCTGATTTGGCTCTTTCCAATGATAATCAAGCCCGATTTCTCCAATTGCAACGCAGCGCTCGTCTTTTGCCAGCGAGCGAAGCCAAGCTTCATCGTAGCCATCGTCTGTATTTTCAGGGTGAACGCCTACTGCGGCATACACAATATCGTATTTATGAGCCAAAGCTAAGGCTTTTATTGATGACTCTTTATTGCAACCACAGGTTATTATACCGCTTACTGAACGCTGTTTAAGCTCGGGTATAAGCTCGGCTATATCCCCGTTAAAAGCTTCGTCATCAAAATGGGCGTGGGTATCAAAAATATGACCGCCGCACAAATCGGGATAGTTTTCAATATCTAAAAAATCCGCCACAACAAAAGCCTCCCTTCTTTTCACTACAGCTTGATTATAACTGCTATTTGCGAAAAGTTCAAGGAGGCTTTTTATTATGCTATACCAACGGGTATTACTATTGTCATATCGTCTGCAACCGTTTCACCAGAAAGTGAATTCAGCCCTGTTATAGACGAAACTGAGGTGTTATACCGCTTTGCTATATCCCACAACCGCTCGCCGCTCTCGGCTCTGTATATTACTATTGACGAGTTGCCGTATTTGCTCTTTAATCTATCACCAAGCTCTGCGTTTGTTATTACGTCGAGCGAATCGTGCTCAAGCACGTCTATCCTCATATTCACGTCTGCTTTTACCTCAAGTCCGCCGCGTGACTGCGTTGAGGTTATACCAAGCGGTGTAGCTGAGCATACGAAGTCGCTGCCCGTTATCGACGGGTCTATCTCTGTGTCGAGTTCAAAATCTACGTTGCGCTCAAAATACTGCGGCTCGCCGCTTGAATCATTTGCAAGCAAGCATACGCAGAGCGTTCCAAGCATTCCAAGATGCCCGTTCGACAGGCTGACCTTGCCGCATTCTGCATCGCACCACATATCAATCACTGTTTCGATGTTCTCAATCGGCACGTCAAGCTTCTTCGCTATCTGGCAGCGGTCATTATATGTATACGCAACACGCTCAAGCTTAATCGGCTCAACTGTCAAAGCAAGCTCGTCGTCGGTTGAGTAGGCATCGGTCAAAAACGGAACCTGTGAATTACAAAAAGCGGTTACGCTCAGATACAGCTTCGCGCCTATTATCGCCTTGCGTAGCATTCCGCTCATATCGGTCTGCGGCCTTGCCTCGCAGTTTAAAACTGATGTATCTACATAGCAGGTGCAGTTTTCCGTGAGCCCGTTTATATCCAGTATCTGACTGAACGGAAAGCTTTCTTGTGCGGTAAAATATCCGCCGTTTTCTTCCCCTAAATATAGGATTTTCACTTTTAAATCGCCCTTGACAACCACCTTGTTGCCTATAATCTTTGTGTCCGACACAAAAACCTTTGTTTCACTTCTTATAATGCTCTTAATCGAATCACAGGTATCAGGCACGCTCATCTCATCGCTCACGATAAGATATTTCTCATCTGCGCCTATCAGAATCGAGGCGTTACTGCTGCCCCTTTGCTGCTGAACGCACGGCTCGTCGATATCCGTTACAATCGACATTGATGCAAACGACTTCACAATCGCTGTCATATTCAGCGAGCAGTGTACGTCTATGCGCCTTTGCGTGACAGCCTTGCAGTTGATAAAGCTCGCTTTCAGCTTTACCTCAATAATCGGCATTTCGGGAGCTGACGGTAAGTCAAAGGCGCGTGAAAACGGTATCCGTTCCTCAAAGCTCTTGATTTTATTATCCTCGTCAACATAGCAAACCGACACGGTTGCCTCGCCCTCAACATCAAGGGTATCGCCGTTAATCGACTTACTCGTCACGCACGGCTTGACTTTGCATTTGAGCAAGCGTTTTATATCTGAGCAATAATCAGGCAGCATAATCTCACTGTCTATCGGCACCTCTACCTTTTGCTTTAGCAAAACACTGCTGACATTTATATTCTGGCTTGTATATTGGCAATCCATTATAACCCTCTCCTAACTTCTCTTTTTATTAAAATGTATTCTAAACAGTTAAAATATATGCAACCAAGAATAAATATAGAAAGTACACTTATGTTTGTCACTGTTCGACAACGTTTAATGTAACAAAATGTTAATATATTTGTATTTACTTTTACACAGATTTATATTAAAATATTTGGTAATTTATAATTGATAATTATGTTCTGATTGAGTTTAGAAAGGAAGGCTTAAATGTTAGAACTTGTTGATATTAAAAAGGATTACCCTGCTGGTGACGGAGTTGTAGCCGCTCTTAAGGGTGTGAGCCTAAAATTCAGAAAAAGTGAGTTTGTTTCAATATTGGGGCCGTCGGGTTGCGGCAAGACAACTATGCTCAACATTATCGGCGGCTTGGACCAATACACAAGCGGCGACCTCATCATTAACAACCGCTCAACAAAAAATTACAAGGACAGGGATTGGGACTCTTATCGCAACCACTCAATCGGGTTTGTGTTCCAAAGCTACAACCTCATTCCCCACCAGAGCGTTTTGCAAAACGTTGAGATTGCGCTCACCCTCTCAGGCGTTTCCAAGTCTGAAAGGCGCAAGCGTGCAATAAAGGCGCTCAAAGACGTTGGGCTTGAATCGCAAGTTCATAAAAAGCCCAGCCAGTTATCAGGCGGTCAGATGCAGCGTGTTGCTATCGCCAGAGCTATCGTTAACGACCCTGATATTATTCTCGCTGACGAGCCGACAGGCGCATTGGACACTGAAACCAGCATTCAGGTTATGGAAATCCTCAAGGAAATCTCCAAAGACAGACTTATCATTATGGTAACGCACAACCCCGAGCTTGCTGAAAAGTATTCAACTCGCATAATTAAGGTGCTCGACGGTTTGATTACCGATGATTCTGCTCCCTACGACGAGGAGTCTGACGTTCAGGCAAAGCAAGAGGTTGAGGTAAAAAGCAAGGGCAAAAAAGCAAAAGCCGCAAAGAAACCTACAATGAGTATGTTTACGGCATTCAGTCTCTCGCTTAAGAATCTGTTTACAAAAAAAGGCCGCACTGCGCTGACCTCGTTTGCAGGCAGCATCGGCATCATCGGTATTGCGCTGATTTTCTCGGTTAAGCAAGGTATGACCACCTATATCGACGTTGTGCAAGAGGAAACGCTCTCAAGCTATCCTATTACGCTCGAGGCTCAGCATATTGACATAGGCACTCTGCTTTCAACCTTTATCGGTGCAGCTCAGTCTGCAACTGAGCACGAAAACGATGCTGTTTATCAGAAATCTATGGTTTATGATATGATAAACTCGCTTAGCGAGATTGAGGAAAGCAAAAACGACCTTAAAAGCTTCAAGTCCTATATTGAGAAAAAGCTTAAAGACGACACTGATGAATCCGGTTTAAAAGAAGCCATCAACGGCATACAGTATTCCTACAACTTGGATATGCTCATCTACACCGAAAACGTTGACGGCAGCATAATCCGTTCTGACACAACCGAGCTGATGCAACAAATCTTAGCTGACTATATGGGTATGAATGCAAGCACGCAGTCAACCAATATGTCAAGCTCGCCGCTTGGCAGTATGATGGGCTCAAGCGCAACCACTTACACCCTGTGGCAAGAGATGCTGCCGGGTAAAGACGGCAAGCTCATAAGCGAGGTTTTTGATAAGCAATACGATGTTGTATACGGCAGTTGGCCTACCGAGTACAACGAGATTGTGCTTGTGGTTGACGAGAACAACGAGCTCGATGATATGACTCTTTATGCGCTTGGTCTTATCTCAAAAGACGATATTGATAAAATAATGGACGCCGCCGTAAACAAAAAGCCGATTGAAGCAAGCAACAAAAGCTGGAGCTTTGAAGAAATCTGCGATATGGAATTTAAGACGGTGCTTAACTCAGATTGCTTCACCTATGACGAAAACACAGGCCTCTACACCGACCTGCGCAGCTCTGAATCGGGGCTTAAATATCTGTATTCAAACGGCACTCCGCTTAAAGTTTCGGGCATTGTAAAGCCTAACGAAAGCTCTGTTTCAACAATCCTTACAGGCTCTATCGGTTACACAAGCAAGCTTACTGAATACGTTGTTGAAAAGGCTAAGGATTCAAGCGCAATCGAAGCTCAGCTTAAGGATAAGTCCACAGATATTTTCACGGGACTTTTGTTCAAGAGCGAAACCGATAATATGAGCGACAGCTACAAGGCTGACAGCTTTAATGAATACATTTCCTCGCTTGACGAGGCAGGCAAGGCTAAGGCATACACCGAAATTATGAGCATTCCTCCCAAAGAACAGGTTGACGCTTACACTTCACAGGCTCTTGGCAATATGTCACGCGAGGATATGGAGTCAGCACTGATAACTGCGCTATCTCAGCAGATGACACTTTCTTCGGCTGAGATAGAAAAGTATCTCGAAAATATGTCCGATGATGAGCTTAAACAGTTTGTTAAACAGGCTATCGAGGAGCAGTACAAGGCGCAGTATGCTCAACAGGTTACAGCGCAGCTCTCGGCTATGTCGAGCACGCAGTTGGCGATGGCGATGGATATGGCTATGCAAGGCTACTCAACTGAGCAAATGGCTCTGTATCACGACGAGGTACTCACCTTCTCAGACTCAACCTACGAGGATAACCTCATTGAACTCGGCTATGTTGACTTGAACGACCCGTCTGCAATCAATCTCTATGCTTCATCATTCGAAAACAAGGATGTTATTGAAGATGCTATCAGCTTATACAATGAAGACGTTGACGACCTTCAAAAAATCACTTATACCGATTACATCGGCATAATGATGTCGTCAATTACAACGATTATCAACGCTATCACCTATGTACTTGTTGCCTTCGTGGCTATCTCTCTTATCGTTTCTTCAATTATGATTGGCGTTATTACGCTGATATCCGTTCAGGAGAGGACTAAGGAAATCGGTATCCTGCGTGCTATCGGTGCGTCAAAGAAAAACGTTTCAAGTATGTTTAATGCCGAAACGGTCATAATAGGTTTCACCTCCGGCTTGGTGGGTGTTTTAATAACCTATCTGCTGTGCATTCCTATTAATATTATTCTCAAAGCCCTCACAGGCATTGTAAATCTTAAGGCTATTTTACCTGTTGAGGTTGCAATTATCCTTGTAATACTCAGTATGATACTGACACTCATTTCAGGCATTATTCCCTCTCGCAGCGCAGCTAAAAAAGACCCTGTTGTTGCACTCAGAACTGAATAATCTGTTTTACAAGCCGTTTGATTTTATTCAGACGGCTTGTATTTATACACAAATTCTGCATAATTTATGAATATATGCACTATTTATTGATAAATTTATAAAAATGTGAATATTTTTGCAAATAACTATTGACATTATGAATTTTTATGCTATACTGACCATAGGCTTTAGTAATAAACTTAATTTTAAGGAGAGATAACTATGAAAAAGATTATTTCACTCGTTTTGGCAATGCTTATGATTATCGCTTGCTTCGCAGCTTGCGGCAGCAAGGGTGACAACGAACTCGTTATGGGAACTAACGCTACTTTCCCTCCCTATGAGTTTGTTGATGACAATGGCGACTTCGCAGGTATCGACGTTGAGATTGCTACCGCTGTTGCTGAAAAGCTCGGCATGAAGCTCACCATCAAGGACATGGAGTTCAACTCTCTGCTCACCGCTGTTGACTCAGGCTCAATTGACATCGCTTTCGCAGGTATGACTGTTACTCCCGAGCGTGCTGAGGACGTTAACTTCACTCAGACCTATGCAACAGGCGTTCAGGTAATCATCGTTAAAGAAGATTCAACTATCGCTTCTGCTGACGACCTCGACGGAAAAATCATCGGCGTTCAGTCCGGCACCACAGGCGATATCTACTGCACTGACGACTATGGTCAGGAATCTGTTAAGCAGTATGACAACGGCGCACTTGCTGTTGCTGCTCTGATGAACGACCAGGTTGACTGCGTTATCATCGATAACGAGCCCGCTAAGAACTATGTTCAGGCTAACGAGGGTCTCAAGATTCTTGAAACCGAGTATGTTACCGAAGACTACGCTGCTGCTATCGCTAAAGATAACGACGAGCTTCTCGAAAAAGTTGACAAGGCTTTGACCGAGCTCAAGAAAGACGGAACTATCGATAAGATTATTGCTAAGTACATAAAATAATCAATTTAAACAGAACTAACCGATGGGGACGGCTTTGCCGCCCCCTATCGTGCTGTTTATCGCCTTGTTTTATTTAACACTTCGGCTTCAAAACGAAGCTTGAACACTACTTCGTTGCTGTACTAAATGTGCGGCTTTTTACGTTTAACAGGCAGGTGCTATATGGGTATACTTACCTTTTCAAAATGGATTGCCAATGCTCCCGAATGGGTGCAGGATTGTCCTGAAAAACTGCAGAGCTTTCTTTTTCAGCTTTATCAGACATTTATCTATCAAGACAGATGGAAATTCCTTGTGGACGGTCTTAAAATCACCTTTATTGTTACCATCGGTGCGCTTGCGCTCGGTGTTATCTTAGGTTTGATTATTGCTGTTATCCGCACGGTTTATGAATCCACGCAAGGGAAAAAACCGCCTTTCATCCTAAGCGCTCTTGACTGGATTTGCAGAGTTTATCTTACCGTTATCAGAGGCACACCTATGATGGTACAGTTGCTCGTTATGGGCTTTGTTATCATGGTGCCTAAAACCGATACAGGTATGATTATCTGCGGTATTGTCACGCTCGGCATAAACTCAGGCGCTTATGTTGCTGAGATTGCTCGCTCGGGTCTTATGTCGATAAGCGTTGGGCAGAGCGAAGCTGGTCGCTCGCTTGGACTCAGTTATTTCCAGACTATGTGGTATATCGTCATTCCGCAAGCGGTTAAGAACATTCTCCCCGCTCTTGGCAACGAAATGATTACTCTGCTTAAAGATACCTCGCTTGTATCTGTAATTGCACTTAGAGATGTTACTAAGCAGACACAAAACATAATCAGCAAAACTTATCAGCCTTATGTGCCCTACATAAGCCTTGCTATCATCTACCTCGTTATCGTTATGGTGCTTACAAGGCTGTTAGGCATACTTGAAAGGAGGTTGCGTAAGAGTGACCACTGATAATACTATAATCAAGGTTGAAGGCTTGCAAAAAGCATTCGGCGAAAAGCAAGTGCTAAACGGCATCGACGTTGAGATAAAACGTGGCGACGTTGTTGTTATCATCGGGCCATCAGGCTCAGGTAAGTCAACATTTCTGCGCACGCTCAATCTGTTGGAGCAGCCAACAGGCGGTCATATCTATTTTGAGGGCTGCGATATAACCGATAAGCAGGTTAATATCAACGAGCACCGTCAAAAAATGGGAATGGTGTTCCAACAGTTTAACCTCTTCCCTCACATGACTGTGCTTAAAAATATGACTCTGGCACCCATCAAGCTGCTCAAAATGAGCAAGGAGGATGCGGAAAGCAAGGCTATGGAACTGCTTAAGAGAGTCGGCCTTGACGACAGGGCTAACTCTTATCCAAATCAGCTTTCAGGCGGTCAAAAGCAGCGTGTTGCAATCGTTCGCGCGTTAGCTATGAACCCCGACGTTATGCTGTTTGACGAGCCCACCAGCGCGCTCGACCCCGAAATGGTTGGAGAAGTTCTCGACGTTATGAAAGACCTCGCAAAAGCAGGTATGACTATGGCTGTGGTTACGCACGAAATGGGCTTTGCAAGAGAAGTTGGCAACCGCGTTTTGTTCATTGATGAGGGCAAAATTATCGAGGAGGGCTCACCTGAGGAGTTGTTTGAGCATCCAAAGCATCCCAGACTCAAGGATTTTCTCAGCAAGGTGCTTGTGTAAGCAATATGAATATGAATTTAAAGCCGATATTATGTGTCGGCTTTTTATTTTTGTATAAAACCGCTAAGATTATATCTAAAAATTATACTTTAACAGTTGGTGCAAATGTGTTATACTATTTTTACTATTGATTTGAGGAGGGGTTAACTTGCCAAAGGTTTCTTTTATGACTGTTGCTTTAAACGAGGCTAACTGCATAAATAATCTTTTATCAGACCTTAACAAGCAAGACTATCCGCACAACGATATCGAAGTTGTGCTTGTAGACAGTCTTTCCTCAGACAACACTAAAAAAGCTATGCTTGAGTTTGCTGAAGGCTCTGATTTCTTCGCCTGCAAGGTGCTTGATAACGAGGGCAAGATTCAGGCTTCGGGTTGGAACGTTGCTATCAAGGCCGCTGAGGGTGACATCCTTATCAGAATGGACGCTCACGGCAGATTTGACAGCGATTTTATATCGAACATTGTTGAGCAAATGGAAACAGGCGAGGACATTGTAGGCGGTCAGCGCATCACTGTGTTCGAAAACAAGCGTCCGATTGCCAAGCTGATTGCTCACGCTGAGGCATCGTCATTCGGCAGCGCAGTGGCTTCTTATAGGAGAAAAGTCAAGCGCAGCTATGTCAAAACGCTCGCCCACGCCGCTTACAGAAAAGAGGTGTTTGACAAGGTTGGACTTTTCAACGAAAACCTCGTCAGAACTGAGGATAACGAGCTTCACTACCGTATGAGAGCGGCGGGATTTAAGTTTTGCCAGTGCCCTGAGATTTACTCATATCTCCACGCAAGAAACACCCTCAAGGGTATGATAAAGCAAAAATGGGGTAACGGCTTCTGGATTGGCGCAACACTTCCCGTATGTCCTGCGTGCCTTTCGTTATACAACTTCGTGCCCGCTGCATTTTTTGTAACGTTTCTTAGCGCGGTTTTTTGGGCAATCAAATACAGCTCGCTGTTTTCACTTGCATTCTTAGGCTTTATTTATCTTATCCCCGCCCTTATCGCTACAATAAAAGAAATCGCAAAGGAAAAGGTTTTTGCCATCAAGCCGCTTTTGTTGCTATTGCCGCTCGTTTTCCTTGCTATGCACCTTTTTTACGGCGCGGGAACTTTTGTGGGGTTGGTATTCTCTCCCCTTCTTATTATGAAAAATAACGAGGCTAAAAAATGAGTTACTTTATAAATCCAAACGCTTTCACAGGCGCGGTTGCTTTACCTAAAAGCGTGGCTGACAACCATCTAAAGCTTGCATCGCACAATGCGCTGAAATTGATAATATACATAATGGCAAACGGGGCGGAAGTTCCTGACAGTGAAATTTGCAAAGCCTTAGGTATGCAAGTTGCCGAGCTTAACGAGGCTGTGCTTTACTGGAAAAACGCAGGGGTTTTGACCAACGGTGAGGTTTCTGTAAAGGCTGAAAATGAAATAGCGCCTGCTGTAAAGGCGGTTGCACGTGTGCATCAGCCGTCACGGGCTGAGATTGCAAAGCGTGCAAGCGAGAGCAAGGAAATCACCCTTGTATTGCGTCAGGCTGAGTTGAAATTCTGCAGACCGCTCAAGGAAACCGAAAAGCGTGCCGTTTTATACATAATCGACGATTTAGGGTTATCGCCCGCTGTTACGATGATGCTGATTGAGTTTGCAGTGTCCGAAAACAGAACAACTGCTTCTTTCCTCGAATCCACTGCTGTTGACTGGGTAAACAGAGAAATAAACACCGTAACGCTTGCTGAAAACGAGATACAAAAGGCTATCGTCAAAAGAAGCTGCTGGGCTATCGTCAGGCGTGCTATGGGCATTGATGACAGACGTGCCACCGCTAAAGAAAACGAGGCGGCTGTGCGTTGGGTCAGCGAGTGGGGCTTCAAAGAAGCCATACTCCGTCTTGCCTATGACCAATGCGTTGACAGCATCGGTAAGTTCAGCGTTGCATACATAGACAAGGTGCTCAAAAACTGGCATCAGGCCGGAGTTGCGACAACTGCAGACGTTGAAAAGGCAGTTGCAAAGAATAAGCCTGAAAAACAAGATGACTCCCCCTCATTTGATTTGAGTCAATTCTAAAACCCTAAGGAGATAAAAGAATGGGATTTTCAAAAGATGCTTATGAATATGCTCTTGATATAGTTAATCAGCGCAAAGTCGATGCTGAAAGACTTGCTGAGAGAAAAAAGAGCGAAATATATTCCGCTGTCCCTGCTCTTGTTGAGTTGGAGAGTGATATCTCACGCACGGGGTTGGCTGCTGTAAGAGCGGCCGCCAGATTAAACGGCACTCAGAAGCTACTGGAGCTGAAAGAAGCGTATACCACGCTTGAGGCAAAGCGTGATGCGTTACTTAAGCAGTGTGGACTGTCGCAAGTGGATTTTTTACCTAAATACACCTGTTCTCGCTGCAACGACTCAGGCTACTATGATGGCTATATCTGTACCTGTGCAAAAGAGTTGGCACGTCGTTTTGAGTATGATAAGCTGAACAAATTTATGCCGCTTGAAAAGTCTACCTTCGAGCTTTTCGACCTCAACTACTACTCTGGCGAAAGCCAAACCAATATGAAACAGGTGCTTGCTTTCTGCAAGGACTATGCTCAAAACTTCAAAACCGATTCAACAAGCTTGCTGTTTCACGGCAAGACGGGGCTCGGCAAGACGCATCTCTCGCTCTCTATAGTAAACGAGGTGCTTGCGCGAGGATTCGGGGTTATGTATTCCTCTGTGCAGAACTTCCTTGAGCAACTGGAAAAAGAGCATTTCGGTCGCTGCGAGGGCAACACTTTAGAGCTGTTGTGCAGTTGCGATTTGCTCATCATTGATGACTTGGGCGCAGAGTTTCAGACTGCGTTCACCGTTTCTGCGGTGCACAATATAATCAACAGCCGCATTATGAACGGCTTGCCCACAATCATCAGCACCAACCTCAAGCCCGATGAAATCACTAAGGCTTACGGTGAGAGGGTTATGTCGCGCATTCTGGGCAACTTCAAGCGCTTTGAGTTTAAGGGCTCAGATATACGTCAAAAGTTAGCCGCCAACATTGACTGACTTGACAAAGCCCATTGTTATATTGTAAAATGTTCTGGCGAGTGGGCCGGACAGCTGCGTGCTATTTTAGCATGAGGAAAGTCCGAGCACCGCAGGGCAGGATAACGGCTAACCGCCGCCGAGGGTGACCTCAGGAAAAGTGCAACAGAGATATACCGCCGATTTTTCGGTAAGCCTGGAAAGGCGAGGTAAGAGCTCACCGGTCACTTTGGAGACATTGTGACCCTGTAAACTCTATCCGGTGCAACACCGACAAAAAGCTATACATTTGCCCGATGTGCTTTTGACAGGTGGCTAGAGCGTCGCAGTAATGCGCCGTCGAGATAGATAGTTGTCCAAGACAGAACTCGGCTTACAGACCCACTCGCAGTCGAGTGTCTTGACACCTTTTTCGCGTATTGATAATCTATTTATTTGTAGCTTATCCCTCGCGTTTGAGATTAAATATAATTAAACATTTCAGTCGAGAACCTCGACACGCATTTCGCGTGCTTGGGGTTTTTCTTTTTTATAGTTTTTCTATGATTGACTTTTTGTAAATTTGGTGTTACTATATACTAAAGCATTGAGAGGGACAGTAATCAGTCATTTTGCTTTTACAGAGAGCGAGTGCCACAGGCTGCAAGCACTTGCAAGGCTTGTTCTGACGAAAACCACCCTTGAGTGCACACTGAAAAGGTGTGACGTATTCCGGCGTTAACGGGTTTTGAGTGGTCGCTTTTTGCGGCAATTTGGGTGGAACCGTGAAGTTTACTTCATCCCATTAGGCCTTTGGTCTGATGGGATTTTTTATTTATATACTATCTATAAGGGAGATATTACTTATGAAAATTGTTTACAAAGATGGTGTGGTTGCTGAATGCCCTGCTGAGCTTGAATCAGAGGTTATCAGACATTCTGCCGCTCACATTATGGCTCAGGCAATCAAGCGCCTTTACCCCCATGCTGATTTCGGCTACGGCCCTGCAACAGAGAAAGGCTTTTTCTACGACGTTGACCTCGGCGACACAAAGCTTACAGACGAGGATTTAGTTAAGATTGAAGACGAAATGCGCAAAATCGTAAAAGAAAATCTTCCGATTAAGCCGTTCGTTTTGCCGCGCGAAGAAGCAATAAAGCTGATGGAGGAGCGTGGCGCCAAATACAAGGTTGAGCACATCGGTGACCTCGACAAAGACGCTGTTATCAGCTTTTATCAGCAAGGCGAATACATTGATATGTGCGTTGGTCCGCATCTTTGCTACACGAAAGCGCTCAAGGCATTCAAGATTACTCAGCAGTCAGGCGCTTATTGGAAAAACGACAAGAACAACAAGATGCTTACCCGTATAAATGGTATCGCTTTCAGCACTCAGGCTGAGCTTGAGGAGCATCTTAAGCTCTTAGAAGAGGCTGAAAGGCGTGACCACAGACGCATCGGCAGAGAGATGGACCTCTTTATGATGTGCGATGAGGCGCCCGGTTTCCCCTTCTTCCTCGCTAAAGGTATGACTCTCAAGAGCACGCTTATTGACTACTGGCGTGACATTCACACAAGAGAAAACTATGTTGAGGTTTCTACTCCGCTGATTATGAACCGCAAGCTGTGGGAAACAAGCGGTCACTGGGACCACTATAAAGACAATATGTATTCCACCACTATTGATGACGAAACCTTCTGCGTTAAGCCGATGAACTGCCCGGGTGGCGTTATGGTTTACCGCAGCAAGCCGCACAGCTACCGTGAGCTTCCGCTGCGCATCGGCGAGCTTGGTCTTGTACACCGTCACGAGCTCAGAGGCGCACTGCACGGCCTTTTCCGCGTACGTTGCTTCACTCAGGACGATGCGCACATCTTTATGCGTCGTGACCAGATTACCGATGAAATCGTTGATGTTGTTCACCTTATAAACGAGGTTTATGAGAAGTTTGGCTTCAAATATTCCATCGAGCTTTCAACCCGTCCTGAAGACAGTATGGGTAGCGACGAGGACTGGGATGCAGCTACAAACGGACTCAAGCTTGCGCTCGAAAAGCTCGGTCTCCCCTATGCTATCAACGAGGGTGACGGCGCGTTCTACGGTCCGAAGATTGACTTCCACCTTGAAGATTCGCTCGGCAGAAGCTGGCAGTGCGGTACAATTCAGCTCGACTTCCAGATGCCAATCAACTTCAACCTTGAATACGTTGACGAAAAGGGCGAAAAACAGCGTCCTATCATGATTCACAGAGTTTGCTTCGGCTCAATCGAGAGATTTATCGGTATTCTCACTGAGCATTTTGCAGGCAAGTTCCCTGTTTGGCTTAGTCCGTTGCAAGTTAAAGTGCTTACTCTCCCAGGTGTTGATTCCACATTTGCAAACAACGTTTACGAGAAGCTGCGCGAGAACAAAATCCGTTGCGAGCTTGATGACCGCAACGAGAAAATCGGTTATAAAATTCGTGAGGCACGTCAGGTTGACAGAGTTCCCTATATGCTCATAATCGGTGCTAAAGAGGCTGAAAACGGGCTCGTTTCTGTTCGTGACCGCGACGACCAGACTGTAACTGTATCTCTTGATGAGTTCCTTGACAAAATCAACTCGCAAATCATTAACAGAGACTAATTAAGGAGGCGCTTTTATGACTTTAGTTATACTTGCAGCCGGTATGGGAAGCAGATACGGCGGTTTGAAGCAAATCGACCCAATTGGTCCAAGCGGCGAGTTCATCGTGGATTACTCAATATATGATGCTATAAAAGCCGGCTTTAACAAAGTTGTTTTCATCATTAAGAGAGAAAATCTTGATTTGTTCCGCGATACTGTCGGCAAGCGTGTTGAGAAGCACATTGAGGTTGAGTACGTGTTCCAGGATATTAACGATGTTCCCGATGGCTTCTCTGTGCCTGAGAATCGCTCTAAGCCCTGGGGTACCGGTCACGCTGTTATTTCTGCTGCTGACAAGGTTTCTGACGGGTTTGCTGTAATTAACTCCGATGATTTCTACGGCCGTGACAGCTTTATGAAGCTTGGCGAGTTCATTAAAGGCAACAAGCCCGATAGCAAGTATCATTTCTGTATGGCAGGATTTATCCTAGAAAACACGCTCACAGATAACGGTCACGTTTCAAGAGGCGTATGCCAAACTGACGATAACGGATATCTTGCTTGCGTTACTGAGCGAACCAAAATACAGAAAAATGGCGATTTGGTGCAGTACTTTGAGAACGATGAGTGGCATACTATCCAAAGCGGCAGCACTGTTTCTATGAACTGTTGGGCTTTTTCTCCCGACCTGTTCGCTGAGCTAAAAAGGCTGTTTAAGGGATTCTTCAATAAGGCTAATGATTTGTCGAAAGATGAGTTTTATCTCCCCTTTGCCGTTCAGGACCTCATCGACGAGGGCAAGTGTGATGTCAAGGTGCTCAATACTGATGCAAAATGGTATGGCGTTACTTATCACGAGGACAGAGAGATGGTTGTAAACGCCATCAAGAAAATGGTGAACGACGGCGTTTACCCCGAAAAACTGTGGTAAAATAAATATATAATAAAAACACACGGTAACTGATAAACAGTTACCGTGTGTTTTTATTATAATTCCAACTTTTCAAGTAATCTCGCAACAAATTGTTCTCTGCTTGAATCAATATTGCTGATATTAGACAGCTCTGTTAACGAGCGCTTTACTCCTCCGCCGAATATGATTTTAACCCATCTTACAACCTGATAAAACGGCACTAATATTTTTGCTTTTTCAACCACAGGATACAGCTGCTTAAGCCTTTTATAAGGAAGGAATATCCGAGATGCAATGTATTTATTCTTGCCACCCTTAGATGCCACCATATTATTTGTGGTTCCATATGTGCCGCCTTGAATAATATAAGACTGCATCGCAGACGTTACTTCGTTGTGCTCCTTGCTCTCAAACCAGACGTCTATCAACCTATATAACTGCTCAGTAAATGTGGACAGTCCACTGTCTTGCAACAGCTTCTTGAGCTGATTGCTGATGCCGATTTGATTTCTCACTAACCAAAGGTCTATAAGCGGTCTTACCCCACATCCGCCGTTGACAAAATGCTTAGCTGTATGCGAAATCAGGTAGAACGTCATTATATCTGACGGTATATCATATTTGCAGTTATATCCATCCACTTTATTGGCGTGCTCAAACACGTTCCTTAGCACCTCATAATCCTTAAACAGCTCCTCATTAAGCTCATAATGGATTTCTATGTGCGTTTGGTCCTTTGTGAAAACAGATATGTCCCTATGAGTTACCTCTTCAACGCTGTATTCCTCGCTGGATTCCAGATGCTTTAGCATTTCATCTATATTATCTCTTTTTATCAAGATATCGATATCACAGCTAGTCCGCATCCACGGCTCAGGATAATATTCCCTAAGCGATGCACCTTTAAGCATTATATACGGAATATTTTTTGCCTCAAGCACTGCCTCAATATTGTCACAATTATAGCGCAATCTCTCATATCTGAAAATGGCGAAATCCACTTCTTCTTGAATCAACGAGCTATATCTTTCATTTGAATAGCCGCTCTTTATAAGCGAAGCGGCTACCAAATGAGAAATGTCTAAATGCTGAGATATTTTTAGCAATTTAACTAATGCGGCATCGTCAAGCCGTTCCAAGTAATCAGGCTGCAAAACTTCTCCAACAATACAGCATCTGACTGCTTCAAGCATTATTTCCTGAATATTCATTTCAGTCGTGCTCCCTTGCCAGATGCCCTAATCGGAATACCATATCTAAATAATATGGCATAGAATAGCAAAACAGAATTTGTAATGTTATCAACAGTTGTTATAGCAAGTATAACAATTATATACGCTAAAACAATTGGCAAAACGTCTAATTTATGTAACTGCCCTGTTTGTTTTGACTTTCTGGTAAAAGGGACTGGAGCAAAAACGAAAAACAAAGTAATAAAAGTTCCAATAATTATTCCTGTGCCGCAAATCCATTCAAGCCATGTATTATGACACGCTTTTGATGACGAAACATAATTTAGTATCTGGTTTTGTCCAACGCCTATCAATAATCTATTGTTCTCAACCAAAGAATTAAAATTATTTTTCCATATAGTAAATCGTCCTGCGTCATCAGTTAAAGAAGCTCGTGAACTAAAAAGATATTCAATATCAGATATTACACCTGAAACAATACTATCTCGATTCGCAATAATAAACAAAAATAATAATGAAAGCGCTATACTCCAAACAGCCATCCATGACCTTTTGTTTTCTGCCTGTTTATATCCTATAACAAACATAATTACAATCATTGCAAAGAACGAAACAAGAGCCATTCGAGAACCTGAAAAAATAACTACAAGAAAGAAAAATATAACAGCAAGAGCACTTTTAAACATATTCTTATTTTTATAAAAAATATTAGCAAGGCCAAATGCTGCCCCTGGTATCAATGTTGTAATAACAGTGTTAGGGTCAATACAAAATCCACGAAGTCGCAATGCCTCAACATTTTCTGCACCCGTTAAAGCAACTTTCATAACCATACCGTCAGAAAGTCTATCCATTGTATCAACAACCAGCGCGCCAATATTGTTTGTTGCTGCGATATAAGCTATTGTGAACACCAAACCATATCCAATTGTTGTTGCAATTGTTACCTTGGAAATAGCATCAAAATCAATCTTTCTGTCTTGAGACAAAAGATAATTATATGCTATCACCAAAATAAAAATAAACATCAAATGCTGCATAATAGAAGCAACTATTAATCCATTAATAACATTAGATATAATTAACAAAAAAATCATAACAACTACTGTGTTAGGCAAAATTATATTCTTAATTTTAAATGTATTATACAATATAATAACTATGCCAAATATCATATATGGCTTTAACGTAGCCCCTGCTACTGAAATACCATACATTTCAATAGGCAACAATACCCATATATAATGCTGCCAGTTTAGTTTTTTTTCGCAAAACAACAGTGAAATTACAACCGCTGCTACAATCCAAATCCAAATCATTTATATTCCCACTCCATCAGCAAAGTTCCTGCCTTGCACGTTCAATTGCTCCTACCAACGAAAATTCTTTTAATATAGTTTGATATGCTTCTTCACATATACACTTATAATCGTTCTCATTTTCATCTATCATGCGAACTATACCCTGCATTATTGATTCAACCGTTGGAGTTTGAAGAACAAAACCATTTTTGCCATCCTGAACAATATCCTTAATCCCACCTACAGGCGATGCTAATGCAGGAACACCTTTTCCCATCATCTCAATTAAACCATTAGGCATACCTTCCGTATCTGTAGGGAAAAGCAGATATTTCCACTTCTTTGACATTTCAAGAATTTCATCATGTTCAACCCAACCCAAAAGTGAAACATAATCTCCCGCATCTAACTCTTCAATCAATTTTTCACAGTCTTCTCTTTGTTTGCCTGAACCAATGATTTCAAGTTTCCAGTTAGGATATCTTTTATGCAGTTGAGCCATCGCTTTTATACATTCAAGCACATGTTTTCCTGCAGTAAGTCTACACACCATCCCAAGTATATTGTCTCGCGACTCTAAAGGTGACATCTCAATATCATTTGTATAAAGGTGAAGCACACGAGTGTTTTTCACCGCCAAACCAGGCCATTCATCTATTACAGATTTACTTTCCATACAAACATAATCTGCGTTAGTAGCCATATATCTGATTAGCTTGGATGAAAGTTGAGTAAACTTGCTTGCCTTTCCTTCTTTGACAACATTACCCATTATAAAATAATTAATTTGTGCCTTCCGTCTTTTTAATGTAAGATACGGAAGCAGCATCTTGTCCCCTATCCAAAAGAAAACCGTATCCCCCGCCTTTATGTTACATTTAACAGCAGAACACATTTTAAACTGGACTTTCACTATGTCTATCAAACGCTTTACTTTGTTAGGTGACCTGTTAATGTCAAACGAAACAAGTTCAACATCATTCAAATCGGATTCTACACTTAAGTTTCCACCTATAACAGTTAAATTATCATAACAAGGTTTTATTACGCGAAGAAATTTGCTAAGTGTAACCTCAGACGAACGATTTTCGGCTATCATTGGATTTGTTATTACAAAAGCTCTCGTGTTTTTTACACCTGACATTATTAAAACTACACTCCGTTTTCACATGTTATTTAAAGATTTTATATATCAGTGCGTTGTATTCGTTATATGACATTTTATCGGCAAAAGCCTTGCCGCTTTGAATCATTTTATCCTTATGAGAGACAATCTTTTCTATTGCCAAGACTGCGTCATTTACATCATCCTCATCAAAGCAGAGACCATCGCCACTAACATTGATAAATTCCTGTGCACCGGCAACATTACATGCCGCAACAGGCACTCCTGCGGCCGCAGCCTCAAGTCCGGCGAGTGGGAATCCCTCGAACGCTGATGGAATCATAAGAATATCGAATATTTTCAGCAGGTCAGGCACATCATTTCTTCTACCTAAAAATGCCACTTGTCCATCAAGTCCATATTCGTTAACCATATTTTTAAGTTCTTCCATATAATGAGGTTCGCGACACTCTCCTGCAAAAACTCCTACCGCATCGACTCCCTTTTCACGAAGTGCTTTTACAGTTCTCAATACAAAATCTTGCTTTTTAGAACGCTGTACCAATGCAATATGTCCTATAACTACTGTCCGATTTATCTTATCCTCCATATAAGCCAAGTCACACCTCCGCTTTTATTGTTTAAAAATCTCATGCAATCCACTGCTATAATTTTTGTAACTCTGTTTTTTACAAAACATAAAACCTCGCTCTACTCTTTCGTCAGATTGAGCTATCGACTTGTTAACAGCATCTGCAATTTGACTTTGAGAACTATTCTCTGCATAAGTAATTCCACATTCAGCGGCGTTCAGCAATTCAAAAGAACCGCCCTTTTCCATTGCCACAACACATGTCCTGGCTGACATTGCTTCCATTGCAACTAGTCCCAATCCTTCAAAAGATGGAACTATAACGCAATCTGTTGCTGCAAGTATGTCTGCAATGTCATTACGAAAGCCAGGAATATAAATATCATTATTTAAGCTATTGTCCGCAATATATTTTAGAAGTTCTTGTTTGTATTTAACATCAGCTTGTGTAATAGCATCACCTATTATCAAGCCAATAACAGAACTTCCTCTACGTTTCAGCTCTTCAACGACTCTAACAAATATTTTCTGACATTTATTCTTTGTAATCGCTCCAATATGAGCAAGGATTAGAGTACCCCCCCCCCGCGAACTATTGTTCGATTCAAGGCTCGTTCAACCTCTTTTATAACCTTACTCGCATCTCCGTTTGCATATTTTTCAACATCCACCGGATTATAGAGCACCTCTACTTTGTTGTGTGCCTTTTCGTCGGTGATTTGATCGCCTACGCAGTTAGAAACAGCGATGATTTTTTGTACACTCTTGAATTTTCCGCAGATATTAAGCAGTTTTTTTGTTGCGCCATCTAAAAAAATATGATGCAAATGCCAGATAGTCCGCTTGCCCGATAAGCTTCCACAAATCGCACTCCAAGGCAAAGCCGCAGGACCGGGACAATACAGCATATCAGGTTTATATTTTCTAATCACGTTTAATGATTTAATTATATTCTTTACAGACATCCAGCCGTAACGGAATATGACCTGTTTTCCTTTAACGCCTGTGGGTAAGGTCTGGTCGCCCATCAGAATATACGGGATATTCCTCTTTTTCAATTCCTCCGACAACATTCCCTCTGAAGGAATTAAGCAGCAGAACTCATACTTGTCTGACAGCATATCCAAAACTGTTAATGTCATCTTCTGGCCGCCCGATACTGTTGCAAGCGTTTCCCAAACGAGAATTTTTTTGGACATCAGCTCATCCTTTCAAGCCAAGAGAAGCCATAACTATCTTATAGATATCAGTCATCTCATAGTTCTTCTTAGTTAACTCAATATTATTTGTGCAAATAATGGCGGTACGCCAACGATGTCCACCAGGTGACATCATATACATAAATCCGCCCTTTTCAAATACGTTTTTACCGAGCTCCCATTCGCCGCCCCAACGTTCATCCATTTGATAAATTATCTCGGGATATTTATTTAAATACTCACCATGATAGAAGGTATTAGTTCGAGCTATCCACTCAAACAGATTTTTATCTTCCCCGTCTATCTTTATTGGCTTGAGGTACTCGATAATCTCATCGGCAAGGGCGTCCTTATCCTCTACGCTATCATTCAGGCGAATGCCACCATAGCTATAATTTTTCAACGCACTCAAATCGCTGAGATACGCTTTGGTATTCTCCCAGTCAAAATCTCCTCCAGAGGCAAACAGGCTCTTCCAAACAGGGAATTTCTTCGCCAATTTCATCGCCCATTTTGGCAGTCCAATACCTTTAACTATACCAATGGCTATCTTCTTTATAGCTTTTTTGATACGCTTTTTAAAAGAAGGTTTTGAGCCGTCACCGCCGCCCTTCGCTGCAAGAAATCCGCCACGACGTAGCAACTCGTTTATGCGTGCGGTATACACAGGTCGAGCGCCGTGACCGTGGTCACTGATGATGAGCAACGGCGTATCAGGCTGCTTTTCTATGACCTCGCCCACATATTTATCCATTACGATATACATATCGCGTATAACGTTTTCATGCTCATTAGGACCGGGATATTCAGGATGATTAGGGTCACAATGACGCCAGAAATCATGCTGAATACCATCTGTGGTTGAAAAATAAGAAAACAGCACGTCAACGTCTTCGTTATCAAGAACTGCGCTGGTAAGTCTAATCTCCTCATTTACCTTTGAGAAAAACTCGTCACGCAAAGCTGGAAGGTCCTTTTCCGAAGTAAATTTTCCCTCAGTACCAAGAATATCTAAGCGAGGCTTATATAAGTCCTCTTTGCTTTGAGGGTAAACTCTGATTTTATTCTCATAAGGCCTCGTTATCATAAGGCCGTCTATCTCCCAGCCCTCTTTGATATTCATTGGCAAAATCACGGCACAGGACAGACCTTGTTGATTCAACACGTCCCAGAAAGTTCTTCCTTTAAAAGCAGAATCATCAAACACCAAAGGCTTATAAGTGTTATCCTTAGCGCCGACGTTCACAAAATTTATAATACCGTGCTCAGACGGGTCAAGGCCTGTATAAATGGTGGACCATGCAGGCGTTGTATCAGCCGGGAAAACTGAACGCAGACCGGGAAATCCATTCTTCTCCATTAGGCCGTAGAGATTGGGAAGGTCATCCTTGTAGCGCATAACCACATCCCAATCCATTCCATCTATACCGAATATAATCAGTTTGTTTACCATTATTTCTCTCCCATAATAATGTGCTTACCGCTTCATTTATCTGTTGTTAAGCATAATCATTTTTTAAGCGGTGGCAACACTTCATCAATTGCCGTCATAACCTCATCAAGCATCTTTTGCTTATCCTGGTCACCGGCAATGACTGTAGCATCATACATATCAGCCACTTTTTCATACAATGGTTTTCTTATTTCCAAATACAACGGGTCGGGGATGTCGTCCTTTCGGCTGCAACACACCTCAACCGGAGTCTTTATGTAAATTATCTTATCGGGTCGTGGTGCCCGTTTCCACTTTCCGTTCATGGTCTGTTCCATATATTCCTCGCCAAGACCAAGATTGGCAGCGTAGGTTACGATGTTATCGTAAATATAACGGTCAACCAAAAGCGTTTTGCCAAAAAAGCGCTTCATACGGATGCGGAAAAATATCTGCAATTTGAACTCTATCGTTGTTAAAAAAGAGAAAACCTTATACACTCCACCTTTTTGAGCCTGCTTTCTCATGCTCTCCAAATAAGCGCGGTAATCTCCGCTAAACGGGTCGCTTTCTTTCTTCATCAAAAGCTTTTTGCCAAGCTTAATAATGCCGCGCAATACAACAACAACATAAGCAGCACGTACAATCTCAACATTATATCCGCGAGATTTGAGCTGCTCATACGCATAGTCAATACTTGTCGACTTGCCTGAGCCGTCCAACCCCATAAAACTTATCATTGCAGGCTTCATTTTAGTTTCCCCTCACAATATCAAGCACATATTTCGCTACCTCATCCCACGTTTTTGGAGAAACAAGATAGCTCTGGTGCCGTTTCTTATCAGCCATAGTTAATACGGCATTATCTAATTCTGCTTTATCTCCAATCAGCATGACTGCGTCTTTTTCTGCGGAAACAACAGACAGATTTTCAAAATCCTTATATGCAATTACAGGCACACCACAAGACAATGCTTCCATTACAGACAACGGAATAGAAATCACAAACTCCGTCGAACGTGTTGGGAATAAATACACATCCGCCATTTGATAGACTTCTTCAACATTCTCAAGGTATCCCTTGTGAATCTTTACTCCTGCATCCTCGAGCGTTTTTACTGTATCAGGATTCTCAAACATACCCGATGCAACTACCATTCGCTCTGCGTTTGTTATTTCAGCAAAATCCTCCAGTCCCCGCCCTGCAGAACAGTGGCCCACGTGAATAATCAAAGGCTTATCAGTGGCAAATCCGTACTTCTGCTTTAGCTCACGCGCTCTATCACTGTCAACCGGACTGAATTTGTCCACCTTAATTCCTGCCTCAAAGGTCCTTTTCTGATATCCTGAACGAATAGATACTTCCGACAAGTCCTTTTCAACAAGCGTCAGATAATTTGCTTTTAAAGGACACTTCTGTGTTAGTTTTACATACTCCGAGTTTGGCTTTTGCACACAGACTATCCATACATTTTTACTGAACATCCCCACCAGACGTGCGAGCCAGTATACAAGCTTATTGGCACGTGCGAAAATCAGAGTAGCGTCACACGCTTTGCTGTTTTTTATAATTGAAACGATATCTCTCAGCCCTGAGTAATGCACCTCATGGTCTTTCTCA
>JAZNLO010000016.1:0-56439 GCA_045579085.1 Acutalibacteraceae bacterium
GTCCACTTGTAATACTTCGGGTCGGTGGTGTTTATTTCTCTCTGCCAGTCGAACGAGAAACCAAGTGACTTAAGCTGCTGCTTAAATCTGGCGATATTTTGCTTAGTAACAATTTCAGGATGAATATGATTCTTTATAGCATAGTTCTCTGTGGGCAAACCGAACGCGTCCCATCCCATTGGATAGAGCACGTTGTAGCCCTGCAGACGCTTCTTTCTGCAGATTATATCAAGTGCTGTATATGACCTTGGGTGACCTACGTGAAGTCCCTGTCCCGAAGGATACGGAAACTCTACAAGACCGAAAAACTTCGGCTTGTCTGAGTTGTTTTCTGCGTGAAAAACTCCGCTTTCGTCCCACTTTTTCTGCCATTTTTTCTCTATCGAAGTAAAATCGTATTTCACAACTAATCCTCCAGTGTATCAATTAACTCAGTGATTTCTACAAGTTCTCCGTCAGCCCATAGTCTTTCAAGATTATAGGTTTCACGGGTTTCCTTAGTAAAGATATGAACAACAACACTGCCGTAATCAAGCAATATCCAACCTGTTGCTCTGCCCTCAATATTTATCGGTTCGATGCCAGCCTTAGAAAGCCTGTCCTCTACCTCTTCTGCAAGCGACCTAACGTGTGTGGAAGAAGTTCCGTTTGCAATCAGGAAATATTCCGTCAGTATTGTTAAATCGCCTACTCTTGTAGCAAAAATATCTATACCTTTTTTATCAGCAACTGCATTTGCTGCTGTTTTAAGAATTTCTATACTATTCATCAGACACCTCTAAAAATTACTGTATCCCATTATAATCCATTACAATTGTGTTTTCAACTTATTTATTTAAAAAGTAATTATAAGCCGATATTGTATCAGGATGGATTACTATTTTACGACGATTAAGGTCATCAACACAAAAGCTTAAAGCCTCAAGCACAGCTTTATCAAGGTTTGTTCGAGCCAGCTCTCTCATAGCTTCAACACCGTCATACTGCCTGTCAGCAGACGTACAATCAGCAATATAAACGATTTTTTCAAGCATTGACATATCGGCGCGACCTGTTGTGTGATACCTAATACCATTTAAAATCTCTTTATCGCTTATTCCAATAACAATCTCAGCAAATTTTGCACCTAAAACTGCGTGCCACAGGTTTTGCGAACCTGACTCCAAATTGCTAAGTTCAACATTGTTTTCACTCACAAACTTCTCAAATTCGTCTGCTCCTGCCTCTCGCATACAATCATGCACTAAGCCCGCCAAATAAGCTTTATCCTCATTGGCTCCATAAATCGAAGCCAGTTTTTTGCTCATATCTGCAACCGCCAAGCTATGATTAAGCCTTTTATCCGAAAGCCGCAATTTAAGAAGCTCAACAATCTCACTATTAGTCATACTTCACCTATATAGATTATTTGATAAAATGAACTTTTCTATGCTCTCAGGCACATAATCGGATATGCATTTTTCCTCTTTTATCATTTGCCTGATTTCGCTTGATGATATATCAACAGCATCGGCAGTAGATACCAGGCATTTCATACCCTTTGGCTCTTGCTCATTAATATATTTAAGCATCGAAGCACGCTCACTGTCATCTCTACTGACAGCGCATATAGTTGCAAGCTCATATATGCCAAGATAATTATACCATTCATCTAAGGTTACTACCATATCCGTGCCGCAAGCAAGATACAAATCAGCGTTGTTATACTCAGCTTTCAGCTTCAAAAGCGTGTCATACATATAGCACGGCTTTTTCTGAGCAACCTCAATATCGCTAACAATTGCGCCGTACTTTTCAAAAGCCAACTTGCACATTTTAACTCTGTGCTCACCTGAAAGAAAATCTGCACCGACTCTCTTATGCACAGGCATATAGGTTGGGATTATCAAAGTAACATCAGGCTGTACAAGCTCCTTTGCGGCTATGAGCAGATTTATATGCCCATTGTGCACAGGATTGAAAGAGCCACCGTATACTAAAACTTTCATCTTTTTTTAGCCTTAACAAGCACTATCTGTTTATTTTCCTTGCTTTCTCTATAAAGAACAAACTTAAATCCAATAACCTGAACTACGTCTGCGCCTACTTTCTCTGAAATTAAGTCAGCGCACTCTCTTGCGCTAAGCGGTGACGTTTCAAGCACCTTGCATTTTATAAGTTCTCTTGCCTCAAGCGCAGTATCCACCTGGTTAATCAAGGTTTCAACAACTCCGCCCTTTCCAATCATAACAACAGGCTCATATGAATTTGCCATTGACCTTAACTGTGCTCTCTGTTTACTGGTTAACATAATATTACTCCATATACTCTTTTAATTTTTCTACAAATTTATTTAATGCAATGCCTCTATGACTTACCTTGTCCTTTTCATCATCCGACATATCAGCAAAACTGACTCCGTTGCAGATAAAAACTGGGTCATAGCCAAAGCCGTTGCTGCCGCGTCTACACACATCAATAAAGCCGTGACACTCTCCCCTGACGGTAAATGTGCTGCCATCGGGGAAGCAACAGCAAATCGCACTCACAAACTGCGCATTACGTCTTGGGTCACCGAGCGGCGCATCTTTTAATGAATCCAGCAGCTTGTCTATATTTTTCTCATCATCCTGCTCAACGCCTGCAAATCTTGCAGAATAAACACCGGGTTGACCGTCCAAGCCGTCAACACAAAGACCTGAATCATCAGCTATTGCGGGAAGATTAGCAACCTTACAAGCACTTTCCGCCTTTAAATAAGCGTTTTCCTCGAATGTTACTCCTGTTTCGTCAACCTCAGGCAGCTCAACGCCGATTTCGGCTTCGTTGACAACTTCAATACCAAGCGGTAAAAGTATTCTGTTTAGCTCATTGAGCTTTCGTTTATTTTTTGATGCAAGTATAAATTTCATTTTATTCTCCAAAAATTCCATCTACAAAATCTGTGGGTGAGAACGGCTGAAGGTCGTCCACTCCCTCACCAACGCCGACAAACTTAACAGGTATGCCAAGCTCATTTTTAATTGAAATCACAACTCCGCCTTTTGCTGTACCGTCAAGCTTAGTGAGCACGATACCTGTTATATCGCCAACTTTGCCGAACTCCTTAGCCTGATTGACTGCGTTTTGACCTGTGGTTGCATCGAGCACCAGCAGTGTTTCAATGTCAGCGTCTGGAAGCTCTCTGCGTATTATTCTCATAATTTTTGCAAGCTCTTCCATCAGATTTTTGTTGTTATGAAGTCTGCCGGCAGTATCGCAAATGATAATATCAGAATTACGCGCCTTGCCTGACGATATTGTGTCATACACAACGGCTGCAGGGTCGCTGTTTTGTGCACCCTTGATTATGGGAACATTGACGCGCTTAGCCCAAACGTCTAACTGTTCAACAGCTCCCGCCCTGAACGTATCAGCCGCGCCAAGCAGCACGCTTTTACCCTCAGCCTTAAACAGTGCCGAAATTTTGCCAACAGAGGTGGTTTTACCCGCACCGTTAACGCCGATTACAACCAAGACGGACGGCTTTGTATCAAGCTTCAGGTGATTATCATTGCCGAGAATATCAACAATTATTTCTTTCAAATAACTCTTAATTTCAGTCGGATCGGTTGTTCTCTTTTCCTTAACTGTTTTTCTCAGCTCATTGCAAATTTTTTCAGCAGTAGCAACAGATACGTCTGCCATAACCAAAATTTCTTCAAGCTCCTCAAAGAAGTCCTCGTCAATCTTTGTAAAAGAACTAACAAGACCTGAATATGCGCTCATAAATGAATCTCTGGTCTTTTTTAGTCCACTGCTGATTTTAGAAAATATTCCCACAAAATCACCCTTGCTTAATCAAGTTTAAATTTATTCTCAAGCTCGCTTACATTAAGCTCAAGCAGCTTTGATACGCCTTTCTCCTGCATCGTTACGCCATAAAGCATATCGGCTTCTTCCATACTGCCGCGCCTATGTGTAATCATAATATACTGAGTCAGCTCGCTCATTCTGCGCAAATACTCAGCAAAGCGGTTAACGTTGACATCGTCCAGTGCTGCGTCAACCTCGTCAAGAATACAGAACGGTGGCGGATTAACCTTCATTACCGCAAAGTAAATCGAGATAGCAATAAGCGCTTTTTCACCGCCTGAAAGCTGCTCAATAATAGAAATATTCTTTCCGGGAGGCTGAACAACAATCTCAATTCCTGATTCGAGAATATTATCGCGGTCCTCAAGTCGCAACTCGGCAGTACCGCCGCCAAACAATTCAACAAACACCTTAGAAAAGTGCGAGTTAATGGCGTTGAACTGCTCGATAAACGTTTTCTCCATCTGCTCAGTAAGCCCTGCAATCAATTCATACAACTGCTTGCGTGACTTCTCTACATCGTCAAGCTGAGCTGATAAGAACTCGTATCTCTCGCTGACTTCCTTATATTCCTCAATGGCAGAAACGTTTACGCTGCCAAGCGCACGGATTTTACCTCTAAGCTCAACAAGTCGGCGTTGAGCGGACGGGATATCGTCAGGAATCTTACCCTTTTCTTCCGCTTCGCTTCTGGTAAGACTGTATTCGTCATAGAGCTTTTTGATGGTGTCATCATACTCGTGCACCATAGCAATTTTGCGCTCCTGAAGCCTTACAAGCTCGCCGTTGATTTTCTCTCTATCTGCAGCAAGACCTCTCTCTTCAACTCGCATTTCCTGAATTGATTTATCAAAGTCATCCTTTGATTTGAGGAAATCTGCAACCGATGCCTTAGCCTCTTGCGCGTTAATTCTAAGCTCCGCCGCAGACGCTGTCAAGGCTTCAATCTCTGCACGTACAGCATCATTTGCCAGCGTGATTGACTCGATTTCGGAAGTCATTCGGGCAACTCTTTCGTCCTGTCCGTTTACAAAGCTATTAAGCTCGTTTATAGATGTCCTAATAACATCGATATCTCTCTGCAACTCAAAAATCGAGGTTTTATGCTCGCCTATCTGGGTTTCAAGAGTTTTTCTGGTTGAAGAATGTTCATCTCTGCCGCCGATAAGCTCATCAAGCTTAAGTTGATTTTCGGCAACCTTATTCTTTATATCCTCAAGGCTTGCCTCAACGCTTGACTTTTCGTTTGCGAGCGAATCAAGCTTTGCAAGGTTTTCACTACGCTCGTTCTCAAGCTTTTCAACTTCACTGTTTATAAGCTCGATTTGCTCTTCAACACGCTTTATTTCACCAAGCACCCTGATTTTATCCTCTTGGGCGGTTGTAATTGCGCTTGTGGCAATTTTCATCTCCGCCTCGATGACACTCAGCTCATTCTTGGCTTTATTATATCTTTCAGTTTCAGCTTTAATCTTATCGGCAATTAAATCAGCCTCTTCGATAAGCTTTTTGATATCATTAGTTCTGCTGAGTATTCCAGCACTCTTAGAAACAGAGCCGCCTGTGAGCGAACCGCCTGAGTTTACAACCTGGCCATCAACAGTTACAACCTTGAATCTGTAGTTATACTTCTTAGCGATATTAACTGCACAGTCAATATCCTCAGCAACAACTATTCCGCCTAACAAATAGGATATGATATCATCATATTTTTTATCATTTGAAACAATCTCAGATGCGATTCCAACAAATCCGTCAAGGTCATCCAAGCCTTTTTCATTGAAAAATCTGGGCTTGATGGAAGTGAGCGGTAGGAACGTTGCCCTACCAAGCTTGTTTGTTTTGAGATAATTTATCGCCTTTTTAGCATCACTTTCGTTATTTACAACGATATTTTGCAAAGCGGCGCCAAGCGCACACTCAATCGCAATCGCATACTTCTTATCAACGGTTAAAATCCTTGAAACAGGGCCGTGTACTCCTCCAAGCTTTCCTGTCTCAGCGGCCTGAACAACGCCTTTAACAGAATTTCCGAAGCCCTCCATATTATTTTCGAGGTCCTTCAAAATCTGAGCACGACGTCTCTTTTCGCCCTCATCTAAAGAGAGGTCGTTGATAAGCTTTCCTATTTCCTCGCATTTCTGAGTTCTTGAGTTAAATATAAGTTCTCTGCCCTTAAGACTGTTTGAATATTCACTGATTGTTTCCTCAGTTGCATCAAGGTCCTTTAAAAGCTCGCTATGCTCAGTGTTAAGCTTATTTGATATATCCTGCTTCTCAGCAAGCGAAGCATCAATCGTTTCGTTTCTTACTCTGATTGCCTCGCTTGAAGTGTCAGTTGCCATAAGTCTTACACGCTCATCTGAGGATTTAACCGCTAACGAATTAAGTGTAGAATTAAGCAATTCAATCTGTGATGAGAAAACATCGCTGTCGCTGATAAGACCTAACAAAGTATCGTTAGCGGCGTCAAGCAATGCCCTAACAGCAGCAATCTCAACCTCTTTCGCTGCAATTTCAGCGTTCTTAAGCACAATTTCAGCTGAAATTGTTGAGCCGCCGTTTACAACGTCGTCAATGTCCTTTTTAATGCGCTCAATAGTTTCATCGTTGTGAAAAATCGTATTGTTTTTAACCGCAATGTCAGCATCAAGCTTTGCCGCTTCTTCTTCAAAAGCTGCAGACTTGTTGCGCGCGTCCTCAGTTTGTGCGCTCAGGCGCATAGACTCATCAGCAGACTTATCAATCTGCGACTGAATCGAGTTGATTTTTTCGTTAATCTCATCATACTGAGCTGTTGCAGCGGTGATTTTATATTCCTGCTCGCTCAACGCTTCCTTATACTTTGACAGAGTGTTAAGCCACAAACCAATCTGTAGCTCTTCTTGTTCTTTTGAATATTCAAGAAAAACAGTTGCTTTTCTGCTCTGCTCTGCAAGAGGACCTACTCTGCCCTCAAGCTCAGCGAGTATATCACGAAGTCTGACAAGGTTTTCCTCAGCCTGCTTAAGCTTACGCTCTGCCTCAAGCTTTCTGTATCTAAAACGCGAGATACCGGCAGCTTCTTCAAAGATTTCTCTTCTCTCGGTTGATGACTTAGTGCCGATAATATCATCGATTTTACCCTGTCCAACCATAGAATAACCGTCACGACCAAGACCTGTATCCATAAACAGCTCGTGGATATCCTTCAATCTGACAGACACATTATTAAGCCTATACTCGCTCTCGCCCGAACGATAATAACGTCTTGTTACAGAAACCTCTGTCTCGTCCATATCGAGATTACGCTCTTTATTATCAATAACAAGAGTTACTTCAGCAAAACCCAAACGTTTTCTGGTTGCAGTGCCACCGAAAATAACGTCCTCCATCTTATTGCTTCTGAGTGTCTTATTGGACTGCTCGCCCAAAACCCATCTAACAGCGTCAGAGATATTGCTCTTACCCGAACCGTTCGGTCCTACAACTGCCGTTATGCCCTCACCAAAGTTGAGCACGGTTTTGTCAGCAAATGACTTAAATCCCTGAATTTCTATCGATTTTAGTCTCACTGTTTCACTTCCCTTACTGTAAATGAACCATCATTCAAATTTGAATCTTCTATAATTTTAACTAAAATTCCTGTTTCTGCAAACCTTTTAATATTTGACCTGTTATGACCAATTGCTTTAGAAACCATTTTTGGTGAAACCGCAATTTCATACGAGCCCTGTTTACATATCTGCACCTTGAATCTTCTATATAAGCGCAAGCTTTCACACAGCTCACCGAACGCTGAGTGCCAAGGTCCCGCAACATATGCGTCGTTATCGATTGTATGTAAGCCGAGTCTTATTACAGGTATATTCGCTACATCAAACATATCAAGCAATGTGCAGCAAAGCTCTACTGCATCATCAAGGCTTTGAGGGTGATACTTTCCCTCAGATAAAAGCTTTTCAAGCATAGTGTTTTTCAGCACTATCGTGGGATAGATTCTAACGCAATCAGGCTTAAGTGCAATAATTTTTTTGCACGTTTTGATTGCTTTTTCATCGTTATCGCAATAAAGCCCTGTCATCATCTGCAAGCCAAGTCTGAATCCATATTCCTTTATCAGCTTTGACGACTTAACAACACATTCTGCGCTGTGACCTCTGTGATTTTCCAAGAGCACATCGTCACACATACTTTGTGCGCCAAGCTCAATCGTTGTTACTCCAAAGCTTTTTAAAATATCAAGAATTTCACGGCTAATGGCATCAGGCCTTGTTGAAATCCTTATACCGCCAACTGAGCCGTTTATCACGTATTTGTGCGCTGATTTAAGCAAGCTAAGCATATATTCTCTTTCGATTGCGGTAAAACTGCCACCGAAAAATGCAATCTCAGCCTCTTTTGCCCTTTTGCCTAAGTGATTAAGCGCGATATTAACAGCGTTATCTACGTCTTCACCTGTAGGCTGATAATGCTGACTGGTTATGCAAAATTGATTGCAAAAGCTGCACTGATTTCTACACCCGTTATGCGGTACAAAAATTGAAATATTTGCGCTCACACTATTTCGCCCATCAAAGCCAACGCTTCCTTAGCAGCGTTTTGCTCTGCCTCTTTCTTTGTTCTGCCAACTCCGTTACCTATTACGTTGGAATTAAGCTTTACGTCCACTTGGAACCTCTTGTTATGGTCAGGGCCGCTCTCGCCTACAAGCACATATTCAAGCAGTTCTTCAGGATTTTTCTGTATAATCTCCTGCAGCATGGTTTTATAGTCTTCAAACTTAACACTGCTATTAAGCTTAAGCTCATCGTGCACAAACTGCAAAACAAACTCAGACGCCGCTTCTATTCCGCCATCAAGATAAATAGCGGCAATAAGTGCCTCAAAAGCGTCGGCAAGTATAGACGGGCGATTATTTCCACCCGAGATTGCTTCACCCTTGCCAAGCAACAGATGCTTTCCAAGTTCGATTTTCTTAGCAAATGAGCAGAGAGATTTTTCGCAAACAAGCGATGCTCTGATTTTAGTCAATTCGCCTTCGGGAAGATTAAGATAATCCCTGAATATGCAGTCTGACACTATAATTGACAATACTGCATCGCCTAAAAATTCCAGACGCTCGTTTGAGCCCTCAGACTCCTTGCACTCATTTGCGTAAGAAGAATGTGACATAGCCCTGTATAAATATTTGCTGTTCTTGAACTTATAGCCAATCTTGGTTTCTAACTCAGTCATCACTGACATTCCCCTTTGAAACAGACTCTGCAATTCTATCCGTTACACCGCTTTCAGCAAACTCCTTAGCCTGTCTGACAGCGTTTTTGAATGCTCTGGCATTAGAATTTCCGTGAGCCTTGATTACAGGCTTTGTTACACCCAAAAGTGGTGCTCCGCCTATTTCTGTATAGTCAAGTTTTTTCTTAAACTCTTTTAAACCGTCCATTATCACTGCAGCCGCAAGCTTTGTAAATATGGACTTTTTAAATATACCCTTCAGGTTGGACATAACAACAGATACTGTGCCCTCGCAAGTTTTAAGCAGCACGTTTCCGCTGAATCCGTCACACACAAGCACGTCGCACACGCCGCACAAAACATCTCTTGCCTCAACGTTGCCTATGAAGTTTAGCTCAGAATTTTTAAGCAGTTCAAAGGTTTGCAGCTGCAGTTCGCCGCCCTTTGTATCCTCAGTGCCAACATTCAACAGTGCAACTCTGGGATTCTCGATACCCATCTGATTTTTCATAAATTCATGGCCCATTATACCGAACTGTTTAAGAAAATCAGGTCTGCAGTCTGCGTTTGCGCCAACATCAAGCACCATAACTCTGCCGCCGTCGTCAGTTGGGAAAATAGTTGCAATTGCAGCGCGCTTGATGCCTTTGATTCGCTTAACAATAAAAGTTGCGCCCATCAAAGCCGCACCTGTACTGCCGGCGGTTACAAACGCGTCGCCCATACCGTCGTGCAGAGCTTTCATTCCAACAGCCATTGAGCAATTTTTCTTCTCTTTTAAGATTACGTTTGGATGCTCGTCCATTGCAATAACGTCATCTGCATTAAGTATATCCATTTTATCAAGAGAAATCTTGTTTTCTTCTGATACCTTGCGTATAACGTCTTCCTTGCCGACAAGTAAAATATTTACATTGAGCTCGCTAACAGCTTGCTCACAACCCTTAAGTATCTCTAAAGGCGCATTATCGCCACCAAAAGCGTCAACTATAATCCTCATAGATATTCATCTCCAATATTTTCATCATACCAATCAAGCGACCTTTTTGCTAACGCAGAATATCGCTCTTTTTTATCCCTTATGTGCTCATCAAGAGCAGGTAAAATGCCGAAGTTTGCTCCCATCGGCTGAAAATCCTTGCTAGTGCAATTTACAACATAATCTGTTAATGCACCAAGCATAGTTATGTTGGGAAGTTTCAAGCCGTCAAGTCCATTAATATGTCTATACATATTTATGCCTGCCAGAATTCCGCTTGATGCAGATTCCATATATCCCTCAACTCCGGTTATCTGACCGGCAAAAAACACGTTTTCAAACTCCCTCATTGAGAGATTGTCATTGAGCACCTTAGGCGAGTTAATAAACGAGTTTCTGTGCATCACGCCATACCTGACGATTTCGCAGTTCTTTAACGCGGGAATCATAGAAAACACACGCTTTTGTTCTGCAAATTTCAAATTGGTCTGAAAGCCGACGATATTATAAAGCGTACCCTCAACGTTCTCAGCTCTCAACTGCACATTTGCCCAAGGGCGATGGCCAGTGTTGGGGTCAACAAGCCCTACAGGCTTCATCGGACCGAATCTTATCGTATCGTGACCTCTCTCAGCCATAAGTTCAATAGGCATACAGCCCTCGTAGAGTCGTCTGTCACTCTCAAACGACTTGAGCTCGGCTCTCTCAGCAGAAACTAAAGCTTCGTAAAATTCTTCATACTCCGCTTTGTTCATCGGGCAGTTGATATAATCGTCTCCGCCCCTGTCATAACGGGAAGCCTTGAACGCACTTGTCATATCAACACTCTCTTTTGTTACAATCGGTGCAGCTGCGTCAAAAAAGCTCAGTTCACTACCGCATTTCAATTTAATCTGCTCAAATAGCTTACCGTCTGTAAGTGGTCCTGTTGCGATAATGGTATATTTATCAAAATCTATATTTTCGACGATTTCATTTTTAACAGTAATGTTTCTGTCGTTTTTTATTGCCTCAGAAATAAAAGCAGAAAACTTATCCCTGTCTACCGCCAAAGCGCCGCCTGCTGGCACACTTGATACATCTGCCGCATGCATACAAACAGAGCCAAACCGCCTCATTTCGTGCTTAAGCAAGCCTGCAGACGATGCCAATCGCTCAGCCTTAAGCGAATTGGAACAAACAAGCTCAGCGAACAAATCGGATTTATGCGCTTTAGAGCGTTTTATAGGCTTCATTTCATACAAATCAACCTTTATTCCACGCTTAGACAACTGCAGTGCTGCCTCGCATCCGGCAAGTCCTGCGCCAATAACATTGACCACCATATTATTCTTCAGCCTTCTTGCGAGATTTTCTCTCAGCTTTCTTTTCAAATCCGCAATCTTCGTTAAGACACTTAATTATTCCACCGCGCGCCTTAAATAAGGTTTTATTGCAGTTAGGGCACTTTTCAGCCGTTGGCTCATCCCAAGTGATAAAGCCGCAAGCCTTGCCTTTTTCACAGCAGAAATATTTATGTCCCTTTGGCGATTTGCGTTGAATAATCTTGCCCGAACACTTAGGACACTCGCCGGGCATTTCCTGAACAATCGGTTTTGTGTTTTTACATTCAGGATAACCTGGACAAGCGAGGAACTTACCAAAACGGCCGGATTTAATGACCATTTTTCTGCCGCAATTCTCACAAACAACGTCACTCTCAACCTCAGGCACTTTAATTCTTGTGCCGCTAAGCTTTTCCTCAGCTTCAGTCAAGGTTTTACTGAAATCACCATAGAATTTATCTATAACCTTTATCCACTTTCTCTTGCCTGTTTCGATATCGTCAAGCTCTTTTTCCATTTTTGCAGTGAACGACTCATCAACAATGCTTGAGAAGTTCGACTCCATCAATTCAGTTACTATCTCGCCAAGCGATGTGGGCTTAAGAAATTTTTTCTCAGTTTCAACGTAATCACGCTGCAAAACTGTTGATATAATCGGCGCATAAGTACTCGGTCTACCGATATTTTTCTCCTCTAACGCCTTAATTAACGATGCTTCAGTATAACGAAGCGGAGGCTGAGTAAAGTGCTGAGATGACTCAAGCTTTTTGAGCTTAAGAACGTCATTTTTCTTGAAATCGGGCAGATTCTTTTCAACCTCATCAGAGTTATCGTTAGCATCCTGATAAAGCACGGTATAACCGGCAAATCTGATTGTGTAACCCGATGTCTTGAACAGATATTTACCCGCCATAATATCAACGCTGACAGTATCCTGAATACAAGGAGCCATCAAGCTCGCAATAAAGCGCGACCAAATCAGGTTGTACAGCTTAAACTGCTCAGGAGTCAAATCACCTTTAACCTTATCAGGAGTCAAACTGGGAATTGTGGGACGAATTGCCTCATGAGCGTCCTGAGCGTTGGATTTTGATTTATAATAAGTGGGTTTCTCAGGCAAAAATACTTGACCGTATGCGCTCTTGATATATTCATTGGCAGCAGCTCTTGCTTCCTCAGATATCCTGAGCGAATCGGTACGCATATATGTGATTAAACCTGTTGTGCCGATTCCTGAAATATCTACGCCTTCGTATAAGGTTTGAGCAATACGCATTGTGCGTTTTGATGTGAAACCAAGTTTCTTTGATGCTTCCTGTTGTAAAGTTGATGTGATAAAGGGAGGCATCGGCTTTCTTTTACGAACACCCTTTTTAACGTTATCAACAACATATTCTGCACCCTGAAGCTCAGCAAGTATACCGTTTGCCTGAGCCTCATTATCAATCTCTATCTTAGAATCAGCTGTACCGTAAAACTTAGCCTTGAAAGCAGGCTCAGACTTAGAAGTCTGCAAGTGGGCATCGATATTCCAGTACTCAACGGGTACAAAACCCCTGATTTCTCTTTCTCTGTCAACTATAATCTTAACAGCAACTGACTGCACCCTACCTGCAGAAAGTCCGCGACGGACCTTTTTCCACAAGAATGGGCTTATCTTGTATCCAACAATTCTGTCAAGCACTCTGCGAGCCTGCTGAGCGTCAACAAAATCTAAATCTATCGTTCTGGGTGCTTTCATTCCCTCAGAAACTCCGCTTTTTGTTATCTCGTTAAATGACACTCTATTTGACTCGTTAAGGTCAAGTCCCAGCAAATGAGCAAGATGCCAGGATATAGCTTCACCCTCGCGGTCAGGGTCGGTTGCAAGATAAACATAATCACTGGTCGCCGCTGCCGATTTAAGCGACTTGATAAGGTCGCCCTTTCCATCAATCTCAACGTACTGGGGTGCAAACTGATTATCAATATCTATACCAAGTTTGGACTTCGGGAGGTCACGCACATGACCCATCGAAGCCATAACTTCAAACCCTGTGCCTAAATATTTTTTAATTGTCTTTGCCTTTGCCGGTGACTCAACAATAACTAACTTAGACATTTATATCCTCCTAAAACTTATTTGCAGAATATCTGCCGCCCGGCTGAGCGGTCAAAAATCCGAGAATTTCAAGCTCTGTCAATGCAACTATAGCCTGTGTTGATTCAAGACCGCTTGAATCAACAGCTAAGTCAAAATTATCTGTATCAACATCTAAAAACGCAGCAAACAACTGCTTGGCATTATCACTTAAAAGCTCATAATTGAGCTTCAGCTTGCTTATATCAAAAGTTTCTTCTTTGCTCTGCTTATTACTTTTCTTTTTATTATCAAGCCGCTTCTTTCTTGACGTCTTTGGTGCGATATCTTCCTTAGGATTAAGTATATCCTCATCATCAGTTATAGTGATTTCGCAGCCTGCAAAATCAATTCTGTGCGGATATTCGTTCTTATATTCCTCAAGAACGTCTTCTGGAGAAACAATCGCTCTTGCGCCGTCACGAATTAAGCAGTTTGAGCCTGCATAAAGCGGGTCAAAGATAGAGCCGGGAACTACAAATATATCTCTGCCCTGTTCGAGTGCGTGTTCTACTGTTCTGAGCGAGCCACTACCGCGAATTGCCTCAACTACTATTGTACCAAGACACAGTCCTGAAATCAATCTGTTTCTAATAGGAAATGTATATTTTGATGCAGCTGATTTTGGTGTGTATTCACTGATAAGACACCCATTTTTAGCAATATCACGCCTTAACGACTCGTTCTCCAGAAGATAAGGATAATCAAGTCCACAGCCTAAAACAGCCACAGTCTTACCCTCAGCCTTTATTGCACCGATATGACTCGATGAATCTATACCCTTAGCTGCGCCGCTTACAATAAGACAACCGGAATAAGTCAATCTCTGGCTCAGCTCACGTGCTATTCTCTTGCCGTTTTCACTGCATTTTCTCGTACCAACCATTGCTATTGCGACTTCATCGTCAAAATTCGGAAACTCACCTTTGACATACAGAACCGCAGGCGGATTGGGTATTCTCTTTAAGCGAAGAGGATACCTGCTATCATCAGGAGTTATAATGTCATAGCCTTTTTTCTTGCAATAATTTATGATTTTATCGCAATCCTCAAGCTTACATTTACTGTATCTATTAAGCTCTGACTGGCTGAGCAAATCAGTATTCGATATTTCATTATAACCCGCATTGTAAAAGTTTACAGGCGTTTCATACCTATCAAGTATTCTTAGTATTTTTCTGCTGCCTTGTCTGATTACATACTGCAGAAATATCCAATATCTCGTTGTTTCCACTGTATTCATCACTTCATCAACTCCCACAATAAAATTGCAGCAGCAACTGCCGCATTGAAGGATTCTGATTTTCCCTTTATTGAGATTGTAATGCTACTGTCGCAGTTATCTATAACATCATCGGAAAGACCGTTTGCCTCGTTGCCAATAAAAATTACTGAGCCATCAGTAAAATCAATGTCAGAAACATCACAATCAGCATTGGATACAACAGAAGCATATGTCTTTAATCCAAGCTCACGCAAAGCGCTTACTCCGCTTTTTACATCATCATAGCTTATAACATCAAGCCTTAACATTGCGCCCATTGACGCTCTCAATGCCTTTGGATTAAATCTGTCACAGCAGTTCCCAAACAAGAGCATACCTGATACTCCAAGAGCCTCTGCAGTACGTGCTATTGCGCCTAAGTTAGACGGATTAGACACGTTCTCGCAGGCTACATATCGGCCTTTTATATCAATTTTTGCAGATTTTTCAACGTTTGCAGTATCAATAACAGTGATTATACCCTGTGTGGATTCGGTATCGGACATTTTATCAAAAACGTCATCTGAGACAAGATATGCATTCTTACTATGAGCTATTATTAATTCAACATCTTCAGGGCATTTATCAAGACATTTTTGAGTGAAATAAAGCTCGCTCGCATAGACGTTGTTAAGCGCAGCGTCCCTGCAAAGCCTTAAGCCCTCAAGCACAAATGCGCCTTCCTTTTTACGTGCAGATGCTGAACGCTGCAAGCTGCAAACACGTTTTATTTTATCATTGCTTTTGCTTGAAATCGTTAAATAACTCATAGTTTCACCGCCTTTATAACTTGTTATAAGTAAGCAAAAGACACGCCCGTATGCGCGGGCGTGTCAATTTTATTTCGCTAAAGCTTTCTTTGCGGTTTCAACAAGAGTTGTGAAACCGGCTGCATCGCTAACAGCGATTTCAGCAAGCATTTTCCTGTTCATTTCAACATTAGCCTTCTTAAGACCATTCATAAATGTTGAGTAGTTCATACCGTTGAGCTTGCAAGCAGCAGAGATTCGTGTAATCCACAGACGGCGGAAATCACGCTTCTTCTGCTTACGGCCGATATAAGCATACTGGCCGCTCTTCATAACTGCTTCTTTAGCAGTACGGAACAGCTTGGATTTAGCACCAAAATAACCCTTAGCGAGTTTTAAAGTCTTCTTTCTTCTTTTGCGCGTCATCATAGCGCCTTTTACATGAGCCATTTTAATTTACCTCCGAATTATCTTGTAACCGTGTTTAACGGCGTGTTTTTATTTGTACGGAATAAGGCGCTTGACCTGTGCAACGTTGGTAACATCGGCCATAGCGGTCTTGCGAAGATTTCTCTTACGCTTTGCGGTCTTCTTGTTGAGAATGTGTGATTTGTAAGCATGTGCGCGCTTAACTTTGCCAGACTTTGTAAGGCTGAAACGCTTTTTTGCACCGCTGTGAGTTTTAATCTTAGGCATTATAGTTCCTCCTTAATATTGTAAACCATATTATTTAGCAGATTTTGGGGCCAAAAACATAAGCATATTTCTGCCTTCGAGCTTGGCCGGCTTTTCTACACTTGCGTACTCTGAACAATATTCAGCAAAACGATTCATAGTGTCTAAGCCGATTTCGGGATGACCCATCTCACGTCCTCTAAATCTGATTGACACCTTAACCTTGTTGCCGGACTTGAGAAATTTAATCGCATGACCGCCTTTGGTTTCAAAATCGTGTGTGTCTATGTTCAACGATAATCTGATTTCCTTAATCTCAATAACCTTCTGGTTTTTCTTTGATTCCTTATCACGCTTTGCCTGCTCAAACTTATACTTGCCGTAATTCATAATCTTGCATACGGGCGGTACAGCCTGAGGGGCAATCTTGACAAGGTCAAGGTCGCTATCTATGGCAATTCTGAGCGCATCTTTCGCAGACATAACGCCTAACTGAGAGCCATCGTTACCGATAAGTCTAACCTCTGCATCATTGATTTGTTCGTTGACCAATAATTCCTTGCTGCTAATTGTCAAAGCACCTCCAAAAATAATAAAAGCACAAACGAAATAGTATCCGCCTGCACTCAACATAAACGCACCAATACAACGTATCAGTGGAAATATTGACCCGCGCGGCTTTCCACACAAGGTGAGACGGCATAACCTATCTACTTTGTTTACCTGTTGATTATATACCCACCTATCCGAATTGTCAATAGCTTTTTTTATTTTTTAACCGCAATAAATGTAAATATTGCGTTGACAACGTTTGTATAATCTTGTAAAATACATAATTATATGTATTTATTTGCGAAAGGACTGTTATCATGGGTCTTACACTCACTGAGAAAATTTTAAAAGCGCACGTGGTTGACGGCGTTTTTGAAAAAGGAAAAGAAATTGGAATCAAAATCGACCAAACTCTCACTCAGGATGCCACAGGAACAATGGCTTATCTTGAATTTGAAGCTATGGGTATTCCCAGAGTAAAAACTGAAAAGTCTGTTGCTTATATCGACCACAACACATTACAGTCCGGCTTTGAAAATGCTGACGACCACAGGTTTATCGGCTCAGTTGCCAAAAAGCACGGCATTTATTTTAGCCGTCCGGGTAACGGAATCTGCCACCAGGTTCACCTTGAGCGCTTCGGTATCCCAGGCAAAACGCTCATCGGCTCTGACAGCCACACTCCTACCGGCGGCGGTCTTGGTATGATAGCTATCGGCGCTGGCGGTCTTGACGTTGCCGTTGCAATGGGCGGCGGTGCTTACTACATTACATATCCCAACATCATCAACGTAAAGCTTACAGGCAAGCTGCGCGACTGGGTTGCTGCAAAAGACGTAATATTAGAAGTTTTGCGTAGACTCAGCGTTAAAGGCGGCGTTGGAAAGGTTATTGAGTATACAGGCGAGGGTGTTAAAACCTTGTCTGTGCCCGAAAGAGCAACTATCACTAATATGGGTGCTGAACTTGGCGCAACAACCTCTATCTTCCCGTCTGACGATGTAACCTATGCATTTATGAAGGCTCAAAAGCGTGAAAACGATTGGTGCGAATTAAATGCTGATGATGATGCTGTTTACGATGAAACAATCGAAATAGACCTCTCCACTCTTGAGCCAATGGTGGCTTGCCCCCACTCTCCTGATAACGTTAAAAGAGTATCAGAGCTTAAGGGCATGAAAGTTGACCAGGTCTGCATCGGCTCTTGCACAAACAGTTCATTGCTTGATATGATGAAGGTTACTCATATTCTCAACGGCAAAACCGTTCATCCCGATGTTTCGCTTGCAATCGCACCGGGCTCAAAACAGGTGCTTAATATGATATCTCAAAATGGCTGTCTTGCTTCTATGATTGATGCAGGCGCAAGAATTCTTGAAAGTGCGTGCGGTCCTTGCATTGGAATGGGTCAGGCACCTAACTCAAAGGGTGTTTCGCTTAGAACTTTTAACCGCAATTTCGAGGGACGTTCAGGTACAAAGGACGGACAGATTTATCTCGTATCACCTGAAGTTGCTGCTGCATCTGCAATTGCAGGCGAAATCATTGACCCTCGCGAGCTTGGCAAGATGCCAAACTTTGAAATGCCTGCAGAGTTCATTATCAATGACAATATGGTAACTCCTCCTTGCAGTGAGGAAAAAATGAACGAGATTGATATTCTCAGAGGCCCTAATATCAAACCCTTCCCCACCACTTCACCGCTGTCTGACAGTATTGAATGCAAGTGCTCACTCAAGGTTGGTGACAATATCACAACAGACCATATTATGCCTGCGGGAGCTAAGATTCTGCCGCTTCGTTCAAACATTCCTGCGATATCAAAGTATTGCTTTACAGCCTGTGACGTTGATTTCCCCGAACGTGCAGAAGCACTTGGCAAGAGCATTATTGTAGGCGGCGCAAATTACGGTCAAGGCTCATCTCGTGAGCACGCCGCTTTAGCTCCGTTGCATCTTGGAATTAAGGCTGTTGCAGTAAAATCATTTGCACGTATACACCGCTCAAACCTTATAAATGCGGGCATTTTACCGCTCACATTTACAAACGAGTCGGATTACGATAAAATTTCACAAAACGATGAGTTAAGCATTGAAAACGTGATTGAAGCTGTAAAAAACAGCAAGGACATTGTTATTCACAATCGCACAACCGGCGCAGATATTGTTTGCAAGTGCGAGCTTAGCGAGCGAGCAAAAAAGATAGTATTAGCAGGCGGTCTTTTAGCCTACACAAAATCAAATCTTGAGAAATAGGAGTGTTAATATGTCGGACAAAATTATAATGAAAACTCCGCTCGTTGAAATGGACGGAGACGAAATGACCAGAGTAATCTGGAAAATGATAAAAGATATTCTTTTAACCCCTTATATTGACCTCAAAACCGAGTATTATGACTTAGGTCTTGTTCACAGAAACGAAACAAACGACCAAGTTACATTCGATTCTGCTGAGGCCACTAAGAAGTATGGCGTAGCGGTTAAGTGCGCTACCATAACTCCTAACGCTGCCAGAATGCCTGAGTATAATCTTAAAGAGATGTGGAAGTCGCCCAACGGCACAATCAGAGCGATTTTAGACGGCACTGTGTTCAGAGCTCCGATAATTGTTAAAGGAATTACTCCCTATATCCCAACTTGGACTAAGCCTATTACCATTGCCAGACACGCTTACGGCGACGTGTACAAAAATACAGAAATGCAAGTTGCCGCTGGCTCAAAATGCGAGCTTGTCTGCACAGACAAAAATGGCGCAGAAACAAGACAGACTATCTTCGATTTTGAGTCAACTGATGGCATAATTCAGGGACTTCACAACACTGATAAGTCAATCGCAAGCTTTGCAAGAAGTTGCTTTAACTATGCGCTTGACACAAAGCAAGATGTCTGGTTTGCAACTAAGGATACAATTTCCAAGAAGTACGACCATCGCTTTAAAGATATCTTTGCAGAGATATTTGAAAATGAATATAAGGATAAGTTCGAAAACGCCGGTATTGAGTATTTCTACACCCTGATAGATGACGCTGTTGCAAGAGTTATTCGCTCTGAGGGCGGATATATCTGGGCTTGCAAGAATTACGACGGTGACGTTATGTCAGATATGGTAGCAACTGCATACGGCAGCCTTGCAATGATGACATCAGTTCTTGTATCACCCGACGGCGTGTATGAATATGAAGCTGCACACGGCACAGTTCAGCGCCATTATTACAAACATCTTAAGGGCGAAACAACCTCAACAAACAGCGTTGCAACTATCTTTGCTTGGTCAGGCGCACTTAGAAAGCGCGGTGAGCTCGACGAAACGCCTGAGCTCTGCAAATTTGCTGATAAGCTTGAAAAAGCAACTCTTATGACCATTGAGGAAGGCGTTATGACCGGCGACCTCTATCTGCTCTCAAATATTGAAAATAAGCAAAAGGTTGATACCGAGCAGTTCCTCATTGAGATTAATAAGCGTCTTGAAAAATTAATATAAGCAACTTGAAACAACATAAAAAGCCGACCGTAGCGATTTGCTACCGTCGGGTTTTTATAAATGGTTTAATTTATCGGTATTTCTGCGACGGAAGGGCTTTCTGCCTGAATTGTTTCTGGCAGGTCTGTCATTCTGCTCGCCATCATCTTCTGGGGTAAGTCCCTCAATCTCAATGAGAGCATCACGTCTTGAAAGATTCAGTCTGCCCTGATCATCAATCTCAGTTACCTTAACGATAACCTCATCGCCAACCTGAACAACATCCTCAACCTTTCCAACGCGCTTAACATCAAGCTTGCTGATGTGAACAAGACCTTCCTTACCAGGAGCAATCTCAACAAAAGCACCAAATGTCATAAGTCTGGTTACTCTGCCCTTGAATATAGCGCCGATTTCGGGGTCCTTAGCGATAGTTTCAACTATCATAAGAGCACGCTTAGCATCCTCAATATCAACAGCGCAGATATTTACGCGGCCATCCTCTTCAACGTCGATTTTGCAGTTGCAGTCAGCGCAAATCTTCTGGATAACCTTACCACCTTGTCCGATAACGTCACGTATCTTATCAACGTCAATCTTAGTGGATACCATCTTAGGAGCGTACTTAGAAAGGTTCTCACGGGGCTTATCAATAGCCTTGAGCATAACCTCATCAAGTATATAGTTACGAGCAATATGAGTCTTTCTCAATGCTTCCTCGATGATAGCAGGAGTAAGTCCGTCAATCTTAAGGTCCATCTGGATAGCAGTAATACCCTCGTGAGTACCTGCAACCTTAAAGTCCATATCGCCGAAAAAGTCTTCAACGCCCTGAATATCAACCATAGTCATAAAGTCATCGCCATCGCAGATAAGTCCACAAGAAATACCTGCAACAGGAGCTTTAATCGGAACACCAGCGTCCATAAGAGCAAGGGTTGAACCGCAAACTGAACCCTGTGAAGTTGAGCCGTTTGATGACAAAACTTCAGATACAAGGCGGATAGAATACGGGAACTCCTCTTCAGACGGGATAACAGGCAAGAGTGCCTTTTCTGCAAGCGCACCATGACCTATCTCACGACGTCCGGGACCACGACTGGGTCTGGTTTCGCCAACTGAGTAAGAAGGCATATTGTAGTGGTGCATATAACGCTTAACTTCTTCATCATCAATTCCATCAAGAATCTGACCGTCACGAAGCTGACCGAGTGTAGCAACAGTGAGAACCTGAGTCTGACCTCTGGTGAAAAGTCCCGAGCCGTGTGCTCTGGGCAGAAGTCCAACTTCAGATGCCAAAGGACGAAGCTCGTCTATTCCACGACCGTCAACACGCTTTTTATCGTTGATGAGCCAGCTGCGAACGACAAACTTCTGAAGCTTGTACATACACTCTTCAATCGCAGCAGCGTTCTCGCCTTCCTCACCATCAAACTTAGCGTGAACTTCCTCGTAAATCGGCTTAAGTCTTTCGTCACGGATACGCTTATCATCGGTATCCATTGCAAAACGAACCTTTTCAACTGCAAATTCCTTTACAGCTTCAAAGAGGTCGTGGTCAACCTCGCAGTCAACAAACTCAAACTTCTGCTTGCCAACCTTTGCAACAACATCATTGATAAATGCAACTGTTTTCTGATTTTCCTCATGAGCCTTGAGAATAGCCTCAAGCATAACATCGTCAGGAATCTCATTTGCGCCAGCCTCAATCATTGCAACCTTCTTGTCGGTTGAAACAACGGTAACGTGCATCTGTGACTTCTGTGCCTGCTCCTGAGTAGGATTGAAAACAATCTGACCATCAACATATCCGGCAACAATGCCGCCAACAGGTCCGTTCCAAGGAATATCGGAAATTGCGATTGCGCAAGAAGTACCAATCATAGCGGTGATTTCAGGTGAGCAATCGGGGTCTGTAGACATAACGGTGCAAACAACAGATACGTCATTTCTCATTGTCTTGGGGAAAAGCGGTCTAATCGGGCGGTCAATCATACGAGATGCAAGGATTGCTTTCTCGGTAGGTCTGCCCTCTCTGCGCATAAATGAGCCGGGAATTCGTCCAACAGAATAGAGCTTCTCCTCGAAGTCAACAGAAAGCGGGAAGAAATCAATTCCGTCACGCGGCTTAGCAGAAGCAGTAACAGCACAAAAAACTGATGTTTCGCCGTATCTTGCCATAACTGAGCCGTTTGCGAGCTGACCGAGCTTACCTGTTTCGATAACAAAGGGACGGCCAGCAATCTCGGTTTTAAAAACCTGATAACCTTCAAACATTTTTATACCTCCAAAATATAAATTGCGAGGCTGAATGGGATTAGCAATAAATTCACAGCCTGAGCGAACGTTCAGACGGTCAATTCACTGCTAAATCAACCATTTCTGGCCCCATTTAAAACAAAGAATTGTGAAAGGCAGACCGATTAAACAATCGGTCTGCCAATCTGAGCTATTACTTACGGATACCGAGTCTTGAAATTACAGAACGATATCTCTCAATGTCCTTGTTCATCAAATAAGCAAGGAGATTGCGTCTGTGACCTACCATCTTAAGCAGGCCGCGACGTGAATGATGGTCATTCTTGTTAGCCTTAAGATGCTCGTTAAGGTCGTTAATGCGCTTAGTCAGAAGAGCAATCTGAACCTCAGGTGAACCTGTGTCACCCTCATGAGTCTTGTACTCTTCGATTATAGCGTTCTTTTCTTCTTTCAACATAAAAGACACCTCTTTCAAAATATTTTCGTTATCCCGAGACAAAGGTATCGGTGATTCCCAACGGGCATTCGCCATCATCACAGGACACGAACAAAGTTATTGTACCACATAAATTTCAATTTGTAAATACCTATTTTTTCTAAAATATCTTGACATAAAAATGTACTTATCTTATTATAATGTTAAACATAATTTTTAAGGTGTGAAATCAATGACTAATTCTGAAAAGAAAATGGAAACCATCGTAAATCTTGCCAAAAGCAGAGGTTTTGTATTTGCAGGCTCTGAGATTTACGGCGGTTTAGCAAATACTTGGGATTACGGCCCACTTGGCGCTGAGCTTAAAAACAATATTAAACGCGCCTGGTGGAAAAAGTTTGTTCAGGAAAATCCCTACAATGTGGGCATAGATGCCGCAATACTTATGAATCCGCAAACTTGGGTTGCATCAGGTCACTTAGGCGGCTTCTCAGACCCGCTGATGGACTGCCGTGAGTGTAAGGAACGTTTCCGCGCAGACAAGCTTATTGAGGATTGGTGCGCAGAAAACGGTGTTACACTTGACAAGCCGATAGACAGCTTCTCGCAACAGGAAATGAAGGATTTTGTTGAGAACAACAACATTCCCTGTCCCACCTGCTCAAAGCACAACTTCACCGATATCCGCCAGTTCAACCTTATGTTCAAAACATTCCAGGGTGTTACTGAGGATGCTAAAAACACCGTTTATTTAAGACCTGAAACTGCACAAGGAATTTTTGTTAACTTTGCAAACGTTCAAAGAACTACACGCAAAAAGCTCCCCTTTGGTATCGGTCAGATTGGTAAATCGTTTAGAAACGAAATCACTCCCGGTAACTTCATTTTCCGTGTTCGTGAATTTGAGCAAATGGAGCTTGAGTTCTTCTGCCAGCCTGACACTGACCTTGAATGGTTTGATTATTGGCGCAGCTTCTGCCGTGACTGGCTGCTGGGACTTGGAATCAACGAGGAAAGCTTGCGTCTGCGTGACCATGACCCTGAGGAGCTATGCTTCTACTCTAAAGCTACAACAGATTTCGAGTTTATGTTCCCGTTTGGTTGGGGCGAACTCTGGGGCATTGCTGACCGTACAGATTACGACCTTACTCAGCATCAAAACACCTCAGGAAAAGACCTCACTTACTTTGACCAGGACAAAAACGAGCATTATATTCCGTATGTAATTGAGCCCTCGTTAGGTGTTGAGCGTTCATTCCTTGCATTCCTTTGCAATGCGTATGACGAGGAAGTGGTTGACGCTGAGAAAAACGACACCAGAGTTGTGCTTAGATTTCATCCTGCTCTCGCTCCGTTTAAGGCCGCTGTGCTTCCGCTCTCTAAGAAGCTGAGCGAAAAAGCTTTAGAAGTTCACGCAGAGCTCGCATCAGAGTTTATGGTTGACTTTGACGAGTCAGGCTCTATCGGAAAGAGATACCGTAGGCAAGACGAAATCGGTACTCCGCTTTGCATTACATACGACTTTGACTCTCTTGAGGACAACTGTGTAACAGTTAGAAACAGAGATACTATGGAGCAAGTAAGACTGCCTATTTCAGAGCTTAAGCAATACATTGCTGATTTTATCAAATACTAATAAACACAAAACACAAAAAGGACGAAGCGATTGCTTCGTCCTTTTTAATTAAGTTATTTTTAATTAGATTGAAATTGTGTTTGCAATGTTGTGAACAGATATATCGTACTCTTTCTTCTCATTAAGAGCCTCAAATATATCCTTGTTGACAATCTGACCGTCAACCATACACATAACACGGTTTCCGATTCCTTCAGCGAGAAGGTCAACAGCCTTATGACCCATAATGCTTGCGTTAACTCGGTCACGAACTGTGGGCGAGCCACCACGCTGAACGTGTCCTAAAACAGTTGCTCTTGCCTCAATATTGCACTTCTCGGAGATTTCCTTTGCAATACCATCAACATTGCCAACGCCCTCAGCCACAACAACGATAAAATGCTTTTTACCCATCGCCTGAGTCTTCTTAATCTTCTCAATAACTTCCTCTTGCAAATCAAAATCAACCTCAGGAACAAGCACCGCAGTTGCACCAACGGCGATACCTGTCTGCAACGCGATATAGCCTGCACGTCTGCCCATAACCTCAACAACAGTGCAACGGTCGTGAGACTGAGCGGTGTCACGAAGCTTGTCGAGCATCTCCATAGCAGTGTTCATAGCGGTGTCAAAGCCGATAGTATACTCAGTTGAAGAAATATCGTTATCGATTGTGCCTGGAATACCAATGCACTTAACTCCACGCTCAGAAAGGTCACGTGCACCTCTGTATGAGCCGTCTCCACCGATTACAACAATGCCTTCAATGCCATTTTTGCGGCAATTCTCAATGGCAATCTGCAAGCCTTCCTCAGTTTTGAACTCAGGACAACGAGCAGTGTACAGCATAGTACCGCCTCTATGGATAATATCAGAAACAGACCTAAGGTTTAAATCAATAATATCATTATCAATAAGGCCTGTGTATCCGCGCATAATGCCCTTAACGGTCATGCCCTTGTCTATTGCTGTTCTGACAACTGCACGTATGGCAGCGTTCATACCCGGAGCGTCTCCTCCGCTTGTCAAAACTCCAATTGTCTTCATTAGAAATTCACCTCATATAAACAAAACACTAAGTTAAAATTTTTCAATACAGTATTTATTATATCTATACAGAAAAATTATGTCAATAAGATTTGTTAAATTTTTACCTTATTTTATTAATTTAACGTTTTCTTTGCCGAATATTCCTTCCAGTTCGGTAACAAGCGATTGATTAGGTTGAATCCACAGATTTTTCGGTGCTACTACCCTTTTATTATTGTCGTTAAAATAGACGTAAACGGGAACGTCGCCCTTAAAACCTGAGATTATATTAACCAACCTGTCGAATTCAGGAGAAGTCTTAGACTTAACCCTCACGTGCAGACCCGAACGCTTTTTATTCTCACTCGCATCCTCAGACCTCTTGGTTGGCTGTAAAATAGTTTCAGCTACAATCTCGGTCTTACCTTCGGAATACTGAGAAATCTTGCCCTTTATAACCAACACAGCAGACTTATTTAACACATTCTCGCACTTTGCAAGAAGCTGCGGAAATACAACAACTGTAATGCTGCCGCTTTCATCGCTGCAGTTTACAACCGCCATTGTAGCGCCTGATTTTACAGTTCTTTTCTTCACTCCCGACACTCTTATAAGAAGCGACACAGGTTTGTTTTTAAATTCATCCGTTCTCTCAAGCACATCAGAAACATATACACAGCTGTTTGCCTTAAAATCAGCCTTGTACTTATCAAACGAGTGTCCGGAGATATAAAAGCCTGTATATTCAACTTCCATATCAAGCTTCTCGTCGTCTGAGTAATCCTCACAAGCGGTGATGAAATCAGAATCACTGAGCTTTGCTTCTTCAAATGCTGTGTCAAAAAATCCAACCTGTCCATCGGACAGACGCCTTTTTTCGTCGGCAACAGAATTATAGATTGACTCAACCGCCATCACAAGCTGCTTTCGATTACTGTTAATGGAGTCAAACGCACCGCATCTGATAAGTGAATCAAGCGCGCGGCGGTTGAAATCCTTGCCGTACATACGCTTGCAAAAATCGTAAAGGCCTTTAAACTCGCCACCCGACTGACGCTCTGAAATCACAAGCTCAATCAGGTTATAGCCAAGATTTTTAACAGCAAGCAGTCCAAAACGGATACAGCTTCCGTCAATAGTAAACGCACTTCCGGAGCGGTTAATATCAGGCGGTAACACCTTAACAGCCTCTGCCTTACATTCGTCAATATACTTGCTCACCTTTGCCGAGCTATCCAAAACATTAGACAAAAGTGCTGCAAAATACTCTTTCTTATAGTGACATTTCAGGTAAGCTGTGTAATATGCAACGTGTGCATACGCTGCAGCGTGAGATTTGTTAAATGCGTAAGAAGCAAATGATGACATTTCATCAAATATCTCCCCTGCCACTTTCTCAGGCACTCCACGCTTAACCGCGCCCTCGCACTCACTGTCACCATATATAAACGCATTGCGTTCACTCTGCATAACATCGTGTTTCTTCTTTGCCATCGCACGCCGAACAATATCTGCTCGTCCAAGTGAATAGCCCGCAATATCCCTGAATATACGCATAACCTGTTCCTGATATACTATGCAGCCGTTTGTAACCTCCAAAATCGGTCTTAACAGCTCGGTTGCATACTGTATGGAATCAGGATTTTTTCTGCCCTCGATATACTTTGGAATCGAATCCATAGGGCCTGGTCTGTAAAGCGAGGTCATCGCTATCAAGTCTTCGATTCTGTAAGGCTGCAGCTGAGTGAGAATATTCCTCAAGCCCTTATTCTCAAACTGAAACACGCCTTCAGTTCTACCCTCGCAAAACATCTTAAATGTCTTTTTGTCGTTCAGTGGCACGTTTGAAATATCGAAGTCAGGCTCACTAATTTGAATTAGCTTTACAGCATCATCGATAGTGGTGAGGTTTCTTAAGCCTAAAAAATCCATCTTAAGCAAACCAAGCTGCTCGATATCACCCATCGTATACTGAGTCACAACCGCATCGTCGTTTAGAGCAAGCGGAACATAGTCAAACACGCGCTTTCTTGTAATAACAACGGCTGCTGCGTGCCTCGAAGGATGACGTGGCATACCCTCGATTTTTAACGCAAACTCAACAAGCCGTTTAACGCTTCTGTCAGACTCAATCAAATCTCTTAACTCTTTGGAACGCTCAACTGCATCCGCTAAAGTTATATTTAGCTCATTTGGAATCAAAGCTGCGATTGAGTCAACCTTAGCATAACTGAGCCCAAGCACTCTGCCAACATCTCTTACAGCAGCGTGTGCAGCCAAAGTGCCAAAGGTAACAATCTGTGCAACGTGGTCCAATCCGTATTTATTTATTACATACTGAATAACATCCTGACGTTTTGTGTGCCCGAAATCAATATCAAAGTCAGGCATAGTAACTCTTTCAGGATTAAGAAAGCGTTCAAAAAGCAAATCGTATTTTATGGGGTCAACGTCAGTTATACCAACGCAGTAAGCACAAAGGCTACCCGCACCCGAGCCACGACCTGGTCCAACAGGTATGTTATGCGTTTTTGCATAATTTACAAAGTCTTGAACAATCAAAAAATAGTCGGTAAAGCCCATCTCGTCAATAACGCTAAGTTCATGCTCAAGGCGCTTTTTAACCGCTTCATTAACCTCGCCGTAACGCTTAATAGCACCGTCGAAGCACATCTTTTTAAAGTACTCGTAATGATTTTTATCGCCTATATCAAAGTCAGGCAACACAGTGTTGCCAAACTCAAACTCAACATTACACCTTTGCGCAATCTCATCAGACATTTTTACAGCATCTTCAAACTGCGGCAAAGCCTCAATCATCTCCGCCTCAGTTTTAACATAAAACTCGGGCGTTGGCAAAGCCATTGGGTTTTCTTCATCGATATTTTTATTAGTATTTATGCACACCAAAAGCTTTTGAACTTCACTATCGTTTTTGCTGATATAATGCGCATCGTTTGTTGCAACAAGCGGTATGCCTGTCTCATTTGAAAGTCGCCTTAAAAGCGGCAAAATTTTTGTTTGCTCATCAAGTCCATGATTTTGCACCTCAAGGAAATAGTTGCCCTTACCGAATATACTCTGATATCTTAATGCAACAGACTTTGCAGTGTCGTATTCGTCAGCAGACAAATTGCGCGCAATTTCGCCAGCAAGGCAGCCTGAAAGCGCTATTATTCCCTCGTGATATTTTTCAAGCAGCTCCAAATCAATTCTCGGTTTAAAATAAAATCCCTCAGTAAAAGAATAAGATACAAGCTTTATTAAATTCTCGTAGCCTTTGTTGTTTTCACACAACAAAACCAAATGATAATACTCATTATCAAGATTTTTAACCTTATCGAGTCTGCTTCTCTTCGCAACGTAAACTTCGCAACCGATTATAGGCTTTATACCCTCAGCAATAGCCGCCTTATAAAAACCGATTGCGCCATACATTACACCGTGGTCAGTTATAGCAACAGCGTTTTGACCGTTCATTTTGACAGCCTTAACAAGCTCGCTTATGCGGCAAGCGCCGTCAAGCAAGCTGTATTCAGTATGCGTGTGCAAATGAACAAACGCCATAGCTTTTCTCCTTATAATTTGTTTGATATATCAATCAGTTTTTTAAGTCTTCTGTCAAGTGTGGAACGTCCAATCTTAGACATCTCAACAAGCTCGTTAAGCGACGAATCAGGGTTATTTAGCCTTAAATCAGCAACCTGCCTTAACTCGTCAGAAAGGTCGTTAAAAGCGCCTAAACGCTTGATTTTTTCTATTGCATCAACCTGTGCGGTGGATATTGCATAGGTTTTAAGATAGTTTGAGGTTTCAAAGTTGCTTTTTCTGTTTATCTTGTTAGTATAGTTTTTCTCAACCTTTATCTCCATTAAAGACAGCGAGCTGCTTGTTGCTCCCATAAAAGTAAGCAAGTCCTCAATTGAGCTGCTATCAATAAAATATATATTAACGCTTGAGTCTTTCCTGACCGAACTTTTCGGTGAAAATCCGCAAGAACTTAAAAAGTCAGCAAAAATTTTGCTTGCTTTTATGTTTGGCAATAAAAAATCGAGCCTGTAATTTTTGTGAGGGTCAACAAGATGGCCGCAAGACATAAATGCTCCACGAACAAAAGCCGAAGCACAACAATCCTTTTTAATATACGCTGAATCAAGGAAGCTAAAATCTTCAATATCGACATCCGAGCAGCCTTCTAACAAGGCGGTATAGCTTTTACCTGCCGCAGAAACCTTCACCTTGCATTCAGCGTTAAAATACCGGTCAAACCTTGAAACCGCAACCTTTGCCACATCAGCCTGTTGACTGCGAAAAACAACCTTGCCGTCAGCAGTCTTCTTCAGTGACAGGCTAAGGCCCATACACTCGGCTCTCTGGCAGCATTTATGGCTCTTTATCAACGCTAACTCCGATTTTACATGATTACAAAACGACACGATTTTTCACAACCTATATTATCATCTGCTGATATCCCTGTGATTGACTGTAACGTCATAACCCGACTCAGTCAAATGCTCGGATAATGCTCTTGCAAAAGAAACAGAACGGTGCTTTCCACCTGTGCAGCAAAAAGCTATAACCAACTGTGATTTGCCCTCTTTAACATACAAGGGAAGCATATAATCAATCAAGGAAAACAGCTTGTCTCTTATCTCAATTGCCTCATCAAAGCTGAACACATAGTCATAAATCTCTTCATCAAGGCCCGTTTTTTTCTTTAACTCATCAATATAAAAAGGATTCGGCAAGCATCGTACGTCAAAGCACAAGTCTGCATAATTAAAGCTGCCGTATTTTGCCCCATATGAAACGCATAATATATTTATAGCCGAATTCGGACTCTTGAGAAATAAATTATTGATATGCTCCTTAAGTTCCGACGGAGACATAAAAGAAGTATCAACGATATAATCAGAGAAATTCCTAATCGGCGTTATAAGTTCACGCTCTTTTGATATTGCATCAGTGATTATATCATTGCAAGCATCAAGAAGCGGATGCCTTCTGCGTGTTTCCTTATATCTGTTAAGTAAAACGTCGTCCGATGCATCAATAAACATAACCTTGCAGTCAACGGCATCGCCTTTAAGCTTTACAATCGCCTGTGCTATAACAGGATAAAACTCATCGCTTCTTGTATCAACGCCGATGGCAACGTTCTGATGAGATACTTTTAAATTTTTCAATAAATCCGTCAGGCTTATCAGCAGCTCTGGCGGCACATTGTCCATACAATAATAGCCAATGTCCTCTAAAGCATCCATCGCTTTGGACTTGCCTGCACCAGACATTCCTGTAACAATAAGCAACTTCATATTACTCACCTATAAACTTTATTTCACATTCAAGACGTACTCCGTGCCTTAAAAAGACTTCTTCCTTAGTCTTTTCAATCAAAAGCTTTAAATCGTGGCAAGTGGCATTACCTTTATTTATCATAAAGCCTGCGTGCTTTTCACTGATTTGAGCATCGCCGACAGCTTCGCCTTTAAGTCCGCTCTCATCAATCAAGGCGGCTGCAAAATTGCCCTCAGGGCGCTTAAACACGCTACCCGCGCTTGGATATTCAAGAGGCTGCTTATCACGTCTACGGCTCATTAAATCGTCCATTTTTTCTCTTATTTCAGACTGAACTGCAGGTGTAAGCCTGAAGGTTGAAGACACAATTATCTCATCGTTGTCTGAGAAGCGACTGTGCCTATATGACAAATCGAGCTCATCTGCAGAATATTTAACAAGATTTCCGTTAGAGTCTATACACTCGCACTCAATCAAGGTATCCTTAATTTCGCCGCCATAGGCGCCAGCATTCATACAAACAGCTCCGCCAACAGTTCCGGGTATGCCCCACAGGCACTCAACTCCGCTGAGAGAATTCTCAAACGCAAAGCTGCAAAGCGAGGCAAGCTTAACTCCTGCAGAGCACTTAACATCAACCGCACTGATAAGCTCAATTTCATCAGCCAACGCGGCAGTTGAAATAACAACGCCCCTATATCCGTTATCGGAGAAAACCACGTTTGAGCAATTGCCAAGCACCACATAAGGCACATTGTTATCAGCACAGATTTTTCTGCACTCAGCTATAGACTCAACGCTCTTTGGCACCGCATATATGTCTGCATTGCCGCCAATATGAAACGTTGTATGCTTTTTCATTGGTTCGTTTTCAATACAGTAAGCACCTGCAGCTTCAAGCAGATTCTTCAACTCAATTTTATTCAAGGAACAAACCTCCAAAGTTAATATAACTGCCATTCATCCTTTGCAGCATCAGACTTCTGCGAATCATCATCCCCCATTCCAAGCTTTTTGAGCAGCTCGGCAGCAGCGTTGTAGCCCATTTTCTTCTGACGGTTATTCATAGCAGCAACCTCAATAATTACCGCAAGATTACGTCCGGGTTTTACAGGCACTGTAAGCGAAGGGACAGTGATTCCCAGAATTTCAACAGTTTCACTATCAAGTCCCATACGGTCATATACCTTTTCGGAATCCCAAGGCTCCATATTAATAACCATATCAATCTTCTCGGTAAGCTTAACCGAGCCCATACCGAAAATTCTTCTTACGTTAACAATGCCTATTCCCCTAAGCTCGATATAATGCCTGATATTTTCAGGAGCGGTGCCAACTAAGGTTTTTCCTGAAACCTTGCGGATTTCAACGGCATCATCAGCTATAAGTCTATGACCTCTCTTAACAAGCTCAATAGCTGTTTCACTCTTACCCACTCCGCTCTCTCCGAGCAAAAGCAAGCCTTCGCCGTAAACCTCAACGAGCACGCCGTGACGTGTAACTCTTGGCGCAAGTTCAACATTAAGGAATGAAATCAAGCTCGACATAAAGCTTGATGTTGAATCGTTAGTTCTAAGAAGCGGTACCTGATGCTCTCGACATAAGTCTACCATCTTTTCAGGAATTTCGAGCCCTCTGGAAATAATTATTCCCGCAGGCTTTAATCCTATAAATTTCTCAAGAGATTTATCCACTCCGTTATCTTTTCCGCAAAGGAATTCAAGCTCTGATTTTCCAATTATTTCAAGTCTGGTAACATCGAAATACTCAAAAAAACCTGCAAGCTGAAGTCCGGGACGATTAACGTCTGCAGTTGAAATAAATATTTCATTTGCGTCCTTTGGCAGATATATTACTTCAAGCGAAAATTCATTAATTATTTTATTAAGTGAAACAGAAAAATTGGTATGCATTTTTACACCGCCTCTTAACATATTTTCTCATAATAATTATATAACATATTTCACAAAAAGTAAACCTTTTATAATTTGACTTTTTTGCTTTACAAGTTTATTATAATTATGAGGTGAAAAATATGAGCTTGAAAATCGGATTGCTAAACGACTCATTCCCGCCTATGATTGACGGAGTTGCAAACGCTGTTAAGGCGTATGCTGATATACTGTCAGAACATGATGAGCCTGTTGTAATTACGCCAAAATATCCTCACATTGTTGATAAATACCCTTATGAAGTTTTTAGATATCAATCTATTCCCACCGATAAAATTTTAAGTTATCGCGCCGGTAACCCATTTAACCCAATTTCAGTTGCCGAGCTTATCAACAAAAAATTTGATATTCTCCATGTGCATTGTCCGTTTGCCTCAGCTGTGCTTGCAATTATTATTAAAAAGCTTAGCAGTAAAAAAATTCCGCTTGTGTTCACTTATCACACGAAATTTGACATTGATATCACAAAACGTATTCCAATTAAAAAAATGCGCAGATTCATAACCAAATTCTTAGTGAAAAATATATCAGCTATGGATGAGGTTTGGGTTGTTTCAGAAGGTGCAGGAGAAAACCTAAGAGATATCGGTTACAAAGGTGCCTACAGGGTTATGCCAAACGGTACCGATTTTGAAAAGCGCAGAGCGGATGACAGCTTGACTGCATCATTAAAGAAAAAGCACGGCATAAAAGACGATGAAAAGGTTTTCTTGTTTGTTGGACGTATGATGTGGTATAAAAATATCGGCATCATTATCAACGCTATGAAAATTTTGAAAGAAAAAGGCATAAAGTTCAAAATGGTTATGGTTGGTCAGGGCGATGACCTCTTCTCAATGCAACACTACGCTCAAGAGCTTGGTCTAAAAGATAACTTTGTTTTCACAGGCGCAGTTTTTGACAGAGAGCTTTTGCGCGGCTACTACTCCATTGCCGACTTGTTTATCTTCCCTTCAACGTATGATACCTCAGGCTTAGTCGTAAAGGAAGCTGCTGCGTGCAACTGCCCGAGCGTTTTAGTAAAGAACAGCTGCGCTGCCGAAGGCATCGAAGATAAGATTTCGGGTTATCTATGCGAAGAAAACGCTGAGTCGTGCGCTGACACAATCTTCGCTGCAATCAACGATGAAAAAACGCTCAGGCAAGTTAGCATATGTGCTGGTGAAAAGGTATATTATTCTTGGAATGATGCAGTTAACGACGCTAAACTCAGATATGAAGAATTGATTAAATCTAAAAAAACAAAAGAAAGCTTCTGGCGAAGATAAAATATTAAAAAACAGGTCGGTTAAAACCGACCTGTTTTTTTAATATTGATTGATTACCCTTTGCAATTCATTTTTAAGGTCATTGTAGCGTTTTTCATAAGTATAGTCCCCTGCTACCGGTGTGTCTGACACACCGGGCTCAAGTCCCACACCCTCAGGAAATACAAATGGTATCCCGAAATATTCGCAAAAGCCTCTTGTAGTTAACTCAGCAAAAGTTTGCATTCTAACGTGAAACAAAGTGGCATCGTCAACGTTATCGTGGAACACAATCTCGTCATAAACGCACGGCGAGCTCGAATACCTGATTTCATACAAGCTTCTGTTTTGATTAACGTATATCGGGTTTGGATAAACCTGCGGCCTAAATCTTGCAATATCCTGTGCACAGGTATACGCGGCATTACCCTCGACTGCATTGTAAACCAACAATACCGAATATGTTGTGGTTGTGTTAAATGCGTTTGTATGGCACGCATAATGTATGTCAGGTCCCCATGCGTTGCTTTCTGCTACTGCTTCTTGAAAGGTTTTGTTGTAGTTTCTTTTGTATTCAATCCCACTTGCATCAAAAAAGCGTTGTAATATGTCAGCGTATAACTGACAATGGTCCTTTTCTGTATCACCGTATTCGCATAAGTTAAACGTTTGCACACTCGGCGAAATATACACTCTCGGCATAACAATACACCTCCATATACCATACTATGCAAATTGGACCATTTAGCCACAATTTAGTATGAGATATAGAGGTTTGTTTTGATTATAATTCAGCGTTATTAATATACTCTTCGGCGAAATGGACAGCGACAGCACCGTCTGCAACAGCGGTCACAACCTGTCGTAGCGCCTTTGTGCGAACATCGCCAACGGCATAAACACCGTCAACGTTGGTCTTGGTAGATTCACCAGCCACAACGTAACCGTTTGCATCAAGCGCAACCTCATTCTTTAAAAATTCGGTTGCAGGCTTTCTGCCGATGCTGACAAAGACACCATCACAAGCCAACTCAGTCACATCACCTGAATTTAGGTCTTTGATTTTCACGGATTTTAGCCTGTCATCCTTAATGAACTCAGATACAACGCTGTTCCATAATATTTCGACGTTTTTAGAATTTAGTAGATTCTCCTGATAAATTCTCGTTGCCCTTAACTTATCCCTACGATGAATCAAGAACACCTTTTTAGCCAATCTTGATAAATAAAGAGCATCAGAAACTGCAGAATTACCTCCGCCAACAACCACAACAGTTTTATCCTTATAAAACCTACCATCACAATGAGCGCAATAGTGCACCCCTCTTCCAATCAGCTCAGACTCGTTATTAAGCCCAAGTTCTCTTGGATTAGCGCCTAAAGCAATAACCACAGTTTTGCCGAAATAAACTCCGCTTGTTGTTTCGATTTTCTTGACCTTATCAGAAAAATCTACACTTACAACTTCTGCATACTCTGTTTTTGCGCCAAAACGCTCTGCGCCCTGTTGCATCTTCATACCGAGCGTAAAACCGTCTATTCCCTCTTCAAATCCGGGATAATTATCAATATCTCCGGTAAGTATCATTTGACCGCCTGGAGACATTTTTTCAAGCACCACAACGTCAAAACCAGCACGTGCGGCATACAAAGCAGCAGTATAACCCGCAGGACCGCCGCCAAGCACAATCATATCATAAATCATATTCATCTTTAACTCACAACTATGCCCCAAGCATATCCAATATCTGAGCCTTAGACCTCACGCCAATCGATTGATTTGCGATTTTGCCATCCTTTAACACAACCAAAGTGGGAATACTTGAAACCGAAAATACAGATGCAAGCTCAGGCTCCTCATCAACGTTAACCTTGCAGACTGTGTATTGCGGACACTCTTTTGCAATCTCGTCAACGACTGGAGAAAGAATGCGACAAGGGCCGCACCAATCAGCAAAAAAGTCAATGAGTACAGGCTTATCGCTGTTTTTTATCTGCTCAAAATTCTCTTTGTTCACGCTAATAACTGCCATAACTTTCACTTCTCCCTTTTAATTTTACTTATTGTTCCCTATATTATTCTTTTTAAGCAAATGCTAACTCATACTATATTCCATAAGCAATCCACAAATAGATATATGCAGGAATAATAGCTGCCAATGTAAACGGTATGCCGATTTTAAAGAAATCCGAATTCTTTACAACGTAACCCTCTTTGCGCAAAATACCTATTCCCGTGATGTTTGCAGATGCACCGATTGGAGTGCAGTTACCGCCAAGCGTTGCGCCGGATAACAAGCCGAAATACAGCACTGTTGGGTCAATATTCAAGGTTGCGGCAAGGCCGGCAATAACAGGAATCATTGTTGCAACGTAAGGAATGTTATCTATAAACGCCGAAATCAAAACCGATGCCCAAACAATAACAGTGTACAGGAAGAAAACGTTGCCACCGCCTGCCTTTGCAAGAAGGTTTGCAGCAGCATCAATAACTCCCTGTTCTGCAATACCGCCAATCATCAGGAATAAGCCAAGCAAAAGTCCAATAGTTTCAAAATCAATCTCTTTCAGCGGTGAAATAATTGCAGACATTGTTTTCTTCTTAATAAAGTTATAAATAAGTCCGATTACAAGCACTCCACAGCATATAAGCCCGTTAGTGACGTCGGGCTTGTTTGGAATAAACGAAGCGCCAATCAAAAGCAAAATCGTACCGCCAAGCAGCACAGTCGGCACGTAATCCGTAACCTTTGTGAGCTCGTTAGACTTTGGAATCGGCGCCTTTTCTTTGCGGAATAAAAACGCCAAAATCAACGCAGAAAGAACCGCTCCAAGCTCAACAGCAAAGAATATACCCGGTCTACCCTTGTACCAGAAAAAGTCCATAAAACTCATATCCAGTGCAGAGCCAAGCATAATCGCAGTGGTGTCTCCAACCAAAGTTGCCGCACCCTGTAGATTGGATGAAACAGCAATGCCTATAATAAACGGAACAGGATTAGTATTGAGCTTTTTGCAGATTTCAAGCGCAACAGGAGCAACCATAAGTACAGTTGCAACGTTATCTACAAATGCCGAAATTATACCCGCAAACAACGCCATCGCAACCGCTGCCCACATAACGTTGGGCACTCGTTGCATAATCAAATCCGCAAGCAATTCAGGCATTCTGCTTTCAATAAACAGAGCAACAATACCCATCGTACCTGCAATCATAAGAATAACGTTAAAATCAATATTGCTGATAATGTTGCCAAGAGACAGCATTCCCGTAACAATAAAAATCAGCGCCGAGCCAAGTGCTATGTACGGCCTATATTTACTAAAAACAAGCATTAAAATGTATGTTGCCACGAATAATGATAATGCAGCAATAATCATTATGTATCCCCTCTTACTCTTTCAATAAATTGTCTGAGCTGATGTTAAAATTATTATAACATATGGCTAATATTGATGCAATATTATAATTTGACGAGCAATGAATGACGAATAGTGAATAATACAAACAAAATCCCGCCCACTTGCGTGAACGGGATTTTTGGTGCTGGTGACCGGACTTGAACCGGTACGGTGTTGCCACCGAGGGATTTTAAGTCCCTTGCGTCTGCCGATTTCGCCACACCAGCGAACAAATGATATTATAATATCACTCATCTAATATTGTCAAGTTAAAATTACAAAAGGTCCTGTATTGTTAAGAACTTGTAATCTCCGTTTTCCAGAATATCAAAATGTTGCATTGCAATACCAATACCGCGAGCAACGCTATACGGCGCATTTGCTGCAACACGAACATTGACTCCAAGAAAATCAGACAGTTTAAGCGCAAGCCCTCTGAGCGCACTCGTACCGCCTGTTAAATAAATACCGTCTTCCGATATATCGCCTACCAACTCAGGCGGAGTATTGTTAACAACCGACTGGATTGCCGAGCATAAAGCATAAACAACGTCGCTAATCGCTTCGCATATTTCGTCAGACGTAATCTCAACCGTTGAGGGCAAGCCTGTTGACAGACTGATACCCTTTGCAACCATGGCAACGTCAATATCCTGCGGAATGGCAGTGCCAATAAGGTGTTTAATCTCAGTGGCGGTTGATTTACCTATTAAATGATTGTGTTCTCTTCTCATATACTTAATAATGGCATCATCGATATCGTCTCCGCCGATTTTGGTGGTCTCAGAGCGCGACATTCCGCCCATAGAAAGCACCGCCACGTCTGTAACCCCTGCGCCGATATCAACAAGAATTGAGCCGTGAGGCTTTTTAAAATCTATACCCATACCGAGTGCAGACGCAACAGGAGATTCAATCGTGCACACGCTTCTTATGCCCGAATACTGTATAGCATCTATGACAGACCTGCGCTCAACAGTTGTTATATTACTGGGAACAGCAACAACGGCACGGGGCTTAGTCAGCTTATTGCCAACCACCCTCGCAAGATAGTTATTTAACATATATTCAGCAACGTCATAATCAGCGATGACGCCACGCTCAATCGGACATACCGCGTTGTAACGGTCAGTTGACCTGCCGACAGCGCGCTGAGCATATCTGCCGAATTTTACGGGCACTTCATCATATGTATCCATAAGCACAACAGAAGGCTCATTCAAAAGAATGAGCTTTCCGCTGACTATTACAGTTTTTGATGTTCCTAAATCTATACCAATATCAGAAAACATATATCAACATTCCTTTATCTTTCTATGCTGATTATATAACAAATGCCGTTTAGTGTCAAACACTATTAAGCGACTCTATTTCACCTGACAAAACGCATAGCAAACCACGCTCTTTGCGCCGGCGTCAAGCAGCGTTTTGGCGCATTCAATCATAGTAGAGCCAGTAGTGCTTACATCGTCTATAAGCAGGATGGTTTTGCCTGCTACGTTGCGCTTTACAGCAAAATTGCCAACTAAGTTTTGCTTTCTCATTGAGCCTGACATAACATGCTGAGACTCGGTTTCATACATTTTTCTAAGCAAATCGGAGCATTTAACTCCAATTCTTTTTGCAACCCTCTCAGCAATATACTGAGTTTGATTATATTCCCTCTCCAACATTTTTGCAAAAGTCATCGGCACAAACGTGACCGCATCAAACTCAAAATTTCTCATTCGTGACACTTTTTCGGCAATTACGTCGCCCATAAACTTAGATATCCTCGTGGACTTTGTAAACTTAAGCTTCTTAACAGCATCTGCGGCAGGTCCGTCGTAATAATAAACGCTTCTTATGCAATATCTTATCGAGTTACGGCTAACGTATTTAGCTTTCTTTACCCTGAACTCGTCCAGCCTTTTCAAACAATCTGCACAGAAATACTGCCCTGCATCAATAGGCTTTTTGCAACTGCAACACTCGGGAGGAAACATAAATGCTAAAATATTATCTTTGACTTTACTAAGATTCATTTGCTTAACTCCCTCAGCATAAACTCAAGCGCTGTGTAACGTTTTACCCTTTTATCGTTGTCAACCATTTCATACACCCTGTTCTTCGAGCCAACTATAACCAGCAAATTTTTTGCTCTTGTAACAGCCGTATACAGCAAGTTGCGATATTTAAGCTGCATCGGCATATCCGATAACGGCATTACAACACAGTTATACTCGCTGCCCTGACTCTTATGCACAGTGATTGCATATGCAAGCTCAAGCTGGTCTGCATTCTCCATTGGATATACAGCTAACCTATCATCGAATCTAACAGTAAATATACCCAGCGAAAAATCAATCTTTTCTAAAATACCGATATCTCCGTTAAACACGCCCTTACCGCTTGTTTCGTCGTCCCTGTCCCACTCAATATCATAGTTATTTCGTATCTGCATAACCTTGTCATTCTCTCTTAAAACAAACGACGGGAACACGATTTCCTTTTTACTCTCTTCTTTAGGGTTTATTAACTGCTGCATAGTGTTATTAAGATTCAATGTGCCTGCTGTTTGTTTTCTTGACGGACATAAAATCTGGATATCATTCAGCGTTGAATATCCGTAAGCCTTTGGCAAGCGATTAAGCGCAACGTCAGCGATAGTGTCAACAGTTTTATGTGGATTTTCATTGCTTATAAAGAAAAAGTCGGAATCAATTAGTGATAAATCAGGCTTCTCGCCTTTATTGATTTTATGAGCATTTGTAACAATAGCGCTCTCCAACGCTTGCCTGAATATTGTTTTGAGTTCAACAGTTGGCACAACTTGCGACGAAACAATATCTCTCAGAACGTTTCCTGCCCCAACAGATGGCAACTGGTCTGCATCACCGACTAAAACAAGTCTACAGCCAAGCGGCAACGCTGCAAGCAAGCATTCAAATAAGTATGAATCTATCATTGAAGCTTCATCTACTATCAACAAGTCACACTCAAGCGGATTGCCCTGATTCTTACAGAAAACCGACCTTCCACTACCGTCAAACTCAGCCTCCAACAGCCTATGCACAGTTTTAGCCTCGCAGCCTGTTACCTCTGTCATTCTTTTTGCCGCACGGCCGGTGGGTGCGGTTAACATAATATCGAGTCCTATATCCTCAAACACGCTTATAATCGCATTCAACGTTGTAGTCTTACCTGTTCCGGGTCCGCCTGTGAGCACCAAAAATCCGCTTTCCAAAATAGACCTGATAGCATCGGTTTGACGCGCATCAAACTCAATCCCGATTCGCTTTTGTACCTTTTCAATCCTTGATTCAATATCGCGCACAACGAGCGCTTTGTTGCTAAGCAGCATTTTGATTCGCTCAGCCGCAAATCTTTCAGCCTTATACATATGCGGTAAGAACAGATAGTCTGTTCCGTTATGCTGATACGAGCACAATCTGCCTGACGAGAGCATACTCAAAACTGCAGCACTCGCAGATTCAAGCTCGATGCTCAATAGCTGTGCAGAAACGTCAACCAGCTTGTCCATCGGTATACAGGTGTGTCCGTTTGAGAGATTGTGTCTTAAAACATACTCTACACCCGCATAAATTCTAAAGCTAAAGTCATACGTAAAGCCCATCTCAAAGGCAATCTTGTCCACCCTCTCAAAGCTAAACGGCAGCTCATCTGCACATAAAAAGTACGGGTTTGCCTTAATCATTTCAACGCAGCCCAAACCAAGCTTCTTATACACCTTAAGCGCTTCGTCAGGTGATATATCATACCCAGCAAGAAAAAGCATAAGTTCCCTTATGCCTATCTGCTTTATATATTCTTCTTTAAAAGATTCAGCCATTGAAGGTGATATGCCCTTGATTTTTGCGATTCTCTCAGGTGCAGTTTCAATAATATCAAGAGTCTGCGAGCCGAAATTATCAACAAGCTTTTTTGCAATAGCAGGGCCAATGCCTTTAATCGCTCCCGACGACAGATATCTTAATATTGCCGCAGACGTTGTGGGCACGTTTTTTTCGTAACTTTTAAATTTAAACTGCGTGCCAAACGTTGTATGTATCTCATATTTACCAAGCAAACTCAGAGCCTCGCCCACGTTTATATCGTGAATAATTCCAACACAGGTGAGCAATTCTGAGCCCGTATTTAACTCAAAAACACTGAATCCGTTTGCAGAATTTACAAAGGTTACCTTTTCAACAATTCCGCTTACATTACTCTCCCTGTTCAGAACACTCACCTCCAAAAAAATTTAAAAATCCTTTTTTACTGTAAAACTCAACCGCGTTTGACTCATCAGCTACTATTCTGCAAGCGGTTTTAAGCTCCTCACTGAGCCCATAATCAACTGCAATTATTCCCTCAAACGCATCTGCCTCATACAGCATAAAATATTCAACGGCAGAACGCAGCTTGATATCTGCATCATCACCGTCCAGTATAACGAAAATGTATCTACCGCTGTTGCTTACAGAATTCAAATAGTAATGCACGCCCTTGATAAGTGATGCGATACCAAGCAACATAAAAAACACTGCAAAAATATGTATCAAAGTTATAACCATAATATCACCCCGTAACACATAATACGGGAGCAGTCTAATCTTTGTTACATAAATAACTTAACCTTTTGCACAGCTGCAAAAGGTTAAGAATAGCATATTAAATCAGCTTAATGTAACGGTTACTGTATACGTTTTATTCAAAGTAACAACCCAAACCGAAGTCAACCTGTCATTGATTTTGGGCGTAGCGTTAACAGAAACAGTACCGTCAGAGGCAGTCTTGCCACTCATATCAACCACAAGAGTTATATCAGATGCTTTGATTGCACTTATATCCGACTTGCTGCCCATCACAGTAACAGACTGCGCGCTTTTCAGCTTAGTGTTAATACCGCTACCGAGACCGACATACTCAATCTTATTCACCTTAACTGTTGTGGTCTTAAATGACGAGGTGTTTACGCTAACCGTTATCTTGTTTTGAGATTCATCATAAAGCCTTACTCCACCGGGCAACGAAGGTGCTAACTCAAACACATTATTATCGTCAGTAATCTCGCCACAGCTGATTGGCGCAAGCTCTACGCTCGAAATAGAATCAACAACCTCAGGCTTGCCAATTATGGTAACGTTTTTTTCGCTTAGGGTATATTTAAAATCAAGACCGCTTGGAGCATTATTGAAAACAGGCTTTACCGGCACAGTTTTCATTTTTGAAATGTTAACTGTTATGTTGGCTGTTCTGAATCCAAGATTCATAAACCTTGAATCTATCTCCTTTCCAGCCTCATCAAGCAAGATTATATCTGCATCGAAGGAAGCAGTCTCGGTCAACTCCTTGTTAACCTCTCCCCTTGCAACTACTCTTGCAATTCGCTCAATGTCTGACTTAGCTCCCGAAACGTTTAAAGTTGTAGTGGCAGCCTCAGTCATAGCGGGCGTTTCAACAATCAAATCACCAGCTGCAGTGCAGCCGACCGCCTCAGCAGTAACATCAAATGTGTGGGTAATAATCTCATCAAATGTTACCGTAACCTTTTCGGGCGAAATAGAAACAACCTCATAACCCGAAAGCAAGCTCGATGACGTTGCAACAAGCGGCACTTCATACGTGCCTGCTTCAGTAATTCCTGACAAAGATGGAGAAATGTTGATATCAGAGGCGTAAACAGACGAAATATCCACGCTCTTGCCTGAAATTACAACACTAACACTTTCCACATTACAATTCACTACGTCCATACCGAGCGACTCAACAGCTGTGCCTGAAGTATCAAAATTTATAGGCACATTTTTGAAGCTTCTGGTTTGAACAGGATTATAAAAAATAGTGAATATAAACCAAACAATAAATGCCGAGATTATTGAAACAACCATCAAAGCAAAATTGTTATCAGCAATCTTAGAGGGTAATTTAGCCAACTTATTCATCGGTCTTCTTACCTCCCTTACGCATTTTGTTCATTAAACTGTCAATAACGGATTTATGCTCATCAGTATCGGGAACAAGCTCGTTTATAAGCCTTGAGCGGAGTGCGCTGATAGTATAATTGCGCTTTATCATTCCTTTTTCCGCAACAGATATCGTACCTGTTTCCTCAGACAAAACAACGATAATTGCATCAGAATTTTCACTCATTCCAATAGCTGCACGGTGCCTTGTGCCCATATCTTTACTTATACGAGGATTATGTGACAGTGGCAAAATGCAGCCTGCGGCGTAAATAGACGAATTACGAATAAGTATTGCACCGTCGTGCAAGGGTGTGTTAGGATAGAATATGTTGCAAATAAGCTCCTTTATTGCATCAGAATTTATTACTGTACCTGTTTTGGTAACGTCCTCAAGCATTGTGTTACGCTCAAAAACTATCAGAGCGCCTGTTTTTGACTTTTGCAAAACCTCACAAGCATCGCAGACATTGTCTATACACTTGATTGTTTTTGTTCTGATATCGTTTCCCTTGCGGCTAAACATCAGGTTTGTTCTGCTTACAACAAGCTCAAGAGCGTTTCTAAGCTCAGGCTGGAAAATAATAACTAAAACAACAATTCCCGAATCAACGAGGGTTCTTAGTATAACAGAAAGCGCCGTCATCTCAAACAGCTCTGCCACAACCCATATAGCCAGCAGCACGGAAATACCGCCAATCAACTGCTTAGCTCTGGTGCGACGGGCAAAATGAACAATACTGTAAATAATAAATGCAACCGCAATTATATCAACAGCATCAATAAATCTGAAATTTTTAATCACCATAAAAAACTGATTGAAAGCAGAATAGAAAAATTCAAGCAATTCATTCATAGACATTCTCCACCTAATAACTTGTTACTTTAATTTTAACACAAAAATGTTAATATTCAATAGTGTTATTTATAAAAATTTTTGTAAAATTTTATATAAATATTCTAATTGTAAGACCTATAAATTGTATGTATAATATACCTGAGGTGTTTTGATGGAAGTTGAAGTTAAAAAAGACTATTCATTTAGCGGTAATGTTTCAAAATTAGAAACACTTGCAATAATCGTTGCAGCCGGCTCATCGTCAAGAATGGGCGGTATAAACAAGCTGTTTTCTGACCTGCTGGGAATTCCAGTTATTGCAAGAACGCTCCTCGCCTATCAGCGTTGTGACTCAATCGGTGGAATAATTATCGCAACAAAAGACGCTTTTATCCCCGATATTCAAAAGCTGTGCGAGCAATTTAATATAACTAAGCTTGATGCCATTGTAAAAGGCGGCGCAACTCGCTCAGAATCTGTTAAAAACGCAGTTGATGCCGCAGACGCAAAATACAAGTATTTTGCCATTGCAGACGGCGCAAGGCCCCTCACCACAGCTGATGAAATAGAAAAAACCTTAGAAGCGGCAATGCGCTTTTCCGCCGCAGCATGCGCAGTAAGGGTTAGCGATACAATAAAGCTGTGCGACGATTCTCAATTTATACTGTCAACGCCTGACAGAAGCAAGCTTTGGGCTGCACAAACGCCTCAAATTTTCAGTGCAGAACTTTACAAATCCGCTCTTAACAAATTTTACGGCGAATATACCGACGATTGTGCTATGGTTGAGGCGGCAGGAGGCAAGGTTAAGCTTGTTGAGGGTAGCTATAAGAACATCAAAATCACCACGCCTGCCGATTTAATCATCGCAAAGGCTTTTCTTGAGGAGGAAAACTTATGATTCGCATTGGTCACGGATACGACGTTCACCGCTTTGCTAAAGACCGCGATTTATATATTGGCGGCATCAAAATAGATTATGAGCTCGGGCTTGACGGTCACTCCGATGCTGACGTACTGATACACGCTGTATGTGATGCCTTACTGGGTGCCGCTGCACTCGGTGACATCGGCAAGCACTTCCCCGACACAGACGAGCGTTACAAAGGAATCGACAGCAAGCTACTGCTAAAAGAAGTTATTAACCTGATTAACTCTAAAGGCTACGAGGTTGAAAACATTGACGCAACCGTTATCGCCCAAGAGCCTAAGCTTGCAAAATATATAGACAGTATGCGTGAATGTCTTGCGCAAATTATGCAAATTAATTTGGATAGCGTTAATATCAAGGCTACAACTGAAGAATCGCTCGGCTTTACAGGTAGAAAAGAGGGTATAGCCGCCCACTGCGTTTGCCTGATTAAAAAATAAACAATATGTCAAACTTCGCCCGTGTGCATAAAATGTATTGATGCACACGGGCAATTTATATTCGGAGGCGCGGCTAAAATGGGTACTAACCTCATAATGGTATCCTCAATAACCTATGCAATTAAAGGTCGCGACCTGTTAAGGAATCACGGATACAAAGCCTATATAGAAAAAACACCCGGAAAGCTCGATACCCATGGATGCGGATACAGTATAGTCGTTTACACCGACCCGAATGCTGTTATGGACATTCTTCAAAAAGCCGGTATCAAAATCATAGGTACGGCTGTTCGGGAACAGATTTAAGGAGTAGTATCATGATATACTTTGACAATGCGGCAACAACTTTTCCTAAACCCAATCAAGTAATCAATGCGGTTAATACCGCATTGAAAACATATTCAGCCAATCCGGGCAGAAGCGGTCATACCCTGTCACAGAATGCGGCTGAAAAAATCTATGAAGCCAGAAGCAAGGCGGCAAATCTGTTTAGCTTGGATAATGCAGAAAGAGTGGTGTTCACCCCAAACTGCACCGCTTCCCTCAACTACGCAATAAAAGGCTTACTTAAACCAGGCGACAGGGTGCTGGTTTCATCTTTAGAACACAACGCTGTGATGCGACCGCTCAATAAGCTCGAAAGCGAGGGCATAGAAACTGATACTTTCGAGGTTGTAATTGGTGACGGTGGTGCAACATTCAGGTCTTTTTTAGATAACCTTACCCCCTTTACCAAAATGGTTGTCTGCACACACGCATCTAATGTTATCGGCTGCATACAGCCTATCGAGCAGATTGGCAATCTCTGCCGAGAGGAAGGCATCATCTTTGTGCTTGATGCCGCACAAAGCGCTGGCGTGCTTGATATTGATGTCAACAAGCAATGCATAGATTTTCTGTGCGTGGCGGCTCACAAAGGGCTTTACGCTCCAATGGGCACAGGAATTCTGCTTATATCGGGTGACTATATGCCTGAATCGTTAATAGAGGGTGGCACAGGAACAGACTCAGTCAACTTTTCTCAGCCTAAAGAGTCACCCGAACGCTTTGAAAGCGGAACTGTTAATTTACCCGGCATAATGGGATTAAGCGCAGGAATAGATTTTGTAACACAAAAAGGAATCGGCACAATAAGAAAGCACGAACAGGATATTATCAGGTATATTTACAAGGGTCTAAACTCTATGAGGAATATCCGCCTGTACACTGATTTACCTGATGACAACTTTGCTCCCGTAATGTCGTTTAACATAGGCACAGAAAACAGTCTTTCAGTAGCATCAAAGCTCAACGACAGAAACATCGCAGTAAGAGCTGGTCTGCACTGCGCTCCTAATGCACACAGACGCATCGGCACCATTGAACAAGGCACAGTCCGAATTGCGCCGTCTGCGTTCACGACCAAAAACGATGCCGACCAACTGCTCAACGCAGTAGAATTTACAGCTAAATCTCTCAAAAATGCTTAAAAAAGATAAATTAACACTTGCAAAATTTTAAATGTGTGTTAAAATAAACAGGATATAAAGCGTTGATGAAGAAAAGTAGTCAATATTATCCTTTCTCAGAGAGAGCGTTGCGTTTGCTGTGAGCCGCTTGTCAGGAGTATTGATGAAGTTCCCTTCGGAGTTGTGCGGTTGAATTTACAGTAGGCTGCATCGGTTTGGCACCGTTAGAGGTCACTGGAGTGTTTGCTCTTTTGTAGCATGAATTAGGGTGGTACCGCGGATTTTATTCGTCCCTTACAGTTAGTCTGTGAGGGACGTTTTTGTATTTTTATATAATAATTTTTAGGAGTGATAAAATGAAAGAACAACTTAGTGCTATTGCCGTAGCTGCCAAAGAGGCGCTTGAAACGGTAAATGATATGCAAGAGTTGGAAGCACTGCGAGTAAAATATTTAGGCAAAAAGGGTGAGCTGACAGCTATCCTTAAGCAGATGGGCAGTCTGTCTGCGGAAGAGCGCCCGATTATCGGTCAGTTTGCAAATGAAATCAAGGCTAAGATTGAGGGTGAAATCTCAGTCAAATCAGCTGAGATAAAGGCTGCATCAATCAATCAAAAGCTTGCTGCTGAAAAAATCGACGTTACTATGCCCGGCAAAAAGAACCCAATGGGCAAACAGCATCCCCTGAGCATCGTTCTTGATGAAATCAAGGAGATATTTCTCGGTATGGGATTTGAGGTTGCAGAGGGTCCTGAGGTTGAATACGATTATTACAACTTTGAGGCACTTAACATTCCAAAAGACCATCCCGCACGTGACACTCAGGACACTTTCTATATCACAGATAATATTCTTCTTAGAACTCAGACTTCACCTGTTCAGGTGCGCACTATGGAGAAGCAGAAACCGCCCATCAGGGTTATTTCACCCGGTCGTGTTTACCGCTCTGACGCTGTTGACGCAACTCACTCCCCTGTTTTCAACCAGATAGAAGGTCTTGTTGTTGATAAAGGCATCACTATGGGCGATTTAAAGGGCACTCTTGCAGACTTTGCAAAAAGACTTTACGGTGAGGATGCGCAGGTTCGTTTCCGTCCGCACCACTTCCCGTTCACTGAGCCCTCAGCAGAGATGGACACCATGTGCTTCAACTGCGGCGGTAAGGGCTGCAGACTTTGCAAGGGCGAGGGTTGGATAGAGATTCTCGGTTGCGGTATGGTACATCCAAAGGTGCTTGAAAACTGCAACATTGACCCTAACGAATACAGCGGTTTCGCGTTCGGTATGGGTCTTGAACGTCTTGTTATGCGTCGTTTCAACATTGACGATTTGCGTCTTTTCTATGAAAACGACCAAAGATTCCTCAATCAATTTTAAGGAGGTAGAGCATAATGGATTTATCAATTAGATGGCTAAAAGAATTCGTTGATATAGATTATAATGCCAAAGATTTTGCTGAGCGTCTAACAATGACCGGCTCCAAAGTTGAAGGCTATACAAAGGAAAGCTCTGAAATTTCCGGCGTTGTTATCGGTAAGGTTAACTCTATCGAAAAGCACCCCGATGCAGACAAGCTTGTTATAACCCAAATTGATATCGGAGATAAGGTAATACAGATAGTTACTGGCGCGCAAAATCTCAAAATTGGCGATATTGTCCCTGTGGCTACAGACGGCTCTACCCTGCCCAACGGCATAAAAATTAAAAAAGGCAAGCTCAGAGGCGTTGAGAGCAATGGTATGCTGTGCTCAATCGCAGAGCTTGGGCTTACACTTGGTGATTTTCCCTATGCTATTGAAGATGGCATTTTCGTTATAGAGGAGCCTTGCAACTTGGGTGAGGATGCAATTAAAGCGCTTGGCATTGACGATGACATCGTTGAATTTGAAATCACCTCTAACCGACCTGACTGTCTTTCTGTAATAGGTCTTGCACGTGAGGTTGCAAACACATATAATCTGCCCTTAAATCTTCATACTCCTGTAGTAAAAGAATCAGGCGGTGACATAAACAGTCAGCTCAAGATTGAGGTTGAGGCTGATGACCTTTGCTACAGATATATGGCAAGAATGGTTAAAAACATCAACGTTCAGCCCTCTCCGAAGTGGATGAGAGAAAGACTGCGTGCAAGCGGTGTTCGTCCGATAAACAATATTGTTGATATCACCAACTATGTTATGCTTGAATATGGTCAGCCGATGCACGCCTTCGACTACAAGCACGTTAACGGCGGCGAAATCAAGGTTAGACGTGCAAATAAGGGCGAAAGCATCGTAACTTTGGACGGCTCATCAAGGGAGCTTACCGAGAATATGCTCTGCATTGCAGACAGCACTAAGCCAATGGCTGTTGCAGGAGTTATGGGCGGTGAGTTTTCAGGAATTTTTGACGATACAAACACCATCGTATTTGAGTCTGCCTGCTTCAACTACGCTTCTGTAAGAAACACTGCAAAAGCTCTCGGTATGCGCACAGACGCTTCCTCCAGATATGAAAAAGGCTTACCTGCTCAGCTTTGCAAAATCGCTCTTGACAGAGCTTGCGAGCTTATCACATTACTCGGTGCAGGCGAGGTTGTAAGCGGCGTTATCGACTGCAAGCACTTCGACGAAACACCTGTGCAAATCAAGTTTGAGCCTGAATGGACAAACCGCTTCTTAGGCACCGATATCCAAAAAGATGATATGATAAAAACTCTCACAGGCTTAGGATTTAAAGTTGAAGGCGGTATTATAACCTCTCCCTATTTCAGAACAGATATCGAGCACAAGGCTGACATTGCTGAAGAAATTGCCAGAATCTACGGATATGACAACATTCCTCAGTCATCAATCAGCGGCAAAGCTAACGGTCAATTTACTGCGAAACAGAAGTTTGAGCAAAAAATCAACACTGTTATGCTCGCTCAAGGATATACCGAGATTTCAACCTACACCTTTATAAGCAACAAGGATTATGATTCAATCTGTATGCCTGAGGACAGCGTTCAACGCAACTCAGTCAGAATACTCAATCCTCTTGGCGAGGATAAATCAATAATGCGCACAACCGCTATCCCGTCACTGATGCAGACATTGGCTCTCAACTACAATAAGCGCAATTCAAACATTAAGATGTTCGAGATTGCAAATGTCTACATTCCAAGAGCTGTCGACGAGCTGCCTGATGAGCGCAAAAAGATTATGATTGGCGCTTACGGCAACGATTATGATTTCTTCACACTCAAGGGCGCAGTTGAAACCTTGCTTGATAATCTCAATATTCCAAGCTATGATTTTGAAGCTGTAACCAGCCTTACAACCTTCCATCCTGGAAGAACTGCTAATATAATCGTTGATAATGAGGTTATAGGAACTATCGGCGAAATTCATCCGAAAATTTGCGATAACTATGATATTTCAGCAAAGGTTTATGTTGCTGAAATTGACGTTGAGAAAGCATTCTCAAACATTGGCGATGATAAGTCTTACAAGGCTTTGCCGAAGTTCCCGTCTGTTACAAGAGACCTTGCAATCATTTGCGACAGAGATTTACCTGTGGCAAAGATTCGAAACATTATCGTTGAGTGTGGCGGTAATCTCATAGAAAGCGTGGAGCTGTTTGACGTTTATCAGGGCAATCAAATTCCTAAGGATAAAAAGAGTGTTGCTTACTCGTTTGCAATGCGTTCTGAAAACGGCACTTTGAGCGACAAGCAGTGCGATAAGATTGTTAACAAAATCATTTCAGCTCTCCAAGAGATTGGCGCAAATATCCGTTCATAGTACCACAATAAACAACTAACAAGCAGAGATTCCCTGTGATTAAACAGGTGCATCTCTGCTTGTTTTATTTTGTCTTAAGCTTAGCTAAAAGCATCATTATCAATATATAAGCGCCCACTACTAACAGTGATGGGTTCATACTGCTTACAACTATTTTTACGCCAAAAAGCATTAAAATAACCGAAATAACAACGGTTAACACTGTCATTATTCTCACTGTGACGGTTTGACTTAAGCATTGCTCAAGCGCAGTAAAGAGTATCTCTCCGCCGTCAAGGTTGTAGCACGGAAGCAGATTCAAAACGGCACATACTATGTTTACGGCGCAAAAGTCTGTATTATACTTGTATAATACAACCGCTAAAATCAGGTTGACAAGCGGACCTGCTGCCAAAATAATTATCCTGCTTATTGGCTTTAAACTGTAATCAACGCAGTCAATCAAAATCCCCCAAGCCCTCAGGCAGATGCTTTTCATCCTACCGCCTAAAAGCAGCATTGCCAACGTATGTCCAAGCTCGTGAAAAAACGCTGCCAACAGCGCAGGCAGCATTACCGAACACCTGTCAATACAGAGTAAAAGCGATACCATTATCGTGGAAAAATAGTCAATTTCCACTGTTATGCTTCTGACTTTAAAAATCATGCCACATACATTTTCGGCAAGAAATACTGCGGGTCTATCCTATTGCCGTTCACCCTCACCTCAAAATGCAGATGCGGACCCGTTGACTGCCCTGTACTGCCAACAAGTGCGATTAAATCGCCTCTTTCTACCTTATCTCCTACCTCAACCAACCGCTTCGAGCAATGTGCATAAATAGAAATAAGTCCGTCCCCGTGATTTATCGTGACAAAATTCCCATAGTCACTGCTGTATTTTGATTTAATAACCTCTCCACCCAAAGCAGCATAAATTTCGTCACCGCTTTTAGCGTTGATATCAATGCCTGAATGGAGCCCATAGTTGCCTGTAACGGGGTTTATACGATAACCAAACGGTGAATTTATCTTCTGCGAGGCAACAGGCATACACATCGAATTAACCGTTTGCTTTGTTTCGGATAAGAGCCTTACTTCAGATAAATCAAATATATAAGCCTCATCGGAATCCTCAGCGTATTCTGTAAACAGATAAGACAAGTCCTCTTCGGCTGACTCAGCAGTTTGCTCTATTGTTGCCTCTTTCTTAGCATCAAGAACAGTATCGGCGGTAGTTATATCCATTATTTTCTTGCCGACAAACTTTCTAAAGTCTGCATAACTGTCAACGCCCGAAAATTTATATATCATCAAGCAAAGCAATAAAACTATGTAAAAAATCGACTGCGATAATATGATATTTAAAAACCCAAATTGCTTGTTTGGCTGTTTTGGAAACTGAATTTCAAACTCGTCCATATACACACCTCTTTTATACCAGATAGTCAATTATATGAAACGAGCAAAAAAATAATGACCGCAAATGCGGTCATTATCTGTTTATTTTCCCTTGCTGATTACAAACTTCATCATATTGCGTGCAGGCATTTTAATATGTGAATGTTCATCATTAAGCATTGATTCAAACTTCTCAAACAATTCGGTATTTTCTCTAAACGCCTCTCCGATGATTGAATATGTTATCGTGCTCTGCACCTCATAATCGCCGTCAACGTAATACTGGTCGAGCATTGTTACAAGCTTATTAAACTGCTTTGTATCGTTACCGGAAACTGCATTTTTTAACACAACAGCAGCTGTGTTTGAAAAGAAGTTGTCCGGTAAAAAGCCGTTATATCTTGCAACGTCATCCTTGTACTTATCCTTGTACACAGGGAAAAGCGTAAGGAAGCGGCTGCAGAATCCATCTATGCCTGGTGTGGCGTCTCCCTTTGACTTAGTAGGAAGCTTTACGTCGCGTTTTGCCATAGAAACAGATTTTACTATGCCAAGCTCGTTGTTAAGTGTATCGTGGAAATCATTTCCAACAGATTTTGCATCGTTCTCGGTTGAGTTGTCATCAAAAAGATATGAGGATATATTATAAAACTCACTCTCTTTTGAGTCACTCAAATCAGCCTTGTCAAGTAAAAAAACAAACCTATCAGCATCATAACTGATTCTAAATGCGTAGGTGCCGTTTGCATAAACGCAATCCTCGCTTTCCTGCTTAACAAATTTCTGTGAAGTAATGATAGGTTTGAGCTGACCAACAACTATATCTAAAGCATTTTCCAACATAAAAAAAGTCCTCCAAACAATAATTATCTATATTGTATCATATATTCTTATATTTGTCACGATAAATTTTACTTTAAATCTATAGCAAGTGGTGTTATAATACATAATACAGAGTATTTATGTCGGAGATTTACTATGAGAGAACTTACTGATATTAACTATCTTGAATCGCTTTTTTCAAGGCACGGATTCAATTTAAAAAAGGGTCTCGGTCAAAACTTCCTTATCGACCCCGCTATCTGCCCTGCAATCGCAGAGTGCGCTGATATTGATGATAAAGGCGTAATCGAGATTGGTCCGGGAGCCGGCGTGCTTACACGAGAGCTTTCAAAGCGCGCAAAAAAGGTTGTTGCAATTGAGTTGGACACAAAGCTTATGCCTGTGCTGAGTGAAACGTTAAACGGCTTCGATAACGTTACAGTACGGTTTGATGATGCTATGAAGTGCAACCTGAAAGCATTAATAGATGAAGAATTCGGGGATATTCCTGTATCCGTCTGCGCAAACCTTCCTTATTACATTACATCACCGCTTATTATGCGTCTGCTTGAGGAGGACTTGCCCATCCAGTCTATAACGGTTATGGTGCAAAAAGAGGCTGCAGACAGAATTTGCGCCGAAATGGGAACACGCGAATGCGGAGCTGTTACTGCGGCAGTCAGATATCACTCCGAGCCCGAGATTATGTTCCAAGTAAAGCGCGACTCGTTCCTGCCGCCCCCAAAGGTAGATAGCTCTGTAATAAAGCTTAACGTTAAGTCTGACAACAAGCTTGTTAACTGCAACAAAGAAAACTTCATCAAAACTGTTAAGGCTGCATTTTACACAAGGCGCAAAACTGTTGTTAATTCAATCTCTGCTGCGCTAAATATAGATAAATCCAATATATCTGATGCGTTGGCAAAATGCGGCTTAGACCCAAATATTCGCGCAGAAAAAATTAAATTTGATGAATTTGTATCACTTGCAAACACTCTTTTTGAGGTGAGATAACTTGACTTATAACCCTTATGAATCCAAAAAAGCAAAGCACAACAGAATAGTTTCAAATATAATAATCATTGCGTTTTGCGTAGCTTTCGTTTTGTGCCTTTGGTATTTGTTTTTTGGTGATAAAACAGTAAAAGTAAACTATCATTTCGACACCGTAACAGCTAAATACCAAACCGAGCATAACAGCGAATTTGAACAATTAAAAGTTGACCTGTTGCTTACATCTAAATTAATAACTAAAAATGAAGCTTTTGATGCCGAATATCCAACAGTCTCTGCCCTGCTTGACTTTGACAGCAGCGTTTACAACCCCGAAAAGCCCTTTGTTATGTTTTCAGCTGATAGTATAGCTTGCGCTCAGGTTTTATTAAGCGAGGTTGACGATTATCGAGTATTAGAGGTTATAACAGCGAAGGCATCACAGTCTGTTTCGGATTCAGAAATAACGATTGATATGAATGACTTTACAGCATACAGCGTAATGTATAACACCCGCACAGGTGACCTAACATATCAAGACTATTCAGACGAAACATTTCATTTAGATATATACTCTTTAGGCTTTGAAATTTCAGGCATCGAGCCAACCGATATTAGTTATTATGTTAACCTAAGCTCCAAACCTGAAGACAGCATTAACCTTGTTTATGACGCTATAAATCAAAGCAATTACAAAGAAAAAGCTGAAACATCCGACATCGGCTTTACAGCAAGCGCGAACTATAAGTCCAAAGACGTGGACAAAGCAAAGCTCACTCTACAGCTTGACCGCAACAGGCTGGGAACCCTGAAAAACGCACAGTTTAAAATTAAAACTAACGGCTCAACTGATGTTATCACAACGCTCAGCATAAATTAAAAATAAAAACAGCGTATCCGCTTCTAATCGTGGATACGCTGTTTTTATTTATCGGGCACATACGTATATGCCTTGAATCCTGATGAATAATTCTGCTTACCATCAGGCATAACCCACATGGCTTCAACGTTATCGGTTGCCTCAACAAGTTGCAGACCGCTCTCATAATCAGTTAGGAACAACGAAGTGGAGAGCGCATCCCCTAACCCAGAGTCTTTAGTTAACACTGTAACCGAGCGGTATTTTTTGCCCGGCATCAAGGTTTCAGGGTCGATTATATGATGGTAGTCAACACCGTCAACAGTGTAATAGCGCTGATAAGAGCCGCTGGTCACCAATGATTCGCCCGAAAGGTGCAGATACTCAATATAAGCATTCTCCTTATCTTCCTTATCGGGATTTTCAACACCCACATTCCAAGCCTTATCACCTGCCATACCGATTGAGCGCACATTACCGCCCACATTAAGCAAATAACCGCTGATGCCTTTGTTTTCAAGGTATTGCGCAATCTGTTCAACCGCATATCCCTTAGCAATAGCACCCACATCTAATGTCATTTCGGGGTCTGCTAAAAACACAGTGCTGTTTTTCTCGTCAATTATGACCTTGTCAATATCCGTATGCTTTGCAGCCCTGTTAAGCTGCTCCATTGGCGGCAATTTTGCATCCAATGGGTTATCGAGCCCCTCGTTACGATAAACGTGCCAAATTTTAAGCACGCTTCCCATCGCCACATTCACAGTGCCGTTTGTCTTAACAAACATCTCTTTAGCAAAAGTAAGCAAGTCAATAATTTTTTTATCAACCTTAACCACACTGTGAGCGCCGTCTGAAACGTCATTAATAGTAACCATATTATTAAGGTTTTCAAATCGGTCATATATGGTATACAGTTGATGATACTCCTTCAGCAAGCTCTTAATCTCTGCGCAAGTGTTATCAAAATCCTCTTTAGTTTGAGTATATCCTATAACAGTTGTAACGGTATCAAAATATTCAAAGTAATATTCACTGTATTTCGTCAATTCGGCTGTTTGACTGCACGCTGTGCAAGAAAATATCAACACAACGCAAAGAAACAATGCAGTTACTTTTTTCATTTTATACCTCCTGTCTTAGATTTTAATAAATACATTATAAAAAGAGGGATGTTGCGCATACAACATCCCTACCTTCCAATCAAATAAGATGATTAAGCAACGGTAGCAGCCTTTACAGCAGCTGCAACCATATCGGTAACTGAGATAGTGCAGCCAGCAGTTGCCAAATCGCCTGTTGCGTAACCGTCGTTAGCAGCCAATGCTGCAAACTCGCTTGCAGTTTTGCCAACCAAAGCCTTGTCAAACTCTGCAGCCTGAGCGTACCACTCAAGAGGCTTGCCCTCACTGCCATCATGCTTTTGACCATAGTTAGCCATGTTGTAGTTATCACCAAGCTCAACCTTTGACTTTACAGCAGCAGCGGTATCAACAGTTGCGGCACCTGATGCGCTGAATGTCACCTTGCCGGAAACAGCATCAGTCTTAGAAGCTACAACCTTGCCATCAGCATCTACAACTACTGCACAAATTGTGGTATCAAC
>JAZNLO010000017.1:0-4527 GCA_045579085.1 Acutalibacteraceae bacterium
GCCATCGGTTTAGGCAATAAGCCGATGGCTGTTTTTGAAAAAGCAATTGATAAACATAAGCTGTTGTGCTATTATAAAATTTAAGGAGGGATAATTAAAATGAGAATCGTATTAAGAATAATTGCATTATCATTAGCTGTATTAACTACAATGATGTTTGCCTCTTGTGGAAAGCAGGGCGGTGGTTCAGCTAACAGTTCAAAGCAGAGCACTTCAAAGCAGAGCGGCTCAAAAGCAGCATCCAGCAAAGCTGCGTCGGAATCAGCTTCACAGGCGGATAGCTCGTCTGAGACAGCATCAAAGCAGGTTATAAGCGTTGAGCCTTTCACAATGCCGGCTGATGGCTTTGGTCTTCAGCAGGTGACCTATTATAATAATAGTTCAGCAGTTCAGACTGCAAGAAGAGAAGGCAATTACGTATATATTTCAGGCGGAAACACACTGAAAAAGTATGACTATTCAGACCCGCTTAGTCCAAAGCTTGTAAAGCAAGTAGAATTGTTCAGTGCTTCTAAGAAAATGAATCTCAACAGTATGGTAATTAACGGTGATTATATTTATATGGGATGCCGTCGTTATCAGGCGAATATTCCTAATCCGTATACCACAAACGGCTTGATTATCATAGTTAAAAAGAGCGATTTATCCATTGTAACCTCAGCAAAAATGACCTTCCCCAACGGCAGCACCACTGAATATGGCGCGGAGGCAGGAGAGGGCCACGTAAACTGGGATGCTAATGATGTTAAAGTCGGAACAGATATAGAAGAGCAACAGGGCACGTTTAAGTACAGCAAGGGCGTATGTGAAGTAAACTTCAAGGTAAGCCACTTCCTTATGTATAAGAATATGCTCATAGTAAATATGCAGATGCGCGGTTGGTGTATCTTCACTATTGACGAGAAAGACCCCACCCATCTTACCCTCACTGATACATATTTTTGGGGAGAGGTTCCGATTGTAGAGCATCAGGGCGGAGACGTTTATGAGCATGACGGAAAAATATATTACGTTGCCGCAGGCTTTGGTGACGGAATAAGCTTCTATGATATAACAGACCCCACAAACATCAAGCAAGAGCTTAGATACAATTTCTGGAACGCTTCTCACTTTGATAGCGAGGCTAAGGGTAAGGTGCACACATTTAGTTTGACTGTTGATTATCCGTATGTTTATGCCACACTCGGACCTGCTGCAAGCGTAGTATATAACAAGCCCTCTGCTGACTATGACAATCGTATAATGGGTGTTTTGACTATTGATATAACCAATCTTAAAAAGCCTAAGTACAATATATCCAAGATTGCAGACGCAGACCGTTGCGAATTCAATGAAACGGGCGACCCGCAGCCTACAAGAATAGTTAGGTTTGGTGATTATCTGTTACTTAACTCGTCTGATAAGGGTGTAGCAGTGTTTAAGATAAACGATAAGGCTAACCCAACTTATATGAAGACCGTCAAGATTAACGACGGTAAAGATATAGCCGCATTGGAGAAGTTCTCAGATGACGAGGTATTTATTGGTGAACACAGTAGCCCGAATAAGTATTACATTTACAAGGTTCGCACCAAGTAATAATCCTAAAATTAAAAAACGCAGAGTGAAAACTCTGCGTTTTTTTACGTATAAGTTTAACTTTAAACAGCCTTCCAACGCATTACGTTGTCATCAAAGCTTACCTCAACCAGTCCGTCATCTCTTAGCCAGGACAGGTAAGACTTTACAGTGCTGCCTATCAGCGCATACTGTTCAAATGTTAGCTTAAGCTCGTATTTGTCAAACAAATGCTTAATCAGCTCCTCAAATGCCGTCGGGGTTTGCAGCCTGTCCAGTATGTCGGCCTTGATTTTAAGTATGGATTCTAAGTTTAAATCTACCAGTTGAGTGATGTCCTCAACAGCATCAGCGTGTGCGGGCACAAATAGCTTCGCATCAAGCTGCTTTAGGTTTTCAAGCGTTTGAATATGGGTTTTCACATCAAACAAATAAAACACCTTGTATTTCTCAATCGTAGCCGCGCTGATTACGGCGTCGCCAACAAATAACACGTTGTCAGGCGTTAGAACGCCAATCATATCCATAGCGTGACCGGGCAAATCTATAACCCTAAGCTGCGACGGAAAATCAGGGTGAGTAACGTCCTTAATAACGCTTGGCTGAGCCATTAAAAACTTGTGCCTTAAGTCAGAGCAGGGGAAAGCGCCGTAGAGCGTGGTCGGCTGAAGGAAGGTGTTTTCGATATAAACTGACTCAAGACCTTTGCAGAAAGCATCGCAACCTGTCTGCTGCTGCAGATAAGCGTTAGCGCCAATGTGGTCAGCGTGGGAGTGAGTGTTGATTATGCAGCGTATGCGCCATCCTTGAGCGTTGATAACCTTGAGGATGCGCTTGCCGGTATCTTTGCTGATACCGCTGTCGATTAGGCAAACATCGGTATTATTCAGCCTGTATACGCCGATTTTTGATGGGTTTGAGATATAGTAAGTGTTCTCGGCAACCTGTATTAGTTCAAACATAAATCTCACTCCAATCGATTAGCTTTAATATTATAACCGCACCGCGTAACGCAAATTCACCGCTAATGCTTTTATCATTTATTGTTGATAGTTTTTCAAAAACTGCTTAGTTCTTTCTTCTTGAGGATTGCCGAATACGTCTTCCGGCTTACCTTGCTCAACAATAACACCATCATCCATAAAGATAACCCTGTCAGACACAGCCCTTGCAAAAGACATCTCGTGAGTGACGATAACCATCGTCATTTTTTCCTCAGCCAATTGCTTTATAACCTTAAGCACCTCGCCTGTAAGCTCAGGGTCAAGAGCGGAGGTTGGCTCGTCAAAGAACAGTATTTCGGGATTCATAGCGAGCGCACGCACAATGGAAACACGTTGCTGTTGACCGCCTGAAAGCTGACAGGGATAAGCGTTAGCCTTGTCAGAGAGCCCCATTTTTTCAATGAGCATTCTGGCTTTGCTTTCGATTTCCTCAGGAGTGCCCTTGTTTAAAAGATTTGGAGCTAAGGTTATATTTTTAAGAATGTCATATTGCGGAAAAAGGTTAAAGGATTGGAAAACCAAACCGAAATGTGTGCGGTTTTCTCTGATTTCTTTCTCAGAAAGTTGCTTTGCTGAGGAGCCGTCGAATATCTGCTTGCCCTCGATGGAAATTGTACCTTTATCGGCAAGTTCTAAAAAGTTAAGGCAACGAAGCAGAGTTGTCTTACCGCTTCCTGAAGAACCGATTATTGACAACACTTCACCTCTTTCGAGGGAAAAATCAATACCCTTTAAAACTTCGGTTTTACCGAAACTTTTACATATGTTTTTAACTTCAAGTAGTGCCATAATTTAACTCCTGAAATAATCGAGTTTTTTCTCGAGTTTTCCTAATAGAATGGTCAGTAAGCCAACGAATAAGAGGTAGAAAACACCTGTATAGAAAAGCGGCCAGATAAGAGCCTTTGTTGCCGCTAATTCCTTTGCTTGCTTGATAATTTCACAAACCATTATGCAGTTAGCCAAAGCGGTATCTTTAATAAGGGTTATAATCTCGTTAGACATCGGCGGAACGATTCTTTTGATAACCTGAAGGAGAATGATTTTCTTAAATATTTGGTTTTTTGTAAGGCCCAAAACCTGTCCCGCCTCATATTGACCTTTGGGTATGCTTTCAATACCGCCACGATATATTTCGGAAAAATAGCAAGCATAATTTATAGTGAAAGCGATAAGCACAGCTACTATTCTGCCCGCATCCTCAATACCGTAGTTTATAAACATATAACGGTCAACCTGTCCAAAAAGCTGAAAATCGAATAAAAGACCGGGTATGTAATAAATAATAAATATCTGGAGCATCAAAGGGATACCTCGAACAATCCAGACAAATACCTTAGATATTGCTTTTATAGGCTTGAAACGGCTCATAGAACAAAAGGCTATAGGCAAACCAAGCGGTGCCCCGCAAAGCAGGGTCACCGCAAAGATTAGCAGAGATATTTTGAAGCCGTCAAGCAAAAATGTAGTGACTTCTAAAAAAGACATTTTAAATCTCCCAATGATTATTTCTGGTCAGAGAAATCCTTAATAGCAGTGTTTTCAACACCGTATTTCTTAGCTAATTTTTCGATAGTGCCGTCGGCGCCTAACTTTTCAAGCTCAGCGTTTACCTTAGCAGTAAGGTCGCTGCCCTTTTTGAAGCCGATACCATAGTATTCAACGTCGCTTGAAAGCTCTTCAACTACAGTCAGGTTAGCATAGTCGCCCTTACCAACAGTGCTCTTTGCAAGCTGTTCGTCAAGAACAGCGAAATCAGCAGTGCCTGCTTTTACCTCAAACAAGCAATCTGTCTGCTTGATAAAGCCCTTGAAAGTAGTGCCCTCGAAATCCTTAGCATAGGTTTCACCAGCAGAACCGCTTTCAGCAACACCAAGCTTACCGTTCAAATCTTCAGCAGTTGCGATATTGCTGTCCTTCTTAACAACCACAACCTGCTTGTTAATCATATAGTTGTAAGAGAAGT
>JAZNLO010000018.1:0-30367 GCA_045579085.1 Acutalibacteraceae bacterium
AACAGAGCTTGAGCCATCTGCCTCAGCTGTTGCGTCCTTGCCTGCAGCTGCGGTTGAAACCATAGCAAGCTGAAGGGTGTCCTTAGAGGTAGCGTCAGACTTGGCGGCATTTTTAACAGCCTTCTCCAAAACGCTCATAAACTCAGCAACGTTGATTGTGCAGCCTGCAGTAACCAAATCACCTGTTGCATAGCCGTCAGCGCCCATCATAGCCTTTGCCTCGTCTAAAGTCTTGCCTGTAACAGTGGTAATAAAAGCATCTGCCTGCTCAAACCACTCAAGCGGCTTACCCTCGCTACCGTCGTGCTTTTGGCCATAGGTCGCCATATTGTAGTCCTTGCCAAGCTCATACTTAGACTTTATCTCAGCTGTTGCAACTGCCTTACCCTCAGATGTCCAAGCCAATTTTGCATCTGTAGAATCAAGGTCAATCTTAACAATCTTACCGTCATTATCCAACAAAACGGCAACAGCAGTTGTTATAAAATTGCAAGAACCATTGGTTTCACCCTCAGCGTCCTTTGCGCTGTCATAAGCAGCTGAAACGCCAAAACCAAACTTAAGAACTTCTGCTGAATCGCCGGAATCTGCGGGCTTCTTATCGCATCCTGCAAGCACAGCGATTGTGCAAAGCATAACTGCCACAAGAACTAAGCTGATAATCTTTTTCATAACAATTCCCCTTACCAATAATTTTAATTTGATAAATAAAAATGATTTTTGCAAACCAATTTTTCTCATATTACCATATAACCAGATGTTTGTCAACAAATTAACAATATCCTGATTAATACATAAAACCGCTTCAAAAAGATATCCTCTCAAGCCGTTTAAGCAGAACAGAGCCGCACAAGCCGACAAACACGCCTGCAACTGTACCCGTAAACGCCAAAACAATCATATAATAACCAAGCTGTAAAGTGTCAAACAACATAATCGCAACGAGTATCTGCCCTAAATTATGCATAACTCCACCTACAATGCTCACACCAACTGCTGAGAATATGTTTATTCGTTTAAACAAAGCCATCATAACAAGGCTTAAGGCGGCACCTGCTACGCTATAAGCAAAAGTCATAACCGTGCCAAACATTATAGCAGTAAGCAAGATACGCACAAAAGAAACGATTGCGGTTTCCTTTAGCCCAACCTTATACAAAAGCAAAACAAGAACAATATTAGGAAGTCCGATTTTTATACCCGGCACTGCCGCCCAAATAGGCGGAATCAACGATTCTACATACGATAGAATCATAGCAACTGCTGTTATCAGCCCCAACATTGCTACACGCGAAAGCTTAGCACTTCTCATAGTACACTCCAAGCCGATTTTACGTTATATTGTCATATCCAAATCAGAAACGTCACTATCAGCCACAATTTCAACAACCAATTTATGAGGCAGACATACAATAGTCTCCCCTACGTATGACGCCGCACGTGTTTTTACGCAAATACTGTCAGGACAATCTGCTTTCTTAACAAAAGTCTTGCCGTCACGTATAACCAACACATTTACGTGCTCATTATCAGCACCGGTTTTAATAACAACTTCGCGGTCTTCAGATAATGAATACATCTGCCTGACCTCTCCGTCAATCTTTACCGCAACATACGTGCCTTCAGTCCTATTAAACATCCAAAACACAAGCCCTGCTACCGCTATAATTACTATAACGGCAGCAAGGATAATGTCATTTCTGATATTTCGTTTTTTGTCAGTTAAAGCTTCATTTTTATGTGTTTGACTCATACTATTCCGTGCGCCATATCAACAATTTTTAAACGCTTGGTAGGACATACATCAGCGCACAATCCACATCCCGTACACTTATTATAGTCAATAACCGCCAGATTATCTATAACCTTAACAGCGTCGTCAGGACATACCTTTTCACACTTCTTGCAGCCAATGCAAGCGTTCATACAGTGCTTACGTGCAACAGCGCCCTTTTCTTTATTGCTGCACGCAACAACAACAGAGACGTTTTCTTCAACTAAGGAAATAATACCCTTAGGACAAGCCTTTACGCATGCACCGCAAGCAATACATTTGGCAGGGTCAACCTGCGCCAATTCTTTAACAACGCTAATTGCTCCAACAGAACAAGCTGACACACAGTCGCCACAGCCAATACAGCCATATTTGCAAAGCTCAGGGCCTGCATAAAGCATATTTGCCGCCTTACAGCTCCTAATTCCGTCATACACTACAGTGCAACCAACTGCATCGCAGTCACCACTGCAGTTGACATATGCAACACGCGGCTTATCAACAACAACCTCTACGCCAAGCACATCTGAAAGTTGTGCAGCAACGTCAGGTCCGCCTGGGATACACAAATTAGGTGCAGCCTCCCCTTCAGCCACTGCTTCAGCATAAGCGTCACAGCCCGCATAACCGCAAGCGCCGCAGTTGGCACCGGGCAAGCAAGCACGTACTGCCTTAACCTTTTCATTTTCCTTAACAGCAAAGAAGTAAGACGCAAGTGCAAGCAACACGCCCGCAAGCAAGCCTATAGCAGATACTACAATAAGAGCATATAAAATATTCATAGTTTCATATCCTCCCTATCATTATGCCAACAGGTTTTCAACAATTCCTGCAAAACCAAAAAACGCCATCGAAATAAACGATGCTGCTATCAACGTTACAGGCAATCCCTTGAAATGCTCAGGCACATCGCTTTCCTCAATACGAGAACGCATACCTGAAAACAGAACCATCGCAAACAAAAATCCTAATCCGCATCCCAATGAGCTTACTATCGATTCAACAAAGTTGTAGCCATCAGTCATATTGTTGATGGTAACACCCAAAACTGCACAGTTTGTAGTAATCAAAGGCAGATAAACGCCCAAGCTCTGATGCAGCGAAGGAATGAATTTCTTAAGGAAAATCTCTATAAACTGCACTAAGGCTGCGATAACCAGAATAAACACAATTGTCTGGGTGTAGCCAAGTCCAAGCCTGTCAAGCACGTAGGTCTGAATAGGCCACGTAGCTGCGGTTGCCATAAGCATAACAAATATAACCGACAGTCCCATACCAACCGATTGATTAACCTTTTTAGATACACCTAAAAACGGACAAATACCTAAGAAACGGCTAAGAACGTAGTTGTCAACCAAAACAGAAGACATAAGAATAAGAACCAATGCTTTAATATCCATCTTATTTCTCCTCCTTTACTGCTTCAGCACAACCGCCGCCGCACTCAGCTGCCGCAGGACAACCCGCGCAAGAAAACTCTTTTTTCTTAATTGCCTTGCCCTTAGTAAGCTTATTAACAACTGCAATAAGTATACCGTAAACAAGCAGTCCGCCAGGTGCTTTTACCATCATCTCAATCTTGTGGCTAATAAAAAACGGAATTTCAATGCCTGCAAAAGTGCCCGCACCCAAAATCTCACGCACAGTAGCCATAGCAAGAAGAGCAAGCGTAAAGCCAAGTCCCATACCCACTCCGTCGAGAGCAGAGGTTGCGATTGTGTTCTTGCTTGCAAACATTTCAGCGCGGCCAAGAATTATGCAGTTAACTGTAATCAGCGCCAGATAAACGCCAAGCACCTCATACAACGACGGCAGGAACGCCTGAATTAGCATCTGCACAACCGTAACAAAGCCAGCAATCACCACTATGTAGCAGGGAATTCGAACTGTATCCGGAATAAACTTACGCAATGCAGAAATAACAATGTTTGAGCAAATAAGCACCGCCATAGTTGCTAAGCCCATACCAAGAGCGCCTGTAACAGAGGTGGTGGTTGCGAGTGTGGGGCAAGTGCCCAAAATTAAAACAAATACAGGGTTTTCACGAAGGAGTCCTTTAAGCAAAACCGATAAGCTGTTATCTTTTTTCATCTGTTATGCCACTCCTTCCATAATTTTTACTGCTTCAAATGCCTTAGCAATGCCCGTCTTATATCCGTTGGTAGTAAGCGTTGCACCGCTTATTGCATCTATATCCTTGTAATTGGTCTCATCTTTACCGTTAAACTGGCTGTAAAACTCAGCATCTGCACAAGCAGAGCCAAATCCGTCTGTTTCCTTTTGAGAAGTTGTAACGCAGTTAATAATCTCGCCGCTTGCTGAGATAGCCACCTTAATGTAAATGTACTCGCCTGACGGGTTATAGTAAGCATCTCCGTTGATTCCAAAGCCTGCAGTGTGCAATTCAATTACATAGTTACCACCACTGGACTTATACGCTTTTTCTATATGCGACGGCATATCAGCATACTTTGTAATATCAATCTCGGTCAGCTCTGAACCAGCCAGAACAGCCGCCTGTGCTTCAATATTATCCTTAATATCAGCACTGACGTCGGACACAACCTTACCCTCTGCATCTACACCAACAAATACCGCTGCGTCGCCCTCACCTGTTACGAAAACAAAGCCTGCGTTGTTGTTTGCGGTATAAACAGCAGAAACATCGGTAAGCTTTTCATAAATAAACACTTCTGTAAAAGCGTCAGCCGCAGGCAAAGCTGCCTTAAGGTTATCTGCCAATATTTCTTCTTCTGTGCGGATATCCACGCTGCCGCCGCCAAGAATTATCGCAGCATTGAGCGCATCCTTGACTGCATTACGATAGTTCTCAGATGTCATTGTAGCACCTGAAATAGTATCAACAGAATCAATCGTATCAATAGTTGCATCTTTTAAGTTTTCGCCGTAAGTTTTTTCGTGCCCAAGCGTTTCGTTACTCGAGAGGCATACAGCGCCTGTAACAACGCCCTTTGCGTCCACGCCGCACATAATAATCATATCAGGACCATATCCTGAAGCTGTCAATTTAAAGACATAACCTCCACCCGACTCGCTGTATGCTTCAAGAACAGAAGACGGCAAGGTGTAGTCATCAAGGCTAACAGCCTTAAAATCACTGCCATTTGGCATAACAACCAAGAGAGCCTCATTTGCTGCAGCAGACTGATTTTTCTCAATCAGCGGCGCAGTGATTGAATTTACGCCCGCAAGCAAGCCCGCCACAACCATACAAATAACTGTTAGAGAGAGAATACTTTTCAAATAACTTTTCATTTCTTATTCCCTCCAAACAGTTTACGTGTGCACATACGGTCGATGTACGGATTTAAAATGTTCATAAAGAGGATTGCAAACGAAACGCCCTCAGGATATATACCAAAGAAGCGAATCAGCACTGTAAAAACACCTGCGCCGATACCGAATATAAGCTTGCCCTTTGAAGTGACAGGCGAGGTTACGTAATCAGTTGCCATAAAGAATGCGCCGATAAACAAGCCGCCCGAAAGAATCCAAGCCAAAGCAGTCACAAAACTGCCGCCCTCAATGAGCAGTGAAAGCAAAAATACGCTTACGATAAAGGAAACAGGAATATGCCAGCTGATTACACGACGAGCGATAAGATAAACTCCACCGATAAGCAACGCGAGCGCGCTTGTTTCTCCCAATGCGCCGCCACAGTTGCCAACGAACAAATCCATCAAATTAACAACTTCTCCCTTTGCAAGCTCAGCTAACGGAGTTGCGCCTGAAGTTGCATCTAAAGCAGTCGGGAACGCTGCAGCAGTCATTGAGCCGAATGCTATCAACATAAACACGCGCGCGGTGATTGCAGGGTTTACGATGTTACGTCCTAATCCGCCAAACACGCATTTAACCAAAACAATGGCAAAAGCGCTGCCAACTACAGCCTGCCAGAGCGGAATAGTTGCGGGTAAATTAAGCGCTAACAAAAGTCCGGTTACAACCGCACTTAAATCGCCAACTGTCTGTTCTTTTTTAATAATTATATTAAACAAAAACTCGCAAGCCACAGCGGTTATAACACAAGTTGCGATTACGAGCAAAGCCTTGAGTCCAAACAGCACCACAGCCGCAACCGTTGCAGGCAACAAAGCAATGATTACATCAAGCATAACTAAGCTTGTGGATTTTTTAGTGTGAATGTGCGGAGAAACCGAAATATGCAGCATCTTATCCATTACTTATTTGCCTCCTTTGCTTTATAGTCACGAAGTGCTTGTTTTGCTAACTTATTGTTCTGAACAATAGGACGGTTTGCAGGGCATCCGTAAGCGCAGCAACCACATTCCATACAGATTTCCGCGCCCGCCTTTTCAACCATTTCCATATCACCGATTTTAAGTCCCTTAGCGATTTCAAGAACATTTATACCAAACGGGCAGTTGTTTACGCAATGTCCGCAACGGATGCAAGCGGTTGTTTTGGGAGCCTTGATATCTTGTGCAGTAAAAGCAACAAGAGCGTTTGTCTGCTTAAGAACCGGCACATCTAAGTCGGGCACAGTGATACCCATCATTGGGCCTCCGTATATAACTTTTTTCGGCTCCTCTGCAAAGCCGCCGCAAAACTCAAACACAGCCCCAACAGCAGTTCCAACAGGAACGATAACGTTTTTAGGTTCCTTTATTGCTCCGCCGTCAACTGTGATTAAACGCTCAACAAGCGGCATTCCTGTTTTGAGATAATTGCCTATCGCCGCCATAGTCGAGGAATTACAAACGATGCAGCCTATGTCTGCGGGCAGTTGACCTGCCTTAACCTGCTTGCCTGTGGTGTGATAAACAAGGACCTTCTCTCCGCCTTGCGGATAAACAGACGGCAGCACAGCCACAGAAATTTTACTGTTTTTCTTTGCAATTTCTTTCATTTTGGCTATAGCAGTCGGCTTGTTTTTCTCAATGCCGATGACAATCTTATCGAAGTTAAAATATTTATCAGCAGTGTTGATTGCAAAAAGAATATCGTCAGACTTTTCAACCATCGTTACCGAATCACTTGTTATGTAAGGCTCGCACTCTGCGCCGTTTATGATTAAGGTGCTGATAGGCTTATCTGTCATAAACTTAACATACGTTGGAAATCCGGCTCCGCCCAAGCCTACAATACCGCTTTTTTTTACTGCTGCTATAAACTCGTCCTTGCTGTTTACCTCAACAGGCGCAACATCAGCATCAACAGACATAGCACCGTCTGACTCAATAGTGATTGCAGGCACTCTCGCACCACTCGAAACAATTATATCGGATATGCTCTTAACAGTGCCTGACACACTTGAATATACAGGGGAAGAAATCAAGCCGTCCTGCTCAGCAATCAAAGTACCCACATCAACGTGGTCTCCAACTTTAACTATCGGGAGCGCAGGCTTGCCTATATGCATCAACATAGGGATAGTCACCATCTCAGGCGACGGCATCCTCACAGCAGACTTATCAGCCGTATGCTTTCTATGTGGCACATGGACACCGCGAAGTGAAAAAATCATATTTTTGACCTACCTTTCTACCTTTGCAACGACATAGTAAAACCAATAGATTATTTTACAAACATAAACTATTCAAAACCACTCATTATTATACTTGATTGTGCGAAAATTGTCAATCCGTGAGAGCCCTTGAAAGTGTTAGTAAAACATTGAAATTTATTGTGAAAATTTTGTCAAGACTTAACGCTTTTTTCGGCATACTATCAAAGCAAAAATCGATGCCCTTCTATTATTTGACCTATATGTTCGAACCCTTACATAATCTTATAATTTGTCTGCTAAGCAGACACCAAAATTGTTCATTATTCATCAGCCTAAGGCGACTTCATTCTTCATTATTCATTACGAAAATCCGTTCTTGTTTAATGAATAATGAATGATGAATATTGAAAAATGAATAATACAAAACAAAAATCCGTCCTCTTACGAGAACGGATTTTTGTTTTGGCGTCCCGAGAGGGACTCGAACCCCCGACCCTCTGCTTAGAAGGCAGATGCTCTATCCAGCTGAGCTATCGAGACGTTTCTCAGCGACCAAATCATTATAATCTCTCGCTGATAATTTGTCAAGGAATTTGTTCAATATAAAATTTTATTCCATTCTAAGCGTGTCGATAGGATTATATCTTGATGCTTTTATAGCGGGTATAAGTCCAAACACTGCAGCAAGCGCCAATACCAGTGCGGACGTCAAAGCTATATTACCAAGCTCAAATTTTGCGCTAAACCCAGCAAGACTCAACGCTACACACAGCAGTGCATTAAACACCGTACCCCCTACCGTGCCTATAAGCGCAATCAGCACAGAGCGCACCGCATATTCGCATAAAATATCAGCCGACGATGCACCAAGTGATTTTTTAAGTCCAATCTCTTTAAAGCTTTGCTTTACGTTAATCAGCATTATCACAAACAAGCTAAAAACGGCAATTATTATTGAGAGCCAAGTGATTATATCAAGTATTATAGAAACAGTATCAAAAATCTTAGTGATAGCCGCTCTCTGTTCTGATAAATCGGTTACAACAACATTTGACAACCCGATAGTCTGGTCAAGCTCTCTTAAAAATGCATCAAGAGTATCGCTACTTTTTACAAGCAAACTGTTAGCTGTTAAATCAGGCGCCATTCTGCCCACAAGCGAAACAGGCACATAAATTTTATCTAAAGAATAATCAACCGCTGAACTGATATATCCACTCTCATACACTCCGATTATCGAAAACGTATCGCTCATTTCCCCTATGCTTATACGGATTGGTCTGCCAACGCAACTCGACGTCTTATACACCTTTTCAGCAAACTGAGTGCTTACAATACAAACCCTGTTAAAGCTGTCTATATCCGAAAGCGAAAAATCAGAGCCGTAAACCATTTTGTAATTAAGCATTTGAGCAGATTCGGTGTCCACTCCGAAAATCTGTGTTTTTTCGTCATCTGCCAGACCACCTGTATACGCAAGATAACCGGCACAATTATTTGTTTTCTCGCTTATGCTCTGCACTGTGGGGTCTATGTCATCAATCACAAATTCAGTTAAATTAACATCAAGCCCGTTAAACATTACGGCATCGAGCTCGCTGTCTATCGTATTAAACGCAATCTGCGACAGCGTGCGAACTGCAAGCACAAGCGCAACCGACATCCCGATGCTGACTGAATACAACAGCATATTTTTATATCCGTATTTTATGGATTTAGAAAATAAAATCAGACCTTTTATCATTCTTTCGCCACACTCACGTTCAACAACACCGATTGTTCTGCATCGACTCCCTCAACGATATATCCGCTGTCACATTTTTTTGCATACGTCAAGTACAGCTTCTCATACGCCTCGTTGCAAACATAATACCGCCCGTCATACCCTATTGACGAATCGGGCAAAATCAGTTTTTCACTTTGCGTTTCACTCTTAATTTCAGCCACTGCTGATAAGCCCGGCATAACGGAACTGTCAGGGTTGTTTACTTTTATCTTTGCAGTAACATACGCTGTGCCTCCGCTTTGCTCTGGTGTGGAATAAATCTTCTCAACAGTTGCATCATACTCACCTTTTTCAAACGCTTCACTGCTGATTTTTGCGCTGTTACCCGGTTTTACGATTGATATATCACGTTGTTGAAGCAACACAGTCACATATAGCGAATCGGTTTTTGTGATAATTATACTGTTTTTACCTTCATATCTGTCCCCTGCTTTTAGCTGAAGTTGAGATATTATTCCGTCGCATTCTGCAGTATGCTTTTTAACGAATCCGTTAAAATTTGACTCTGCAATCAAGTCGCCCTGTTTAACTCGCTCGCCCTGTTCAAAATAAACCTTTTCTATAACAGCTCCCTTGCTTATGTCAAGGAAATAGAAATCGTCAGACACAACAGTGCCATAGCACACAGTTGTGGTTTTTGCAACACCTTGCGTTGCTTTAGTTAATTCGGCTTGCTTTTGCTGGCAACCGCTAAGAACAATCATTACAAATAAACAAGCAAATATCTTTTTCACGCTATCACCCCGAATTATTTTTAACATATAAGGCAATTTTAAACACTCGTAATCATATATATTATTGATTTATAATGTGTTAAGGAGTGTTAATATGAAACTTTTAAAAAATATTACCGCTTTTGTTTTGGCTTGCTCAATGTGTTGCATTACCGCTTATGCTGACGTATCAGAGAATCCTCAAGCCTCAAAGCCTGTAACTGAATACTACACTAACGATTTACTGTCTAACTTTGAGGACGAATCAATACAGACCTCAGTTTCCACTACCACACTCGAATCCTTGCCCGCAAAGTCAATGATACTTATGGAGCAAAACACAGGAAACGTTTTGTTTGAAAGCCACGCAGATGAACAGCTTGCACCCGCATCCATTACTAAAATAATGTCACTTTTGCTGTTTTGCGAGGCTATATCAGAGGGAAAACTCAAGCTATCCGACAAGGTGACGTGCAGCGAACACGCCGCTTCAATGGGCGGCTCGCAAATCTGGTTTGAGCCCGACGAAACAATGACAGTCGATGACCTGATGAAAGCGGTTGCAGTTGGCTCTGCAAACGATGCAACAGTTGCGTTGGGAGAAGCAGTTGCGGGCAGCGAGGACGCTTTTGTTGATTTAATGAACTCGCGTGCAAAAGAGCTTGGTATGAAAAACACACACTTCGTAAACTGCTCAGGGCTTGACGCAGACGGGCATCTCACAACCGCACGCGATATTGCGATAATGTCGCGTGAGCTAATGAAGCACAGCCTGATTACAGATTACAGCACAATATGGATGGATACGCTCAGAAACGGCTCAACTCAGCTTGTAAATACAAACAAGCTCGTCAGGTTCTATAACGGCGCAACAGGACTCAAAACAGGCACCACAGACCAAGCAGGCTGTTGCCTTTCTGCAACAGCAAAGCGTGATTCTCTTGAATTGATTGCAGTAGTTATGGGCAGCCCGTCGAGCAACGACCGCTTTTCGTCCGCAAAGGCGCTTCTTAACTTTGGATTTGCAAACTATTCAACAAAGAAAGTGCCTATTGACATAAGCGAAAACGAAACAATAAAAATTAACGGCGGTACTAAAACCAGTATTAAACTAAGCGCACCAAAAAAGGTTAACGTGTTGTGTGAAAAGTCTAACGCCGAGCAAATCAAGGTAAAGCTGAATATACCTGAAAGCGTTGATGCGCCGATAAAAAAAGGCAATGTTATCGGCAGAGCAGAAATTTTACTTAATGACAAACCCATAACCAGCGTAAATATAAAAGCAACAGAGGATGTTGAGGTTATGACGTTTTACAAAGCTCTTTTAAGAGTTTTACTCGGCATTTTTGACAACTAAGCATAAGCAGATACAAAAAACACGTCACGCAAAAGTTTGCGTGACGTGTTTTTATTTTAATTAAACTTAATTTGATGAAGTATCAGACGAGGTTGCAGCAGACTGTGCCACTGATGAGGTAGCATTTGAAGATGAACTTGATGAAGTTTGAGCAGAAGATGTGCTCGAAGCTGTATTGCTTGAAGTTGCCTGTGATGAGCTTCCGTTTCCAACGCTAACGTAAATTGTTACGCCTGTAAACATTGAAACCTTTTCTCCGCCCTTAGGGTCAACCTCTACAACAAGACCCGGCTCAACATCGCTGACCATCTCTTCAATATAAATATATTCGTTTCTAAAGCCAAGCTCGAGCAATGCAATTCTTGCCTCTTCAACAGACTTACCTGTAAGGTTTTTAGGTACAGTCAAGCTACCGTTACCGATGCTTACCTTTACCTCGATAACTGTACCCTCAGTTTTCTTTTCACCCTTTGCGATTGACTGATAGAAAATCTGGCCGTACTCGTAGTTACTCATTGAGCACTCAACTACTTTTAACTCGAAAACAGCACCGCACTTGTTAACTGCATCGGCATATGACATACCTATTAAGTCATACACCTCATATGTTGCATCAGGGTTATCAGGGTCCGGAACGAGAGCAGCCACAGTTGAACTCGGCGCAGATGCGTCAGACGGGCCCTCAGTCTCTTTAAACATAGGTGACAGCACAAATTGCCACAAGCAGAATATAACCGCTAATAATATAACACCTGTTACCGACGCTGTAATGATAACAGCTTTTTTATTATTAACAGGCTTCTTTGCTGAATCGCTCTTAGTGGTAGAAACAGGAATAAGGCTGTTTTTAAGCTCTTCAATAGTTCTTGTGCGGTCATCAGCAAGAATTGCAAGACCGTCTGCAAGCGACGTCAAAACATTGCGCGGAATCTGCTTTGCAATTTCCGACGGAATAACAACCTTATCGTTAGTGACACGCTCTGTTGCATCAGCAGGCGGCGAGCCAACCAATATCCTGTAAAGCGTGGCGCACAAGCCGTATACATCTGTCCAGGTGCCCTGTGTGCCCTCAAGACCATACTGCTCAATAGCAGCAAAGCCAGGAAAAAGCTGCGAGTTCATATCGCTGCGTGATGTTCTCATATCAGCAACGCAGAATCCGCTAATCCTGATTTTGCCGTCAACACCCACTATCAAAGTTTCAGGCGAGATTCCTCTATGTACAATGCCCTCTTCATGAAGGCCTGACAAGGTTGTCATAACGGGCATAAGCAGAGGTCTTATCTGATTCCAGGACAATGTGCCGCCGTTACGGATAAGAAACTCGCGCATTGTAATGGTTTTAACGTGGTCTGTTACGTAATAAGCAGTATTGTTCGCCTCAAATATATCGGTAACGGTAAATATTGACGGCAGATTGCTCGCCTTAGCAAGTGCTCTTGCTATATCAAGGAACTGACCGATATACTTATTATACTCATATTCTTTGCCAGCAAATACGGTAACTGTTTGCTTATCAGCCGAACGGTCGCAGAAATTTTCAGGAATATATTCGTGAACTCTGACAGCTATGTTTTCTTCCGTATCCCACGCAAGATATGTAATGCTCTCGCTGTTTGATTCTATTGCTTTACCAATCAGATATCTACCATCAAGCAGATACCTTATAGGAAGGTTTGATATAGGCTGGATATCATCTTCACGGAATCCGCACTTGCGACAGACTGCGTTTTCACCCTTATCGCCCATACAACCCATACAGAGATAACTGTAATCCGGCATTGTTTTCACTCCCATTCAAAGATTAACCATATTTTAACACACACTATCCGTTTTTGCAACACATTATAAAGTTAATTTTATTTAACCTTTTGTGACATAATTGTAATTATTTGTTGAAAGTGAGCCGAAAATATATTATAATAAATTGAATTATAAAGTCAGAAAGGAGATTCTGTTGTGAAGCTAAAAAGGTTAATTCTTTCTCTTGTAAGCATTTGCTGCTGTTTTGCAATCACCGCTTGCTCTGGCAACAACGGCAAAGAAAACAGCAATAGCGGCTCATCGCTTTCTTCTGATAACGGCAGCATCTCCAAAGTGAACCTTGCATATTCATTTAAAGATGTGCTTAATCCGTTCACTGCGAAAACAAAGCAGAATCAGGAACTGTCAAAGCTTTTGTTTGACCCGTTGATAAAGCTCAATGATAACTTTGAAGCTGAAAACTTCATTGCATCTGAAATAAATCAAAACGGCAGAACATTAACAATCAAGCTCAAAAGCATAAGCTTCACAGACGGCTCTGCCGTTACAGCGGACGACGTTCTCTACTCCTTGCGTCAAGCTATTGCAGACGGCTCTAATTATAAATCAAAGCTTTATAATGTATCTAATTTTTACGCGGTTGATTCCAAAACATTAGTTATTGAAACAAATTATGCCGACAAGCATTTTTCGTCTAACCTTGACTTTCCTATTATCAAGTCGGGCACAGCCGCTCTTAAAAACGAAAACAACATTGCAGTTGCGCCCATAGGCTGCGGAAGATACACAATCCACTCCAATGATGGAGAATATGTGCTTAAGTCAAACGAAAGCTACTATAAAGGCAAAATAAAGCTTAAAACCATCAATCTGGTTAACTGCCCCGACGAAGCCTCGCTTTCGCACTATATGTCTATCGGCAAAATCAGTATGGTTTACTCGGACCTTTCCGATTCAATCATTCCAAAGCTCGCAGGAAGCACGGTCGAAACTGCATCCACGTCGCTTGTATATGTTGGAGTAAACTCAAATTACGGTCCTACCTCAGACGTTAAGCTGAGGCTTGCCGTAAGCTTTGGGCTTGACAGAGCCACCATAAGCAGCAACGCTTATTTCGGATATGCCACTCCCGCAACGAGTCTTTATCCCTCAAATCTGTCCGATATTGGCGGTCTTGAGTCAATCGATTCAAAACAAAATAAAGAACAAGCTATTGCTTATTTGAATGAGTTGGGTTATAATGATATAGATGAGCTTGGCTATTTTGTAAACGATAAAGGTGACAGACTTAAGCTGAGGCTGTTGTATAATTCTGAAAACGCTGCCCGTGAAGCTGCCGCAAAGCAGATAGTAATTCAGCTTAAAAAATGCGGCATTGAGGTTGATACCGTAGAAGCGGATTTCAGCGAATACAAATCACTGCTTTCATCAGGCAGCTTTGACCTTTATATAGGTGAAGTGCGGTTATCAAACAGTCTTGATATTTTGCCTATATTTGACAAGCGTGATATAATATATGGTATCCCGTATGAGTCTGCCGCACATTCTGCGATAAAAGACTATTACAACGGTGACAGTGATATCCTTGCTGCGACTTCCTGCTTTGTTTCAGAAATGCCGTTTATCCCCGTTTGCTATCGCAAGGGCGTAGTGGTTGCATCTGATACAATTGCTAAAAAGATATCCCCGTCAGTAAGCGATATCTATAACAATATTCAAAACGTAAATTAGGAAGCACCGACTCTTCCCTTTTTCAACAAAAAAGTCGGAGAATGGAGAAACGTATTATGATTGCTTACGAAACCAAATACGGCAAAGTGTATGTGTCCAACGCTTTCTTCGCAAAGCTTATCGGTCACGCTGTTGTTTCTTGCTACGGTGTTGCCGGTATGGTACCTAAGGGTAATCAGAAAATTCGCAATTTCCTTACCGGTGGTAAGATGATTGATAAAGGCATTATTGTGTCCGGCAACATAGACAGTATTTCTGTTGACCTTCACATTTTGGTAAGCTTTGGCGTTAATATCAATGCTGTTGCAAACAGTATCGACCACAACGTCAGGTATACTGTTAAAGAAGCAACCGGCATTGATGTTAAAAAAGTATCTGTTCATGTAGATGGTATGAAAGCTGAATAGTTCCCCGAGAAAATTAAGGAGTTGTTACTATTGATTAACGGAAACACTTTGCGTGATGCATATATTTCAGGCGCAAATAACATTTCAAATAACAAGCAGAGAATTGACGAGTTAAACGTGTTCCCTGTTCCCGACGGTGACACAGGCACAAATATGTCTATGACCATCAACAACGCTGTTAAAGAGCTCACAAGGCTCAACAATGCCGGCGTTGGTGATGTTTCCGACACTGCCGCTTCCGCTCTTTTAAGAGGCGCAAGAGGTAACTCGGGCGTTATATTATCACTCTTGTTCAGAGGCTTTTCAAAGGGACTTAAGGGCAAGACCGATATGGACGCTGCTGATTTCACTAATTCTCTCGGTCTTGGTGTTGAAGCTGCTTATAAAGCTGTTATGAAGCCCACTGAGGGCACCATTCTCACAGTTGCAAGAATCGCTCACGAGAAAGCAAAGGCTTGCGAGAGTGACGATTTTCTCACTGTATTTGACGCTGCATATGAGGGCGCAAAGGAAGCTCTTGCCTCTACTCCCGAGCTTCTGCCTGTGCTTAAAAAAGCAGGTGTTGTTGATGCAGGCGGTCAGGGATTTGTTACTGTGCTTGAGGGTATGCGTTCCGTATTTGCTGACGGCAAGGTTATTGAGTCAACCACCGCTCAGGCTAAGCCTGCCGCTACAGTAAGCGCTGACAGAAATGCGGCTGCCGAATACGATGCAGAAATCACTTTTACTTACTGCACCGAGTTCATAGTAAACAAAAACGGCGATAAAGACGCTAAGCTTTTGCGTGCTTTCCTTGAAACAATCGGTGACAGTGCAGTTGTAGTTGACGACGATGACATTATCAAGGTTCACGTTCACACCGACCATCCCGGCACAGCTATCGAAAAAGGCTTGGAGTTTGGCTCGCTTGTAAACCTTAAGATTGAAAATATGCGCGACCAGCACGAGCGCGCTAAGCACGATAATAACGAGCGCAAAGAGGTTAACACCGATTCTGACGGTCAAACCTATTCCCCTGTTAAAAAAGAAAACGAATACGGCTTCGTAAGCGTTTGCGTTGGCGACGGAATTGAGCAGCTTTTCTACGATTTGGGTGTTGACAATTTAGTTAGCGGTGGTCAGACTATGAATCCCAGCACTGATGACATTTTGCGTGCTATTGAACTCACTCCCGCTAAAACTGTTTTTGTATTGCCAAACAACAAAAACATTATAATGGCTGCTGAAATGGCAGTTCCTCTTTCAACAAGAAACGTAATCGTTCTGCCAACAAAAACTGTTCCTATGGGCATCTCAGCTATGCTTGCTTTTGACCCCGATGCCGATGCCGATACTAACACTGTTAATATGAAAAATGCTGCCGATAAGGTTTCAACAGGTCAGATTACTTTTGCTGCACGCAACTCTGACTTTGACGGCTTCAAAATCAAGGATGGCGACATTCTTGCTATGGAAAACGGCAAGCTTGTATTTACCGAACGTGACTTTATGCGTGCCGCTGTTAAGCTGACACGTTCTATGTGCAACAAAGACACATCATATGTAACTCTCATTTACGGTGATGCCGTGTCTGACGACCAGGCTGAAAGCGTAAAAGAGGTATTGGAATCAAAACTGGGAGATAATATTGAGGTTTCTGCAATAAGAGGCGGTCAGCCTATTTACTACTTCATTATCTCGGTTGAATAATCTGTATTGTGTAAAGGGTGAGGGTCTTGTTTAACAAGAGCATCACAAGTTTAAAGGGTGTTGGTCCTAAACGCGCTCAACTATTCGAAAAGTTGGGCGTGTTTGATATCGACGCTCTTTTTTATTTCTATCCCCGCTCTTATATCGACTTATCAAATCCTTTGAGCCCGATTGAAGCACCTGTTGACACACCTTGCGCCATAAAAGCAACTGTTGCAACCCCTGTGAAAGAGTCACGAATTCGCAAAGGTATGACGTTATATAAGTTCACCGCAGTTGAAGACGGTGTTACGCTGAAAATAACAATTTTTAACAACAAGTTTTTGGCGCAGAAAGTAAAAGAAAATGAGGAATACATTTTTTACGGCTCTGCAAGCGCAGGTCTTGCAACCAGAGAAATGCGCTCTCCCGAAATATTCAAGTCCCACAATACATATATCAGGCCGATTTATCACACAACAAGCGGTTTATCGTCATATGTTATTGAATCAACTGTTAAGTCTGCGCTTGAATATGCAGACAAGCTTGCAGACCCTATCCCTGAGGACATTCGTGTAAAATATCGTCTGCCCGATATAGCTGATGCAATCAGAAACATACATTTTCCAAAAAGTCAGGCTCAGCTTAAATCTGCAAAGCGCAGACTGATGTTTCAGGAAATGCTTACCCTCCAATGCGGATTGCAATATTTCGGCAGAGGCAACAAGCAGAATTCTGCCGCAAAGTTCAGTTCTGATTTCAGCGCAGAATTCGAGTCAATGCTGCCGTTTGCGCTCACGAATGCGCAGAAACGAGCAATTAGTCAAGCAGTTGAGGATATGCAAAGCTCAAGCAGAATGAACCGTATGCTGCAAGGCGACGTAGGCTCAGGCAAGACTGCTGTTGCAGCCTCTCTATGCTATACCGCTTGCAAAAACGGTTATCAGTCTGCCATTATGGCGCCTACAGAAATTTTAGCAGAGCAGCATTACAGCTCGTTTAAGGCGCTGTTTGACTCAACAGGGCTCAGAGTTTCTCTGCTTACAGGCTCAACTCCTGCCTCAGCAAAAAGAGAAATTCTCACTTCCCTCTCAAACGGCGAAATTGATATACTCATCGGCACGCACGCTATTATCAGCGATGCTGTTGAATTTAAAAACTTAGCGCTTGTTATCACCGATGAGCAGCACAGATTTGGGGTAAAGCAACGTACTGCGCTAACCAAAAAAGCAGAGGCGCCGCACGTTCTGGTTATGTCAGCCACACCCATACCAAGAACTCTTGCCCTGATTATTTACGGTGACCTCGACCTATCTGTGCTTGATGAGATGCCCGCAGGCAGAAAAGCGGTTGAAACAAGGCTTATCAATGCTGAAAAGCGTGATTTAGCGTTTGATTTTATATTAAAGCAAATTAAAAGAGGCAGACAGGCGTTCATCGTCTGCCCGCTAATCGAAGATAACGAGTCTGACTTGATTTCAGCAACAAGATATTTCGATAATCTAAAAAAGACCTGTCTGGCAAAGTCAAGGCTTGGACTTTTGCACGGCAAAATGTCTGCCAAAGAAAAAGAAGAAACTATGAAACGCTTTTCAAACGGAGAAATTGACGTTTTAGTTTCAACCACTGTAGTTGAGGTTGGAGTTGATGTGCCAAACGCATCTGTAATGATGATTGAGGGTGCAGACAGATTTGGTCTGTCACAGCTTCATCAGCTTAGAGGCCGTGTTGGGCGCGGCGGTTACCGCTCTTACTGCATTTTAGTTTCAGACACGCAAAACGAAGTCACACTAAAACGGCTCAACGTTATGTGCGATACGAACGACGGCTTTGTTATTGCTGAAGCAGACCTCAAAACAAGAGGTCCAGGCAGCTTCTTCGGGGAACGTCAGCACGGATTGCCCGCTTTAAAGCTCTCGGATTTGGTTGAAGATATCAATGCGTTGCAGTTTGCACAGGACATTGCTAAGAGCATTATCAAGCGCGATGCGTCGCTCTCGCTTGATGAACATAAGAATCTTAGAGAATGTGTTGAAAAAATGTTTGGAGAATTTAACGGAAGCTTAAATTAAGTGTTGAATAATTGACAATAATATGAGATAATTATTGGTGATTTAAAAATTAAGGGAGCCATTATGACAGATTACAAAAAAATGGCCGAGCTTATTTTCGGCAATGAACTTAAAACACCAGAATATTACGAGGAGCTTTATCCTCAAAGAAACTTACAGGAAGGTCAAAGGGTAACCAGACTTGCACCGAGTCCAACAGGATTTTTGCACTTTGGCGTACTGTTCACCTGCCTGATTAACAGGCGTGTTGCTGATGCAAGCAATGGCGTGTTCTATGTAAGAATTGAGGACACCGACCAAAAACGCGAGGTAGAGGGCGGTATTGCAGATATAGTTAACGGGCTTATCAACTTCGGTATCAAAATTGACGAGGGCTTTGTTGGTGCTGATGAAACTGCCGGAATCTATGGTCCATATAAGCAGAGCGAACGCACTGCTATCTATCACACATATGTAAAATATCTTATGGAGTTAGGCTATGCTTATCCCTGCTTCTGCACTGAGAAAACGTTAGAAGAAAACAGAGTTAAGCAAAATGCAGACAAGCTCCGTACGGGCTACTACGGCGAATTTGCCTCTTGTAGAAATCTTAGCTACGAACAGGTTAAAAGCAATATTGATGCAGGTCTTCCTTATGTTATACGCCTGCGTTCACCCGGCAGTGAAGCAAACAGAATCGTATTTGACGATATGATTAAAGGTAAAATTGAGATGCCCGAAAACGATGAGGATTTTGTTCTGCTCAAGTCTGACGGAATACCCACCTATCACTTTGCGCACGCCGTTGACGACCATCTTATGAGAACAACTCACGTTATCAGAGGCGATGAGTGGATATCATCTGTGCCCAAGCATATTCAGCTGTTTAAGCTGCTTGGATTCAAGGCACCGAAATATGCTCACGTATCCCCTATTATGAAGGAAGACGGCAATTCAAAACGTAAGCTTTCCAAGAGAAAAGACCCTGAGGCAGCTGTAAAGTTTTACGCTCAGCAAGGTTATCCCGTTGAGGCTGTTACAGACTATATGCTCACAGTTGCCAACTCTGATTTCGAAGATTGGCGTAGGGCAAATGCAAACGCCGATAACTCGGAGTTTAAGCTTAACCTTAAGAAAATGAGCGTTTCGGGTGCTTTGTTTGACTTGGCAAAGCTTAACGACATAAGCAAAAACGTTGTATCTAAGATGAGTTCAGACACAGTTATGAACTATATACTCGACTGGGCTTCTGAATTTGACAAGGAATTTTATGATGTATTATCTGCTGATAAGAACTACTTGAAGCAAATCGTGTCTATTGACCGAGATGTTCCTAAGCCCAGAAAAGATATTGCAAAATGGAGCGATTTCAAAGATTACACAGCCTATTTCTTTGACGGATTCAAGAATGAATATTCGCTGCCTGAGCATCTTGACAAGGCAGATGCGATAAAAATTCTCACAGCATATAAGGATGTGTATTCTGCAGACGATGACAGGACTGCATGGTTTGAGAAAATCAAAGAAATCTGCCCTGTTGCAAACTTCTGCCCTGAGGTTAAGGAATACAAGAAAAACCCAGACAGCTACAACGGTCACTCAGGTGATGCCGCAACTATTATCAGAGTTGCAATCACAGGCAGGACAAACAGTCCTGACCTTTGTGAAATTATGAAGGTTTTAGGTAAAGATACGGTTATAAGCCGAATTGACGATGCTATTAAAGCTTTAAAAGAGGTATTATAATGGAAGAAATTATTAAAGCTTCTGAAAGTAATTTTATTGAAGATTTTGTTAAGGAAGACCTTGAAAACGGCGTTTACAACAAGGTGCAAACCCGTTTTCCGCCCGAGCCTAACGGTTATCTGCACATAGGTCACGCAAAAGCTATCTGCATCGACTTCGGCGTTGCTGAAAAGTTTGGCGGCAAGTGCAATCTTCGCCTTGATGATACAAATCCCACTAAGGAAGACGTTGAATACGTTGATGCTATCAAAGAGGATATCAAGTGGCTTGGCTTTGATTGGGACAACATATATTTTGCAAGCGATTATTTCGATTTTATCTATGACTGTGCCGTTGAGCTCATAAAAATGGGCAAGGCATACGTTTGCGACCTTACTGCTGAGCAAATGCGCGAATACAGAGGCACCTTGACTGAGCCCGGTAAGGACAGTCCTTACCGTAACCGCTCTGTTGAGGAAAATCTTGACCTCTTTACGAGAATGACAAACGGTGAGTTTGACAACGGAGAAAGAGTTCTGCGTGCGAAAATTGATATGTCCTCACCAAACCTCAATATGAGAGACCCAATCATATACAGAATTATGAAGGTTTCACATCACAGGCTTGGCGTCAAGTGGTGCGTATATCCTATGTATGACTTTGCGCATCCCCTGTCTGACGCTAAAGAGGGTGTTACGCACTCGCTGTGCTCTCTTGAGTTTGAAAACCACAGACCGCTCTACAACTGGTTCTTACAAGAGCTTGGTCTGCCCACTCCCCCTCGTCAGATTGAGTTTGCGCGTATGAACGTAAACTACACTCTCACAAGCAAGCGCAAGTGCTTGAAATTGGTGAACGACGGACTTGTATCAGGTTGGGACGACCCAAGAATGGCTACTCTTTGCGGTATGAGAAGACGTGGATATCCCGCATCAGCATTACGTGATTTTTGCGAGAAAATCGGTGTTTCAAAGGCACACAGCGTTATTGACTATGCGCTGCTCGAATCATGCGTGAGAGACAATCTCAACACCAATGCCGACAGGGCTATGGCTGTTATTGAGCCTATCAAGGTCGTTATCGACAATTATCCCGACAATGTTACAGAGGAAATCCCAGTTGAAATCAACCCCAACAAACCGGAGCTTGGCACAAGAAACGTTTTGTTCAGTAAGAATATTTACATTGAACGTGATGACTTCTGCGAAGAGCCACCTAAGGGCTATTTCCGTTTGTGTCCTGACAAGGAGGTTCGCCTGAAAGGTGCGTATTTCATCAAATACGTTTCCTGTGAAAAGGATGCTGACGGCAACATCACCCTTATTCACTGTACCTATGACCCTGATACTAAGGGCGGTAACGCTGCTGACGGCAGAAAGGTTAAGGGCACAATCCACTGGGTTTGCGCTGACAACTGCGTGGATGCTGAGGTCAGACTGTATGACAGGCTGTTCGCCGTTGAAAATCCGTCTGATGAAGAGGGCGTTGGCGACTTCTCAGAAAACCTCAACCCCAACTCGATTGAGGTTGTTACAAACTGCAAAATTGACAAATCACTCGCTGTGAGAAAAGTCGGTGAAACATTCCAGTTTATGCGCAAAGGCTACTTCTGCGTAGACATCGATTCCACTGCGGATAAGCCTGTGTTTAACCGCACTGTTGCACTGAAAGATTCCTGGTCTAAAAAGCAATAATTTATTTTGCCATAATTTATACTTCCATTTTGTCAAAATAGGTGTTATAATAAACTGAGAATTATGGTAATTACGCTTTAACAATATACTCACAGGAGTGAAAAAGTTGGAAAAGTATGTGATAAACGGCGGCAACCGCCTCAACGGCTCTATAACAATCAGTGGCGCAAAAAACGCCGCTGTTGCTATTATCCCTGCCGCTATTCTTTGCGACGAGGTCTGCAGAATTGAAAATGTTCCCGATATCAGCGATGTTAACGAGCTTATTCACATTTTGTATGAACTTGGCGCAGATATTAAAATGATAAACAAATCCACCTATGAGATTGACCCAAGAAACATTCATTCTCATATCGTGCCGCTTGAGATGACTAAAAAGCTCCGTGCCAGCAGTTATTTGCTCGGTGCTATGCTCGGTCGCTTCTCCAAAGCAAAGGTGGCTCCTCCCGGTGGCTGTGATTTCGGCATCAGACCGATTGACCTGCATATTAAAGGCTTTGAGGCTCTCGGTGCAACGGTTAAGTTTACATCAGGTATGGTGGACTGCGATGCGCCTCAGCTTATTGGCGGTCAAGTGTATCTTGATAAGGTTTCCGTTGGCGCAACGGTTAATATTTTGCTTGCCGCCGTTAAAGCGAGAGGCTTAACTATTATCGAAAACGCTGCCAAAGAGCCGCACATTGTTGACCTTGCAAACTTCCTCATCTCTATGGGAGCTGATATCAGAGGCGCAGGTACAAGTGTAATCAAGGTTAGAGGTGTAAGCAAGCTCTACGGTACCACTTACAGCATTATCCCCGACCAGATTGAAGCAGGCACCTATATGGCTGCCGTTACTGCAGCAGGCGGAGATGTTATTATCAACAACGTTATACCTAAGCATCTTGAATCAATTACAGCTAAGCTTGTTGAGATGGGCGCTGTGATTGATGACCTTGACGATGCTATCCGTATACGCAGCACAGGCGAAATCAAACGCTGCAATTTCACAACTCAGCCACATCCCGGCTTCCCCACTGATATGCAGCCGCAAGCTGTTGCAGTGCTCGCCAGAGGAAATGGCACGAGCGTTGTAACCGAAAGCGTTTGGGACAATCGCTTCCGCTATGTTGACCAGCTAACATTAATGGGCGCTCAGATTCAGGTTGACGGTAAAATTGCCGTAATTGAGGGTGTTAAAGAGCTCTCTCCTGCCAGAGTAATCGCAACCGACCTCAGAGCCGGTGCTGCAATGATGATTGCCGCTTTGGTTGCAAAGGGCACAACCGTAATCGAGGATATTTACCATATAGAGCGCGGTTACGAAGCAATAACGGACAAGCTCAACTCTCTTGGTGCTGATATTAAAAAGGTCGTTTACAACGACAACACTACTACTGCACTAAACGCACAATAACTTTAAAAGAGGCTGTCCTTAGGATAGCCTCTTAGTTTTAAGGAAGGTAAAATATGGCTATTATTTCTCCGCTTTACAGCTCAAGCAGCGGTAACGCTACTTACATAGGCTATGGTGATTCAGGTATACTTATCGACGTTGGCGTAAGCGCAAAAAGACTAAAATGCGCGCTTGAAGCTGCCGAGATTAAAATCAATTCTATAAAAGCGATTTTTATCACTCACGAGCATATCGACCATATAAAAGGTCTTCGCGTTTTCTGTAAAAGCACACATATACCTGTTTTTTGCTCAGAGCAGACAAAACTCGCTATTATTAACCACGCTGCCATTGAATCCGAACATGACATAACCGCATTTACAAGCGAGGTCGAAATCAGCGGCTTCAAAGTAAAACGCTTCAACACATCGCACGACTGCGTTGGCAGCAGCGGTTATATAGTAACAACCCCAGACGGTAAAACCATTGGTGTATGCACAGACTTGGGCTATGTGTCTGACGATATAAGGCAAGCGCTCATTGGCTGCGATTTAGCTATGATTGAGTCCAATCACGACATTACAATGCTCAAAAATGGGCCCTACCCTCACGAACTAAAAGTGCGCATACTGTCCGATAAAGGTCACTTGTCAAACTCAGCCTGCGCCGAGTTCATAACCGAGCTTGCAAAAAGCGGCACAACAAAGTTCATCCTCTCCCACATAAGCAAGGATAACAACTCTCCTCAGGCGGCTGCAGACAGCGTTATCCTCAATATGTCCTTATGCGGATATGAGCTAAACGTTGACTATACTCTCGATGTGGCAAGCCCTTCATCAAATAAAATCACGGTGGTATAAATGTTAAAAATCAACATAATTGCGGTTGGAAAAATAAAAGAAAAATATCTTACCGATGCCTGTAACGAGTACATAAAAAGGCTTGGCGCTTTTTGCAATATCAATATCACGGAGATAGTTGAGCACAAATGCGCACAAAACCCCTCTGATGCTGACATTGACGCTGTCCTTAAAAATGAGGGCAAAAGGATACTTGCTGCAATACCTCAATGCGCTGAGGTTATAGCAATGTGCATCGAGGGCGAGATGCTATCCTCAGATAAACTCGCTGCAAAAATTCAGAAATCCGCCACAAGCGGAACAAGCTGCATCTGCTTTGTAATCGGCGGCTCGTGGGGCCTTGATGAGAGTGTTAAACAAAGAGCAGACTATTTACTCTCGATGTCGCCTATGACCTTCCCTCATATGCTCGCAAGAGTTATGCTTTTAGAGCAGATTTACAGAGCTTTTTCAATCAATAAAGGCACTAAATATCATAAATAACTACCCACTTGTATCAAAAGACACATTTTACGAGAAAATGTGTCTTTTTTCTTTAAAAAACAGCCTGAATTTTATATATTTTAGGTAGACATTTGACAGCGTATCTGCTATAATATATTCGGTGCACGTCTGTCTTGTTAAGACAGTTTATAAGATACTAAACATAGGTTGTTTTTATTTTTATGTCAGAGTGTCAATTTTTTCACAAACAAGGTCATATTAGCACCCAAATGACCGGAAAGGCATGATAGTATGAAAAAGAAAGTCAGTTCCGTACCCTTCAGCGGTACACCTGAGCAGAAGGCACAGCTCATCGAAGTTATTAACAATCTTCGTGACCAAAAAGGTTGCCTTATGCCAATCATGCAAGCCGCACAGGACATTTACGGTTATCTTCCGTTAGAAGTCCAGAGCGTGATTGCAGAGGAGCTTGGTATCTCTGTTGAGGAAGTTTATGGTGTTGCCACCTTCTACTCACAGTTTAACCTCTCTCCGCAGGGCAAATACAAAATCAGCGTTTGCCTTGGTACAGCTTGCTACGTTAAGGGCTCGCAAGACGTATTGAACAAAATTGAGGATATCATCGGTATCAAAGCCGGCGAATGCACTGCTGACGCTAAGTTCTCAATCGAGGCTTGCCGTTGCATCGGAGCATGCGGCTTAGCACCTGTTTTCACAGTTAACGATGAGGTTTATGGTCGTTTAACTGCTGATGATGTTCCTGATATACTTGCAAAATACTAATATTGATTCTATCGTAAAGGGAAATCAAAGCTATGAAGATTTGCACAATACAAGAACTTCTCAATGCTGAAGTGCTCTGCTGCGAGGAAAATCTCGGCAAGCACGTTTATTCTGCTTGCGGAAGCGATATGATGAGTGACGTTCTTGCCTATGTTAAGGACCAGGCCGTGTTGCTGACAGGGCTTGTTAATCCACAGGTTGTCAGAACTGCTCAGATGATGGATATGATTTGCATCGTATTCGTTCGTTCAAAGCTTCCAAACGACGAAATGATTCAGCTTGCCAAAGAAGCAGGAATAGTTATGATGTCTACTAAAAAAAGAATGTATAACGCCTGCGGCAAACTTTATGAAAACGGTTTAGTCGGAAACGGTGATAGCGATGAATGATGAGCTTAGATTCCGATACAGTGTTGACGGCGACGATTTTACTTCCGCCGGTCAAGCCTCTGTGCAGGTCAAAAAAAATCTAAGACAGCTTGGCGTTTCGCCTGAAATCATTCGTCGAGTTTCTATCGCAATGTATGAGGGCGAAATCAATATGGTTATCCACGCCGGTGGCGGCGATGCAGAGGTAATCATCTATGAGGACAAAATCAAAGTTATCCTCACAGACTACGGACCGGGTATCGCTGATATTGACCTCGCTATGCAAGAGGGCTACTCAACCGCGCCTGACAGTGTTCGAACACTTGGCTTTGGCGCAGGTATGGGTCTGCCTAATATGAAAAGATACACCGACTCTATGAAAATCGATTCGGTTGTCGGAGAAGGAACCCGAATCGAAATGACCGTAAACCTTTGATTTCTCAAACTACTGATGATGGAGGTGGTCAATGTGGAAAATTATATGCACTCTGTTACACTCGATATTAAAAAATGCACCGGTTGTACTCTGTGTATCAAGCATTGTCCCACTGAGGCTATCCGCGTTCGTGACGGACACGCTCAGATAAACCCAAACCGCTGCATAGACTGCGGTGAATGTATCAGAATTTGTCATCACAAAGCAAAGAAAGCCAATTACAGTAAGTTAAACAGTATTGACAACTATAAATGGAAAATTGCACTTCCCGCCCCCTCTCTTTACGGACAGTTTGATGGGTTGGAAGACATTGACTTCGTGCTTCAGGGCTTATTAGACATCGGCTTCGACGATGTGTATGAGGTTGCTCAGGCTGCAGAGTTGGTTTCAGCTTATACCAGACGTTATATGAAGATTGACGCAATCCCCAAGCCTGCTATCAGCTCCGCCTGCCCTGTTATCACGAGGCTGATTTCGCTGAGATTTCCGTCACTCGCAGGAAACATTATTCCTATGCTTCCGCCTATGGAAATCGCAGCAATTGAAGCAAGAAAGCTTGCTAAAAAATCTCATCCTGAGCTTAAAGATGATGACATTTGCGTGTGCTTTATTTCCCCTTGTCCTGCTAAAGTAAGCTATGTACATAACGGCTTTGGAAAATACAAAAGCAATGTTGACTTAGTTGTTTCCATAAGTGATATCTATTTTAAACTGATAGACGTTATGCGAAAAGACAAAGCTCCAAAGGCTCGTTCTCAATCAGGTATGGTTGGAATCAGCTGGGCTGAGTCCGGCGGTGAGGCTACTGCCATTTTCAACGAGAAATATCTCGCTGCAGACGGCATCGACAATGTTATTAATGTGCTCGATAAAATCGAAACAGGCGAGTTCCCGTTTGTTGAGTTTATTGAGCTTAACGCATGTCCGGGCGGTTGTGTTGGCGGTGTAATGGCTGTTGAAAATCCTTTTATTGCGAAAGCAAGACTTCAGGCATTAAGAAGATATCTGCCCGTCACGCAGAACTTTATCAATGACAAGGACGGTCAAAAGCATATCCCTGACTACTATTTCTTTAATGAACTGCCAAAATATTTCCCGATTAACAGGCTTAGTGACAGTATGGGCGAATCAATGCGTATGCTATCGCAAATCCAGACAATCAAGGATAGCCTACCGGGAATAGATTGCGGTTCTTGCGGCGCGCCGACTTGCCGTGCGTTCGCGGAAGACGTTGTTCGCGGTCAGGCCGTTATGGAGGACTGCATCATTAAATTCAAGCCGGAATTACAAGATTATTTGAAGAACAGGTTGAGTGACAATGACAGTTAATGAGCTTAAAAACGCTTTGCAATTGAAAACAGTTTCTCTCCCCTCGCCCGACAGAGAGGTTTGCGGCGCTTATTGCGGCGATTTGCTGAGTTGGGTTATGGGGCGCGCTCAGGAAAATAATGTGTGGATTACAATTATGTCCAACATAAACACTGTTGCTGTGGCTGCGCTTGCAGATGTTTCTTGCATCATCGTGGCAGAGGACGTTCAGCTTGAGGAAAGTGTTGTTGCAACTGCTGCTGAGAAGCAAATTAACATTTTGTCATCAACTATGCCTATTTTTGAAACCGCTGTAGCTGTTTCAAAGTTGATTTAAGTATGAGTAAATATTATTACGATTTCCATATCCATTCTTGTCTTTCCCCTTGCGGTGACAATGATATGACTCCGAATAATATTGCTAATATGGCCGCTCTTGCCGGTCTGAATATTGTGGCTTTAACCGACCACAACACGTCTAAGAACTGTCCTGCATTTTTTGCTGCTGCTCGCAAAGCCGGTATCGTGGCTGTTGCAGGAATGGAGCTTACCACCGCCGAAGAGATACATATGGTTTGTCTTTTTGAGCATCTTGATGACTGTATGGCTTTTGATAAAAGGGTTGAAAGCTACAGAACTATGCTTAAAAACAAAGTGGATATCTTTGGCGAACAGCTAATATTAGACCAAGACGACAACGTCATCGGTTTTGACGAGCATCTTTTGCCTATTGCTACTTCGATACCGTTGGAAGATGTTCCCGATTTAGTTTCCAAACACAACGGAATCTGCTACCCCGCCCATATCGACAGGGCTTCAAACAGCATAACGTCTGTGCTTGGCACCATTCCTGATGCGCCCTCTTTTAAGTTGGCAGAGATATATGATATTGAAAAACTGGCTGATTTCAAGTTGAAATATCCCTTGCTTGAAAATATGAACGTTATTACCTGTTCAGATGCCCACTATCTGTGGGATATTCGAGATAAAAGTGCTTACTTTGAACTGGAAGACGAGCCGTACAGCAGTGACTATATTCGACAGCGTCTTTTCGAAAAGCTGAGAGGACTATGATATGAAAGAATTATCACTTAGTATTCTTGATATTGCTATGAACTCAGTAAGAGCCGAAGCGACCGAAATCAAGATAGCCATTGTTGAAACAGCGGAAACTCTTAAGCTGACAATCAGCGACAATGGCACAGGTATGACTAAGGACGTGCTTGAGTCTGTTACCAACCCGTTTTGCACTACTCGCAAAACCCGTAAAATCGGACTTGGCATTCCCCTGCTCAAACTTTCAGCCGAGCAGACAGGCGGCTCTCTTGAGATTGAGTCTAAGCACATAGATGATTTCCCGTCAGCTCACGGAACAGTCACCTCAGCACTGTTTTTCAAAAATCATATTGATTTTACTCCGCTTGGAGATATAGCCTCCTCAATCACCACCCTGATTCAAGGCTCACCCGATATCGACTTTCACTTTTCGCATAAATCAGACAAGGGCGAGGTTGAAATCAACACAGCAGAAATCAGGCAAGTGCTTGGTGAGGAAGTACCCTTAAACTGTTATGAGGTTATTAAATGGATTGGAGATTCTCTCAACGAGCAATACTCCGAACTAATTAAATAAATATATTGAAAGGATAGATTGCAATGAAATCATTAGCTGAACTTGCGGCAATCCGCGACAAAATGAAGGATAAGATTGTTCTTCGTGAAGGTTCAAACGACATCCGCGTAGTTGTTGGTATGGCAACTTGCGGTATCGCTGCCGGCGCAAGACCTGTTCTCAACGCTTTCGTTGAGGCTGTTGACACAGAGGGGCTTGCTCAGAAGGTCACTGTTACTCAGACAGGTTGTGTTGGTATTTGCCAGTACGAGCCCGTTGTTGAGGTGTTTGAGCCCGGTAAGGACAAGGTTACCTATGTTAAGATGACTGCAGAAAAGGTCGAGCGCGTTGTTGCTGAGCACCTTAAAGGCGGAAACGTTGTTGCAGAGTACACCATCACCAATAACTAACAAGGAGGAAAAAATATAATGATTCGTTCACACGTGCTTATTTGCGGCGGTACAGGTTGTACCTCTTCAGGCAGTAAAGTTCTGCAAAAAGCCTTTGCTGATGAACTCGCTGCAAAAGGGCTTGAAAACGAAGTCAAAATCGTTCAGACCGGTTGCTTCGGTTTGTGCGCTCTTGGCCCGGTTGTAATTATTCATCCGGAAGGAACTTTTTACAGCAGAGTTGAAGAGAAGGATGTTGCTGAAATTGTTGAAGAGCATCTTCTCAAGGGACGTATTGTAACAAGACTTGAATATAAGGATGTTGACGGTGATGAACTTAACACCGAAAATACCTCTCTTAATGACACTGCTTTCTACAAATCACAAAAGCGTGTTGCACTTAGAAACTGCGGTGTTATCAACCCCGAAAACATCGATGAATACATCGGTATGGACGGTTATGCCGCTCTCGGTAAGGTGCTTACCGAAATGACTCCTCAGGAAGTTATTGACGTAATTCTTGCATCAGGTCTTCGCGGTCGTGGCGGCGCAGGCTTCCCCACCGGCAGAAAGTGGGCTTTTGCTGCTGCTAACGCTGCTGACCAAAAATATGTTTGCTGCAACGCTGACG